>CAZDVD010000001.1:0-156389 GCA_964508765.1 uncultured Lentisphaeria bacterium
TTCTCATCATCAGCCGAGGTGACATCCTGGCAAAACTCAATTAATAATATCTCAGAATAATGCAGGGGGTCTTAACACGGCCCCCTGTTAGATCTAGCGTGAATGATCGACCTTGATTCGGCAATTCCACAGCGATACTGCACATATAATGTACACGCCAATTCACCGACCTCCACAACCAACTGATACACAGCCACTTACAGAATCAAACAATGGGACTGAAAATCCCCGTCCCGACACTTCGTGTTCCCCTTCGGCGGGATAAATTATGGCGGTTCAATGGAGTTTATCACGCCATAGCTGAGAGTAACGAAGCGACGGCGGATCCCTGCCTGCCCGGCGAAATCCACAGGACGTAGATGGGGCCACCACATAATTCCCTTGTATTTCATAGACTTACGAGGGTTTTTTGTTTTTAGACCACTTTCAGGTTTTCTAGCGAGAAATGGACAATAGTGGACAATTCTGCCATGCAATAGCAATTTTTTTATTGGTGATTTTCTCTGAGAGCAACATCTGTCTATAGTACGGTCATCAGTCCTGATTTGGAAAAAGCAGTTGAGGCTTTGGATTATTGAGGAAATTGAGCCCTTCAGGGCTCTCCCCTCTTAAAGAAAACATTTCTGTTATCTTTACCTATAGATTTGACGAGAAAAGCTGGACAACTCGGACAATTCTGACGGCTCTTCTCCCGTTATCTCGCCAAGTCCGACAAACTCAATCTGTCTCATATACGCTGGTTAATGATACTCAAGATTAGAGATCTGTTTTCACCGTCGCAAGTAGATAAATCATGTCTCAAAGCCCATCTCGTATCCAAAGTATCATAAATCATATCTTCTAGGGTTTTTGGGACTGCTCAATTGATATCTGTAACTAGATAGACCCCTGGGAGCTCGAAATGGAGTCCCAATTCCCCTATATAAAAACTTGATCTCCAACCTTAATCGAATCATGTGGGTCTTGTCTAAATCTAGTTCACTTTCACAGACTATAGCGAAACCCCACAGATAGAGCCGGATCCTCTAATTCTATTAAAATTTCTCCAATAGCTTGCCAATCATTTGGTATCCAGGGTAACCCAAGCGTATCTCTTAAAAAATCATGCTATTTGTTCTGAATTGCATTGACAGGATACAATACTTAAAAATAGTGTCTCAGTGCAGAATTTACATAAATCTGTGAAAATCCGTGTGCTTTCTTGGCAAAAATCAAAAAAAAGACCATCTCAGGTTCTGAGACAGCCCCATTTTCCCCCAGGAAATCTTTTGGAGGGGATCGCAGATAGACTCATATTGTTACATAAGGTCCTTACAAGCCCAAGCCCAGTAAGTGATAGCAATAATTTTAAGATTGAGGTAGTTTGCTTGAAAAGAATCAGCATTGTTAGACTTTTAAATTTGCTAAATAAGAACATTATTTTTGATGCCTGACCCAACATTCATTCTCGGTATTTCAGCCTTTTATCATGATTCTGCAGTCTGTCTTCTCAAGGATGGAAAAATCATAGCCGCTGCCCAGGAAGAACGGTTTACCAGAAAGAAACATGATGCTTCATTTCCAGTGCATGCTGTTGAGTATTGTCTCAAAGAGGCGGAAATACAAATTCAGGATGTTCATGCCCTGACCTTTTATGACAAGCCCTTATTAAAATTTGAGCGCTTACTGGAGACATATCTCATGTCTTCTCCCTGGGGTCTTAGATCTTACTTAAAAGCCTTACCCGTCTGGCTGAAATCCAAGCTCTGGATACCAAAGATCATCGAGCGGGAAATCGGTTACGATGGCGAACTCTTTTTCCCCGAGCACCATGAATCCCATGCTGCATCAGCGTTTTATCCTTCACCTTTCAAACGTGCCGCTATTCTCACCATGGATGGCGTAGGTGAGTGGACCACCACCAGCTGGGGTGTTGGCAAGGGTAATCAGATTAAACTGGAGAAAGAGATCAACTTTCCACATTCCCTGGGTCTCTTGTACTCTGCCTTTACTTATTACACCGGATTCAGAGTAAACTCCGGCGAGTATAAACTGATGGGCCTGGCTCCTTATGGTATTCCTCGATACGCAGACCTGATAAAAGAACACCTGATTGATATTCGAGATGATGGTTCCTATCGTCTTGATATGAAATATTTTAATTACCATGCGGGTCTAACGATGACCAGCAAACGATTTGACAAAATATTCGACGGACCCCCTCGTAAACCGGAAACGGATCTCACCCAGCGTGAAATGGACCTGGCTGCTTCCATTCAGCAAGTTACAGAAGAAGTGGTTTTAAGGACTGTTGCTCATATTGTTGAACGGACAGGTGAGCGAAATCTCGTTATGGCTGGTGGTGTGGCCCTAAACTGTGTAGCCAATGGTAAAATTCTTCAATCCGGTCTGATTGACGAGCTCTGGATTCAACCGGCGGCAGGAGATGCAGGAGGCGCTGTGGGGGCAGCAATGGCAGTCTGGTATCATCATTTTGGAAACGAACGAACTGTATTACCTGGTCTTGATTCAATGCAAGGTGCGTATTTGGGTCCTGAGTTCGGGGATGACATGATCCAAAAGACCTTGGATGCCAGGGGTGCCATCTACACAAAGGTTGATGACCCTGAAAGAGTTGGTGCTACCATTATCAGTGAAGAGAAGGTATTAGGTTGGTTCCAGGGGCGCATGGAGTTTGGACCGAGAGCTCTGGGGAATCGCAGCATTATTGGAGATGCAAGGTCCATTGAGATGCAAACGACAATGAATCTTAAAATTAAATATCGAGAATCATTTAGACCCTTTGCACCTTCTGTTCTGGAGGAAGAAATATCTGAGTGGTTTGATCTGGACAGCCCCTCTCCTTACATGCTTCTGGTTTCAAATGTACGAGATAAACATCTTCTGGCTGATGACACTCGCGACCTTAATGGGCTTGAAAAACTCAAACTCCATCGCTCAAAGATTCCCGCCATCACACATGTGGATAATTCTGCCCGTATTCAAAGTGTGAGCAAAAATACCAATCCAAAATACCATGCACTTATTTCTCATTTTCAAGATCTGACAGGCTGCCCTGTGATTGTGAATACATCATTTAATGTCCGGGGTGAACCCATTGTCGCCAGCCCCGCAGATGCCTATCGGTGTTTTATGGCTACGGAAATGGACAGCTTGATCATTGGTCCCTATGTCATGCACAAAACAGATCAACCAAAAACCAATCAGAAAAATTATCTTCATGAATTCGACCTTGATTAGTATCGTTCAAAGTCTCGAGATCAAAACCGATAGAAAGTCACTTCAGACTTTCGGGTATGGACTGGGTGTTATACTTCTGATATTTGCCGGATTTCAGTTTTGGTTCAGGGACAATATCAACCTTTGGCTACCATCTGTTGCAGTTGCTTCCTGGCTCATTACCTGGGTTTTTTATAAGGCAGTGCTGATCATCTATTATCCCTGGATGATAATCGCAAAGCTTCTGGGAATAGGAATCACCTATATCGTATTGACCCTTACCTTTTATCTCATCCTCTTACCAATTGGTTCAATCATGCGCCTCAGTGGGAAGGATTTATTGAAATCTAAGTGGAATAATGAGAGCTACTGGGAAGATCGAGAACAATCACATGATAAGCGAATGAATAGGATGTTTTAATGGCACAAATTAGTATCTGGACAGAGTTGTGGGACTATATAAAGGTGAGAAAAAAGTGGTGGCTAGCACCGATTTTCATATTTTTATTCGTTCTTGCTGCAATTGCAGTGTTTGCAGAGGGATCGGCCCTGGCTCCATTCATCTACACGATCTTTTAGTCACCCAAGATCCTGGTCCCAGTTTTCAATCTTGTAGATCATTAAGTCTACCAAACTCCTTGAGCATGTACTCATCCAGGGGCTGAAACTTGAGTCCTTTTTCAAAGTATTCACGCGCTTTTGCTGACTGATGATGTATCACAGCTATTTGTCCAAGCCATTGATAAGCCGTGGCACTTGGCTTAATTTGAATTGAGCTTAAAAGTAATTTTTCTGCTTCCTGGTATTCTGTCTGTTTAAGAAGTGCCTGGGCTCTATCAAGCAAATCCTTCACCGCAGTATTTTTCGACCGTGTGATATTTCTTTGATCGTTCAGTTTCATTAATAAATCTAGGGAAGCATTTCTGTCTTCCAAAAGATTAACCAGTTCACTGACCTCATCACTTTTTTCCATATATAGATAAGCCTGATGCAAATTTGATATTACACTTTCATCATCTGGATTATTCTGAAGTGCCATCTCGAGATCAGGTATTGCACCTGCGATATCACCGAGCATAAGTTTTGATTGGGATAGCATTTTGTGAGCCCATTTACCATGGCCATGATTCACACCTATTTCGAGGATATATTTAGCTTCGGCATAACGCTTCAGTTGGAAAAGGAGATCTACTGCTTCCTGATAAAAGGAAAGCTCAAATGGAATAGCATGTATCAATGATAAATAGGTCTCTGCCGCTTTCCCTAGATCGCCCTTTTTTTTATATTCATTTGCCAATTGAATATGAGCGGATTCTAGACCAAGAGCAGAATTTGTAACCACTTCGAGAGCCAGTTTTTTTTCAATTTCTTTGGGTTTATAATTCTCAAAACTCAAGTTGGGTTCCCATTTCTCTTTAAAGGGCCAGCCTCCCTTCAAGTACCGGATATTCAATTCCGCCACACCACTATCCAGCGGAGATATGCCCCATTTTTGTTTCCAGGTCTCAGCATTTGTAGCTTGAACGCCAGGTGCAGGTACACCAATTATTGTTTTCTGCTGAAACGTGTTAAAAAAGGCATCCGCCATAATAAAATAGCCGTCAATATTGGGATGTAGATGATCCACCATGAGTTCATCGCCGATCAAGCCATGTGTGGCCACCGCTTTAAATGCCTGCTGCATTGGTACGACGTGAAGCTGATAATTCCTTGCCAGGGAGTGAATGATGCTATTCATGTCCTCAGCGGCTCGAAAACGCAAGGCGTCAGTATCCTTTGCTACGAGATAGTTAATTCTTGCGTCGATATACGCGCCATTTTTCTCCAACAAACGAGCCTGGTTGAATGAATTCAAAGCGGTGTTACCATCTCCATCATCCACGGATATGAAGGGGGCTTGATCACGGATGTTAGAGACTAATTCGCTGAGCACCACCTCGACCCCCTGCCGCTGAGATCTCTCGATAATAATGCTGAGATTGGATTCAAATTGACTTTTTCCAGCCTCATACAGCGTACTATTAAAGGGAATCTGTTGTTCTCCAACGATCCTTTCCATGAGAGTTCCAGTGGAATTCTCTAATTCATTGTTCATTTGGCTGGACTTTGAATTGCCTTTTACCCACCCTACCAGTTCTCGCAATAAGAGAAAGCTTTTTAGACGAATAAGTTTCAAATACGACCTGACAATGAAAGGATTCCGACCCAGAGATTCCATTGATGCAACACTTAGAGCACCATAATACTCATTGTGACCGGCATAGATGAGGATTGCGTCTGGCTCTTGATCAAGAACTTCATTAACCAGATCAAGGAGGGTGTAACTTCCAACTGCTGACATGGCCACATTAACAACTTCAATAGCTCTCTTGGGATACAGTTCCTGCAACCTGAATCCAAGAATTCGTGAAAATTTGATGTTATTGCCATAGGGGTAACCCGCCGCGGTTGAACCACCAAGTACAAAAATTCGATAGCTATTCTCAGGTTTGTTTTTTAGGAACAGGTCCTTAGTAGGATTGGGGATGTTAGTTTGTTTGTGAAAATATCTCTGCCCTACATTCGGGTTATTCATCAGGTATTCGGAATGCTCATCAGGGACAGGAATGAATAAATCCAAATTTCCACCATATTGCATAAGTCGCAATCCACTTTCCAGGAGGGCAAAGACAAGGAGGGAAATGAAGATCATGAAAATCGGGAAGAGTATCTTCACTCTCTTGGAGGCTTGAGGGCTGCTATTTGTAGCGACGCTTTGCAATTTTATTCTGTTTGCTTGCTCTTACTCCGGTAAAGTTGATCTAGAGTCAAGTGTGGGTTTTAGTTCAATTAATATACTTGATACTGTTGTGCCCCATAACAAACAAATCCGCTGCTTATGGCAACGGATCTGTAGTTGAGAATCAACCAAGGAGATTAATTGAAATTTATGGAATATCAGATTAGTCACGCCCAAAATAGGGTGCACCAACTTCACCCATTTTGATTGCCAGAATGTTTTGGGATGCTGCATCTTCACCAGGATTCAGATACATGACCTCCCCGGTGCTCCAGGTAAGATCAAATGCATGTGGAGGGATTATACCACCCATATAATAGGGTTTTATGCTTCCATCCTCCTTTACAACCAGAATGGGATCTTCATCATCTACAACAACCGATACGTAGAGATCACCATCTCCTGAGAGAGCAATGCTGGTGATCTCGGCACCAGAGTATGCTTCCCAAGCGTCAGCCATATCAAAGACCTGTCCAGGGTCTCCCAGATTATCCACAGCATTAATGGCACTTCTCCAGACACCCATTTCTGCTAGGTTGGTATCTGTACCTGAGTATTCGGCAGCGACATAGAGGTATTCGTTGTTAAACACTTTGATGGCTCTGATTTCAAATGAGGGGTTATAGTCACCAAGTGCTTGATTGCTCTCATCTGTGTTCACGAGAAATATACCGTCTTTGTATCCACAGTAGATGTTATGATTCTCATCAAAATCAAAGAACCGTGCATTTTCAGGCATGCCATCACCATATTTATAGTCACCGCTTCCATCAGCAGGAAATACATCAAAGTACTTTTTCCCTCGTTGGATATAAACATCGCCACCAGGACCAATTTGCATATCATAGCTTGTTCTAAATGAAGTTGAGGCAAATTCGCTCAATTCACCTGCCGAATTGAATTTGTAAATCAATCGGGTACTGTTTGCATATGTCGCAGCATATACATTTTCATCTGCATCGGAGGCTATGCAATACACACGCGGTTCAGATGAATAATCCCTCATGTCAAAAATTCCATAGTCTTCTACGACTATAGGAATCTTATAGGGAGAGATTTCAGCTAGTTGATAAGCCCCTTCAACAGATACCTTTATCAGTAATTGGTTACTACTCATATTAGGTCTCGATAGGACGATCTCAGTGCTTGATGTAGAAATAATGAATCCAAAGGATACTGCATATTCATTGGCAACATCATACATGTAAACCAAATTGTTCTCAGCTATGGGTGAAAAATTTAGACCCTGGAGTACAATCTCAGTCACCCCTCCAGCGGCGGAATCTGCTGGAACAATTCCCGTTATTTCAGGCTGTATACCCAGGTCCTTACTGGGATCCCAAAGTGCCTCAGGTGTTTCATATTCACATCCAGCAAGCACAATTATCAAGCTCACCAGTAACCAAACAGCTATTCTTTGGTTGTTCTTATAAATTTTCATTGATACTCTCCTCATCAACCATCAAACTTAAAGTGAGAAGCGGATGGTGATCCGCTGAACATTTCCGAAGATACCAAATGGAGTATAGGCATAATCCGCTACGAGACCAAATTTCTTGACCCCCACGCCGAATGACAGATCATCTTCGTAATTGTTGGCAACATAGCCAGCCCGGAACGCGAAAAGTTCAAGGAGCTGGTAATCCAAACCAATCATGATTTGTTCAGGGTGAGCTCGATAATGCGTCATTTCTGCAGATAACGTTGCTTTTTGGAATGAACTAGCATTCCCCGTGATCATTTCGATCAAATCTCCTGAAACCCCTAGAGTAAATGCCAGGGGCAACTGAAAACTCTCCGTTACATATTTGACCTCTTGTGAGTAATTCCTGACTGACATCCCAAAGTTGATGCTCCGAACGCCACTTTCGAAGTAGGTTCCAAAGTCTGCCGCTGTTGCCTTCAACTCATTTTCGATATCCTTAGTAGCATTAAGTGTATCGTCCACAGTTGGTATGACAGTGTTGCCCAAATTTTGAGTCGCATACTTGAAGTGACCTCCAAGGGCAAAAAAGGAACTTAGTTTTTTCGCATAACCAACGCCCACTGCCATGGCAGTAGGGCTGAAGTCCCCCGTATCAGTATATCCTTTTGGGTCTGATGGATTGACAACAGTGCCATAAATCTTGTCACCATAATCAATATTCTGAACCGATACACCTAGCACACCATATTTACCCTGGGCTGGTCTGAAAGCTGCACTGAAGGCGTTATGTTTTATCCCAGCAATAAATTGATTCATGCTGGCGCTTATCTCGATTCGATCCTCCAGTGTAGCCATGGTGGCTGGATTGAAGAACAAACTGCTGGAACCAAGTTGACGTGATGTTGCTACACCACCGAGGGCGGAAACTTCGGCATCCGAAACCACACTAAGGAATTGGAATCCAGTTTGGGCCAGCTTTACTCTTTCTTGAGCACCTACCGTTGAGATAAAGATCATTGACACTATAGTCAGGGTGCAGAGGCGTCGTATTTGATTTTTCATAATTTGCTCCCTTCTCATCGAATGATGGTAAATTTGCGATAAGTCGTTTCACCCTTGCGGAACAATAACTCCGAGGTGTTCGGATCCTGATAATCTTCGGTAACTTCGAAAACTGCGATATAGAGGCCACTCACCACCAACTGTCTTGCAGAAGTGATGGAATGCCAATACTCATCCCCTGTTCCATTGGTGTGTTCAATAGTTTCAATGAGATCTCCTCGTTCCGTATAAATCTTGATATTGCAGAGCGGGGGCAGGTCGAAAAATGCAATTCTGTCTAGGACATGTCTTTCGTTGCCGAACTGCAGAGACCTTGCTCGAATGTCAAATGGATTGGGGACCACCCGAATGGCATCAAGCTCACTTGCAGCCGGTCTTTTAAGGTTCGCAGCAACGCTGGTCATAGTAAAATGCTTACTGCTTTCCAAGGGCAAACCTGGATGCAGATCATTTTCAGAGCCATCACTCTTGGCTACGATGTAATAGTAGTAGTCAAACCCTCGTGCCGGGGTCTCATCACTATAGGTGAATGCAACATTTGAGGCATCACATTCCCATATTTTTGTGTACAAGGTATCTGATCGATTGAAGGCTCGATAAATTGCATAACCATCAAATCCCGGAGCACTCACAGATTCATCTGACCAGTCAAGAATTATTCTATCCCCACCTGAGCTAACCGTAAATGTATTAGGTGGTGGTGGTGGCTGTGGAATCACATAATCGTTGTCAAAACACAATTTTGCCATTCGGAAAGCTTGAAAAAGAGAATCTACTCCTGTTTCAACCCAGGCATTTTTATAAGCATTGATATTCGTTGTCGTACTTCCGTCAGGCAGTGTAAACGGACCTGACCCGTTATTCCAGTTTTCAGTAACATCTAGATTCTTCTGCCGGTCTATTCCGCCAATAGCTTCGGCTATCACAATTCGGATACTGTCACCAGGGGCCATTGTATAGGGTCCAAATCCCTGACCCTGCGCATATCCGCCTGCGTCGATTCCCCACACATCAGCAAAACCGGTTCCCACGAGTTCGGCGTGGGTTTTTGCTGGATGGCCAGCAGTCATGAACTCATATTTGCGTGTCATGATATCTGAGCTATACTGATTCACTCCCTGAGCATCTCTATCTGAGCCCAAATACATGGTCGTGGTTGGTTGATTGGTATCATTTGTTTGATCTGCGGGCGAAGTGTCTGCATGAAGAACCGTTGTCCCGATGAATTGTGTGCCGGCCATTACGGGTCCCCCCGCGTGATTCGGCGCACCGTAGTCAGCTTCATATCCTGGACTAGCCGAAACAGGTCCATACCAGGAATACTGAGCACGGATGGGATCACCATTGGTGGGATCAGCCCAGACTGTCTGGTTGACGGCATTTCGTCCCCAACTTGCGTTTGAGGAAGTGATCCATCCCAGCCGAAAGGCTTCATAAGCAAAGGCATAGCGATATTGCATATGAAACATTACATCTGTCAGGGTTTGAGTATTTAGAGTACCTTCAGAATCGATAATACCTGTGTTTTTGAACACATACTCATAGATCATATAGTTGTCATGGTTTTGCTGGGAAAACCCAAGGATCTTTCGTCTGACATCCACACCCATTGATGTATGCAGGAAATTGCTGATTTGGCGGTCTGCATTCATACTTGGATCAACCTCATCCAGGATATCCTGAATAAAATTCGTGGAACCGGTGAGTCCGTCTACCACAACCAGGGGAGAAGAAAATTTCCCCGTCATTGTAAATTCATAGGGCATCATCTCTGTGGCCAGATACGCTTGTCGTGAGCCCGCTGATACCACCTTGTGGGCAAAGGTCTCTCCAGCAACGACATCCATGTAATTTGTTGATCCAATCCGGAGCGATTTCGCACAGGAATGGTCCTGGAAATTGAATTGAGCTGGGTATTGAAGTCCATCCGTCTGGGTTTCTGAGACCGAGTTGGTGAAGCGGCAAAACTCGATCTCTGCACCAGCATTGGAATAGAAACTGCGTAGATCTCCAACGCGGATCCATTTGAACTCCTGCGGTCCAAAGACCTGACCCAAACCTGGAACGCTTAGACACAACAAGGTCACAGCAAACAGCAGCATAAAGGATCTAGAGGTATTATTATTGTTTTGCATTACGCTATTTCTTCCTGAGTTGAAATTCATATTCAACCTCCTATAGCCCAAGGTCGAAGCTGATATCAACTCCAATAAAGATCTGTCTTGGATTGAGAAAATTGAAACTGGTCTGGTTGGGCATATCTATATATGCATTTTCATCCAGCACCTGATCGAGATATGCAGTGTTCGTAGCATTCCACACTCCAGCTTCTTCATCAAAACTCATATAGGCTTCACTGGCATTGTCCCAATAAATAACTGCAGGATCAGGTGAGCCTATGTTGTTAATATTACCAACAAACTCGATGGGCTGGAAGACCACATTATCATCACGAAAGTCCCCCACACGATCCGTTCCGAGAATATTATCATAATACTCTTTATCTTCTGGAAGATGAAGTGATCCCATATATGCGAGGAAATCATTGATATCAAAGAAACTGGCACCTGACAACTGTTTAGTATTCAGCAGATTCTCCACTTCAATAAAGAACTGGACCCGCTTGCCGCGCATAGCGAATGTCTTGTTGAATTTCACTTCCACATTAAAGTCATCAACTTTCTGAAGATTCCTTAAATTTGAAGCTCCGGCCAAGGTAGAGTAGTGCAACCACTCACCTGCTCGCCAGTTCGCCACAACATTGACATTCCAGCCACCGAGGGGTTGTAAACCAATCAGTTTGGGACCAAAGCCTTGCGGAGCATGCAGACTAACACCACCTCTGGCGTATGGCTCAGGGATGGGCCTGTTCTGATAAATATTGACACTATTGTATTCCATCTGTTCCTGTGGATTTTCATACTGTCTCTGAAATCCGAAGAAGCCATCCGAGGCAACTTGATAAGTATAATTTAGAAAGCCTCCCAAATAGGTTTGTTTGGGGACCCGTAATGATATCTCCAGACCTCGAATATCTTCATAGTGGTCATTATTTGCCCGCTCATAGTTCACAGAACCCGAAGCATCGATCACCGTTGTCCAGCCCTGTTGATTAGTTATATCATGATAGAAGGCAGCGGCTTGGACAAGCAGCTTCCTGTAGATCACTTGGTCAAAACCAAGCTCATACGAGATAGTTTGTTCAGGAAGCAGTTCGGGATCTCCAAAGTTGGCCATCCCAAAATCAGACTTTCTCCCCACTTTCAACATTTCATCGTAGGGAGCCTGCTGTTTGAAATGTCCATAGTTAAAGAATAGTTTTGAATTTTCTGTAATAGGGTGAGACAGACTCATTCGTGGACTAAGGGTAATAATGGGGTCAGACTGTGTCAGTTCATACTCATTGTTGGGATCATATTTTGATGTGAAATATGCGGCATCAAAAACACCAACCGTTTTGGCCCACTTTATATTTGAATCGGAATAGTCCAATCGCAACCCTGTTTCAAGAATGAAGCCTTCTGCCTCGAGCTTGTTCTGCGCATAAAGGGCAGCTCGGATTGGTTTTGAATGTGAATTTACTCGATTCACATCCCCAAAATATGGTTTCTCATGACCGTAATTTAATAGGAGGTCATTGAAAACAATCTCTCCACCTGTCTTGAATAAGTTTTTGCGATTTATCTGGGTAGTAAAATTAGCCTTAAGGGTGACAAAGGATGTAGTGCTGGAGTCGCGGGCTGTGGCTGAATGCCCTCCGAGCAGATCTCCACCAACACCTGATTCTGGTAATGAGCTATACCCAAAGGGAGCCTCATCTGCTAGATATCCCGGCACGATCTCAGTGCCGAGAATGACATCTCTGTCTTCAACGGGACCTGTCTCAAAAGAGCGCGATACATATTCCAGGGCGACATCATAATAAGATTTCGGGCTAAGAGTGTGAACAAGATGTGTTCCAATGGCTTTATGTGTTTCAAGGGCTGGACTATACCACGAATCAGAGAATATTCTTGCTGCCCTGTACTCATAGGTGGCTTTAGCTATGTCTTCTGGTGTTCTTAAAAAGTCTGTGGGTGACCAAAAGTCCTTGGCATTGATCCCAAATTCTTCTCCGTTGTGATTGTGGTCAGATTCATTCACAGCCACGTTATAGCTTCTACCACTAAATGTGGTGATATCAAACTTGATTGAGGGACTAATATCTGATGTCAATTTAAACATGATATCATAATCCATATAGTCATCTCGAGTGGTGGGTATCATGAGCATTTCGCGTTCTGAACGAAACGCACTAAAGAACCTGAGATTCCCCAGTCGATTACCGATGACTGGCACTGGACCTCCAAACCCTATATCAACTGTGTAATCTCCCTGGTCAGTTACTGGACGCATGCGACGTTCCCATTCAAACAGACGTTGGGCAGCTTGAGGTGAAAGGTCATTTGTAGGATCATTATCTTCAAGTAAACGCTGTGACACCATATTCCAGCCATCAAAATTAGGATACTGTATGCGTGTTTGCTCATCCCATCCCCCACTACTTGTACCATCCCAGGCGACTGCTTCATCAAAATAGGGGCGATTCCACATGGAATTTTTGTCATATGGTGAAATACCAAAATATTTTTTTTGAGCGGGACTGTAGCGATATGTGACTGAACCCTCATAATGATCTTTGGGTCCGTCTTTAGTAACAATGTTTACAATTCCGGCTCGCACTTGACCGTATTCTGCACTAAAACCACCCCGCTCTACAGAGAGTTCTGCAACAGCACTTAGAGGGAGGCCTGTTATGGGTCTGTTATCCCTTGGATCCCGAAGTGTCATATTATCAACGAGGAAAAGTGATTCTGAGGCACTCCCACCCCGAATGACAAAGCCTTCCTCGACTCCAGCTTGAAGACCAGCTGCTTCGGCGATGGACGTGACTGGCAGGGAGTTGATCTCATCTCCACTCATTGAAACCACGCTGGTGGCCACATCATCTTCAATCAGCTTGCGCTCTGCCACAACCATAATCTCTTCACCCTCCATAACCTCTGGCTTGAGAGAGCAATTGACTGTCGTGGTCTGATCAATAAGAATTCTAACTTCCTGAATGGTCAATTTCGCATATCCAAGATAGATTGCGTTGACTGTGTATGTCCCAGGAGGAATGTTAATTATATTGTAATAACCTTTTGCGTCAGTGACACCACCAAGTGTCGTACTTTCTATGACAATGTTTGAAAATGGCAAGGCATCGCCTGTTTCAACGTTTGTAACGCGACCAGCCAACTTGCCCGTTGTACCAGCAAAAGTTATCTGCGTAAGTATCAAAGTCAGCAGTAGTAGGTTCTTCAGACTGCCATTTGATTTGCGGTTCATTTATCAACCCTCCTCAAGATTGTAGGAATAGAAAAGGATAATCCTAAAGACGACGAAATAGGCTTCTGTATTAATCGTTAACATGCCTGCGGTCAAAAAGAGACCGCAGGCACTATGCGTTAACGAAGGAGGCTTACTTAAGTAACAACATTTTCTTTGTTAACATGCTCGTACCTGTTTCCAGGCGATACAGATACATACCACTTGACAACTTACTTGCATCAAAGCTTACCAGATGTTGACCTGCTACTTTGTATTCGTTAACAAGTGTGGCGACTTCTTCACCCACAACATTGTAAATCACAACTCGAATATCTCCAGCTGTATCCAGCTTATATTCGATGGTTGTACTTGGATTGAAGGGGTTTGGGTAGTTCTGTGATAATGAATGTTCTGTTGCCACCACAATTCCATGATCATTATCGATACTGGTTGTACCAATAAGTCTGGCGGTGCCAAAGGAACTTGGATCATTCCAACCAAAGTTACTTGATGACCACCATTTCATACCAGTAGAGTTGGTTACTAATCCGGTATCTACGCTTACAGTATCTTTATCCGACACTTGTATTTCCCAACCGAATAAATGACCACCTGAAAGATCAAAACTGATCAAACTGGAAAGCGAATCAGCGGGGATGGCGAGCTCAAAGATATATCCATCATCTGTATCCATGAAAACAAATTCGCCAGGACCAGCAGTGGCTGTGTTCGTCGAGTCATATACTTCATCACGAACCCAACGCCACTGGACATCGCAGGAATCATAACTTGTAGTCTGATCGTTTTTTGAATTATCGGAATCGAAGAAGATTTCAACATTATCCATATCCCAGGGATTTCCACCCACTGGCATGTATTTAATATCGTCTGTTACTTCTACCAGGAGATAAAAGGCAGCATCATTATACATCGTGCGATAGGATACCTGTGAATCATACCAATCGACAGCTGTGGTGTAATCGAAACCATCTGTATGCGTATTGGTTGAAATTTCAGGATATTCTTCCCAAATTTCATCCATTTCACCATCAATCTCAGGTGCATCCTCTGTATAGCCCACATCCAGAATTTCACTTACTTCTCTGTCAGTTAACACCGCTGTACCAAATGAACTTGGATCATTCCAGCCAAAATTGCTGGTAGTCCACCATTTTAAGCCTGTGGAATTTGTGTCAGTTGCACTGGTATCTTTATCCGAAACCTGTACTTCCCAACCGAATACATGACCTTCTGCCAGGTCAAAACTGATGAGTGCTTCCAGAGAATCGACAGGAATGGCTAACTCAAAGGTGTACCCAGAGTCGGTATCCATAAACACGTAGTCACCGGGTCCGCCAGTTGCATCATTGACATTATCATCTATACGATCACGAACCCAACGCCACTGGACGTCGCAGGAATCATAACTTGTAGCCTGATCGTTTTTTGAATTATCGGAATCGAAGAAGATTTCAACATTATCCTGGTCCCAGGGATTTCCATCAGCTGGTATGAACTTGACGTCATCCTGCATATTGAGATAGAAATACAAATTATCTTCATCCCACATGACTCTGTATGTACCCCAAGCATCTTGCCAATCCTCAGGTAAATAATCTGCTGTATGGTCAGTAACCTTGAGCAATTTAGTTGCAGTTACATTATACCACATTTCGTCGAGTTCACCGTCGATTTCCGGAGCTTCTTCAACCCTTGGTACCTGCAACTTGCCATCATAGACCGTTGCGAATGCATTACTCACTGGAAAGGCCAGTAAAGCAATACAGATAACCGGGATGAGGACTCGTAACACTGTTCTCATAACTGTCTCCCTTTGTTATTTGTTTGACTTCTCTGTGCATAACTCTTGATTTGTCCTGTGCGACATATCATCAAGAGAATGCATTTTTTATCTAAAATCATGGGACCTCTCAGGACGATCTCCTAATCGAGGATTCTCTGATAATCAAATCCGTCTTGAGTACAACAGTTTCAAATGAAGTTGTTGAACTATCGGATCCCTTTATTTGTTTTAGTAGTAAACGAGCGGCGGTTTCACCCATAAGTGGTGCTGATTGGGACACAGTTGTAAGTGATGGATCTACCAGAGATGTTTCTGGACTATTACTAAATCCGACCAGGGCAATATCATCAGGTATTCTCAACTTTTTTTCGCGCATGCGTCTGAAGGCGCCCAGGGTCACTGGATCAGTAATACCAAAAATGGCATCTACCTCCCCCTTGGTTTGTTGAATGAGTGTGTCAAAACCTGCAATCCCGTCTTCTTCATTTAGACCACAATAAACAACACGATTCTCATCCAGGGGTAGACCATGCTTTTTCAATGCATCTCGGTAACCCTTCAATCTATTCTGGGCAATCAGCAGATTCTCAGGACCACCCAAGTGAGCGATCTGTTTATACCCCTGTTCAATCAAATGCTCAACTGCGTGGAAAGCACCTTGATAGTCATCAAACACAACCTGATTGGCTTCGATGCCAATACCGACTCGATCGAAGAATACAATGGGTATTCCTCGCTTCTGAAGGAGCTTGAAGTGATCCACGTTTCGGGTGGACTTAGAAACTGAGATTAAAACTCCTGCCAGACGGTGAGAAATTAATGTTCGGGTGTTATTAACCTCTTGCTCATAGTCTTCATCGGACTGACAAACCATGACTGTATAACCAGCTTTACTCATTACATCGGTAATGCCGCTCATAAGTGCTGCAAAGAAAAAATGCTTAACCTGCGGGACCATAACTCCAATTGTGGTTGACACCTGTCGCTTGAGGCTTTGTGCAATAGTATCTGGATGGTATTCCATCTCTTTGGCCATGGACAAAACTCTGCTCTTGGTTTCCTTGTTTACATCGGGATGATCACGGAGTGCGCGCGAAACCGTTGAATGGGAGATATTTAGCTTGGTGGCTAAATCCTTGATAGTGACATATGCCATGGCTGTTGTCGCAGTTCTCAGTTAATTAATTGTCAATTTGGTTTAAACAAAACAACTACCGATATCGTTGTCGGTCACGTTGTCGGTCACGTGTGCAAAATCTAATTCGAATACATATGCTTTGGCAAGTATATTCGAGAAAATCATCCGAATAGCGTATTTGTATATAGAGCTTTACAAACCTCGTCCTCGCTGATCTATCCCTTAAGCCTTGTACAGCAGGGGTTTTAAGGTGATCGCCCAAAAAGCCTGCAGGGTAAACTCTTCAATTTTTACTTGCCCAGAACTCTTAACAAGACCTGGCAAAACAATAAAAAAGATGATGCTTTCAATTAAGACTCGTCTTATTGTCCAAGAGATCCTTGAACCGAAGTAGTAGCCAAAGAAGTGATTGTTTTTCCTAAAACCTTGTAAAGAGATTGATTCTATACAACTTGAGTCACTCCACCGAAATGAAACTATTCTATGAGCCCAAAAGCACCCTCTGACCCATCTCCTTCACGCCAAGTAAGACTGCTTTTCCTCCTGATTCTCATTAGCCTTCCGATATTGCTTATCGTCCTATTGGAGACAGGCTTGCAATTGTTCGACTATGGCGAAGATTTAAGTCTATTTGTTCCGACCCCAGATGAGAACTCTCCCACCCTCGGAGTAAATCTCAATATCGGTAGGCGTTATTACTACTTTTCCAGCGATCAATTCGACCCCAAACCCCAAAAAGATCTTTTCTTGAAGCAAAAGCCAGCCAATGGCTATCGGATTTTTGTACTTGGAGCTTCAACTGCTGCTGGATTCCCTTTTGGTACAAATGTATCCTTTTCACGTTTCTTACATCAGCGACTTGTAGATGTGTTTACAGAACACCATGTTGAGGTCATAAATACGGCCATTACATCTATCAATTCATATAGCCTACTTGACTTTGTAGACGAAATTCTCGAACAGCAGCCTGATGCAATACTGCTTTATGCGGGCCAGAATGAATACCTCGGTCCCTTTGGACCGGTAGCTCAAGTAACTCTTGGTCGTTCTCCCTGGATGGTCAGATCCATCCTCAAACTCCAACGTTTTAAAACATTCCTATTGATACGGGATCTATTTAGTCCACTCATTAAACAGATGGCAAATAACATCACCCCCACCTCCATTCAGGGCTCTCAGGGAGGAGTTGATTCAAACTTTATAGCCAACACAAAGGTGCCTTTGGATAGTGAGCTGTATAAGCGTGGGGTAACTCAGTTTGAATCAAACTTACGTCTGATCATTCAGAAAGTGAAAAAGCAGGATGTTGATCTGGTGCTGAGTGAGATTGTTTCAAACTTACGTGATCAGCCTCCATTTCCAACCTTTGAGAGCGACTCACTTGATCCAGCCCGCGTCAAATATTCTCAAGCACGCACACTGGAAGCCCAAGGCCATTATGATGGGGCCCGGCTAGCTTATTACCAGGCAAAGGATTTAGACCCTGTCCGATTCAGGTCACCGGAGGCATTTAATGATATCCTGACAAAATTATCTGCCGAATTCAACATACCTCTTGTTCCCATGCGATCTGAATTCGAAGACATCTCGCCCAATGGTCTCATTGGCAATAATATCATGCTGGATCATGTTCATCCGACAAAAGAAGGCTATTTTCTCATGGCAAACGCCTTTTATCGGACGATGAAACAAGAGAAAATGATCGAGGCAAACTGGCCAAAGATTTCTCCGGTTGTGGTTCGTTCTTACTTAGAGAGATGGCCATTTACAGCACTGGATAGTGTCTATTCTCATCTGGTCATCGAAAATCTTATCAGTGGATGGCCATTCAAAGTGTCCAACTTCAGCTCAATTTATGCCAACGAAACCGTGCTTGATAAATTTCAGCTTCATGATCTCGTTGATTCCATAGGTCTCAAGACTTATACCATACCAGGATATAGTCTGCAGCAAGGTCATCTAGAATTGGCTCAACATTACGAATCCGAGGGGAATATTGAAGCTGCCTTAGCTGAATACGAAACACTTATCGCAAGCATTCCTTTTATTGATAATTTTTATGAGGATGCTGTTCGGATTCTAATAAAGAATAAAGAATTCATTCGCTGTAGAAAACTGCTGATTAATGGACTTCATTATAACCCATCAGCGAAAATATATAAGTTACTGGGGCAGACAGAACTCGTCATGGAAATGTTGGCTCTAGCTATCGAACATCTCCAATTATCACACCAGAAGAGAGCGGACGACCCCCAGGTCATCCGAAATTTAATAAAAGCATATGCTGCTGTTGGAGAATTTAATCTTGCCCAAAACATGCTATCATACTATGAGAGCGTCAGCAATGATTTACCAACAGTTCATTCACTCGGGCGTGCTGTTTCACGATCAAAGGAACTATATCTCCAAGCCCTAGAAAAAGTGCAGCAGGCAGAAACTCTAATCAAAAGTAATGATTTCAAATCTGCAATTCAATTGCTTCAAACCTCGGTAAAAATGAAGGAGACACATCAGGCGAGTGCTCTGATGGGAAAATTACTATTGAATGCAGGTCAAGCAGATCTTGCGTTAAGATACCTTGAACGCGCCAGAAACATGAGCCTAAATGTCGATCCCAGTTTACTTTATTTTATGTCACGTACATACGCAATGCAGGGACAACATCTAGAAGCTAATAAATTATATCTAGAACTGAAAAGCAAGCACCCTGCAGTTGAACTACTTGACCGGCTGGAATCTGATTTACGCAAAATGGGATATGTATTGTAATTCGTACAAGACACTCTCTAAGAAAGGGTATAGAGGAACTCAATGAACAGATATGGAACATTCATAAGTAGAGTACTTTGGCTGAACTTGTGTCTGGTCCTTTCGATTGATGCCCAAGTTGAGATTCAATCCCCATATATTCTCAATCCCGAGGCCAATATTGGTTTTGTGGATAGTTGCGCAAACTTTTGGTTAAGTGCATATGACGATGAGTATGGAGGCTTCTTTACCAACGTGAGTGAAGATGGTACACCCATAAATTCCGAGAAATTCCTGCTGACACAAACCCGTGATGCGTATGCCATGGCTCGAGGATTCCAGATGACAGGAGATACAACATACCTGGGGTATGGCCGAGCGACCCTTAATTTTATGTATGATACCTATTGGGATGAGGTGAATGACGGCTGGGATGACAGACAAGCCGGTAAAGGGTCGTTTACTCAACATTATGCCATGATCGGCATAGCGGCCATGTGGGAAGCCAGTGCACGTTCAATTGACTATGAATACCTGATGAGGGGATATCAATCCCTTGACGATCATCTCTGGGATTCAAGAATCGATTATCCAGGCTACTATGACCAGGCAAACGAAGATTGGACAAATCCTCACGATAAGGGTTTCACACCTACAGTGGACGGAATTACGACGAATGTCTTACCCTTATATCTATTGACACAGGAGGTGATCCATCATTCGCGTCTCCTGCAATTAGCGGATCTCATTGCTGAACATTTAGTACCGACGATGGACCATTACGACTATGGTTTCGCGGAATCCTTTGACTCAGACTGGGTAGAGAGGGATTACGATTCCTTTTATTTTACCGGACATATCCTGAAATCCGCCTGGTGTCTGGCAAGAGCCTATTTAGTCGAGCCCAAACCGGAGTATCTGGAAGCGGCAACCAGAATTCTAGATGATGTTATCGTGAGGAGTGACAACTACGATTATGGCGAGTGGTGGGAATGGGAGCAGGCTTTTACGGCTGGAATGATGGTTTTTTATATCACCGGCAATGAAACTTACCTGACCTTTGCTGATGAATACATTGATTACTTCATGGATACCTCTGTCGATTATGTCTACGGTGATGTCTACCGCAATCCAAGCTCCGGAACGAACAAAGGAGACTATTACAAAGCCGGCTACCACTCAACGGAACTGGGCTATTATATGTATTTGTACAGTAACCTGTATTATTACAAAAATCCTGCTTCGCTTTACTACTATTTTGAACCCATTGACAGCGCTCGACAGGTTTCATTATACCCCATTGCTATTGAAGATTCGGTCTTGAATATCACTAATGTGACCTTGGACGGTGAAGCATTTTTCGATTTTGATCCAGATAGTCGTACACTGAATATTGCCGAAGGAGTTGGCGGTATTTTCTATGTAACATTTGAGAGTATGGGTAGATTTGCTGAAATTGAACAGCAATCAAATTCAGTAAATCCCAGTTCATATTCTCTCTTTCAGAACTACCCTAATCCCTTTAATCCAACTACACGTATCCAATATACCTTACCAGAGGAGAGCGAAGTCACGGTCATAATCTATAACATCGTAGGAAGAGTAGTCAGAGAGCTGGCGAATACATCACAACCTGCAGGTTGGTATGATTATCAGTGGCATGGAGAGGATCAGAATGGATTGCCAGTAGGGACTGGTGTGTATTTCTGTCGAATACAAGCAGGGGATTACAGCAAGACGATCAAGATGGTCTATCTGCGATAGAATCCCACCAAACCCAGCAATAGCGCCATCCGACCTTAAGAAACACCTCTTCTTCACAGAATGGTTATTAGCAAAGTGCAGGAATTAGGGAACTGGTGGGGATCGCTTCCCTGCTATATCCCCTGACGGAAAGAATCTGTTTTTTTTACTCGGCGTACACCCGATCACAACAAAAATGTTTACTGAACGATTAAGCTAAGGATTAATTTCGTTCTCATTTGGATTTACCACTTTTAATAATTGTGGCTACTATGTTATGAATTTTGCCAGGTTTCATCACGGGGATCTTATTCCCTGAGATAGTTTTACCATCCACGACCAGGGAGACATCACCCTTTTCGAGATGAGCAGGATTGTTAATTTCAATTTTGTAGGTGACTCCACGAAACTTACGCTCAATGGAGTAACGCTCCCATTCTCCAGGAATACAGGGATCGACGATTAATCCATCATAGTCTGGCTGAAGGCCCAGGATATAGCGAGAGATGGCATAATAATTCCAGGATGCCGTACCAGTTAACCATGAGTTTTTGGCTTCACCCGGTCTGGCAGCATCTTTTCCAGCAATCATTTGAGCATAAACATAGGGCTCGGTTCGATGCAGCTCAGACACATCTTCAAGATAGGCAGGTGCAATTTTTCTGTAGGTCTCAAAGGCGCGTGAACCACGCCCAATTTTGGTCTCGGCAATAGTTATCCAGGGATTGTTGTGACAAAAAATACCGGCATTTTCCTTATACCCTGGAGGATAGGTTGAAATTTCACCCAGATTGAGCTTGTAGCTTGTGAAGGCGGGTTGGTTCAGCACAATACCATGCTCACACTCCAGTTGATCTCTCACGGAGTCAAGTGTTTGTAGTGCTCGACCATCCTCAATACCGATTCCAGCCATTACACACATACCCTGGGGCTCGATAAATATTTTCCCTTCATCATTTTCGTGGCTGCCTACTTTTTCACCGAAGTGATCATAGGCTCTGAGAAACCACTCGCCATCCCAACCATGTTCAGCTATGGCAGCTTCCATCTTGTGGACTTCTGTCTCCGCTCTTGTGGCCTCAGCCGCATTCCCAATCTGTTGACAAACCCTGGCGTACTCCTTGCCATAGGCCACAAACATTCCTGCTATAAAGACTGATTCAGCCTTACCCCCTTCCTTATTCTCTGTGGTCTGGAAGGATTCGCCTGGAGTTTCAGAGAAACAATTCAAATTGAGGCAATCGTTCCAATCAGCTCGGCCAATAAGGGGTAAACCATGGGGTCCCAGATTATTAATAACATGATCGAAAGATCTATTAAGATGCCCGATCAGAGGGGCGGCCAGAGTAGGATCATTTTCAAAATCCACGACTTCATCCAGAATGGAAAAGTCACCTGTTTCCTTGAGGTATTCAGTTACAGATAGGATCAACCACAAAGGGTCATCATTGAATCCCGTGCCTACCTCATCATTACCCCGCTTGGTGAGAGGCTGGTATTGGTGATAGGCACCACCATCTCGCAATTGAGTGGCTGCCAGGTCTAGAATTCTTTCGCGGGCTCGTTCTGGAATCTGGTGGACAAAACCGATGATATCTTGATTGGAATCTCGAAATCCCATGCCTCGACCAATGCCGCTTTCAAAATAGGAAGCGCTGCGGGATAGATTGAAAGTGATCATACACTGGTAGGGATTCCAGGTATTCACCATGCGCTCCAGTTTCGGGTCTAAACCCTCAAGTTTATATGTGTTCAACAGACCAGACCAATGTTCTCTTAGTTCACCAAGGGCAGCATTTACCTGCCTGTCGTGCTTGAATTGATGGTGCATGGCTTTGGCTGTGTCTTTGTTGATAACGCCTGGTGCAGCCCACTTCTCCTCTATAGAATTTTCCACGTATCCTATGACAAAAATTATGTCACGTGACTCGCCAGGAAACAATTCTACTTTAATATTATGAGACGCAATGGGCGACCATCCATGTGCCATGGAATTGCCAGACTCCCCCTTTGTTACAGCCTCGGGAGCATTTAGACCATTGTATAGACCGAGAAAAGCTTCCCGATCTGTATCGAAACCAGTTAATGGATCGCTGCAGGCATAGAACGCGAAGTGATTACGACGTTCGCGATACTCAGTTTTATGATATATGATGCGCTCTTCAACTTCCACCTCTCCCGTGTTCAAATTTCGCTGGAAGTTGGTGGCATCATCCTGGGCATCCCACAAGGCCCACTCTACAAAACTGAACAGATCGAGTTTTTTGGGGACATCGCCCGTATTCTTCAGTGAGATCCGTTGGACTTCACCTTTGAATTTGAGGGGAACCAGATGGGTTACTTCAGCTCGAATCCCATTTCGTTCACCAGTAATGATAGAATATCCAAGCCCATGCCGACATGAATACTTTTCCAGAGTGGCTTGAACCGGTTGCCAGCCTGGATTCCAGATATCATCACCGTCTTTGATATAGAAATAAGTCCCGCTCTGGTCCAGAGGAACGTTGTTATATCGATACCGGGTGATGCGACGGAGTTTGGCATCCTGATAAAAAGAATAGCCCCCTCCTGTATTTGAGATAAGTCTGAAGTAATCTTGATTACCCAGATAATTAATCCACGGCCAGGGTGTCTTAGGATCCGTGATAACATATTCACGGCGTTCATCATCAAAATATCCAAATTTCAAGGTTTATCCTCTTCGATTAATCATTAGCCAGCTCATCATACCAGCGTTTTTTCAGCCAGTAACTCGTTGCAATTGCCAGAGCTACTGCAAATCCCATGGCATACCATTCACGGATGATGAGATAGACAGGAGCTACTACCAAGGAAGTCTGCCAGATGATTCCAACAGCTACATTGCTTAAGTCACGTCCTGCAGATGCACCGGTTTTGAATTCTGGATTTTCTTTGAGAACTTCGGCAGCCACTGGACCCCAGAAACCCCAGGGACGCACGGTAGTATAGAAAGATTTGAGATCATCCATTTCATCGGGTTGTGTCATAAGACTACCCAGAATACTACCCACGGCACCCATTCCCATCGTCACAGGGAAATAATACAAATAATCAGAAGCAGGTACGATCTGAGCCAGGATCATGGCGGTTACGATTCCAGAGAGCATACCCCAGAAATATCCATAGCCATTAAAGCGCCACCAGTGCCATTTCAAGACGTTTGGAATGGTAAAACCACCCCATAGACCTGTAACGATCCAACCCATGGCAGAATGGATACTTTCAGCCTGAGTTCCCATGATCACTCCCACCACCACGATGAGGATACTGGCTCCATAACTCATCCAGATCACTTTCTTCTCACTGGCATCAGGATTGATGTAGCGTTTGTATATATCGTTGACCAGATAGGCTGCACCAGAATTCACTGTGGAATCAAAGGTACTCATATAAGCTGCCAAAAGACCAGCTATGACCAGACCTGTGACACCAACGGGGAAAAATTCGCGAATAACAAAGGGCATAAGCATTTCAAAATCAGCTGCACCCTCCATACTACGTAACTCACCGCTAAAGAAAACCAGCCCTAAAACAGCTATTCCACCAATCATGAGCCAGCGAGGAATCAGGGCTGCTGAGACCATTCCACTCATCATGGCAGATTCTTTAGGGTTGCGGGTTGCCAGGACACGCTGCATATCATAATTGGGTGCCGTACCAGCCATACTGGTAAGAATACCCTTGAAGAGCATCATCATCCAGACAATGGTGAACATATTATAGCCATCTGTCTTGATCTTCTCAGTTACCGATGGAAGCAAGCTGGACCAGTCCAGATCGAGTGTATATCCGAAAAAGAGGGTTTTCCAACCATCTGGAATAACCGCGTTGAGGGCATCAGGAGCCACATTGCTCATGGCAATAATGGCAATAAATATCGATGCGATGGTTAACATGATAAACTGGAACACATCCGTGATAACCACACTGAACATACCACCCAGAATGACATAAAATGTGGTAATGCCCATAAGTACCATAGCATATGTGTCCGGTGTCCAATCCCAGGGCAGGAAGGCTGCAGCAAAGCGGCCCACACCCTGATAGGCATAAATCAAAAAGCTCACCACAGAGATGAGAGCAAAAACAACAATAGCAATTCGCGAAAGCTCAGCGCCGCGACCCTTACCAAAGCGGGTTCCGATCCATTCTGCACCTGTTATTACACCACTACGCCGAATCCAGACGGCCAGGTAGATCATTAAAAAGATTTGATTGAAGGTGGGCCATAACCAGGGTAGCCAGGTTCCCTTTAGTCCATAAATAAAGAGCATGGAGACCAGCCACATCGTACCCGCAATATCAAACATACTTGAAGCATTTGAGACACCCAGAACGTACCAGGGAATACTACGACCACCCAGGAAGTAGGCATCCATCCCCTTACCTGCCCTACTCCTCAGCCATAAACCCATGAGGACCACGGCTATTAAATAAATTACGATAATCGAGATGTCGATAAAATGTAGTGTCATTGGGAGAATGCTCCTTTTACTAAGATAATTGTGGCTTTAGCGCTTAATAAGTGATTCTTAAATCTCTATCACGGCTCGAAGGATCCAACATAACTATTAACTGCCCTGGATCGACAGTTGATTTAAGGTTGCTCTCCAAGTATGTCAGCATCTCAGGGATTATGGTAAAATCAACACGCCGAGATTCATCTGGAATAAGACTGATTTTTCTGAAATATTTGAGTTCTTTGACTGGACGGGTCACATCGGCCACAAGGTCACAAATATAAAGTTGGACTGTTTCAGATTCTGGTGACAACCTGTATTTGTCAGAGTAACAGAAATCTTGGCTACCTCACCAACTCGTATTGTGGAGTCCTCAAGAATCGGCTGGCTATACTCGACCCTTGAGTAACCGAGACCATACCCAAAAGCAAATAGCGGCTCAGAAGGAGTATCACGGCAATGGTGAAAATAAGCGGAAGATTTGTGATTGTAGATCATTTGTATCTGTCCCGAATGATGAGGCACACTCACCATGAGACGACCGTGGCTAATTTTTCAGATATGCAATCATCACAATCCAGTGAGCCAGGGTAAAGAGGTTGAAGAACAATAAAAAGACAGATACAGGGTCTGAATAGAAGTTTCATGTTACTAATCTAAGAGAAACGATCCCTCGGGGAAGCAACGATTTCATTTGTTAATCCAGAAGACGTTCGAGGGAGTTCGATAGGCAAAAGCAAATACTCTTCAACTCCTAGTGGTTGGTATAACTATCAGTGGATTCAAGAATCATGCTCTGCATCCTGCTTTTATTAGTAACGGTGCACATATAATGCACACACCAATTCACCAACCTCCACAACCCACTGATACACAGCCACTTACAGAATCAAACAATGGGACTGAAAATCCCCGTGCCTGCCAGGTCGTAGCTAAGCCCCGCCAAATGCGGCGGGTGAAGCGTAGGCTGGTCCCGCATCCCGCAGTTATCACCTACGGTGAAACGTGCGGGGAGGCCACCACCACTAAACCCTAGTGCCACAACGGTTCCTGGGTTTTTTTGTATCTTGAACCGCATATTGTAAACTGCCCAGTTTAGACCTGAAATAGGTCAACTAGGGAAGTTATTGCAATCCGATAATATCCAGGTTTTGAAAACGTAATAACTGCCCCCTCGGATTCGCAAGTGGGCAGGAATGATGCATTCAGATCGAGAAGGTTTTAACAAGATTTGGATGGCTTTTATCACGAATGCTGAATTTGGGAGCATGTAAAACTTTATATTCAGGGGGAAATCCTCTCCATTCAGCAAAGCCTGTATCAACCTCATGGATATTGATCTCAAAACCCTCCTTAAACGGTGCCTTCGGAATCTTGTTTTTAAAGAGCATCTGGACGGTGATGCTATTTTCCTTTCCAAAATGGAGGAGAATTATGTGCTCCTCCAATGTAATCCACTGTCCCTTGGTTGAAGCTAGGCTTGGGGCAGCACTGCTGCCAAAGCCTTGATCGTCAACGGCGTAATATTCCTCAACAATTAAGGCTCCAATCATACCAATCATTTCATTCGTTTTGGCTATCTTCCCTTTATCTTCGACAGCCAGGAAGGCAGGAATGGCAAAAAAGGCCAGGACTGCAATGATGGTAACTGCCACGATAACTTCCAACACTGTTAATCCTCTATTCCTTTCCGGTTTTATACTACAATTGCCTTTGGTGATCATATAGAATTAAGTTAATTGGTGTTTGAAGTCTGATAAATACTTTTTCGCGCTGCAAATAAATTACCTGCTAGGCTCGATGAGCGCTCTTTCAATCTCTGTCCCCACCAAATTGCCCATGATTCTCAGGTTTCTGTCTGAGCTTTGCAAGAACATATTCAAAATACTAACAGCAACTTTTTAGCAACCAAAACTAGCAAACCCTTGCTGCATAGGGGTCTGTCAGGTACTGAAAATCCCCGTGCCTGCCGGGCGTAGCTAAGCCCCGCCAAATGCGGCGGGTGAAGCGTAGACTGGTCCCGAATCCCGCAGTTTTCACCTCCGGTGCAAAACATGCGGGGTGACCACAGAAATAGAAAAGCCCACCATCGGTGGGATTTTTGGTTTCCGTCACAGTTGGGGGAGTTACCTCAGCAATATTTTAAGCCACTCTGTGGCGCATTTTCAATCGAGGTAAGTCACTTCTCGGCACTGAGTGGTTCAACTGGCAAACCCTTAAAAGACAGATAGGTCGCCGCCATATCCATACTGCGTAAGAAGAAGTACTCGACTCCTTCTTGACTCTGTCCAGTCCACAGATCTTTAGCAATGTCTTTGACCAGCTGGGGCAAGTCAATTGTAGCAGTTCCACAGAATATGTTTAAAAAAAGAGGACCTTTTCCAGGCGCACTTTTAACCCGATTGCGAATATTATTCGCATCGGTATGTTTGATACTACCGATATGAAAGCTTTGATCATCCATATGGTAATCGTGTACACCAATACCCTTTGGACAAGTACCAGCGTACCCGCTATTCATGACATAAGGTTGCACATTCCAGGCGACGGCCTCAGATTCTTCCATCTGTTTGAGGGTAAACATACCAGCCTTTGCCAAATAGTAGCTGCAAAAGTCGCAGTATTGATGAAAGGCCTCGTAACGGTCACTATATGGGTGACCATCAGCGACAAACATGGCTATATATACACCGTTTATTGGGTTTGTATAATACCGAGGGATTCAAGACTTTTGTCTCATAAACCAACTATTTTGCGCATGACATTACGAGGAAGGTTAAATTGGAGGTTCCCAAAGTGATGAAACTGGTGAAGCAAATAAGCCACTGCCCAACGAGAGTCTACGATCTCCTAAATACAGCACTACACCCAATGAGAGTTGATCCCCCAATATCCTTTGCAGCCTTTTTAATCCTACAAAATCATTTTCCCTGATGGTGGCACTTGCTTTAACTTCTACCCCTACGATTCTCCCGTTGCTGTCCTCCAAGACTAAGTCCACTTCGTACCCATCCCTATCCCGAAAATGGAAGAACTCAATTTCCTCAGATAACCAACTGGATTGACGTCTTAGCTCGTTATACACAAAGGTCTCTAAAATATGCCCGAACTTTCCTGGATCGTTGAGCAGTTGGTCAGCTGAAACATTCATAATTGAACAAGCAAGCCCTGTATCTGTCAAATGAACTTTTGGTGTTTTTACCAGCCGTTTTATCCTATTCCTGAAGAATGGCTGTAGATACTCTACCATAAATATCCGGTTCAATAGCTCAGTATAATGCTTAAGCGTAGGCTTCGATATTTGAAAGGCTGGTGCAATTTCAGATACATTAATTAATTGTGCCGTTTGGTTAGCCAGCATTTTCAGCAACTTGGGCATTGATTCAATATTGTGAATCCTCACTATATCCTGGAGATCACGTTCAATGATTGTTGTCGTATAATTGCGGTACCATGTCCTATTCCGGGTAATATCAATTCTATTAAGTGGTTCTGGATATCCACCGCGAATCACCCGATCAATCATTCTCTCATATTCTATTTTTGTATCTCCCGATGGGAATTCACCACCAAACATCTGTGATATAGCATTCATTCCGGATGATTCTATTTCAACCTGTGACAGAGGATAGAGACGTAGTATTTCTATCCGCCCTGCCAAAGAATCTGATACTTGTGGTAACAGCATTAGATTTGCAGATCCTGTCAGAACAAATCGTCCTGGTTCTCTTTTCTCATCTATTGCTTTCTTAAGGGTCCTGAATATCTCCGGTAGGATTTGCACTTCATCCAGGATACACTTTCCCGGTAGGCGATTGACAAACCCTATGGGATCTAGTCTTGCAGCTGTCAGGGTTGTTTCATCATCGAACGTATAGTACGTATATTCATCACCCAACATCTTGGCTAATGTTGTTTTTCCACTCTGCCTCGCACCATGAATCAGAACTGCTGGTGTATCAGCCAGAGCTGTCTTTAAGTTTTTCATCAAATATCGTGGGTATATCTGTGATGTATTCATATCGGCTAATTATAACCATTAGTATCGGCTAATTCCAAATATTAATCTCGGCTGATTGAAAATATATGCTTCGGCTATATTAAAATTTAAACTGCTCAGCAGATAGGGTTGTAATCCCCCCTAAAAATAGTGCCATTGATAATTGTAGTATTTCAGTTAATCTTAGAGTTGATAAGGAACACAATCAATGCACAAGAGTCGATACACAGAGAGTCAGATTATACGGATTCTGAAAGAAGTAGAAGGTGGCCACACCGTTAGAGAAGTCTGTCGAGAGTATGGTATAGCGGATGGGACATATTATAACTGGAAATCGAAGTACGGAGGGATGGAAGCCTCCGACATTCGAAAGCTCAAAGAGCTAAAAGATGAGAACCACCGTTTAAAGCGATAATATGCTAACCTGAGTCTTGAGCATGATGCATTGAAGGATGTATCACAAAAAAGCTCTAAAGCCAGTTGAGAAGCGTCTCATGGTAGAATATCTGATAAATGAGTATAAACTGAGTGAACGAGCAGCTTGCCGAGTCATGGGCACATTAATCTGCTTTATGTCGAGAGATTAGAGATTGCCTAATTATTAATAAAAGTACATCCTAGAACTAAAATGTGAACCTCACTGCACATATAGTGCACATGCTAAATCGCTGACCCCCACAACACCCTGATACACAACCACTTACAAAATCAAACAATGGGATTGAAAGTCCCCGTGCCTGCCAGGTCGTAGCTAAGCCCCGCCAAATGCGGCGGGTGAAGCGTAGACTGGTCGACAGTTCACTTGGAGCGTAGCAGAGAAGGCGAACACTCGTCGCGAAATTCAGCCAATTCTGCCTACCAACCGTTAGCTCAAGGAGCGTAGGCTGGTCCCGTATCCCGCAGTTTTTACCTCTGCTCAAAACGTGCGGGGAGACCACCACCACCAAATCCCTGTACCACAACGGTTGCTGGGGTTTTTTGTGTCTGGACCCCCATATTGTAAACTATCCAGTTTAGCCCCGAAATAGGCCAAAGAGGACACAATCAGCACTTATTTCCAGCAACTGGGCCGATTGGTTAGCATAAAAACAGGGTAGAGTCCCCCAACTAATGATTGCTAATGAAATGATTTGTCCAACTTATTCTGACTTGATATAGGTTTATAATAGCTTATTTTTTATTGAGATAAAAACTTATGATTCAATCAAGCTATATAAAAAATAACCGCGGTTTTTCACTATTAGAGTTGATGGTAGTTATTGTGATTATTGCTGTACTCTCTGCGATTGCCATACCTATCTATGGTTCTAGCGTTAAGAAAGCCAGGCGGGCTGAGGCAGATGCGTCGCTTGGAACCATAAGAACGCAACTGCGAATTTATTATGCTGAATATGCTGAATATCCAGATGGAACTGAGGCCACTGTTATTGATGCGGACTGGAGTCATTTTAGGGAGGGTGAACTCAACGGTTCGTATTTCTCAGATGAATCCTACTCCTATACAAAACTGGGCAAAGAGTATTATCAGATAAGGTGCGCCGGGGGTGATGTGCTTGATTATGATCGCACCCTTGACCAGAATGGAAATTTCGGCCACACCACCCTCTCCGGCGGCTTCTGGGCCATATTTTTGGGTTGGTTGGGTTGGGGATAATTCAGAGCCAACACCCTCGCTTTTCACACCACTATAGTTATGCGCTTGATTTCGACGAATAAAAATACCGCCCACTAAGTCCTAGCAATGTGACGCAGACTGGTATCTGACAACCACCTCGATAACCTCCTATTTATATTATCTATAAGGAATTGTCTTTTTGTTTGAAACCGCGTTTCGACATGCAATAAAAAAGTACTAACTACTGGCTAATTGGGTACATTTTGGTATACCACCACTTTGTGATGCATCATACCCCCGGAATAGCAGCTAGTTAACAACGAATCACAATCTGTGACGGCTTAAAAATACAAATCAATAGATCAATCATTCGGAGTTATTGATTAATGAATATGATTATTGTGTCTACATTTTAACTTCACATCTAACTCGTTTCACCCCAGGAGAGGTTATTGCTCAGCCACAAAGAACAATGCAAAGAATCTAATTATGACAAATGTCTTTTTCGTATCTGACCTTCATGGTAGCATCTCGTGGTATGAGAAACTATTTAAAGCTATCAGAGATGAGCTACCGTCCCTGGTGCTTCTTGGTGGTGACCTGCTTCCTCATCCCCTCAGAGATTCCTCAAAATATCCAGACTTCATTTTGGATTTTTTAAGACCAAAATTCATGGAACTAAAGCAGACTTTAGGTACTAAATATCCCCGTGTCATGCTCATTATGGGAAACGACGATTATAAAAGTTTAGAACATGATCTCATTGCTGGTGGACAGGCTCAGCTCTGGGAATACATCCATTTTAAAAAGAAATCGGTTCTTGATCATACCCTTGCTGGATACGCTTATGTCCCACCCACACCTTTTCAACTTAAGGATTGGGAACGTTATGATGTGTCTCGATTCGTTGATCCAGGTTGCGTTTCACCTGAGGAGGGTATGCATTCTACAGAAACTGATGTGGATAAACTGCGCTATTCAACGATTCAAAAAGATCTGGAAGCGCTGTTCCATGAGGAAGATTTGACCAAAACTATCTGTCTTTTCCATGCACCTCCCTATCAAACCAATCTTGATCGGGCTGATTTGGATGGGAAGATGATTGATCATGCGCCCCTTGATGTTCATGTAGGGAGCATTGCCATTCAGAGATTTATAAAAAAGAGACAACCCTGGATAACCCTGCATGGGCATATCCATGAATCATCACGAATAACAGGTGAGTGGAAGGAAATGATCGGTGATACCTACGCCTTCTCTGCAGCATATGAAGGTCCAGAATTATCTATTATCAATTTTGATATAGACAATCCTGACCAGGCAGTGAGGATGTTAGTTTAGATCCATATCCTCTTGATGAGTTTTTAACAGATGCCCCATCTCAAGAGGTTTCGCTGCATCAGTGACGGCATCAATCTTAATAGCGAAGCTGTTACCCTCTTCGATATCTTTATCCGTAACAATATGTATATCCAGGAGACTACTGGCATCCATACCTGCACACAACACATTCATCTCTGAGATACCAAGACTCCAGGCATTCAGCCATAACAGCAAATTTTCCTGCTGAGCGGATGTACCCTGAAAATGAATCAGAATATCAATATCACTATCCGCACCTGCTGATGCGTTCTTCACACTACCGATAACATAGAATGCTTTCACGCCAAATCTCTTCGCATCCAGATGACCTGCTATTCGCTCTACGATATTCATACGCCATTTCCAGTGACTGATGGTCTGGGTGGCCGGTATGCCATGGGTTCTTCTTAAGGGTTCTTCTTCCTTGTATTGTACCGGCTCTGTCAAGTGCGCCTCAGCACGACTCTGGGCAGAATTCATAAAAACTGACAAATCAAGTCCACCAAATGATTTTGGAACATCAATAACCCTTACTGTATCCGCCAGAGCTGCAAACTCAGGTAGTATATCTACAAAATAATTTCTGGATCCCATCAGAATTTCTTCATTGAAAATATTTCCATATTCATCTGGATATAGAGGTAGATATCGGATTGAGGCTTCCACCAAATCCTGGAAGAAATGGGTGCCAAATGAAAGATCTGGGACATAGTTACCCTGCTTACGGGCAACTTCGATAAGCATGGCCGTATTGCTGATATCCGAGTAGGTCACGTTAACACCTAACTTGATATCACCTCGACTCCCCCAGCGACCTGGCCCTATGAGGATAAAGCGTCTTTTGGGTAGGAGTTGATTGAGTTTACCCACTGCTCTACCCACATTGAGGAGGGCTGCTCTTGATTCTAACTTCCCATAGTTGAGAGGATCAACATAAACTATATGGGTAATACCTCTCAATAGTCCATTAGAGACAAAGCGATTCGCAGTAAACAAAACGCTCTCTCCCGTTGCTGGAATGGGGATATCGGCAGGTTCATACTCATCACCATAACTCTGGGGACGGCATTGCAGCAAATAGAGATTCTCCCCATCAGATGCGAATTCAATATCTACAGGTACCCCCAGTGCCTCTGCAAGAACATTCAGCATGGCATCTATCTGTTCAATGAACTTCGTTTCTTTCTTTAGAACATCGAAAGTCACAATCAGATTGGCAGCTTCCAGATTATCGAAAAGCGGCATTATTTTTCTAAATCTATCGTGGTCCAGGATGGACATCACCTTTGAGATGCTGGGGTAATCTGATGCAATTTCGTTCATCAATTTTCGCAGCTCGATAGTTTCGAATGAACGAGTATCGAGATTTATGACATCTATATTTTTGGGGGAATAGCGAACTTTTTCATCAACAGTGGCATTAACCGAAAGCTTAGGTTGTCCAGGAGCAATAAGGGCGGGATAGTCATCCCCAAGACGATCCACAGCACTGGTCCCCAGGCCAGGCACCAGTCGAATCAAACCATCTTCAGGTTTGATTCGGGGAGACCATAGAAAATCATTTTTACTCAGAGCAACACCAGCAAAAGCCGGGAAGTAATAATGACCAACCCGCTTCCCCACCACTTCTTGGATCATCACTCCCATTTCTTCATGAAAATCCAAAAGGTTTCTCTCTGCACGATACTTTATGGGATCTGGACCAAACATAGATGCATAGACTTCAGCGATGGCATCCATGAGTTCTATCAAACGCTCCTGCTTGGTCCCCTGGTTTGCGATGAAGACACTACGGTACTTGCCAGCAAAGGCTGCGCCTAAGCCATCTTCCAATAGACTAGAGCTCCGAATAATGAGAGGTGTATCACCAAAATCATCCAAGGCTAGAGAAAGTCCTTTAACAATTTCAGGGGATAGATGCGAATTTTTAAACACCTGGATTACATGGGGGTACTCGAATTGTATTTGAGTAATCTCCTTGTATTTCTGATCAAAGACCTCTTCCAGATTATTGTAGACCAAAAAGCTTCTGGATCCATCGGAAGTGATATACCAAGTTTTGGGTGTTTTAATGCTTTCAAACAATTCCTGATGTTTAAAGGTAGATTTCAGAATTTTTTCAGCCAGGACAACGCCAGCACTCTTGCCACCCAACTTTCCACTCCCCTTGGAAGGTGTAATCACTCGATTGAGTAAATTATAAAAGTCGTTTACATTAAAATAATTCTTCGCCACATTGATGAAGTGGGTTTGATCTGAAAGCATTCTCCTGACAAGGGATACCCGGAAAGCCTTTTGGCGTGGAACGGATAATTCTGTCCCAGTAGGATCGAGGTGATGGTACCTTCCAATTGCATCAGAAATATCATTGAGGCTACTCTTTGAATCACCCAGGACATTTACTAGAAAGGATGACTTCTCCTCGCGTATCCATTTTTGGATGGCTTTAAGCGTGTGATTTTTACCGAGAGTAGTAACAGCGATTTGAAAAACCTTCTCGCTGATGGGTAAAAGATCCTGTATGGCAATTCTCTTTCTCGGCTGATTCATATGCTCTACCAGACCCGAGTCATCTTCCTTGTAAGAAGGACTAAAATGTTCGAGGAGGTCCTTGGCCTCTTCACTACCCCCCAAAAACAGAAAATTAGTCATCTTTCTGGATAATCGTTCTAAAAGAGGTGAATCCGTATTGCGAAGCAACTCCAATATGGTAAGCCATTCATCTTCGCGATTCTCCGAACTGGTTTTCTTATCAAACAACTCCTTTAACTGTCTATGCTGAAGTGCTCTCTTTATATGCTCAGCGATCGATTTGATTAAATCCTTTTCTTCTTTGAGAAAGGGTCCCTCATATTCCTGGGGTCGTTCTTCGTTATAACCGATATAAACAGCCCCCTTTTTCTCATCTTTGACCGTTACATCTGCTTTTATCACCCACGGAGATTCAACATATTTCCCACTACAATATTCTTGGCCCTCAAATGATATTTTTGCATAACAGACATCTGTGTATTGCAAACCGGCAGGTATCACATGAACAACTTGAGACAATAAATCTTCCAGGGAAAGATTTTGCTGACTTAAGATTTTATCAATTTCGTATATGCAGCGAAGTTCTTTTTCTCGTTCTCTTAATTCCTGAAGTAGTATCTCAGAGCGTGTTCTTTTTTTGGTCTTCATTTAATAATTACTCCTCGACCGCTTCTACCATCCACCTTAACTGTTAAAGGTTTTTCAAGTTTAACGTATTTAACAAACTTAGTCTCGGATACGCAGAATTGATGGTCCAACCACTCCCAATCGAGTGCATGATCATCAGAATGCCTGACTGAGAAGTAACTTACGCCAAAACTAGTGATATTATGGAAAAAGTGGGATCCTTGGCTAAACTCTTTATCCATCTCGGGTAAAGTTGATTCTACAATCATTTTAGCCTGTGAAATTTGCCCCCAGGATACAGGCGTCCCAAGCCAAGGGTCTGAACTCCCCCACCTGCCAAAACCGATCAGAAGATAGTGGATCCCACTCTCAATCGCTTTTGCATTAACAGTTTCTATTTCATGAGCGATCTGAGGTGTGAATTTTGCATCAAAGGTTTGGGGCTTAACAAATACAATGTGATCAATGGAACTGCTCTCACCATTCCCCAAAACCCGCTCTGAAGCAAGGAGAACCTCTTCACCTGAAAACTCCTTGTCCTCGATGACTATTTCATTATTTGATGCCAATAATGGTCGGACCTGTAACAATCTAAATCTTGTTGGATGAAGAGTCAGAGCAAATTCTATTTCAACTTGTGAGTTTAGCGCATCCTTGCAGTGATTCAAAATGGTTTTAATGAAATCACTGAGTGGAAACTGATTATATACTAAAATAGGAGCGAAAGTGATCATTCGAGGACCAACCTCACCCAGCCCAACATTGATTCTATCATTTTGTGGATCATATGTTGATACAACAGACCTCAAAGTATCATCATATTCTGCTTCTTTTAATCCACAGTGAATCAAATACTCTGCTTCGTCGATAGGATCATAGGCTGGAGGAGGACCTAGATTCACACTCCAGAATTTATTTTGTGTCTGCTTGAGCCATTCGCTCACATCCAAAAAGGGTGGATTCGCTCGTGGAGCTTTGGGCGTAAACCACCATGATGGTTCTCCGTCCACAATCGCCTTACCTAGACCAAGGGCAAGATTAACAATTCCGTCTTCTGGCATTGAGTGATTCGGAGGGTAGTAATTAAAAGATCGAGCGACGCCTGAAATATCTGGGTAATACCTTTCAAAATGAGGCTTGCCTACAACCTCCTGAATGATCACCGCCATCTTTTCGTCAAGCAGACCCTTACCGATTGCTTTTCTATAGTCCTTAGCAGCTTTAAAAAAAGTTGAAGCATAGACAAACTTAATCGCTTCTGTGAGTTTTCGAAAACGAATGTCTGTATCACTTTCATTATTGGGAATCATTTTGGTGGCATAGACACCTGCAAATGGTGACTCAAGACTATCTTCCAGAATACTTGAGGATCTAACTGCAAGAGGGTGATGAATTTGATCTATGATTGCTTTCAGATCGCCCAATATACCAAAGGGAAGATCAAATGATTGAAAAGCATGAGCAATCCGATCATCAGGCTCTTCCAATAACATTTCTGCACTAACCTGATTCTCATGCATAAACGTGTCGAATACATCTGAGAGTATTACTGCCATTGAAGGAATGCCTAGTTCCATCTCTTTGAATTGGTCAGCTTCGAAGTGCTCAGAGAGGTGTATACTAATTCTAGCCAATCCCTGCGCCTTGCCACCCATAGATCCAGATCCGATAACGGATGGTTTCCTTTGACCGGAAAAAAGCGCTAAGGAAAAGGAGTCCACTTTGTTCTTGAGGGGCGGGTTATCTATATCGGTCACCATTATCCTAGTTCAATAGTGTGAGGGCTTCCTCCCTCTATATCCAACCACGATCTTTCGATGCCTGAACAACTCTTCCGACGGCGATAACATACACAGCATCACGCATGTATAATTTTTTCTTCTTGGCTAGATCGCTAACCGCAATATAGGAAGCTGTCATCTTGGCATCCAGTTTTCCTAATACTTCATCGCGGGGCCAGTAATAGTTCATGTTGCTTTGGACCTGTTCGAAATAGCTACACGTTACACCACCAGCATTCGCAAGTAGATCAGGAATCATGTGTATTCCACGATTCTTAATGACTTCATCAGCACCCGGTTCTGTTGGACCATTTGCGCCTTCAGCAATAATTTTAACCTTCTCACTAATAGTTACAACATTGTCCTTGGTAATCTGGTTCTCCAGGGCAGCAGGTATTAAAATATCAACATCCTGGCTGAGCCACGCTTCACCCTCAAGAATTTCATAACCATACTCTCTTGCTTTGGCCTTGTCAACACCACCGAAGGTATTGGTTATAGAGCGTAGTTCCTTTAAATCAATACCATCTTTTTTCATGAAAGAATAAGATTTTTGATCCTCCTGGTCCCAGCTTGATACACAGATCGTTTTACCACCTAGTTGATGATATAATTCAATCGCGTGTTGGGAAACATTTCCAAAGCCCTGGATACTAGCCGTTGTATCCATAGGTCTTATATCTAATTCTTTGAGCATCTCTCTCAGTGTAATGATAACCCCATAGCCAGTAGCCTCTTTTCTACCTAGTGACCCCCCAACACCAACAGGTTTGCCCGTAATAAACCCAGGATAACGACCACCAAATATGACCTCATATTCATCCAGCATCCACAACATGTGCTGAGCATTGGTCATAACATCAGGTGCTGGAATATCGGTAACAGGACCAATATTCCGGGCGATCTGCCTTACCCACCCACGACAGAGTTGCTCCTGCTCATGCAAACTCAGGTTATGTGGATCACAGATGATCCCTCCTTTACTGCCACCTAATGGAATATCAACCGCAGCGGTCTTCCATGTCATCCACATTGAGAGTGCTCTTACTGTATCGATAGTTTCCATGGGATGAAAACGGACACCACCCTTGCTAGGACCACGGGCATCATTATGCTGAACCCTGAACCCTTTGAAAATCTGCATATCACCACTGTCCATTCTCACGGGGATATTAAAATGATACTCTCTCATAGGTGAGCGCAATAGGTCACGCGAAGCCTTATCTAGTTCTAGCATTGATGCTATCCTATCAAACTGTGATTGGGCCATAGCAAATGCGTTGAATGATGGGGTACTCATATTTATCTCTACCTTACAATTGTTGCCTGTAATCTGAATTACGGCAAAGTCAAATAATTAGAATCCTACAAAATTAAATTTTGCAAATATCAGTCCAAGTCTATTCAGTTTGTTGTATATTTTATTTGAGATGATATTTACATGTATGACTCTTCATCTTTATCATTTACAGGACATCTCTTCTATCGGATAAATAGTTCGTAACGATATGGTACGAACTGCCTGTTTGGACTTATTTTTGCATGTATCTATTGATTAAGCACTATATGGGTTAAAGTCGAAATTTTGAGGAGATAAGCATGGGACAGGAAAAGCGGTTTCTAGTAGATGTTGGGATAAACAATTTGCCTTATCCAATAGTGGTGAATTCTAGAGTTGATCCATTGGGACAACCCACGGTTGCTGTTATCGGAATTCAAACCAGAATCATGCAAGAATTTGAAGCACTCTGGATTGATAAATTTATTCATATTCTTCACGACCACAAAGGGCGTGTGGGAACCGACACGCTTAAGGTAAACATTTTGGACTACCTCCAGGAGCTAAAAGCAAGCTATGCTAAGGTGACCTTCGAATATCCATTCTTTATGGAGAAAACAGCACCTGTCTCAAAGGAGGGAAACCTGGTCTGCTATAATTGCACTTACACAGTTGAAACCAACTCATTGAATGATGCACCCAAAGCGAGTATCAGGATTCATATTCCAGTTATTACAACCTACCCCACTTCATCGAATGAGACACCATCAAGTCTTTTTGGCCAACTGAGTGTGGTAGATATTGAAGTTGAGTCTGATGATAAGATGAATCCTGAAGATATAATTGACTTGGTGGATAAACATGCCCTAACACCAACGTATTCATACCTTTCGCAGGAAGACCAACAACACCTTATACAAAAGATCCACTCTGAGGAAAAGTACAGCGTGGTGATGGTGGATGAGATCAAGAAAGAGTTGGCTAGACGAAATGAAATTACCAGCAGCTCAATTCGTTGTATTAATCATGGTATGCTACATTCCTTCAGTACCATGATAAGCACAGAGAAATCACGAGGGGTACCTTTTAGTGGTATTTCGGACGATTTTTAATCTACATACACATGAACTGAATATCAGCAAGATATAGAACCTGACAATAGTAATAAAATCCCGCCCCCGTCGCTCTCCGAGCTATGGTGTGATAAATGTCGACCTCTGTTGGCCCGTGGTTAGCAACGATAGATTGGGACTATAGATCTCTGGTGATTGATGCTTACTGGATCTACCGTGGACCTAATGATTAAAGAAAATTTTAAATGTTTATTATTTTTCATACAGAGTGAGTTCTATTATCAATTGCAGATGTATTGAATCCCTTGGCAATTAACACTATAGCCAGAACAAATTCTTGAAGGACTAATGGAATAGTTAAAACTACAAAGTGAGGTGCAATAACATCAATAAGCTGGAACAATATTAGAATACTTGCCAGCATTGCTAAACTATTTCCAATAAACCCCCAAACTGACAGCCATCGAGGCACCAGTCTCGTTTTATAAAACACATAAGATAGAATTAAATTGCTTAAACCCGTGGCTAACATCATCCCCACATGATTTACTAAATCACGCACTAATTTTAACACGTCTCCTAATATTTGAAAATGCACCATGTCTGAGATTGAGGATTTTAAATATTCCTGACTAAAGAATAAAAATAATGGCAAGACGATTACACCAATGAGTTGAAATATCCCTGCAATTATTCTGAAACTCACAAATCCAATGGCCAAGCTTTCACTGTATCTTCTTAGTAAGGGGAATAATAATAGTGCAAATCCAATGTAGATGGGAACCAGAATTAATTGGAAGAAGGCGCCGATTAGCACTTGATATTGATTCGTAGAAACTTCAGTAAGATAATGAGGGTTTTCCACTGAAGGAACAACGCTGAGTATACCTGCAATCATTCCTCCAATAATCAAAATGCCTGCAAGCCTTGCCATTTTTCGGTACGAGTCCATTTTATATTTCTCTAACAACAGAAGATCAAACTTTTATTATTTCAATTTTCTTTTCTAATCAACTTTAATGTATAATCAAGTTGATATTCTTTATCATAAAGTAAATCATCTAGAGTTGGCTTCACTTCATAGTCAGGAAACACTCCTTTTATGTGGTCATTATCATGACCAGGCATATAAACTGTTGAAAGGGCTGTAACGCATGTCGTTTTGGTATTGGGTAAAACGAAACTATTCTGGTCCCCATTACTTATCAAGGGTTGTCCAGATTCCTCCCCTACAATAATCGCATTGTCATAATACTTTGCTGCCGCAGGGAAACATGTGGCTGTAGAATATGACAGCGGTCCTATTAGGATATATGTTAAACCTGAAAACTGATTCTCACGTACTGAGGGATGGGTTGGATATTCTTCAATAAAGTAGCCATTTTTAATGTATCCCTTCATTTTTTTAGCTTCTACAAATTCTTTGGTTAATGGACTTAATTTTGTCATTTTTTTCTCCATTAAGCAGTATGGCTCGATTGTAAAATATGATATTAATGAATCTGCGAGATCCGTGAGACCACCTCCCTGAAGGTTATCTATAATTAGATAGTTGATCTGTTTTTCAGAAATAGCCATAAATGCAGAATCCATGAAATGCATAAAATCCCTGGGCGGCATAAACATCCTTTTATAGATATATGCAATATCATCATCATAGAAGCGTAACTCGAATTTTGGTTTAGAGGGTGTTTGATAGTCATCCCAGGTAGCCCCCTTTAAGTTCAATACTGCATTATTTACAGTAATATTAAACTCCGCGAATGAGCCATAAACCAGGGCGAGGTAAATATGGAACTGACTTTCCAATGATTTTGTCTTATGGCTTTGTTTTTCGCCAGGTACATATCTCCTTAGATTATCAATAATTAATTCTACCGGAATTCCATTAATATTCTCGATGATTGTACCCCTATACAGCCCTTCATTAGCCGTCAGGTTTTCCTTAATGTAAAGTGATTCTTCATGAATAATCACTCTGAAAGGGAATAAAGGATTCTCCACGCCAGGACATAATCCTCCAGTATGTCTGAGGGTTGTATGCCCATCAATGCTTACAATGGGTTGCATAAGCCGAAATAAATCTAACGAAGATATGGGCTTGTTGATTTTACTTTTTATGCCTTCTACCTGGACCTGCATATTGTTAGCATTGTAATGATCATAAAAGGTTGGGTGGACATCAATAAGCTTTGAAATCAATGTATCAATATCAGCCTTAATCAGGCTTGGTTCAAAAAGTTGGGTCGCATCATCCTGCCTTGTTGGTGTACAACTCGTACAAAACATTACTATTAAAATAAGAAGTGTGTTTAACCATTTTTGCTTTGCATCAATACCCATTACTTGCCCCCTAAATGTTGTATAGCTATTTTTAAAACTTCTGTTATTTAAAACTCTATTTTGTAACTCAGCGATGGAACCGGGATTGCTTCTTCAACTGCGAACACCTCATTACTGCCATAATCGTAGTCATAATAGTATAGCGATGTGGCACCTAGCGCATTCTTAACTTGCAGTGCCCATGTACTTGAATACCTCGATTTGTTCTTGGTATATAGTAATGACACATCGAGAAATACTTGATTGGGAGCACGTTCTTCAAAGGCATGTGTCTCATCAGGGATAAATTCTCTCCGTTCATGGCTCTTCACTAGATTCGCAGGAGACAATGGCGCACCACCAGATGCGCTTAGTTTCAAGTTCACACCAAAAACATTTTCTCTGGTCTTCCCAAGATAGTATTCTTTGCCCCACAGTCCATTCACAACATACCCCGAAGCATATGCGGTTGATCGCTCAACACCATCGCCACCGATATATTTCGAGTCAAATAGTGAGGCCGTTACCAGAAAGTACATATTGTTTTGCAGGAAGCGCTCCAGAGTGATATCCACACCGATATTTACACCAGTGCCCTCATTTGTTAGCGCACTATTAAAGGTGAAGTCTCGCTTGAAGTTTAGCATGGAATAGGAGCTGTCAGCTATGACGGGAACATGATAGGCCTGCTGATAATAGGGTTCAATTTTAAGCCTTAAATTGGGGGATAGTTTATGTTGATAAGCTAGAATCAAATGGTGTGCTCTTGATAAACCGAGATCCTGATTGGGCTGAGAAATGCCATCTGCAAGATTTTGTTCAACAAAGTACACGTACAATTCTTCCAATTGGCTGTGATTTCCATAGCCCAGGCTTAAAGTCTGAGCGGGTGAAATATTCCAGGTTATCCCTAATCGCGGTTCGAAACTGGTTTCCTGATTCACTTGAAAGGTCTGTGAATGGAAACCCAAGTTCAAGATCAACTGACGACCTAAGCTTAATTTGGACTGAGAATACACCTGCAACAGATAAGATGCATCCTCCTCATCCACCAAACGGGTTAACGGAGTTTGATTGTCTATGGCTGCTTGTTGATTCAACTTATAATCCAGGCGATTGATGACCATTCCTGATCGATTGGTATGTCGGGTATTGAATTTCGTGTTGATGTAGGAAGAGAAGGCACTGGTTCCAGATCTATTGTTCATGATCAGGTTGTCCTGGAGGATGAGTGCATCATCCAATCGTTTCATGTGTAACAGTGATTTGAATGCCGTTCGAACAAGGCTTGATCTTAGATATGATTTTCGCCCAAGCAAGTATTTATGGGATAAACCCAGAGCACCCATATCAATTTCAATATCATAAGCCATACGATCCCAGGCGGTACTCCATAAACTTGAATCAGCTTCCTCATATTCTTCATTGATATCTTTAGCTCCCAACCCCCAGACGGCAAACTTGCCATACTTCATAGTTGGAATAGTTACCTTGAAAGCCAAATCAGAATATTTCGGGATTTGTTCTGAAGGAAGCAAATCAGCGATCAGGGCCATTGTTGCATAACGATAATTGAACAAATAGGAGGCGCCTTCACTGAACGATAAAGGACCCTCGGCTGCAATGTCCAGCCCCAATACACCGGCTTGCAGGGTGTACTCGCGTTGCTCACTGTTCCCTTCTCTAATACTGACATCGAATACACCGGCCAGGGCATTGCCGTACTCTGCAGGAAATGCTCCTGTATAAAAATCAGAATTACTTAGGACCTGACTACTTAGGATGGATACAAATCCACCACCAGCGACATTAATATCTGGGAAGTGATTTGGATTTGGAACTTTAACCCCTTCTATCTGCCAGAGCAATCCTTTGGGTGAATTACCACGAACCACAATAGCGTTATCCTGGGGAGCACCCACAGTGACACCTGCGAATGCGGATGCCAATCTTGCCGGATCATCGATCCCGCCGGCGTAACGTCGGGCTTCCTCGACGGTAAAGCTGCGACCGCTGACAACTGCCATTGAGTTTTGAGTTTTCTCCTTTTGAATGCTGCTTTCGACAACAACCTGCTCAGCTTCCAATACAACTTCATTCAGTTGAATATTCAGAATCACTTCTTTTGCGGAACTGACAACAATTTCAGGAATAATATTGGGTTCGTAACCCATATAATTTGCCTGAATATCATAACGACCAATCGGAACTGAGCTAATCCAGAAGTAACCTTCAGTATCTGTTGTGGCACCCTTGAGCGGGTCTGTACCCCTGATTATCACTGTCGCTCCAATAAGTGGTGTTTGAGTATCCAGGTCAACCACTGATCCCTTTATGGTTTGTAATAAAGGCTGAGACCATACAAAGTTGCTGAGTATTAAGACGATGAGTGCGATCTGTGTTTGTTTCATTTTCATTTTCCCCTGATTGTGACAGATCTATTCCCAGAAACAACGTTTTAGATGTTGAATAAACGATTTGTGAATGTCTGCAAGTGAATGTGCTTAGTGTCATGGGGGGATGGAAGTCAATGTATATGCCAATAATCATATATTCATGAATAACACGTATTTATAGTATTGGGGGGTTGAAACGGGCTAGTATTATTATGTCATTCTGATATAGTTAATATTAAAATGAAATAATGAGGGTGATGGTGATTTAGTGTTCTGGAACGAAGGCATGAATTCAGCGTTGTGTTGGAAACGTAGACGAATTTTATCGTCCCCAGCATATTTAGCAAGAAGCAACTGAATTGACAAATGGGAAAATAGGTAGAGGCCATTGGGAGAATTTGTTTGTACTTGGCTAAAACACAAAAATATCCAAAACCAAAACCGGGGAGCTAATTCAACATTTTGCTGAGGGAACTGCGGATCCAAACAACTTGTTTGGCACTATATTGAAAAATGACAACCTGAGTCAAACATGATTTTTGTAAGATAGAATTACCGAATAACCTGTGGAAAGTACGCTGACAGCCCAAGTAATTTTGTAAGATCAATACCTGGATTGTTGCTTTTATTTCAATCTATAAGGTATCAACTATAGAAATACTTTGCAGAGTGTAAATATGCCCAGGATGGTCGTCAATACAGCAATCACTCGCTTCAGCATTGTCTCATTGATATGTTTCACAAACTCTGTGGAAAAAGGGACTGAGAGCAAGGCCCCTGTAATAACTGGAATCATAAGCTCAGGTGCAAACTTTTGACCCTTTCCCAAAAATAGGATGACACCAACTAAACACGTAAAGCCCTCTGCAAAAGATGTTATCCCAACAGACGCTCTACTGTTAATCCCACTTAATATTTGACCACTTGTCATGAGAGGACCATACCCACCTCCGCTAAGCGCCTTGTTAAAGGATGCGATGAGGGCAAGCACACACATTTTCCAGGTTTTATAGACAAATGTTCGATTATTAAGAATCCAGATACTGATTCCTGCCAGAGTGATTATTACGCCAATAAATAGTTTGAGAAGGACTGTGGGAACCTGTACGGCCACATTCACACCAATAATCACACCGATCATACTACCCAGAGCAAGCAGCCCTGCTGTTTTGGAATCACGAGAGTTTCGTGAAAAATCCACATTGCCTGAATCATGATGAAAATATGATGAAGCGAAACCACTCAGCAGTTCTGACAAGAGTATCGTGGGGATCAGCTGTAGTGGTTGATATCCGAATGCCAAAAGAATTGGTGTAAGAGTTGTACCATATCCCATGCCGAGTGAACTATCCATTAATTCGCAAGAAAAGCACAGAGCAATCAAACCGAGAGACCCCCAGGAAAAGGCCTCTCCCCGGATGACCGTGAAAGTCAAATATGCAACAACGATAAGTAGAAGCCAGAGAAGTTTTTTAGCACTCATTTTTGCTTTCACTCAACAACACAACTAAGTCGGTCATAGGACTGACCTAGCTGCATAAGAACGGGCATGACTCCATTTAATATGTCTTTTGTCGTCTTGAAGGTCATGAGACGACCCTTCTTATTACTATGACATTGATTTGCTAGAACTACTTAGGGTTCCATTTTTATAAGCGTCCAATGCCTCTTTCACGGTTAACTCGCTGGCACCAATGTAGATTTGTATAGCGCTTGTGTTGAGCACTTCTGCGGCATTCTTCCCTGGACCATTTCCCGTGATCAACACATCTGGATTAAGGTCTAATATTTTTTTGACTGTCAGGGGACCAGCTCCATGGGACTGTTCAGTTATATCAGCATTTGAATGGGCCGAAAGTTCATTTTTTGTCTCATCATAAATCAGTATAAATACAGTCCGTCCTAAACGAGGGTCAATCTCAGAATCCCAGGTTTCTCCTTTAGCGGTAAATGCAATTTTCATATCTATTTCCCTCAAACTTTTGCGAATTGTTTAATTTTTTTCCAACTTTCAACCAAAATTTGACTCACCGAGCTATTCTCATATTCCACGAGGGTCTTTCCCTCCAGCATGGCGGCAGTAAATCCTTCATCATAAGGGATATTGGCGATATGCTCAATTCCAGCATCTTCCATAAAGGCCTCGAGCTCCAGAACACGCTGTGGATTGAGATCATATTTATTGATAATACAACCACTGGGTATTGAAAAGCCCTGCACAAGTTCACTGACTCGTTTTAGATCATGTATCCCTGAGACGCTGGGTTCGGTAACAAATACCACATAATCCGCTCCACTAAGGGTCGAAGTCACAGCACAACCAATCCCAGGTGACCCATCGATCAATATTATCTCCTTGCCCTCTGCTTTGGCAATGCGCCGGGCCTCATTTTTCACTTGAGCTACAAGGCGACCTGAATTCTCCGCCCCAACACCCATTTTTGCGTGAACCATGGTACTCCCAACTTTTGAATTAGAGGAATACCATTGTCCTACTTTTTGCGTCTCCATGTGAATGGCTGCTGTTGGACATACCCGTTGACAGTAACCACAGCCCTCACAGTTCATTTCTTCAATTCGAAAGATACCGTTCTCCTTCTGTACCCCATCAAATTGGCAAACATCCAAACATGCTCCACAATTGATACACTTCTCCTGATCAAGGATGGCCAATTCACCACTATAGTAATCCTCAGAATTTTGATAGTCAGGATCCAATAACATATGAAGATCTGCGGCATCTACATCACAATCAGCGATAACCAGATCTGCTTGACCCAGATAGGAGAACGACGCCATCACAGAGGTTTTACCCGTGCCTCCCTTTCCGGAAATAACGACTATTTCTTTCATACAGCACCTACCATATCATGCAGGGTGAGACGGCTTTCCAGAGCAAACAGCTGTTCCTTGAATTCAGGGATACTGGTGTAAATTAATTCTCCCCCTGAATACAGTTCAGCGATCCGTCTATCATTGGCTATCTTGGCCAGAACCGATATCCCTTCAAGCTGACAATAATCGATGACATCCTCATTACCCAGACCATATCGATTAACTACCACCCCAAAAGCTTTGCCCATTTTTCGCATGACTTCTACTGCCAGTTTCAAATCATATAATCCAAAAGGAGTGGGCTCTGTAACCAGAATCACATAGTCCGCATCTTTGGTGGCCTCAATCACCGGACAAGATGTACCTGGTGGGGAATCATAGATTTTTATAAAATCATCATCAAAATTCTCATCAACATAGTGTTTTGTTTGAGCGATGAGTGGAACGGCTTGCTGTTCACCTATTTCCAGGCGACTCTCAACGAAATCCAGATCTTCTGTCTGGAATTGATTCAAGATTCCAATTTTCCTGGGTTTTAGGGGTAAGGCGGATTCTGGACATAAATCTGAGCAGGCTCGACAACTATGACACAATTCAGGGAACACCATAATCTGAGAACCGACTTGAACAATTGCATTAAAATTGCAAATATCCTGACACTGACCGCACAAGGAGCATGCACCTGTCCATTGAGGTATCTCTTTATATACATCCTGCTGGTGAGTTTGGTCACCATCGATAAAGAGTCGTGAATTGGGTTCCTCTACGTCAAGATCAACCAGAACGACGTCACGAGACTCTGCCAGATGGCTCGCCAGGCTGGTTGCCAGGGTTGTCTTGCCTGTCCCCCCCTTTCCACTGGCTATAGCTATTTTCATCGCACCCACACTTTACTGGTCACAGAGATTGGCCCCACTATTCAATTGGCCAGACAAATACTTGTTAACCAGCTCCGGAGGGGTCAGCGAGGTAGCACCAATGCAAATACCAATACCCTGCTCTGCGAAGAGTTGTTGTGCTTTGACACCCAGACCTCCACAAATCACTATATCAACACCTTGATCCTTTAAAAACTGGGGATAAACACCAGGCTCATGGACAGGAGGTGTGAGGACTTTTTCTTGAACAATACGACCATCTTCAGTTTCAACAATGGAAAAATTTTCACAACGACCAAAATGTTCGCACACAACGCCCCCTGCGGTGGGTACGGCAAATAATTTCTTCATATACGGACTCCTTTCAGGGCGAATATGCCCTTTTATTCAATAGCAGTTTGTAGCCTTTCGTTACTGTATCAGCAGAAAATGACTACTTATTATCTTTTGCAGCTTTATCCCTTACCAGTTCTTCTCTCACCATGGGATGCCCGCATTTCGGACAGGCCAGTGTGGTACATTTGGTTCCAGTCACATGGGGTTCTTTGGCCCCACATTTAACGCAGACACAAAAACCTCCAGGTCCAAATGACCCACCCTGATTTCTTCCTCGACCACCTTGGCTGGGACGCGAATTGCGGCCAACGCCTTGTTGTCTTTCTTGTCCACCTTGTCTTTGTTCTCTCAGTCGATCCATATTTTCTCCTTTTTTGCTCGAGCAGGAACTAATCTCATTCAGCTTCCCTGAATTGAGCTAAAAAACATTTTAATCATCCACATCAAACACAATCCGAGGATAAACATGCCCGTCTTGATGAGATTGTCCGATGTATGCTTCTGTTTATTGACCTCTGGAATCAAATCCGTTGCGCCAACATAGATGAAGTTCCCTGCCGCAAATGGAATCAGAAAATCAATATTTACCCTAAAAGAAACCAGGTATGCTACTATTCCACCGAGGAGATAGGTAAGCGCAGAGAGGGTGTTAAAAAGCAGTGCTTTCTTCTTACTCCATCCTCCATGGATCAACACACCATAGTCACCCAGTTTCTGTGGAATTTCATGAGCAACAGCTGCCAGCCAGGCAATTTGTCCGAGGCGAACATCCATAAGGAATATTCCAGCTATGGCGATGCCTCCGATAAAATTATGGAGACCATCACCAATAAGGATGAGATAACTTAGAGGTTGTTTACACCCACCGTAGGTCTCATGGCAATGATGCCAGTGCAAGACCTGTTCTAATATCATAAATGATGTAAAGCCTAGAAGCACCCACATAAAGACAATATGAGTATTGACCATATCCTCCAGACTGGCTGGAATCATATGAAAAAAGGCTCCCCCTAAGAGAGAGCCAGCGGACAAAGCTACCAGCGGTAAGATGATCTTGTGCAAAGTTGACTCTTTGAGCACAAAAGTCACACTGCCAACCAGGGCAATGAGACTCATCAATACGCCCGTAATTAATATCCATGCGAGTGCGTTCATAGCTTTTCCCTAGCTACGCTCTCGAATCAGGTCCTGTCGACCCGCGTACACCTGTAATCCTGACAAGAAACGGGTGACGGGGCCAACAAAACCTGTGGGGGCACTATGAGCATGGTCACTCACTAGCATTATATACTCGACTTACAGATCCTGAATCCAATATTTCCACAGCCAGAGCAGATGTCATGGGTCGTTATTGACCTGATTTGACAACTTTCTGCGTGACTACTCCAGGATCCTCCCTTGATGATTCGATTGCACGAGGGGCAATAAACATGAAACTCTTCTCGATTAGAATCTGAATACTTCCTTACGTCAGATTCCAAACACCACTCCCAGACGTTTCCACTCATATCATAGATACCCAGACTATTCGGTTTAAAACTACCTATAGATGTCGTCGTATGGCGTTTGCGATAAGGTGAGGAACAATCAAGGGACACTTCAGTGTTATTGAAATTCATTTCATTGTCTTTAGCAACATTCTTCCCATTGCCATAGACCACCTCCCGACCCCTTTCGGAAGCAGCATATTCCCATTCCGCAGAAGTGGGTAGACGTCCTCCGGCCCATGTGCAGTAAGCTTGAGCCCCATGCCATGAAACTTCAATAACCGGATGTTTCTCATAGCCAGATTTGCATTCATAAACGCCATTTCTGTACTCTACTCTGCAATACTTATCGAAGAGATCGATCAGAAAACTGCTTTCCTCGGGATTGAGTTTACAGGCATTCAAAAAATCGCAGAACTGCAAATTGGTGATCTCATGTTTCCCAATCTCAAAATCTGGAATATCAATCATCCGCATAGACTTTCCATCCTCAGAACAGCAATTCAGATATTTACCACCCCTCACATGTATCCACTCCGACTCAGGGTAAGGTTCAACCGTTTTATCAGATACGAGTGCATCTACAGGATTATTAAAAACGATGGAGGCGACGTCTGAGCCATTGATGGTGATATGGCTGGTTATCCTGGATACAGAGTTTTCAAAATATACTGGATATGTTCCAGGAGGCAGTCCTCCCACCTTAATAATCCAGGGTTCAGGAGAAACCATAATTTGTAGCTCGGTTCCTTCTCGGACTTGAATGGTATCACTGGCTGATGCATCACTCGATTTGTCTTTGTTCTTTGCATTTGACAAAGATCCAATAATCATGAGCGAGGCTAGCAGGTAAAACAAAACTCTCGGTATTTTATTGATCATTCTAAACTCTGTATCCATAGCATTTCCCCTTTCAATCATTTTTAATTTGTGGTCTTTCTAGGTAACATCTGCCTGATACCATTTCCCAATGGCATCAACAGTAGCGGTTATTACCGGGTAGGCAATTGGTGATGCTGTCAGAAGTGGATGTGTTCCTATTTGCATGGTATCGATATCCATATCCGTCATTTTATTGAGGATCATTACCGACAACATGTTCACCAGCTCGCCAACAGAATCACCGCCATGCATTTCTGCACCGAGAAGCACATGAGAATATCTGGCAAAAATAAGCTTAAGGTGTAGTGGGGATGCGCCTGGGACCATTCCAGGATGGCGATCAACGGTAATCGCTTCTCCCACAGCGTATTCCAGATTCATTTCCTTAGCTTTCAGCTCAGTCAATCCGCTGATGCCAAAAGCAGTATTGCCAATTTTTGTTGAGAACGAACCCAGAACTCCGCGATACTTGCGAATGACTTTGATCTCGAAAAGGTTGGAACCTACCAATCGTCCTTCAGCCATGGCGGTTGAAGCAAGACGTATATCCGTCAATTCGCCTGTGAAAAAATCATGCTTGGCAGCTGCATCACCGATAACGAATACATCCTTCTCGGATGAGCGTAAATATTCATCCACTTTGATCCCATATCTTGGATCATGCCTTAGCCCAAATATTTCCGCCAATTTGATATTCGGTTTGCAACCTACACAGGTCACAACGACGTCAGCTGGAATTTCTGTCCCATCATCTAGGACTACGCTCTCCACCTGACCATTACCTGCAAGAGATTTTACATAACGACCAAGTACAATGTTTGCGCCTCTCTCTTTCAGAATACTTTCAAGTTTATTAGCAAACTCAAAATCCATGGTTGCTGGCAAAAGTTGATTCTGAAGCTCTACAATGGTGACCTTCTTGTTGTGTTTGAGAAACTCATCAACCAGTTCTACACCAATATATCCACCACCTATGATCACGATATCTGAGCTATCCAGCATTTTAGCCCTGAGTTTTTCTAGATATTTGACATCTTTCTGGATGAGGAACGAGCCTTCTTTGTCAATGCCTTCGATGGGTGGTGAGGATGGGATTGAGCCAGTTGCCAATACCAACTTTGAGTAAGTGATCTCTTCACCGCTTTTCAGGTGCAACGTATTGGCTTTTCGACCGATGACTTCATCAATGATAAGCTCGGCTCCGGCTTTTTGTGTCACAAGACCATCGGGCAGAGTGTTACTTAATACATCTGGTAGGGTTGCTTGTGTGTAAGGGATACCACAGGGAATAAGTGCGATCTCCTCTTTCCGGATCAGTGCGATGCTTTTAGCTGGGTAGGTGTTATGGGCAGAGATTGCTGCGCTTACCCCGGCGGGACCACCTCCTATAATAACAACATCAAAATACTTCATCTAATTCTCCAATTCATCTAAGTAAACTATTTCATGAGGTGCTTGAATGACACGCCGCCACTTCCAGCAACCCTCATATTTCCTTGGTTTCATTTTTTTCCGTTTCGCGATGTCTATTCGCCAGATTCTCAGTATGAGGAGATCCACATTCCGGACATTCCTCCAGAGGAGCTTCCACACTCTGCTTACTTGATTCTCCACAGTCCTGACATTGATGAACAGTACCCCTGAATTCCACATTACCCCCTTCGATCTTGAGCACACAACCCTCGAGTAATACCTGAGAGAGTTTATGTCTGGCTTTATTTATCAATCGAGTAAACGTAGGTCTGGAGATATTCATTTTTTGAGAAGCTTCCAGGTGAGCCAATTGCCGATAATCAGCGAATCGAAGTGCCTCTAGCTCATCCAGGTTCATAATGATCTTTTTGGCAGTTCTCATCGATGCACCCACCGGTTTGAAAAGGTCTAGATGGGGGGGTTCTTTGACGATGCGTTTCCGGTAAGCGTTTCTCTCACCCATAGTTCGCTCCTGTAAATATTGAACATGCCAAATATTTATTTATTCTCACTTTATATTACCATTATTCTTGTAACTCATGATCTTCCATGACCTCTATTTTTGGGGGGCATAATTCGGAAGGTGTATCTAGCATGATGGTTACCTTACGGGCAAAGTATTTGAATATGCGGCATATCGATTTTTCTGGACAAGCCAAGACGACGGGCATGCCTTCATCCGCCAGAACCCTGATCCCGATATCCATGGGTAAACTTCCAATAAAGGTTATATCATGCTCCAGGGCCTGTCGATTTCCCCCACCCATCCCAAAAAGATCGATGAGTTTGTGACATTCAGGACAAATAAGTCCCGACATGTTTTCAACAAGTCCAATACGGGGGATATTCATGTGTTTAGCCATATTGATGGCTCGGGCAGAATCTAGAAGTGCCACTTCCTGGGGGGTCGTTACTATCAGAGCAAGATCAGGTTTGATATTCTCTACGACCGTGATGACTTCGTCGCCAGTCCCAGGTGGTAGATCCACAAGTAGATAGTCCAGATCGCCCCATTCAACATCTCGCATAAATTGCATGAGTAATTTGGAACGTCTCGGACCACGCCAGATGACAGGTTGCGCTTCAGAAATCAAACTGGCTGTGGAAACCACCTTGACACCTTCATACAGATGAGGTTGGATACGTCCTTTGGAAACGGGTGTTCTGTCTTTTATCCCCAACATTTTGGGAACATTTGGTCCGGTGATATCCGCATCGAGAATAGCTGATTTGTAACCGAGCGCTTTTTGAGCAAAAGCAAGATTGACACTAACGGTGGTCTTCCCCACACCACCTTTGCCACTAAACACAACGATACGATGTTTGATGTGTGACAGATTTTCGGTCAATAAATCATTGCTGATAGATTGAGGATTCTCAAGATGTTTTTCTATCAATCTACACCCCCGTTTCTGGTACCAGTGTTCAGCGTGCGCGTATAAAACCTACAATTCATAGCATTTCTCAAATGACCATAAGTGCAATTCACGTGCCCACTATAATGAACATGAGTTCATTTCAGAATTATTATTTGTTAATTGGCAGTTATTGTGACAAATGTCACACAGTTGCTGTTAAGTAGGTATTATCGCGATGTAATTGAATTGAGAATAATTTGTGAAGGTGAAATATTTTCTATTGTTTCTTTCTTATCAATCAAAAAACAGATGCTGTTTCCTCATTGCTAAGAAAGGTGATTGATCTAAAGCGGAAGTCTTTTTTTGCACATTAGATGTTGCCATGAAAAGGAGTGTCAACTGTTGCCATATATTGATCACCTCGTGTGCTCTATGATGAATTCAGCTCAATCCTATTGCTTCAAGAGTGGGTCAATAACTGAACGATTCAGGTCCAGGGCAGTACCCAGACTACTTAAGGTGAAGATGTCGTGATCTGGGGCTGGTGCAAATTCCGGACGGTTCGAAGTGTTAATAGTCTGGAATCCGTAATCAGATAGGATCCTTTGTGCAGGCTCATCCCAGAGGAAATCCAAGAAGGCTGTTATGAGTTTCTCCTGTTGAGGTGGGATATTCTGATGTATAGCCACAGCGATAGGTTCCACCATGATGGTACTTCTAGGATAGATCACCTTTAGTTCTGAAGCCCCGGGATGAAAAGCTCGCGCTGCCTCATAATTAAACAACACATCCCCGATACCAGCATGAAACTGTTCCAGAGCATCCTGAGAATTTGAAGGGCGGTTTTTAACATTGGCAAAGGCATCCAGGGTAAACGCTAAAGCTGCTTTTTCACCATCTCCCTGTCGCAGCCTGGATCCATATATTGCCAGGCTGGTCATTTGACCTTCACCAGAAATAAGTGGATCTGGAATCATCACATCCATGTAGGCATAGTCAATGTCATCAAAGCCATTTATTTCGACTTCTATATCATCTCGGACAAACAATACGATGGGTGTACGACAGAATTTCGGCTTTGACTGTAACTCCTGCCAACTCGCCGCATTTATAACCCCCTCTCCAACCAGACGACGCGCATCCAATTCAGATGAAAGAATGGCAATCTCAGCTGGAAATTGTGTCATAATTTGTCGAATTATAACACCGGCGCCAGCAAAGGTGTTGATGAATTCCACCCGTTCTTGATGCGATTCCATCCAAAAATCTTGAAATGCTGGAATAAGTGCCTGCTCCATGACCGATTCCATGGCCGTGAAGCTATACAGGGTGATGGTACGTGGCTCTCTGAGGGGCACTTCATCGCGGATAAACCACAAAATGAGAAAAATAGCAATGCTGGCAACAACAAGAAATCCAACACTAACATAGCGATAGGTGGGATCATTATTAATTGAAGGTTTTATGCTCTCCGTTGAAATGCTCATATCACATGACCTTCCCCTTTTGTAAAACACAGGAAAAGTTATAATCCGAGGAGTTATCCACAAGGCAAATCCAACCAACTAGGTTCCTACCCACTATGGACCTATCAGACCGAGTAATTACCTCCCAAACAAAAAATTCCACTCACGGAGACTTTTAATGGTCTGCACAACAGGAATCCAACCTGTGGACCGGGAGCCAAAATCAAGAGTGGGCTCACATGATTCTATGCTCTTTGGGTTATGAAGGGGCATAGGTGACATGAGTTTCCTGGATGTGTATTTTTAATTATTCAGAAAAAGGGCCGATCGAAGACCGGCCCTGGGGTATTCAGCTTGAATTAATCAGAGGAATTATGATTCTAATTCGACTAACTCAAGAAATGTACAAAAATTTGCTATTCTATAGCTAATCACCATATGTATGACACCTGAAATTGATAGAGACGTCCTGGTGACAGTCGCTCCAAATTTTCCAGATAACGCTTATCACCCATGTTTACCATACCCAGTGTGAGTTGTAAATGATCTCGAAATGTTTTGGAAACAAACATGTCAATAAGGGTATACGCGGGTAATTTCTCTGCATTCGCATCATCCATATATTGATCACCTTTATAATGAATATCCAGAGTAATAATCGCCCATTCAGGTTCCCAAAATAGATTAAGCCCAGCTAGCTGACGAGGAGAAAAAATCAAGTCATTCCCCTGCAATTCAGGATTTTCATCAAAGCGATCAATCGTTGATTTATTGAGGGTGAGGTGTGCTGAAATCTGCAAATTGCTAGATGGTTTAAGTACCATTTCCAGTTCACTTCCTACAATGTCCACACTGGTGACGTTCTCTCGCTGATAGATGGGGCGCCTTCCCCACAATGAATCACCGGTGGCGATATAGTACAAAAAATCTTCACCCTGTGAGAGATAAAAACTGGGAGCCAAACTAAAAGATGTATTGGGAGAATAATCAAGACCCAGCTCGACACTGTTGATGGTTTCCGGTCCCAGTTCCGGGTTGGCGATTTTAGGGCCGAGTCGCATAAATCCTGAGCGACATATATCATCCAGTGGTGCAGCGCGGAAACCGCGTGAATAATTAGCATATGCACTAAGCTCAGCCGAAGATACATACCTTAAACCAATTCTGGGACTCCAGGCTGACCAGTTATGATCATCGAGATCGCCGTTATAGGAGTAAAAAGCGTTATTGGTCTGGTTGGCTGAAAAGCTTCCGTTTTGAAAGGTAACAACATCCTGCCGCAAACTAGCCAAAACATGCAGTCGTTTATTCAATAATTGAAACTCATCCTGGATATATCCAGCCCAAAAAAGCATCTCTCCCTGGTTTAGAATGGTATCTGGGGAGGTTAAATAGTAATCACCACCCCGCACACTACCTCGCTTACCCTCCAGCCCAGCAGTGAGTGTATGGAGGAATCCTAACTCACTGCTCAGGAGGGCGCGGAAGCCACGATCCACACGATCGGATTTTACATCAAAACGGTTATAATTAGATTTTTTGAAAGCCTCGCTGACGCGCAGGTAGTCTTCCTGTTGGACATATCCATTTACCTCATAGTTCCCCAGCTGACTCCTGCCGGACAGCTTGATCTCGTAGGTCTCTGTCGTAAAATCGCGATAATTACCTAATTCATGTTCAATTTTATAGCCTTCACCGCGCTGATCCACGTCCAGAGCATAACTTAGTTTTATACCTAGCTCAGGGGATCGTTTTAGACCGAGATGAACGCTTCCACCAGCTTCTTTAAAAAAGAGCGGAACAGTGTATTCATCTTGCAGCGTATCAGGAATATCAACATAGCCATCGCCATTTCCCTGATACCCATTGAAAGACAATTCGATACCGTTGTTAAAACGACGTGCTAAACTCATGTCAAACTTCTGCGTGTTATGTGTGCCATGATGAAAACCTATTCGACCGCTCAATTTATCAGTGGTCGGTCGAGTTAAGATATTAACAACACCGCCCATGGCGCTGGCGCCATACAAAGCTGACCCGGCACCTTTTAGTATTTCCACACGATCTATTTGCTGTACCTGGATACGCTTGAGATTTGCCACACCTGTATCCGATTTATTGATGGGCACACCATCCACGAGGACCAGGGTTCGGCCCGGATCATCACCACCGACACCTCTCATGCTAATCACAGGGCGAACTTCGTATTCGCCGGAAGTACGGTGTATGTTTATCCCTGGGATCCGCTGCAAAGCTGCATCCACCTGGGTTGTCGTGGTTCGATTAAATTCTGAAGCCAAAACAACCTCTGCTCGTCCTGGAATTTGAGCCAAACTTCGGCTGGTTCGGGTAGCAGTAATCATGACCTCATTTCCGCGCAGAATCGTAGGTTCTAAAAAAACATTTACGGATTCAAGGTCCGCACCATCCCTCTGAATAGCGATTTCCTGATCCTGATAGCCAATATGACTAAAGAGCAAGTCTTGCGTTTCTGATGGAGTTAACTCAAGTTCAAAATAACCTGAATTGTCGCTGGTTGTTGCTAATTGCAGTGTAGCAATCCTGATCTGCACGCCTGGTACAGGTTGTTGGTTGCTGACATCCCAAATTTTGCCAGAAATCATATTTGCTGCCCCGGCATTTGCGAGCAGAGCTATCAGCATAAGAAATAGACGAATAAAGGCAGGTTGTGAGGTGTTGAGTCTGAAGTTTCTCATAATGTGTGTTGCCAAAAACCTAGAATATTCCCAGTTGTGGATCTTGAACTATCTGCATATCCCCAGAGTATTTCTAGTCAGCAACTTTTCTCCTTTCCAATTCACAGGTATTTCCTGATCGGGAGGCACAGTCATTTCTAACTACACCCATCGGCGTGGAGACCATAGACCTAGTCCTCAGGTCTCCACGCACGGAGTTAGTATTATTGCTATTTATCCGGGTAGAATGGTTTCCCCGGCAATTTAAGCTTAACGGCTTTTTCTGTAAAGGTTTCGGTATCAATTACATTGCGATCTTTATACATGTTCCAGAGTTCTTGTACCTTAGGATTATCTACGTACTTCAAGCCACTATAGTGCTCACGATTTTCATATCGGTCCAACCATAGTTCCCACTGATCCTTGGCCAGGAAACCATTATTATAGGCAGCTTCCACATTGGCTTTGATGCGATCCCAATAGTCTTCGTATGAATAGACAAAGGGTGTTGTATCAGCCATGACGTTGATACCCCAGGCGCTGCCAGGTATATCGTAGAGGGCATAGGGAATGAATTTTGAAGGATGATTGCTCTTCACCCACTCTTCAGCTTCTTTATCTCCCTTTTCAGCAGCCCAGGTAATCATTTCAACCATAGAGAACTGCATTTCCCACACGCCATGCCACTGTGTAAAATCAGCGCCCATCATTTCAGCACCATGACGGAAGCGACGACCCTGATGATGCCACGAGTCATACATCTCTCTCTCAGGTAGCTCATCCCAGCCATTTAGGACCGGATCTGATTTGAATTTACCATCTGCCTTAAGACGATCAATGAGTCCGGTTGCCGTTAATTTCTTGGTCCAATAAACAAAATTGCGACGCATCTCATTGTACTGAAGGTTCACCAGATCTGCTGTGAGCAGATAGGTTTCTACAAAATCGGGTGCATGACAACTCGCACAAACTGATTCCATGCGTTCGCGTTTGACTTCCCAACTGCCCAGATTCTCTTCGTCCCAAACCGTTCGAAAACTCCAGGGAGCCTGAGATTCAGTTGCCAGTCGAGCACTTACATCATGGGTCATGGGTTGTTTTTCGTTTCCATCCATATGGCAAGTCACACACACAGGTGCTTCAATAGGAATGGGTTCATTATTCGCCGTGCTATAATTCATGTCCCAGTCTTTACCAAGGGCCTTGAACATGTTTCCATGTTTGGATTCAATGTATATTTCAATATGTGGATGATCAGGACCAACGTGGCATTCCCCACATGTTTCAGGTTGACGTGCGACGGCCTTGCTAAAGGAGTGTTTGCTATGACAGGCATCACATTCACCCACACTTCCATCTGGCCAGATATTGCCAATATTATGACATTGGATACAACCATGCTTGGTTGCCATGGGTGTTTCAAAGACTGAACGATCCCCATTCTTAAAAAGCCAGAACTGATGGGCATGTTTACTATTCGCATGTTCAGCTACCTGTTGTTCATGACATGCAGCGCAATCACCAGGTGTTGGATGCCGAGCAATCAGAACATCGTTTTCCGGGCATCTCTGGGCATCAAAATCATTTTCATTGGCGCTATGACACTCAATACATCCAATCCCCATAACGGCATGTTCGCTTCTCTCCCAGGCCGCAATCTGGGTTACTGCTATATGCTCAAGCTCATGACAGTTGATACATGCTGCGGATTCTTTATCAATATCGATCTCTTCCACATCTGAAGTTGTTTTTTTGACTTCAACTGTTGCCACAATCATTAAAGTAACGATAAGCAGAATACTAAAAGTACCTATCAGTATCTGCTGAACTTTGCTTTGGTCCATATTTTCTCCGTTTCCCATTTAGTTCGTAAAAGTTTGAATGAGCGTGAAAATGATCAGAGTCAGAATAACCACCGCTCCAAGGCTGAAACTGATGACACTTCTATGTTTCTCTTTTTTGGCCAGTAGGGGTTCTAAAAATGGCCAGAAAACCATCCCCAGAATTGCCAACCCAATGATTAGCAATCCAATATTTAATGGCACCCACTTGAGGAATAGAAAAATAGCAAAAAAGTACCACTCCGGCTTGATATGCAAGGGGGTATTCAAGGGATCAGCAGGAACACCAATACCAGGTGGTAAGGTTACTGCCAACAAGCTGATAAGTGAGATGAGAAACAGGGTCACAACAATTATTTTGTTGAAATGTGTGGGATAAAAGGGGTAAGAACCCTTCTCAAATCCTTCTGGCTCAGAAACACCATGCAAGCGCAGGATGAGAATGTGGATCACAAGGAGCAAACTAATGATCAGCGGTAATATCCAGACATGTAAAGTATAGAACCGGGTCAATGTATTCGTCGTAACATCCGGTCCGCCTCTCAATAGTTCCAGAATGAAGGGTCCAATCAGCGGTACTTCAGCCAGCATATTTGTACCTACGGTCATTGCCCAGTATGAAACCTGGTTAAAGGTCAGTGAGTATCCCGTGAAGGATATTGTCATCACCAAAGCCAAAAGCAGAAAGCCAAATACCCAATTAATCTCGCGGGGTTTGCGGTATGATTGGGTAAAAAAGACGCGCATCATGTGCAGAAAAATGCTAATGATCATCAAATGGGCTCCCCAATGATGAAAGCCACGTACCCAGTATCCCAGACTGACCTCTTCAGTTATATATCTTACGCTCTCATGTGCCATTTCCGGCGAGGGAACAAAATAGAAGGTGAGCAGAATCCCGGTTATAATTTGAAGCGGGAAAAGGATGAAGGGGGTCGTCCCCATGGCCAGCATCCATTTTTTCATATGCATGGGAATTGGCTCTTTGAATAACTTTTCATTGAAATCTGAGATTTTCTCAGTATCAATGGGAAAGCGTTCTTGGATCCAGGTTTTTGAACTCATGCCCAGGGACCTTTCATTTTATCATCGATTTCAATGAAAACGAGGTTCTTGTCCAGCTCAACCTTGAATTCGTCCAGAGCTCTGGGAGGGGGTCCCCCGGTAACCTGACCAGCTTTATCAAATATGCCTTTGTGACAGGGGCAATAAAAACGGCTTTTGTTTTCTTCCCATTTAACGATGCATCCGAGGTGCGTACAAACCCCGGAGAAAACCTTGAAACCATCTTCTAAATGGACAACGAACACCGGTTTACCCTGAATTTTGATCTCCTTGGCCTTGCCTATGGGGATTTCTTCCACTTTTGAAACCAAATACCTGTGGGTTCCGGCTTTTTTTTGTTTTGGTGTAAAATAAACCAGCAAATGGCGAGCAAATCCGCCCAGTGCTAATACAAGAGCACCAAATGCACCAAAGCGCAGGAGAAAATCACGCCGGCTAGCTTGTTCCGGCTGTTCATTTTCCATTAGTCTATCTCCTTATTCGTATTTTTAATTTTGTGGGGCCACCCGATACTCACATCCAGGGCTCCCCCGTGCTCATGACAGGAATTGACACAATCCAAACAATTATAGCAACTTGGATAAAGATGCTTCGGTCTACGCGGGTTTAAATCCAAAGGACAAGCTTGATTACAAGTGTGTTCCTTTACTGCATCACAATGCGCACACTCAGTGGATTGTGACGTCACTTTCAAAGTCCAGGGTGTCTTAAAAAGTGAAAGTGTAAGACCAACAGGACAAAGGTATTTACACCAGACACGTTTAAAAATTAACGTATCCAGTAATAAGACACCTGCAACCAGGAGAAGCTCAAGCCCAAGACCTCCCGCAAAAACAATATCTGTCATCTCGGCTGTCATCAGTCCCGGCATGGAGAGAAAAACAATAAGGGGTACACCAGTGACTATTATCAGCAAAAAAATACTGCTTAGAATCACCCACTGGAGATTCCTCGCCGGATTTTTGTTGCGCTTTATTTTCCTGGGAAATACGAATCGTCGCAGTTTGTAGAGGAGTTCAGCTAAAAAGTTATAGGGACACATCCAGCTGCAAAATATCCTGCCAAATATCAGAGCCAATATGATGGGAATTGATACAGCCAGGACCAGGGTCCAAAGTAGGGGTTGTCCCAGAAGTACCATCTGTAGGATCATGGCTGGATCTGCAATGGTCCACCCCAGAATATCGATACTATAAAGTGTTCCTACAAACCAGTCTAGACCTTGCTTATTAAGAAAGGGAATGGACATCAGAAAGAGGAAGCTCAATATTTGAGATGTCCGACGGAAAACCTTCGAATGGTTTAGAAACCAGGTTTTCATGAATTCACCTCGTGGGCGCTTTCAACAATAATGGCGATTGGATCCACGGGACAAACACTCTCGCAAATTCCACAACCCACGCATTTATCTTCATGAACTACTGGATATAACTCATCCTTCAGGGTGATAGCCTCGCCATAAACCGGGCAGCGCTCATAACAGGCCCTGCAGAGAATTCCATTGTAAGCGAAACAGAGACTCTCATCAATCTTGGCGATACCCATGGCGATTTCAGCGCGATCCTTGACCGGAGCAAGCGCTCCTGTGGGGCAGACATCGATGCAGGGTAGATCATCGCAAAGATAACAGGGTACTTTCTTTGGAGTAATAATTGGGGTGCCTGTTTTGGAAGACCAACTGAAATCAGTCATCTGTATGGCATCGTAGGGACAAACTTCTTCACATTTGCGACAGCGAATACACTTTTCATTAAATTCTTGTTCGGACACTGCTCCTGGTGGTCGCAATGGATGTCTGATATTTGCCAAATTCTGAAGTAGATTAAGTAGCATGATAAATAGTATTCGACGTCTTTAGTCGTCGATATCTCCCAAATCTTCGTAATTCACTGATGAAGGATAAACACCCATAACATTGGGGATATCATTCAAAATGAGTAAACTGGTTGATTTAAGTTCTTCGATGCTCGTGGTATCCAATACCGCGATGATGTTATTGTCCTTGTGAATACCATAGGTGGTGATTCCACTCACCTGCTTTAGTTCATCAAGAACCTCATCAGCTTTATCAGGTTTTGTCATTATAACGAGGCCAGCTATGGGCATACAATCTCCTGTTCTTTTATCTGGATGGCTTGCTGAGGTGCCGGGCATACATTGATACAAATGCCACAAGCAGTACAGTGAGTCATATCTAGCTTTGGTTTGCCTTCCTTATCGAGAAACAGAGCAGTACCCTGAAGTGGGCAGCGTCCTACACATGTCGTGCAGAATTGTCCATTAAAGGCAAGACATAAATCTTCATCGATAAAAAGTTCCTGGGATGGTGTCAGGTTTGGTTCTGAACTTAAAGCATTTGTTGGGCAGGCTTTGATACATTCCTGCTCCCAGCAACCTTCACAACTTATGAGTGTCGGATAAATAGCTGGATAACCTTCAAGTTTGGAATTGCTGTCCCGAACAACGCGCAGCGCCTCATGGGGACATTTTGAAACACAGGCATAGCATTGATCACAATTTGCCAGGAAATGCGTCCATCCTTTACTCCCGGGAGGTAATAAGACCTGAGGAGACATGGGTCGCAACTTCGCTGCACTACTCCCTGGACTTTGAAAAAAGCTACGCAGAAAGTCTCCACGCGAGAGCATTGGAGGTGCAGATGTGCTCATACTAATTACCACGAAAAGTGGGGAACAGAATCGTTCCCCACTTGCTCGTTGTTATCTTGGTACTTTGGAAGATGATTTTTAGGCCTTGCGAACCTGTGCTGCAGCCACTTTATACTCTGGTTCCTTTGAACCAGGGTCAAAAGCATCGTTGCAAAGCACATTAATGGGCCATTCTTCCCAGTGCCAGGGCACGAAAATAGTGCCTGGTGCTGGTCTATCGATGACACGGGCTTCGATCCTCATCTCCCCACGGCGTGTGGTAAGAATCAAGTCTTTCCGATTTTGAATACCCAGCTTTTTAGCATCCGAAGGATGTATCTCAGCGTAGGCTTTCGGTACTGCACGATTCAATTCCGGCGAACAACCCGTCATTGTCAGTGTATGCCAATGTTCAAGAATACGCCCTGTCGTTAAAGCATAGGGATATTCCGCATCAGGTGGCTCAGCTGGATCGGCATGGGGTCGCAACCAGATCGTTGCCTTCCCCTCTTTGGCTTTAGGACCATAGAAGTACATGCGGCGACCCATTTTCTTGCTAGCCGGAAGGGCATCAAAAATAGGATCACCATCTGTATAGCGTTTATAGGTTCCAGGGTGATCAACAGAGGGAACCGGCCATGTCAAGCCACGGACTTTTTTCAAACGATCATAGGTAGCACCCATGAGATCCATGTCCTTGCCCTTGGTGAGACTACAATACTCATCCCAGATGATCTCTGCTGTCTTATACTTAGCGAACTCTTTTGTAAAGCCCATTCTTTTCCCAAGATCACGTAGGATAAAGGCATCCCAAACAGCTTCACCTGCAGGCTCAAGGACCTTGGCCATATGCTGTGATCGACGTTCGGTACAGCCGTAGACACCTTCTTTTTCAGACCAGAAGGCTGCAGGAAGAACAACATCTGCATACTTCGTCGTCATCGTTGGGTAGAACGATTCAGCAACAACAACAAATTGTTCCTTCAGTCCTTTCCAGTATTTTGAAGCATTGGGAAGAGACTGTGCCGGATTTGTACACATGATATAGATACCACGGATATCGGTATCATTCAGACCTTGAAACATGGCTATGGTATGTTTACCTGGTTTGGGTGGGATACGATTTGCAGGAACGCCCCAGACATCTGCAACTTCTTTCCGATGAGTTGCATTGCCTACAGCACGGTGACCAGGCAGAATATGACATAGACCGCCACCTTCACGTACGCCACCACAAGCATTGGGTTGACCTGTAAGTGAAAATGCATCACTGCCAGGCACACCAATCTTACCGGTAATCAGATGCCAGTTATTTACCAGGTTATTGGACCAGACACCCCGTTGACGCTGATTCAATCCCATACACCACATTGACATGGCAGTTTTTGCTCTTCCAAAAATGCGTGCAGCTTTGATAATCTCCTCGGCAGGGACGCCACTAATTACAGCGGCCTTCTCAGGCGTATAATCTTCAAGGAATTTCTTGTACTGGGCAAATGTGACTTTCTCACCCTTGTTGTTTTTCAAGAAGGTATGGGTATTGATGAACTTTTCATCAGCATAGCCTTCTGCAATCAGAACTTGAGAAATGGCGTTAAAGACGGGTAAATCAAAGCCCGGCTTTGGAAATAAATGCAGATCAGCAACCTGATCAGTAGGTGTTTTGCGTGGATCAATAATGACGATCTTCACATCCGGATTATTATTCTTATGACGCATGATGCGTTCAAAGACGATTGGATGCGCTTCAGCAGTATTGGATCCCACCAACATGAATAAATTGGTTTTTTCTATATCGTCATAGGTACCGGCTGGTTCATCGGCACCATGACTGCTTAAGTATCCACCTACGGCACTAGCCATGCATAGTCGTGGATTACCTTCCACGTTATTTGTTCCGATACAGCCTCTAAAAAGCTTGTTGGCCATATAGGTTTCTTCAGTTTCAGCCTGTCCTGAACCATAGAAGGCCAATGCATCGCCACCATGGGCTTTACGAATACTATTAAAATTCTTCGCCACAACGCCTAATGCTTCGTCCCAACTTGCTGGTACGAGCTCCCCGTTTTTGCGAACGAGAGGATTCAACAGACGGGTTTTAGAGTGAATAGCTTTGGGTAAATAGTAAGCTTTTACACACAAGTGACCTTTATTAATCGTATTTTCAGCATCACCTTTGACAGCCTTAACTTTGCCATCTTTTTCACCAATCATAATGCCACAACCCACACCGCAATAGCGGCATACGGATTTATGCCATGTCATACCATCAGAACCAGTATTTGCTAGTGCCATACCGGGGAATAGGCTCACGCCAATTCCTGCTGCGGCGGTTGCTGCTGCAGATGTCTTTAAAAATTCACGACGATTTACTTGTTTCATAATCTTTCTCCTAACCTACAATAAGGCTGTGACCGTTATGGCAGTCAAAGCAACTCATGTGGTTATATTTTTCAATATGTGCGGCACTTCCGGAATGACATGAACTACAGCCATCATTTGATGGTTTGGGAGTAAATTTGACAACGCCATCTCCATGACACATATAGCAACCATAATTCAGTTTTCCATGGCCACTGCTTTTCCATGCACTCGTTATGGTAGGCGTCAATTTCGTGTGACAATCGAGACAATTCATGTCATCTGTTAAGCCAGGATGAACATCAGCGGGCACACTTACTTTTTCAGCTGTAATGGGTGGTGCGCAGGAAAATAGAATAACGGAAAAGGCTATGACGATCAAAGCCAGGACACCTAATTTCAAATTAATTTTCATGTTTTTATCTCCAAAAATAATGCCCCTGATATGAATTGATCACATCAGGGGTTATTCAAACTAGAACTTATAGGTTACCATGCCCTTTAACTCATAGGCTGGCACCATATCGACATTATGTCCATTAATGAGATAACCTGCAGCGTCACCAGGGATGAAATATCCACCCCTAAGCATGAAGAAGGCATTCTTATAAACATTGTGTTGAATGCGGAAATCTACTTCAGTACCCAAGTCAGAGGACAAGGTACCATCATCTGCCTTGATATCATTCGAGGCCATGATGTAGCTACCTGATAGAAAAACAGAGGTACTCTTCATTAGCTTAAAGGTCGCATTCACCTGGGCAATGGTCGTATTCTCAAGCTCGCGATAAGCCTTTACATTTGGAGCACCAAGTCCCTGAGGGGTGATTCCTTCTTCATCGGGCATAATGGAGTCTTCCCAGATTTCAGTGATGTAGAAAAATCCGGAGGTACGGAGTTTGTTCACGTTGGTGAAGCCTGTTTCATTTGCGTCGTCACCAGAGCCCATACCAAGGACAGCACCAAGACTGAGCTTATCATTCTGGGTGTAATTCAGGTTGGCATAAACATTATAGCCGCTCAGGTCGAGATCATTAATTTCATCTTTTCCAGTGAGAAAATCAAATTCACCCTTGACAGAGATTTTGCCAGCTTTGTAGTTTGCTGCTAAACCTGCAGCCATGAGCTGTGTAACTGTGGCAGCATCTTTGTTTCTGAAAAATTGTAGATGATCCACGATATAAGCATCACCATCTTCAATACTCTGGTCTTTGTAATAAAAACCGAAGGCATCATAACCGAGTGCTCCGGCTTTGCCTTTGTAGTTAGCAACATAAAGATCAGCATCACGATTATCTGCGATAACTAAATCAGGATCGGTGGTATCATAAACAACATTGTCAGTCGTGCCATCGCCACCTTCGCTTACTTTGGCCCAACCCAGGCTTAATCCTTTGTAGCCGAGCTTGACACCTTCGTAGTTGTTATCAACCATCAATTTGTTACCCACACCATACCATTGACGACCAATCTTAAGGTTGACAGGCATGTTAGGAAGTGTCATATCTACATAGGCCTGATCGACGTGAAGCAGAAAATTTGTGTCTTTAAAATCGAATAGAGCTGATCCCCCACCGGTACCGGTGCGAATCTTACTTTTCAGCGCATTATCCACACCCCACCAGCCCTGAGCTATATCAAAGCGGGTGACGAATTTCAGATTATCGCTGGCGATTCCCTGAACATTGAAGCGCAACATCTGAACCACATAATTGTTATCATAGACATCTTCCTTCAATGTAAAGGCTTGTTGTGACTGAGCCCAGGCAGTATAGACTCCCCCAATTTTGAATTCTGTCGCCATGGCTGGTAGGCACATGACCAAAATCCCGACGAGCAAACTAACAATCAATTTTCTCACTTTTCGTTCTCCTTTTTTATGAATTTTTCAACGGTTTTGTTCTTTACAGGTCAAAGGGCGTGCCAACAATTTGATTGCGATGTATCTAATTGTTATTATTGCACATAGTAATTTACCTTTAATAATAATTAATAATTAGCATTTAATTAATTGACTAAATACAGTCGTGTTGACTATATTCAGTCAATTGCTGATTCCTTCTAATCCCGACTTGTTAGCAATGATTATTGATTAACTAACTGTAACCTTTGACATGACCGAAAACGGTAAACTGGAGGAAGTATGCGATTAAGTTTAAAAGTAAGTATCATTGTTGTTGGTACTGCTTCCATTATTCTATCAGTACTGTTTTTGGGATTGTTGATTCGAGTTGATCGGCAAAGTGAGGACAGTCTGCTGGCAACGGCTCGCTCCATATTCAAAAATGTTATCATCACCCGTAAGTGGGTTGCAGAAAATGATGGCGTGCTGGTGGTTAAGAAACCTGGAATGGAAGCCAATCCCTATTTAGATCATCCCCTCTTATTTACCGATTCAGGCGATACACTGCTTTTGAAAAATCCAGCCCTGGTTACACGGGAATTAAGTGCCATTAGTGAGTCGGTTGGTGGACAATTCTCATTTCATATGGCCAGTACTCGATTCATCAATCCTAAAAACAGACCGGATGCATTTGAAGAGGAAGCGTTAAAATTTTTGGATGCTACAGAGGAGGCGGAAAATTTAGAGTATTCCCGATTTGAAGAGCGGGACGGAAAACAATACTATCGTTATTTCGCGCCCTTATATACAAAGAGTTCCTGCTTGAGCTGTCATGAAAAACACGGCTATAAGATCGGTGATTTGCGAGGGGGTGTCAGTGTTATTCTGTCTATAGACGACCACATTCAGGCCCGCCGTTCTAATGTAGTCTTCCTCCTTATTCTGATGGTCGTGGTAATCATTATTCTCAGCCTCCTCACCTATTTCCTGCTCCAACGCTCTATTATTGAGCCCTTACGTATTCTGGAAGGGAAAACCCATGAAATGGAGGATGGGCAATACGTGGTTGATTTCGACATCCAAAGTCAAGATGAGATCGGGAGCCTGTCCCAGGCGTTCAAGAGCATGTCGCAACGCATACATGATGACACAGAACAGCTAAGAACCTCAGAACTAGTGAGTCGTTCCCTGATTGAAAATTCACCGGAGCTGATCCTTATTATCGATTCAGCAGATTGTATTTTCGACTACAATCAAAATTTTAAGCGCTATGCCGGCTATACTGATGGTGAATTAAAAGGAAGGAATCTTTTTTCGCTGATCGAGAAGGTAAACTCCAAGCAAAATATGCGGAAAAATCTGCCAGAGACGATGGAGCAGCAATTTGAGTGTATTCTTAAAACCAAGGATAAGCTTGAAATTTCAGTGGAAGTGTTTATCGGTTCCGGCGTTTCTCAGGGAGAAGATGGTGATCTTTCCTTTGTCTATCTCCACGATATCAGTGAAAGAAAACAAATTGAGAAATATTCAATTCAGGCTGAGAAGATGTTCGCATTGGGGAAATTATCTTCAGGAATAGCTCATGAGATTCGCAATCCTATGTATGCCCTGACTACTAACATCGATTACCTTAAGGAAAAGCAGTGTGATCCAAAAGAATTTGAGCTCATTTATCCGGAATTACGCGATAGCATTGACCGAATTCATCACATCGTTACCGCAATACTGGATTACTCGCGACCCCATGTAAAAACAAACAAGCCTATAGCAATCAATACAATTATCCAGAAATCCTTGGATCTTGTAGAGAAACAACTAAAAAAATCCAGAATTCGCATTCGTTTAGAGCTGGAGGAAAGCTCCCATACCATTGAAGGTGATGAACACAAGCTGGTTCAGGTTTTTGTCAATCTCATATTGAATGCCATGCAAGCGATGGGTCATGAAGGTGAACTGATTCTGAAAACAGGTTTCAGAGATAATCGCCAGGTGGTCTCAGTGGTGGATAATGGCTGTGGTATCGCCAGGGATGATCTTGATCGCATCTTCGATCCATTTTTTACAAAATCCAAGGGTGGTACTGGTCTGGGGTTGGCTATCTGCAAGCGTATTCTGGATGATCATGGTGCCAAAATTGAAGTGCTCAGTGAACTCAACCTGGGGACCACCATCAATATTTATTTCGACAATCACAGAGGATGATATAAAATGCAGTTTAATACGTTAATTCTGGATGATGAGAAGCTCATCTGTAGTTCCATGAAACGACTCTTGCAAGATGATGAAAATATTGTACATACAGCCACGAAAATTGAGACTGCCAGGACCATTCTCGATAAGTATGAGATAGATCTGGTATTGCTTGATTATGCTCTAGGTGATATTGACGGAATAACCGTACTAAAAGAAATTAAACAAAACTTCCCTCAAACCGTGGTCATTATGCTGACCGCCTATGCGACGATCCATCTGGCGGTTGAGGCTATGAAACTGGGTGCTTTCGATTTTGTCGAGAAGGATGAATCAAGCGAAATTACTCGCTATGCGGTCCGAAGGGGGCTGGACCATCAGCGCTTGCGTAAAGAGGTTGAAGATTTACGCTTACAATGTCTAGAGCAAACCTCAGCGGTGGAGATTATTTCTGTTTCTCCTGAAATGCGCAAGGTACTGGATCTGAGCAAAGATTTTGCTCGAACAGATGCCACTGTACTCATCACCGGTGAAACCGGAACTGGAAAAAATCTATTATCACGATATATACATTTTAATAGTTCCAGGTTCGATAGGAACATGGTCACACTTAACTGTGCCGCTATCCCCTCTGAGCTGATTGAAAGTGAATTGTTTGGGTACGAAAGTGGTTCCTTTACCGGAGCCCGTAAAGGCGGTAAGCAAGGGCTTATAGAGCAAGCCCATAAAAGCACACTGGTATTGGATGAGATCAGTGAGCTAAGTATTGATCTTCAGACAAAACTGCTGCACGTCCTTGAAAGTGGTGAATTTTATCGCATCGGTGGTGTGCAACCAATTAAAAATGATGTTCGTTTCATCGCTTGCAGTAATGCCAATCTTCCCGAAATGATCCGGGAACGGAAATTTCGATCAGATTTATTTTACCGTCTTAATGTTGCCAATATAAGAATCCCCTCTCTGCGAGAGCGAAGAATGGATATTCTCCCCCTGGCAAAACATTTTATTAACAAATTTAATGTAAGCTTTAAAAAATTAGTGACCCTCATGGATAAAGAAGTTGAAAATTTTATTATCACCTCAACATGGATGGGCAATGTACGTGAATTGCGCAATTACATAGAGCGGGGAATTCTGTTGGCGAAAGGGGGTAAACTTATGTTGAGCAATATTCGTAATAATGATCCCCAGGCTGAATTATTGAACACCATTATGGGTGAGCCAACCTTCTCGATCAAACTAAATCCACAACCTGATCATAATCTCCTTCACGAAGTTCAGGACCAGTTGGTAGAACAGGTCTTGGAGCTCACAAACCAGAATCGAACCAGTGCAGCTAGAATGTTGGGTATCCCACGAACATCACTCAACAACTACATCAAAAGAGCAGATACCGTAAGTCATGGCGAGGATGATTAAAATGGATCGCAGGTCCCTTGTTTACATCGCCATTTTCGGTACGCTCTGGGGGATTTGTGAAGCAACCATAGGCACAACCCTGCATTTGCTTCATATACCCCTCTCAGGTGCCATACTGGCTTCTATTGGAATGAGCATTATTCTCATCGCCCGAGTCTATAATCCTGTCCGCGGAACCACGCTGTTGATGGCCCTGATCGCTGCTTCAATCAAGATGCTCAGCTTCAGCACCATAAAACTGGGGCCCTTCATCGCAATTATTCTAGAGGGCTTTTTACTTGAACTGGTGCTCACAATCCAGGGAACCGGAAGAATTGCTTTCTTCACCAGCGCCATTATCGTGGCGATCTATCCAATACTACAAACCATCATGACCAAATCAATTCTCTTTGGAAGTAGTTTTGTACCTGTCATCCTGGAACTGGTCGAGGGCTTTTCAGAACGTATTGGCTACGAAGCGGGTTGGTGGATGTTGGGCCTGTATTTACTGACTCATTTTGTGTTTGCCTTCATCGCCATGATCTTCAGTTGGAAAATTATTCAGCGTCTCAAAATAGATGTTGGACCGGTATGATGCAGCTCATCTGGTCACGCAGGCTGGGGCTGGCTTGCCTGATATTAATCGGCGTTTTATCCCTTAAAAATGCTCCCTTCCTGATTAGCGCTGGAATCGTCCTACTGGCGTTATGGTTCGATCCCGCCACTTTGCGACCTCTGAAGAATTACCGTTTCTGGCTGATTGTATCATTTCTGGTCATACTGGTTCCAATTTTTACTGGCGATCAAGATGGCGAATTTCTGGGCGTTGCCTATAGCACCGTCCAATTTGACGCGATGATCCTCATGGCGTTAAGAGGAATTGATGTTTTCTTGCTCTTTCAAACCCTCTCTACAAATCTGGATAGCAATAAAGCTCGTCAGCTCTTCCAAAGACTTGGTATTTCACATTTTGACCTCCTCTTCAACATCTCTAAAGAAACGCTCCCAAGAATCCGAAGTGTCCTCAAAGCGCGCGCTCACAAGCTACGTGAACCGAACAAAAATCGTCTACAGTTGAGACAATTCATCCCTTTCGCGGTAGATGTGATTCAGGACATGATCAATATGGCTGAGAGTTATAGCGCAGAACCTGAGAGCCCGGATTCCACCACACCTCATAGCATCCTCAATGAAATGCTCAGCGACCCTACACCTCAACTGCTGGTTATCAGTGGAGATCCAGGAACTGGAAAAACCCCCTGGGTAGTCGATCTTCTGAAGACAATTCAAGATTCTGGCTACCAGGTGGGTGGGCTTATTTCTGAGAAAGTGACCAAAGATTCAGGACGCTGGCACCATCAACTCCGGCGAATCAAAGACGACTCAGTCATGGATTTAAATACGATGGATAGTTTTGCAACAAAAACACATGTTGGTAAATTCTACTTTTATCCGCAAGCATTGGAATGGGGTGTTGATTCCTTGCTAAAAGCATTGTCTGATGATTGGATTATCATTGATGAAACTGGACATCTTGAATTTCAGAGAAAGGGATTCTTCCCCGCTTTAGTTAAAATGGATAAACACTTCACCGGTCATCTCGTTTTGACAATTCGTTCTAGTTTAATAACTGAATTGGATTCGTTTTTGGCTGAATACCTACCCAATCTTGCTGAGAGAAAGAGGCATACAGTGACACTCCAGCTACCTCTCACAATTCCATAATCTTGCTTTGCCCTTTTCATCGTTCAGTTTTTTCCAACGATAAAATGATGATCGAGAACCACCATATTCTTCGATAACACAACTTGTAAAACAAGTAACCTTGGCTAATTCGAGGACGGCTTGCTTAAACCTTACATCTAGTTCCTTCTTAACCTCAGGGTGCATGAGACCCTCCTTTGTGTCTTTACCATTTTAACACAAAGTGTCCCACTGGTTATGAAGTAAAATAATCGAGAAATTATTACAGGAATAGTTTCTAAGAATCCCCGTCCTGGGGCTCCACCATATCATGAACCTGTCACCTGTTGAGTTCCAACTATTGTCAGAATTTATTAATATCCGGGAGGAAGCGTTCCCGTCTCTCGAAAGTACGTATTCAGGATTAAGTGTGAAACATAGGAAGGGAGGTCATTCCGCCCAGCTTCCATCGTTGCATACCACCAGATCAAGAGTCCCCGATAATCATTGAGTTTAAATTGCTTCTTCAGGAAATTATCTTGAGGAATATTTTTTGATTTTCTTGTCAGCTTACTTCTGATCCCAGAACGGTGATTTGAAGTAGGTCCACTCGATAGTACAGTTACAAGCTCGAGTTGGTTCACTCCATAGATTCCACAAATTGTCACAACCCCGGGAACATTGGGTATGGGATTATGCTTGATCAATTCATGAATTGTATCATGAATACCATAAGTAATCAGCCCTGATTTGTATCGTTGTTTAAGCTGACTTAATAGCTCAGACAAGGTCAGGCAACTACTTAAGTCAGTATCAATCTCTTGCTGTCTCGGGTACATGGTATCACACTATGGCAATAAAATGATCTGGGTTCTCACTGAACCCCTGAACTAACTCAAGTGCTTCATTTCCCAACGATTTTTTTGCTCGAAATATTTTTACGCCTTCCTGGAGAAGCGCATGCCTCATGCTTGGACCAATTCCTCTCACGATAACAGCATCACAGTCTTTTAGCTCACCCAATGGGTGACGATGTTCTTGAACCTCATTCTGGTCATCTCCTGTGTGCTGATGATCATCATGCTCATGATGATGACCTGCATGTTCATTGGGGAAAACGCCCTCTTCGATGATCTGGTCTGCTTGAAGGGTGAAAACTACAAACGATGGAGCATGTCCCGTCCTGACAGTAATTGTCTTATTATCTTTTTCTACTGCTATACCAATTTTCATTTTACACTCCATTATTTTCCAGTCGAATCGATTATCAAAAGATTTAAATATGATTTTCAAACGACAATTATTCAAGCCTACATATCATTTCCCAAATCCATACCCGCGCAATCCGAGGATTAAACCGAAGAGAGGGTTAATAAGTTTTAAGCTGAATCCGAATAGCAATACGCTCCTGACCAATAGGAATCGATAAAAGGGAATTGCCTTCATCTGTGGAATGATTTGTGATCGATCGAAACATAGGCAAGCCTCTTCTTCAGGAAATGCAAGGAGTAAATATCCAGCTTCCAGAGCCGGGAGTCGATATAATAAACTAGCAAGAGAGCTCCCAAAAATAGGATGGTTGTTATCAGTATTGCTGTTTTGGGAAGGAGAGCTAGCATGATAAAAGGCTTCATCACCGCTTGTGGTGACCCCGACAGCAACCAGTACACCAAAACTGACGATTCCATGACTATAGAGAGTCACAACTGTAAAAACTCCCAGGCATCCAGGCAAAACACCTCATCCTGCAGCCAACAAGTATTGCCGCCAACGTTTACTTTCAAATAGTCGTTTCCAATCATCGCTGGATTATACATTGATATACTCTACCACCAACATCATGATAAACACAGAGCTAGCGATCATCTGGGCATGTTTAAGCGACGAAATCAGCATGAAAATAATATCTCCAAATATCTATTGCATTGATGTTCGACTCTGACCTTTGGTGTAGCGGGGGTCGCTCTCATATTCTAGTGACTTCCAGTCCATGCGTGTATCCTTAGTCTTGCTATGGCATGATTTACACTTTAAGGCTTCCTCTTTGGGAGCAACCATATGATTAATTTCCCAGTACATCTCTGTTTCAACAAAGGTATAACTACCAGAATATTCAATCCCGCTCTTTTCAGCACCAACGGTCACTGATTTCTCCCAGTCAAAGTGATTCCAATAGCCACCATTAAACAAATGGGTTGGGAGGAGATATTTATTCTTTTTATCGGCGATTTGTTTTCCCGTGTGGACTTTGAAGGGATAGATTTTTGAAGCTTTGTCCGCCTTACTGCCTATAGGAGCCACGATGGTATTTATATTGTTTAAATCGATCTGATCACCGAGAAGCATCCGCTTCGAATTACCATTATACCATGCGTAAGTTGGCACCACATTTTTGCCCCATACAAACGCTCCCTTTTTCTTGTTATAATCGGGCATCCCATTTTCATCCTGGTTGACCTTGCGCTCTGAATCACCAGCCTGGGACCAATCCCAGCTCATCTTAGTAGGATTCGCCCGGGCGAAAGCAGGAATATGGCAGGATTGACAGGCCAGGGTCTTGGCATGCGCATCCAGATAATGTGCATTTTTCTCATGGGGCGTTTCGCCATGACAGCTCTCGCAGGTCAGGGTCTCACTGGTGTGTGTAGACACGGACATGGCATTACCAGTGATGGTATGATCATTGGTCTCATGACAATCCACACAGAGCATATCTGCACCACCCATATGCACATCTAATTCACGGGAGGGATTGATGAGGACGGCATCCAGATCACCATGCTTTACGTTGTTACCACCACCACCATAATAATGACAGGAGCCACAAGCTGTGCGTGTTGGGGGTTCACCTACAGACCTGGCAATTTTTTCTAGATCTGGGACTTTAAAGATCTTCCCGCTACCTTTGGGAAATTCAGTTTCTTTGTCTACAGGATACCCTGCTTTTGTGGGAAACTTTTGATAGGTCCCAGTACTTTCATGACATACGAGGCAGTCAATATTCATCGGGTCTTCAAAGTCAAAACTCGCATCTTTCCATCCGTATCCAGCATGACAGCTTGTGCAGCGAGCTTCATTGCTTTCCAGGCCGATACAATAATTATTGAGTACCGTCCTTTTCCCGACGGTAGCTGATCGGTTATTTTGTGGTAGATTCTGGTCAGTCCCCCAGGTCCAATGTATACTCTGCATAAATGACTCAGCAGCATCATCATGACACTCGAGACAAGCTTCTGTAACCTCATGAACTGAATAAAAGGGGCCCTCAAGATATTCTGAGTGGTCTTCGGCTACGCCGCTAACAGGGTAAATGAGCATGATCATGGAAATGATTAATAATCGGTGAACAAAGATTTGCATTTTAAACTCCCTGGCTATACATGCCAAACTTAGTAGTTACCTACATGCAAATATTATGCTAAAGAAGTATTTCTTATAAAATCATGTTAATTGCTCCAGCTTGTTCTGACGGAATACAAATTGTTAAGCAGTATTTTTTTGCAGGACGAAGGAATTAAAGAATTGAGGTTTCCTTGTTGGAGTGTATAGCTCTTTACTCAATTCAACCAGGCATCGTTCATGTATGCTTCAACCGAATATAGAATTATGGCACCACCCAGCGAATTCCGCCACAGATAGATTTTAGAACATCTAAATTTCATCAAAACATATAGGGGGATTTCAATGAATGAGGGATTGTATTTTTGGTAATACTTTCAGTCGTGATTCTGGCTCAATTTCGCTTATCGTCACAATCACGACAAAATGAACTTGAAGAGCTTAGGAGTTTTTTCCAAGATTATCTTAAAAGGATACTTCCAACCAATCACAGCCACTTTTCAGATACTTCAACCATTTAACCCAAACTACACAGAAGTCCTCGTCCTACTCCCTGCGGGTTTGGCTAGATGAGGAGCGGGAAGCACCCGCACTTTGTCGTATTGATCACGTACTGATATAAATATGTTTCAAGTGATGTAATTTCAAGAATTGACGGCTTCATTTCCATTTTTATTGCATTCACAAAACTTTTCATGCGGATCTGAAATCGGGATTATCCTTGAGATTAAAGATAGCTTCTACACAATTTCCAAAGCCGCATTCAGATCGAAGCAGCACGATTACCAAATTGGTTTCTGTATCAAAAATGTATTAATATGAAATTGGAGAACTCGCTCCTATTCACTCTTTAATTGTGTCCACAAAATAAACGACCAAGGAAAATAGAATAATTATTCAGATTTTTGATACTACACTCAATTGGACAACCAAAAACTATGTTGAGATTACCTGCGAGGAGAGGAAATTTGCTTTAGGACCTTCCCCCGTGGTAGGTGGAAATTCCTCCGGAAAGATTGATCAAATTGGTGAAATTGTGCTGAGACTTCAGATACTGGATAACATTCGTTGATCGGACGGCATGCTGGCAGATCACAACCAAATCTTCAGTTCTTGGGATCCTGTCAAGAGATTGGGGGATTTGGTTCACTGGAATTTTTAATACATTTTTACCATCGACGAGGGGTGTTTCCCAGGCTTCACGAACATCCAGAATGCGAAGGTCACCATTTTCATAAATATTTATGAATTGGGTCAGTGTTATTTCTCTAGCCATTTTCTGATTCACTTTGCTGTCTGGTATCTACTTCCGTGTTCAATATTTTTACACCTTGTTTTGCCGTTCATTTACTACTTCTTCTTATCGATAAAGTATTCTTTAGGATAGCTTGTCGCAATGTGATTCTTATTGTCCTGTTTATGCTTTGTCGGCATACCATCCTCCCATAGATTCATGGAGTCGAAAACTAATCCTGCTTGCAAATGGAAATATTTTAGAGTCCGGCATTCAGTAATTGGTGAGGTCTAGAAAATGGCGGCTGACCCACTTGTTTTATTCCAGCCGAAGAGAGATGGAGGCGCAGCCAAATCTCAATTTCGTCTCAAATCCCACAGTGATCACCTCAGCTGAAACCTGTGGGGAGACCACAGGGCGAATAGCGCTGAGGAAGAGGTCCTCAGGCAAACGGAGCCAATCGGAGTAAACCAAGAGCACTTCGAAATTCCCAGCTATCAAGCGATTGATAGAAATAGAGATGTTATCAACCCATCAATGATTTTGATTGGTATTCGCCAATAAAGGTCGGAGAGAAAATAAATCGTTTAAATTTAAAGGCTATGTCTTCTGCTCCCTTGACAGGTTATTTCCTCATCGGTACAATGAGTATCGATTTTTGGACCTGATCTACAATCCGTTTCGTCGTACTTGGGGTAGCGGGTCCACGACTTCCCTCAGGGTACGATGCACCAATCACAATTAATCCATATGCGGGATTAGTGGTCTCTGCTATGATCTCCTCGAAGGGAAGACCCTTGCGAATCAACGTCATACAGTCCACTCCCAGTGCTCTCAAAGATTGCTTTGCCAGCTTCAAATGATGGATCACGCGGGCTTCTTCAACCTGATCCACATGAGATGTTAAAACGGTCATCACCGTGATGGGTGTATGTGTGCGGAGGGCCAGACGTCCTGCCACTTGAATATCAGTCTTCCCCTGCTCACCTGCTGCGGTGCAAACCAGAATGTGTTTCAGCTCAGGACCATTGGGCTCTACGACCATGACTGGGATACCCAGGTCATGTAAATGGGACCATAACCAACCCAGTCCCGCCGTGCGACCTTCCCTGTAGCTAGAAAATTGATCCAGTAACAGAATATCATACCCACCCATCTGGACCATCTGGAACAGCGTAGGTTGAATTCCCCCCTGCCTTACTTGAATATTCAGACGCGGAGTCCGCATCTGCCAGCGTAGTTTAAACTCCTGCATGCGCTGTTCCTGTGGTTGAACTGATGATTCATCCTCCACAACCGAGATGAGCGTGATAATCCCCTTGGCGCGTTCGCCAAGTCGGCAGGCCATTTCAGCGGCGGCCGACTCCGCAGCGGAAGAGTTCATCAGTGCCAAAAACTTAATCCCTGAAGGTTCGAGGACATGGAATTCAGTGATGGCAATCCAGCATTCGTCACCTGGCTTCAGATCATACCCAACCTCGTCCGTCGTTTTCACTATATCGATGCGTGTCTCTGCCAATCCATATGACGGCGCAGGTACCAAGGGCCGCACACCACGCAATTGATCGAGTTCAATTACAAAACGTTGCACGGGTCCATTGAAGATCCGCTTTACAATTCGTCCCGCTCCCAGTTGCATTAAATACTTTCGATTCTCGAAGGGAGTCTTTTGGATTTGGACCGTTTCTGGCCGGAAGAGCACCCGAACTGGGGATCCCTGGGCATGGAGATGAGCTTCGGCAGGCCAGGGCAGCTTTATCTCCCCTAATTCGATCATGCCATCCACTTCCCTGCCCACCATGACATTGCCACCCCCGATAAAGGTGGCTACCGTTTCGGTCCGCGGCCGATGATACAGTTCATCCGCTGGTCCCGCTTCGATGAGCTGACCGTGATCGATAACTCCAATACGATCTGCAAGTTCAAATGCCTCCTCCTGATCATGAGTAACTAAAATGGTGGTCACTTTGAGTTTTTGCTGGATATTTCTCAGACTCTGACGCAGACTTGAGCGGATTTTCACATCCAAAGCTCCAAACGGTTCATCCAGGAGCAATACGCTAGGCTTGTAGGCCAGAGCCCTGGCAACTGCCACACGTTGCATCTGCCCACCGGAGAGCTGCTGAGGATAACGATTGCCAAAGCCGGTCAATCCTACAATCTCTAATAATTCCTTGGCTCTGGCTCGGCGTTCGGTTCTGACAACTTTCCGGACCCGAAGACCAAATTCTACGTTTTCGAAAACGGTCATGTGGCGAAACAGGGAATAATTCTGAAAGACAAAACCCACGTCGCGCTGCTGAGTGCTTAGTCCTGTAACATCCTGGCCAGAAATGGCTACGCTACCTTTATCAGGTTCCAGAAGTCCGGCGATAATCCTTAAAATGGTACTTTTCCCGCTGCCGCTGCTACCCAGGAGGACGAAAAGCTCACCATCCAGGATTTCAAGTGAGACATCATGTACTACCAACTGATCACCGAATTGTTTGCTGAGATTCTTAAGTACGATGGACATATCAGGCTTCCTTTTTGCTCTTCGCCAGCCATTCAATCCCTATCAAGATTATGAACGCAATAGCTGCGATCACTAATGAGGCTGTATAGGCACTTGTGTAATTGAAATCAGTGAACTGCTGGTGAATGAATAGTGTGGCCGTTTCGGTCTGGTTTATGATACTACCGCTCACCACCAATACGGCTCCGAACTCGCCCAGGGAACGTGCCAGAGCCAGGGTCACACCGTAGATCACACCCCATTTGATAGTGGGCAGTGTAACCCACCAAAAGGCCTGCCATTGGGAAGCACCCAGGACCTGTGCCGCCTCCTCACCCTGCAGACCCGCCTGCTGGTAGACGGGGATGACTTCCTTGGCGACAAAGGGCAGTGTCACGAATACGGTGGCAATAACAATCCCCGGTGTTGCATAGATGACCTTCACCCCCACGCTCTCCAGCCACCCACCGAGCCAACCGTAGGGACCAAAAAGGATTACCAGCATGAAACCCACCACTACTGGCGAGATGGCGAAGGGCAGGTCGATGAGTCCTTCGATAAATAATTTGCCCTTGAACTTTTGTGTGACGATCACTTTGGCCATCAGGATTCCCATGACCATATTGATAATCACCGTTAAAAATGTGACCTTGGCCGTGAGAAGAAAGGCCCTCGCTGCCGTTGCGGTCTGCAACGAGCGATAGATTTCTGCGAATGGCTGGGTCAGCAATTTCTGTAACAGGCCGCCTACAGGTACAAGTATGAGGATCATGAACCAACTTACCGCGATCGCGGTAAGTATCCAGCGACCCGAATTATGGCTTTTTCTCAGGGTCATATTCATGAATGACCTCCATTGAGCCAATTCTGACGTTGTAGCAGATTAAGAAATACGAGGACAACAAATGAAATGAGCAGCAGGACAACCGATAGTCCCATGGCTCCCTGGGGATTATTGCTTTCCAGTTCTCCGTAGATGTAAACGGATGCAACCTGTGATTTGAAAGGGATGTTGCCGGCCACAACCACAATAGATCCAAACTCCCCCACGGCCCGGCTGAAAGACAGAGCGGCACCGGTGAGAATGGATGGTAGTAGCGCGGGAAGCGTGACAGTCATGAAGACCCTCAGGTTGGAGGCTCCCATGGTTCGCGCTGCATCTTCTGTGTCCGCTGTCATCTCGAGGAGAACCGGTTGGACCGAGCGGATTACGAAGGGATAGGTCACAAACAGCAGTGCCAGAATGATTCCTGGTTTAGCGAATACCACCTCCAGATCAAATCCGCTCAGGATGCTCCCCAGGGTGCTGGTAGGACCATAAAGGATCACCAACATGATTCCTGTCACAACCGTTGGAACCGCGAAAGGTAGATCAATAAGGGCATTCATGATCTTCTTGCCTAGAAATGGATAGCGGACGAGTATGTAGGCGGTCAAGGTCCCCATGACCACATTGATGATCATCATGATGAAAGCCGTCACCAGGGTTAGTCTCAGGGCAGAAAGAGCCTGGGCACTGGAGATGTTGTTCCACAATGTCGTAACCCCTTCCTCCAAGGACGCCATGGTAATAGCAACAATGGGGAGCAGTATGAAAAGTCCCAGATAGATGAACATGAGACTTCGCTGCAGCAATGCTCCGGGCTGGCGACTCTTCATACTACTCCTGTGCCAGTTCAGCCATTATGGTAGCCCAGATACCTTCGGGTGAGTAGATGTCCAAGCTGACTTGATCCCATCCGCCTAAATAAGTGATATCAAAGAGAGCACTTGGCTGTGGATACTCGCTGGCGAATTCTGCTGCAACCTCTTGGTCAACCGGCCGGAAGCCATAACGTGCGAAGGTCCTCTGAGCCAAAGGCTGCTTGACAAATTCTACAAAAGCTTCCGCCACCTGGCGATTGCCATGTTTCTCGATGTTCCTGTCCACCAGGGCAATGGGATTTTCAATCGAGATGGTCGCGTCTGGAATGATATAGGGCATCGCCTTGCCCTGCTTTTTGCGCAGCAGGACTTCATTTTCATAGGTCAGCAGAACATCACCTATCCCATTTTCAAAAGTGGTTACCGAAGCTCTGCCAGATTTGTCCATGACCCGCACCCTGGCCTGGATGTCCTTGAGGAGGAGACGCGCCACAGCCGGGTTACTGGTGCCGGTCTGAATCTCAGACATTTTCAGTCCGGCTCCGTAAATGGCATTAACGACCCACATTGCGCCACCGGAGGTTTTCGGACTGGGATAGACAACATCGATATCAGCGTGTGTCAAATCTTCCCAGTCCCTGACCTGTTTTGGATTGTCCTTCCGGAATGCCATCACCACCAGAGAACGCGTCACAAACCCTTCATGAGTGGTATTGCGCCACTCGTGGGTAATGAGCCCTTTCGTCACCAGTCTTTGGATATCCTTCTCCAAAGACAGAGCGGCTATATCGGCATCAAAGCCCCCGCCAATGGCTCGTGACTGTGCTCCGGAAGCAATATATGATTCTCGGAATTCAACTGTTTGTCCGGTTTTCTCTAACCAGTATTTCTGGAAGGCAGGTATGATCTCCACCTGATAGGCTTCCTTGGGCACAGTATAAGCCCCTAGGGTCAGTGTAACGGTTGAGCCAGTGTCCGGTTCGCGGGACCCACAACTTACCAGGATGAGCCCGGTGATGAAGAGCTTGAAAATCATTGCTCCCGAGTGCTTGGTCTTCTGTTTCATCATAATCATGTTCCTCCAAATTTATAAAGTGATCTTTAATTGTGTCCGCAAGATGTTTTGTTTAAGCCACTCCTCGTTCTTGAGTGAATTTTGAAACATATAGTTGAATTCCAGTTTAAATCGGGACTTGGCGGTATAATGCAATCCCATTATTACCCAATTTTTGTTAAGGCGTTCTAGCTCCATGTCATAGAAAATTTCATCACCGAGATAGGGTCTTAGATTTAAACTGCTAAACTGGGGTAGCTTCGTTGTAATTCTAGCCCTATATCGCGAGGCGTTTGTGTTTTCAAAGATCCGATACTCTATCCGATTACGTATGTCAACCTGCACCCCTCTAAGCCCTTGTGAAAGGGTGGCGGCGAGAATCGGTCGATACTCCGATTGCCAGATATTCCCCTTCAGATTCCTGGTTATCCTATAATACGGACTCAAAATCAACCAAGGCATTGCCTTCCAGTCAAGACGAGCTTCCAGCCAGCCCTGATACAACTCCGCATCAGCCCCAGTAACGCGACACTCAGAAACAAGCTTCCAGGTCAGATTATCAGTTGCCTTCCCCTTAATCTCGATCTGGGGCCAAAGCTCCCATTCCTGTCCACTGACCACCTCCACCAGAAGCATAAGGAGAACAATAAACAAGGTTCGTTTATGCACCTTCATATATCTCTCCCCTTTTGTGATTGAACCACGCATGTTAGTCCACGGGTTCATTTACTGTTTCTTGGCAAACCGGTCAAATTCATCAAGGCACTTTCTCTAGCATTCACAGAGGTTTACTCTGATCGCCCAGGTTCTTCTTATACATAAAAAAAGGACCACAAGTATGTCTGTAGCCCAATACATGGGTACGGCTGTCCCTTCGAAATGCCTACGGGGTTAGCTGTCGGGTGAGAGCTGGAAGGTGCTCTTCTCACTGGTGTGAGATTTACCCCTGGTAAGTGGTTCCCCCGCTTGATCCTCTAGGGATCAATTAGGCGACAGACATTCTTCTTAAGAAGGCCGATGATTATGGATGAGTTCACCGGTTATGTCATTCAAACGTTTTCGATAATCCTCCTTTGTAGGTCGCTCCATTATCGAGTCTTTTTCGGATTCGAATCAATTGGATACCTCAATGGTAAATATAATGTTTTTCTTTTATCATTCATAACACCTATTTAATTAATATTAATGACTTTACAGAAATACTGTGGCAGTCAAATGATGCTTGATTCAGTTAAGTGAGTAACGGTGAGAATAGAAGTGTTTTCGACCCTCTCAATCGGCTGGCAGGGATCAGTTCAACGATACCAGCGAAAGGTCGAACCTGATAGCTGCTCGGTTATGGAATTAGGCTGGTCTGACATAACTCATCGTACACCCAATGCACATACAAAAATCTCAGTATAAACTCCTCTCGAAGGTAATTCCTCCTGTCCCGTCTTAGCTGAACTCCGTCGAATGAGGTAGTTACAGATTATACGGTTTTCCGGTAGCGCGAGGTGGCCAAGCCAAGCATAGCTATCCCCCCCAACTTCACAAATATTGAGCCCACGATTCCAATCAGTGAAGTGAGATAGCCTATTCTTCACAAACTTATGTACATTTACGTTCACTCCGCGCATCAACTTTAAACGGTTGAGGATGGTGCGTGATAATTTTACCAGGTTTATTGAGACGCCGAAAGCGCACCACTTAAAGGATGTTTCCAGATTTAATTTTCAATGAGAGATCTGATCGAATCCTGGAAATAGTCCAGAGTAGATTTCATGGCCTCATCATTCGTACCCGGGAGAGCGATCATCACAATTACCAGATCTTGATCTGGTTTCACAAAAATATTATTCCCTCCATGAACCCAGGCCGAAAATGGCATTCCATTGGGGAATAAAAAAAGACCCCAGATTTTTCACATCAGAGGTCTTCTAGAAGTGTGTCGAGTGATATGGTTTATTTAATCATCAACATCTTGATCGTGTTGGAATATGTTCCTGCCTGGAGTCGTGCAAAATAGAGACCTGCTGGAACTGATTGACCTGCCTCATCAACCCCATCCCACTGCTTGACATACCAACCTGCTGACTGCTGACCAGAGTGGAGTTTCTTCACCATTTCTCCATGGATGTCATAGACAATCAATGACATACTCGCCGCTTCCGGCAAGGCATAACTCAATGACGTGGTGGGATTGAACGGATTGGGATAATTCTGGCTCATAAAGGGCGATTCAGGTTTGATCGTATTGATATAGTCCTTGACCTGCTCTCGGGTACCCACAGAGATGACAAATTTCATCATGGAGCTGCTTGGAAGAAACTCATAGTTTTGATTCTTCAGAAGATTTACGGTACTTCCATCCCCGGTATTTATAAGGAATACAGCCAGCTCATCAGGCAATTGATCCAGCCCTTCAAAAGAAAGGTGGGAAATTTCACTATCTAAATGTTCTAGAACGAATTCCCACTGTTCCAGATCTTCAATTGGGGGACGGATATCTGAAGCAAAGGCACTATGCGCTTCATCCCACTCAGGATGATTGAAAGTGATACTGGCAACATCTCCAACAGCATGAGGTTTTCTGTAATCATGATTATCCTGGGTGGTGAGTGCATCACTGGCAATCCCAAATTGGGCTGAATAATCCTGCTGTCCCCCTGATGTCAGCGTAATGCCAACTTTCCAGTGATCTGTGTCTTGAATGTCAGAAATCGCCCTGCTGAGAGTAGTCTCCTCATAAGGTATCTGAAGCGTAGATCGATCATCACCATTGAAATAATAGTAGCCCCGGTAACTCTCAAAATTATCCGTGTTAGAGAAACTTCCTGAATAGCTCCAGATTGGATCTGAAATACCATTCAGAGATTGGATAGTTGCCCAGGACAGGGTCATCATGACTGGATTGGTGATGAGGTTCCAACCTGGATGCAGGGGAATCTCGATCTGATCAGCTCCATTCAAGGTTGCAGCAGGGACACTCCCATTAACTTCAATCCGCCCCTTATTGATTACCCAGAAAGCACGGCCTACACTGAAGTTAAAATCAGCACCTCCATCGAATTCCACGAGATAGTCACTATCTGCGCCATTGTCCCAGAACAGCTGCCAAGCCTCTGCATGATTGCCATTGAGAATGTCGCTGGCAGACATGTTACTGGCACCGGGTAAGCCAAATAGTCGATAGTCAGTTACCGTGTACTCATCTGCATTTTCGTGAGTTGGAAAATCTGTATTAACCTCCAGAACAAAGGTCTCCGGGTAATTCAGCAGCGTTGTGAACACCTGGTCATTACCACCAGAGGAGCCAGTTGCATTGTTAGCAACGAGTCGGAAATGATATTCAGTATTTTCAAGAAGATCGGTAAGGCTGGCAGAAACTTCTATATCAGCAGTCCCCTCTACTGGACTTGAGCTAGCCACTACTTGAGAACCATAACTCGTAGTTAGACCATACTCAAACAAGGCTTCGGTACTCTGATCTCCTGGGTTGACTGTCCCATTTAACCTGGCTGAATATACTGCGATATTGGTTGCGGCAGTCGTTATTGCTGTCGGTGAATTAGCAGCAGACATGGTCATAAAAAATTGGTCGAGACCGTAAGTTGTACCAAGACTATTGGTGGCAACCACTCGAAAATGATATTTTTCATCTCGTGTAAGATTAGATAGATTTGCACTTACTGCGACACTTTCGGTACCACTAAACGGACTTTGGAGTGCCGTAATTTGACCATCATATTCCTCCGATAGGCCATATTGAAAGATTACAACCGTATTTTGGTCAGCCGGATTAACAGTTCCATTTAAAGTTGCTGTGGTGGTAGTGATGGCTGTGGCAGCATCAGTGGTCGAGGTAGGTAGTCCTCCCTCTGCCAAAGTTGTGAAGACCTCATCCTCGCCATTTGTGCTACCCAAAGAATTTGTCGCCACGATTCGATAATGGTACTGAGTAGCAGCTTGAAGCCCTGTCAATTCTCCGTTAACAACCTGATCATCACTTCCATTTATTGGATTCAATAAGGATAAATTGCTTCCATAACTTGTGGTCAGACCAAACTCAAATTCAATTGTCGTGGAGAGATCTCCAGGATTCACAGTCCCATTGAGTGTGGCACTGGAAGCTGTCACATCAGTGGCATTCCCTGTGCTGACAACGGGGAGATTCCCGCCTTCTAAAGTAGTAAAGATCCTGTCTGCTCCATTGACAGACCCCGTTGCACTCGTCACAACCACACGATAATGGTATTCAGTGGCAGCTTGTAAACCTGATACATCGGCGTCAACTGATATCTCAGAAATACCATTAATAGGACTGGTGGAAGCTGCTAATTGATTCCCATAGCTGGTCAATAATCCATATTCGAAAATAACTGCAGTTTCAAAACCATTGGGATTGACCAAACCATTTAAAGTCGCCGCACTCACATCGATATTTGAGGCTGGTTCAGTTGTGGCACTGGGTAAATCACCAATTCCAAAGGATTGTTCGGCTGCAAATAGAGAGCCTGCAAAGCCCTGATCGATAGCCTGGACACTCCAGTAATAGACGCCCGTGGTAAGACCCTGAATGGTCCATTGGGTGAGCTTCTGCGCATTTCCTAGATCTACGATTTTTCTAAATCCATTGGAGGGGTCAGCATGGGCAGACTTGATTTCACTGCCGCCAGGCGTGGTTCCAATCCGAATATTGTAGGTTAATCCAGCCTGGGGGGTCTCACTGTCTGCTTGATCCCAGGTAAATATTACTGCACCTGTATCAGATACCCTAGCCTGAAGATTGGCAGGTGCTTGTGGGGTTGTATTTGCGGTTGCCACTTCATTTCGATAGATCTGGGCACATGCAGTTAGATCTGTTTTCTGTCCTGTCACAATCAGATCAAGATCACCATCATTATCATAGTCCGCCCAGCCAATTCCACCATTTCTCGTCCCTGATATACCAGCATTTATCCCTGTGAAGGTCCCATTATTATTCTCAAATACATCAGCGCTGAAATTTACCCCATCATCATTGCCAGTCATCAGGAGATCCTGATCACCGTCATTGTCATAGTCACCCCAAGCGAGAGAACCATTGATGAAACCTGGAAGCCCTGAAGTCACCTCAGAAAAAGTACCTGAATTGTTCTGATATAGGCGGGTTTCTCGTGAGTATGTCTGGCCATCGCCGGATTGCACAAGGTCAAGATCACCATCATTGTCATAGTCACCCCAGGCTGCTGCACCAGAGATGACTTCCAGACCGGCATCAATTTCAGTAAAGGTGCTATTATCATTCCGATAGAGGATGGTATGTTCCGAGGATCCATCCCGGCCAGTTATTAGCAGATCGAGATCACCATCGTTATCATAATCACCCCAGGGACAGACACCACTGCGCACACCTTGCAATTCCGCACCAATGTTAGTAAATGTATTATCATCATTGCGGTAGATAATGGCATAATTCGTAGTTCCATTCCATCCAGCGGTAAAGATATCCAAATCACCATCGTTATCGTAATCCACCCAGTCTATGGAGCCTGAACCCATGGGCGTTAGAGCAAGCGATTGGTCTGTAAAAATATCAGAACCTTCATTACGATATACGAAGGCAAAGTTAGTTGAGCCGCCATCGTACCCAGTCATCAATATATCAAGATCACCATCGTTATCGTAATCACCCCAGGTAACCGGACCGTTAGCGACATTCTGAATATTTGTTACCTGAATATCTATAAAGACATCTGAACCATCGTTTCGATAAATTTTTGTGTGGTTACCACTACTATTCCTTCCAACCATGATAAAATCCAGATCACCATCATTGTCGTAGTCACCCCATTTGACACTACTAGAAGCCACAGCTTGTAAACCAGCATTAATTGCTACAAAAGGGGGTGCTTCAACAGTTATCGTCGGTTCCGTACTGCGATAGACCTGTCCATTTCCTGCTCCACAATAAAGGTAGCCTTGTGAATCCGTGGTTAAACCCCAGGACACTTCGCTTACATGCGGATCAGTGATATCCTCCCATGTAGTACCATGATCAACTGTGCGCCACACCCCACCGTGATAATTTGTGACGAAGACATGATCTTCTGAATCAAGGGCCATATCATTGACATCAAAATTGTCCTCTGTTTGTGGAGCTAGAGACCAGGAGTTCCCACTATCATTTGAAATGTAGATGCCATTGCCTGTCCCTGCAAATATTCTATCCTCAGAGTCTATCTCAAGAGCCCAGACCTCCGGTGATGAAAGCCCCTCGGTAAGTCGCTGCCAACTATCTCCCTGGTTTAGAGATCTGTAGATATGCGCACCATTCGTTCCGGCATAAATAAACCCTCGGGAATTAATGGCCATGGAAACATAAACAGTTTGGTTACTGAGACCATTTGTCAGGGCTGTCCATGTAGTTCCATTGTCAATAGAGCGGTAAATCATTTGACCATATAGACCAACAAAAATTCGTCCCTCAGCATCAAAGGCTATGGCCTGCAATGCAACATTGGGAAGACCAGCACTGATATTGTCCCAGTTAATTCCCTGGTTGCTGGTTTTGTAAATCTGATTGCCAGCTGTGACAAATACTTCATCTGCAGTATTGGTTGTTAAATCCATGAAATTTTCTCCTGAGAGTCCCCGATTGACCCAGGAAATGCCTCCATCTGAGGAAACGAATACACCGGCGCCATTTACACCGACATATATTCGATTCTGAGAATCCGTGGTAAGGCGAAAGGCATCCGTGTTGGCTGGAATTGATCCGGTTGTAGTCCAGAACTCCTGGGAAAATGAAATCAGGGGCAAAAGTATCAGGATGGTGGCCAGGCTTTTATTTAAGATGGATTTCAAATATTGTTTATGATTATGATTCTGCATATTCCCTCTGTGTCTCAGCATTTATTTCAAATGATGGAAATGAATTAATTAAGGTCGGCTGGGTGGGTATGGAAATTCACTCTCAGCAGGGGTATCAACATAGTTAGCATAATAATAATATCCCCCACCAACCAGAGCGACCACAAAGAGGGTCTTTTTGAAAAAACCGCCCCCCTTTTTTATGGACTTCAACTCAGCATTCAGCTCAAGATCCTTTTTCAGCTTGATCTGTTTCTCAAAGGTTTCATACCCTTCCATCTGGATTTTTACCTGGTGCTTGCCGATTGAATAGTCACCGATGAAAGGGGTATCACCGATATATTTATTATCCATAAAAACTTCAGCCGCTGTGGGTTCAGAACTAAAACTGATTCGAAATAGTTTGAGTAGACTGACTTTATTTGAATATTTTTCTACGATAATGGCCTCTTGCTCCCAATCTGCATAACCCAGTAGTTTTAACTGAAGCGTGTGTTTTCCGGTGGGGAGTTTTGCCTTAAAGGGGGTTGTTCCAACCAGATCACCATCCAGATACAGGGTAGCGCCCTTGGGCTTCGTTGTAATAGTGGCATCTGTTAGTTTGACGAGAGCAACACCTATTGATTTATTGGGTCCAGCCACGATGGTGAAGCTTTGGATGTGGTCTTCATAACCCTGCTTGTGGATTTTGAGTGAATGCTCACCTACACTTATCTCCTTAGCTTTATAGGGAGTCAAACCTTTTTTTTCACCATCAATGTGAACCATGGCTTTGTCTGGTGCAGAAATAATTTCAATGCTGCCAGGCATATCAAACGGACTGCCATTTGGTTTTTGTGAAGCGGTTAAAGGTGAAAGCAACAGAGTGATCAGTAACAATCCAAAAGTCAATTTTTCAATAAAATTTATCATCATCCATCCTTATGTGACATTCAACACGAAATTGATTTTGCAGGCTCCCCAGCAGTTTGCATTAAGCTGAGACCGTAATTCAGCTCTTGTACCTAAATATTAAGTAATGAAGTTATGCAATATTCGTGCTAGCAAAAGGACATATATTCGCTTTTTAATGGTCGAGTTAACAATATGATAAAAGTCACTCCAGAACGATGAAACACGGTTTATCAGTCAATATGAAACCAGAACCTATTATGAAGAAGGGGCATAAATATTGGGATTGCTTCATGCCCTTGAAGATTCATATTTAGCTTGAGTCTGGGCTATATATCTCTATCTATTGGGGAAGGACTCTTTTTTTAGAAATGAGCAAAACCAAATAGCAGGATAGCACCATGATGAAACCAATACAAAACCTACACATCCGAGATTTAAAAGCACTTCCAAGCCCGCATGCCTTAAAGGATGAGTTTCCTCTCAATGATGTTGCCAGTCAAACAGTTATCCATGCCCGCGATGTCATCAAAGATATCCTTGAGGGTCGTGACAAAAGATTTCTTGTGCTAGCTGGACCTTGTTCTATTCATGACCCCAAAGCTGCTCTGGAATATGCTGACAGGTTGATTGAGCTGCGCGAGAAATATGCGGATCACCTCTTTATTGTCATGCGTGTTTATTTCGAAAAACCTCGCACTACCATCGGTTGGAAGGGATTAATCTACGATCCCAACATAGATGGGAGTAATCTCATCGCTGAGGGATTAACACGGGGTCGAGAGCTCCTTGTACAAATCAATGCCATGGGTATCCCTGCAGGAACTGAATTCCTTGATCCTATTGTTCCCCAGTACTTTGATGATCTGGTGTGCTGGTCTGCCATTGGTGCGCGTACAACTGAAAGTCAGACGCATCGGCAGATGGCCTCTGGTCTTTCCATGCCAGTTGGATTCAAAAACAGTACAACTGGAAGCTTGCAGGTTGCCCTGGATGCCATGACGAGCTCCCGTGCCCCCCACCACTTTATTGGTGTGGATCAAGATGGCCAAATTGCTGATATCTCCACCACAGGGAATGAGCTGGGACATATTGTCTTACGCGGTGGTGAAGCCAGACCAAATTATGAGCCTTCCAGCATTGCGGAGACCGCAGAACGCATGAAAGCTGCGGGTTTGCCACCGGGCATTATGGTGGATTGTTCGCATGCAAATTCAGGTAAGAAATTTGAGCGCCAGGAGATTGTGTGGAAGAGTATTATTGCCCAGCGAGCAGCGGGGAATGATGCATTGATAGGAATGATGTTGGAGTCCAATATCAATGAAGGCAATCAGAAGATTCCGGCTGATCTCTCACAACTTGCTTATGGTGTGTCCATTACTGATGCATGTGTCAGCTTTGAAACAACAGAGCGTCTACTTCAACATGCCTGGGAGAAGTTGAGTTAGTTCCTCAAGAGGACATCGACCCATTCATCAAGCTTCAACCTTTGTTGAAGGTTTTAGGAACGGTATTGGCTCTAAATTATATGGATAATCCTACTACTCGCCATCCAATATTTTAAGACTTACCTCTCGATCACGAGACAAGTATTCTGCTATTTCTTCAGCGGATTTAGGCATGGGAATTTTTCCATTTGAGCTAGTTAGATTTGGATCTATGTAGGAAAAGGCTCCCTCGTACACCCAGGCATTAATTCTGTCCAGGCGATTGGGATTTTCCATATAAATGTGAGGGAGCTTAAAGCCCCAAAAATTGTATGGAAACACCGCAGAGTAAAATGGTCACTCCAGCGATGGCATGGGTATAGCGTTCCAACTTTTTCATGGGTATCATTTTAAGACCATAACTTGCCCCAAGAACGATGATCAGCATGGTGCCAATGGTCGCGATTGCGAATACCAGAATAACCAGGAGCAAAGACATGGTGCTGTCCTCTGAAGCGGGGTACATGAGGAGAGGAATGAGAGATTCACAGGGACCAAATACGAAAATGATAAAGAGAGCCCAGGGCGAGAAGAGCGCCTTCCCTTTTACTTTGTGGACATGACCATGCTCATCGACATGACCAAGGTGAACGGACTGGACGTTCTAAGACAATTGAAATCGAATGAGCTTACTCGAAAAATTCCGGTTATTATCATCACCTCATCTCAGGAAGACCCTGACATTCACGTGGCCTATGAGTTTGGTGTCAACAGCTATATGGTCAAACCGTTTGCTTATGAAGAATTCACCGAGAAGATGAATCAACTGGGTTTATATTGGTTGTTGGTAAATAAAACCCCTAAATGGAATTTAAGAAAGTTGCTATGCCGGTAAAAGAGAACGCTCCCTCTCATTCAGAAAATGAATTACATGTATTAATATTGGAGGACATCCCCTCTGATGCGGAGCTGGCTCAACGAGAGCTAAAGAAAACTCTGCAAAATTATACAGTTGAGGTTGTAGATACCCGAGAGGGCTTTGTCCAGGCATTGGAAACTTTTAAACCTGATTTGATCATATCAGATTTTATGCTACCTACTTTTGATGGTCTTTCCGCCCTGAAAATCAAGTTGGATATTGCTCCCATGACACCCTTTGTGATGTTGACCGGTTCCATGAACGAAGCAACGGCCGTGGAATGCATGAAAGCCGGTGCCGATGATTATGTGATCAAAGAACACATCAGGCGTCTTGGACCTGCTGCTCTGAACGCTTTGGAAAAGAAAAAAGCCGTAAAGGAAAAAGAACAGACATTAACTGAGCTTCATGAGAAGGAGGCGTATCTCAAAAGCGTTCTGCAAGCGGCACCAGTGGGGATTGGTGTTGTGCTTGATAGAAAAATCATCGATGTCAATCAACATTTTTGTAATATGTTGGGTTATTCTGAAAAGGAACTCATCGGGCAGAATTCACGGATGGTCTATCCAGATGATCAGGAATATGAGCGCGTGGGAACCGATAAATATGAGCAGATAAAGAATACCGGCCTCGGTGTTATCGAGACCCAATTGGTACATAAAGATGGGCATCTTATCTCTGTGCTGCTCTCCTCCACACCGATTGATGCTCGTGATCAATCAAAGGGAATCACCTTCTCTGCGATGGACATCACTGAGCGTACGCTGGTGTCAAAAGCCCTGGGGGTTAGCGAATCCCGTTACCGTCAGTTATTCGACAATCTCCCTTACGGCTGTGAAATAATTGACTTGAAAGGTAGAATTGTTGAATGCAATTCGAGTACTTCCAGGATGCTTGGCTATGACAAGACAGAATTGATCGGAAATCATATAACTAATTTCGTAAGCGCCGAGTCCAAAAAACTTTTTCGACAAGAATTCCCTAAAGTGTTAAATGGGGAAACTATCATGTTAGAAATCGGCCAGAAACATAAAAATGGACAATTAATCAATGTTTTGCGATCTGGCACACCCATCTTTAATGTAAGCGGCGAAGTTGAATCCTTGCTCGGTTTGAGTGTGGATATCACTGAACTTAAACGTATTGAAAAAGAAATAGTCAATCTTGAATCTAATTTCAAACTGTTGGCTGACTATGCTAGCGATTGGGAATATTTGATAGACGCGAATCAAAAATACAGATACCATTCTTCAGCCCGAGAGCGAATCACTGGATATACTGTGGAGGAGTTCCTAACCGATCCGGACCTACAATTCAAAATTATTCGCAAAGATCATCGATCATCTATTGCTGAGCATTATGCATCTGAACACAATCAAGACACACCTGTTTGCACACTTGAATTCCCTATTGTACACAAGGATGGTACCGAGAGATGGCTGCAACATCATTGCAGCCCAGTTTATGATATCAACGGCAAGTTTTTAGGCCGACGTGGCAGTAACCGAGATATCACCAAGCGCAAACTAGCCCAAAAGACCTTGATGGAAAGCGAAGAGAAATACCGCTTGATCGTTGAAAATGCCAACGATGGGATTGAGATTACACAGGATAATAAAATCATCTATGCGAATAAACGCTTTGCAAAAATACTCGGATATACTATCAACACAGTTAAGCATAAGCGCTTCAGTGAAATTTTCACTGAGCAAGCCCTCCAGGATCTTTATGAGCGCCAGAAAAAGCGAAAAAGTAACAAGTTTCACAACTTCAGTTACGAAACAACCTTCTATAAAAAGGATGGCAGCATTATTGATGTTGAAATCAAAGCTGAAATTATCGATTATAATGGGAAACCGGCGACTTTCGCTATTGTCAGAGACATCACCAAACAAAAGCAAGCTGATGAGGAGATAGCTAGAGCCCTCCTCGAAGCGAAGCATGCCAACGCGGTGAAAGATCAATTCATCGCCAATATTTCTCATGAAATCCGAACACCCCTTAATAGCATCCTGGGCTTTTCCGATATACTCGGAAATCGATTTGGCGATAGAGCCAGTGAAGCAGATAAAAAGATTTTTACCTATATTAATAGCGCAGGTAATCGACTTATGCGCACCGTGGAATCTATCCTGAATATGTCCCAATTACAGGCAGGTCTGGTTCGTCTTCACCCACAGAAGCTCAATCTTAGTAAACTGGCTTTAGCTGTCATCAAGAAACTCAAGCCAGCAGCCGATGAGAAACAGCTGGAGTTCCGCTACAAAGCTCCGCTACAACCCGTCCTGGTTTTCGTCGATGAATACAGTATCCAACAGGTACTGCTCAACTTGATAGAAAATGCTATCAAGTATACCAAAGAAGGCAGTGTGGAGTTAAAGCAGGATTTGAAGGAAGATCAGGTCGTCTTGTCAGTGATCGATACAGGGGTCGGGATTCCTGCGGAACACCAGCAACGCATCTTTGAGCCTTATACCCAGGAGAGCGAGGGCTACACTAAAGCCTATCAAGGGGTTGGTCTGGGACTGGCAATCACAAAAAAGTATCTTGAATTAAATAATGTGAAACTTGGTTTATTCAGTCAGCCAGATATTGGGTCTACCTTCACACTTACCTTTCCAATAGTAAAGGAGCAAGCTCATGTCTGATCCTGGCTCAAAAATCTTAATCGTCGAGGACGATATTTCATCACAACAATATTATTCAGTCATTTTTGAGGGGAAATACGAGATCAGTTTGGTTGATAACGTGGCTGAAGCCAAACAGCTTCTGAAATCGCATGATTATGGAGTAGCAATCGTAGATATCTCATTGATCGGAGGTGAAAACGGCATAGACTTGATAAAGTACATGAGTCAAGAATATCGTCAAAACCCGATCCCCATTTGTTTAACTGCACACGCATTCGAACAAAACCGAGCAGATGCGCTGGGAGCTGGTGCTGCTGAGTTCTTTACCAAACCCATCATGAGTGATACCTTGCTTGATGTTGTGGACAAGTATATGAAGCGCATAAATTAAATTTGAATAACAAACCCTAATTAATTTGAAACATTGAACGTTTCTTTAGAAAAGCCGCTATGAAATTCTCAAACAAACTGTCTCTCACCCTGTTGCTAACGAGTATGTTGGTATTAGCGTTGGGTCTCATTGTGGAATACCAACTCAGCTACAAGTCCACATTAGTTTCGGAGTTAACCAACACTCAAACATTGGCTTCTGAAGCTTCATATGAACTTGATCATCTGCTCATCGAAAAAGTAAAAACGGCACTAACTCTTGGGAATACGCCCTCATTTAAACAGGCTCTGAAACGAAGCAATCAAAATTATGCTGATCTCCCTGTGGATCGCAGGAACGAGCGCATCAGCCTTGAAAATGACAAGTGGCTACCAATTCACGACCCTTCTGATAACTTTGTTTTGGAATTCACTGACAATTCAATTTCTCAGGGTTTAAAAAATCAACAATCTTTATTCCAGGGCGATTACGGAGAGATTTTTCTAACTAATAAATATGGAGCCCTGGTAGCCTCAACGGCCAAATTATCTACATTCGCCCATGGGCATAAATATTGGTGGCAGGGTGCCTATGACCATGGAAAAGGCGCAGCGTTTCTCGATGACAGGGGCTACGATGAGAGTGTCGGTGGATATGTTTTAGGAATTGTTGTTCCAATAAGGGACGGCAATGAAGTAATCGGTATTTTAAAATGTAACCTCAATATTCTTGATGATCTCAGTGAATTTGTCCTTGGCTCAAGGGATCAAATTCATGAGACATTTACATTGGTACGATCTGGTGGGCTGGTTGTGATTGGAGCGGGTGTTGAACCGCTGAGTACCAGAATTTCAAGCATTGTTTCAAAAAGCATCGAGTTAAACCTGTCTGGTTCTCTCATAGACGATGCCTCTGGGAATGAGAAAATGATTGGTTATTCTGAAGTTGGCTTATCACAAGGTGAGGGTAAATACCATTTCGGCGGGACATTTGAATCAATCGATCATATCAAGGGCAACACTGGAGAATCCTGGTACATCATCTGTTCGCGTCCTATGGATGATGTCATGGCTCCTGTCCATGATACTAATAAGACCATTATTCAGATTAGTATAGCAATTATACTTGTCTTTTTTATTGTCTCATTTTTCTACGGTCGAACTATCGGCAAACCTTTGAACCTGCTTACCAAGGCTACAATCAAGGTGAGGGCAGGAGATTTTAATTCAAGGATCGAATTGAAATCAAACGATGAATTTGGCAGTCTCGCAGATCATTTTAATATTATGGTGGACAAGATTGGCCATATGAATCAAGATTTGACTGACCACAGCAAAAATCTTGAAAAACGGGTTGAGGAAAGAACCGTCGCCTTATCCAACAGCAACCAGAAGTTACTGGATGAAATCTCTGAACGCAAAAAGATGCACGATAAGCTTGAGCTTAGTGAAGCAAAGTACCGCTCACTTTTTGAAAATATGCTGGATGGTTTTGCCCTGCACAAAATCGTCCTGGATGAAAATAACAAGCCAGTTGACTATATCTTTATTGAAGTTAACGATGCCTTTGAGAAACAAACCGGTCTAAAACGGGCGGATATAATAGGGAAATCTGTTACAGAAGTGCTTCCTGGTATTGAAACTGACCCCTCAGATTGGATCGGAGTCTATGGTGGGGTTGCGACTGGTGGTGAAGAACAGAGATTTGAACAATATGCAGCGCCATTGGGCAGGTGGTATTCTGTCCTGGCATATTCCCCCAAGAAAAAGTATTTCGCGACCCTATCTCTGGACATTACCAGCAAAAAGCTGACTGAGCAAGAATTGGTAGAAGCTGATAGTATTAAAGAACTATTACTGGATATCATTACACACGACTTGAAAAATCCTGCTGGCAATATCTATAGTATGTCCCACAAAGCCATGCAAGATGACCCTGAAAATAAAATGATCGGTGTGATTCATTTTAGTAGCCAGGAGCTATTGAATCAACTAGAGAAAGCCAGCATTTTAGCCCAGGCTACCCTGGGCGAGGCAATACCCGTTGAGGAACTAAACCTGTTGGAAATCCTTAAGGAAGTGCTTGATGAATTTAATTCAGCTCTACAAAATGCTGGCATCATTCTAAAAATGGATATTCCAACAGATATAACTATTACAGCAAATCCATTGATTACCCAGGTTTTCAAAAACTACATCGGCAATGCCGTCAAATATGCCCGCTCCGGCAAAGAAATTATCATTGAAACAAAACGCGAAAAGGATGGCATCGTTGTCATGGTTAATGATATGGGTGAAACCATTCCCGAGGAAGACAGAGCCCGTATCTTCGAACGAAGCGCCCAACTCGCCAATGGCAAGAGGCTGGGACGAGGCTTGGGACTCGCTATCGTGAAAAGGATAGCAGCCGCACACAGAGGTGAAGTCTGGGTCGAGCCCAATCAGCCAAAGGGAAATAAGTTCTGCCTGCGACTCCCAGCATAGTATGGGACACGAAAAGCACCAATCCTCACGAACCACCACGAATAATTAAAAAGGGAACTGGAACTTTTTTAGCTCTGCCTCTTTTGTGTCAATTCGCCCAATTCGGAATATTCGTATCTAAAGATCAAGGGTTTTAAAGCTTAATTGGTATAAAAGTGCTGCTCTAGGGGGGGGATTATCAGGTTATCTTAAAACGTTGACGCTCCCGGGGGGCAACACAACTCGTTTTAGAATTCCATTCTGTCAATAAATCTTGTGCCGTTTTCAGTTTGGCATCAATATCATCATCAGTTTGATCGGGATCATGGTGGATCAGGTGCAATTCTTTGACTTCTGCATCATGGGCAAGTTTGGCAACTTGAGAAACGGCTGAATGACCCCACTTACTCTTTTTGAGATATTCTTCATCCGTATAGGTTGCATCCGTAATAAGCATATCGGTTCCCCGAATGAATGCTGTCAGTTTACTCCAGTAATTTGGATTGTAATCTCGAGTCCCTTCAGGAAACAGCTCATTGTCAGTGATATAACAAACTGATCTGTTCTTGTATTCGAGGCGATAACCCAGACAGGTTCCGGGATGCGAGAGCAACATGGTCTTGACCAGGATATCATTAATCCTGAATTCCTCTTCCCTTAGATCCCGAAAATAGGTCCGAGCTGCAAATTCTTTTATTCTGATTGGGAAATAAACCCCATCCATTTGAGCCGAGATTAACTCTCGCATGGTTACGCTACCATGGGAAGCACCGAAAACTTCAAATTCGTTCCCTGGAATGTAAAGGGGAACAAAAAATGGGAGCGCGTTGATATGATCCCAATGTGGATGCGAGATGAAAATTTTGGCGTGTAGGGAATCCATTCGTAGACTCATAAGATGATCAGATAGCTGTTTAATTCCAGAACCTGCATCCAGTATAAAGAGATTATCCTTTGGAAATTGAATTGATGTGCACATCGTGTTGCCACCATAGCGCAGGGAACTTTCCCCTGGGACAGGTAGTGTACCTCGCACACCCCAGTAGGTCACTTCGATTTTTTCCTCGACAATGTCCTGCAATTTCGCGATAAACTCATCTGTGATGAGAGGTTTCGTCAGATAGCCATCAGCCCCAAAAGAAAAAGCACGCTGCTGATCTTGTTCGTAAGATTTTCCGGAGAAAATTACTATTTTCAGATTTTCCAGGTCCGCTTCCTTGCGGAGGAGACGGGTTAAATCCAGACCATCCATTTCCGGCATCATCAAATCCAGAATGACCAGGTCAGGCCTGTCTTCTATGATTTCGTCCAGGGCTTTTTTACTTGAAGTACTGGTTTTTACCTTTGCTTTGTAATCCTCGAGCAAGGCTCTAACAACCAGGAGTACATCAGGATCGTCATCAACAACATGAATTTTAAGATCTTTTAATGCGGACATTGTTCAACTTAATTTTATCGTCAATTAAGAACCAGTTATTTTTCATGATTTAATTTTGCCTGATGAGAGAATTAATCATGATAGCTCGGTTTTCCAGAGTGAAATTTTCATCCCTTGAGTTTTCCAGAGATACCACAGCATTTTGGTGATTAAATTGAACACTTGCTATTTAACAACTAATTGCAAAATGAACATATGTTCATTATATTCTCCTCATGAATAGATCAAAATTTTCAGAACAGAAACACATCAGAGGCGCCTACCGAAAACGTCGTATCGCCTCCCCCCCCAGATTTGACAGCTATAAACCCTCAGGTATACCCCGCAGTAATCTGGATAAGATTACTATTACAATCGACGAGTTCGAAGCATTTCGCCTGGCTGATTATAAAGGGCATGACCACCTGGAAGCCTCGGTTCAGATGCAGATCTCTCGACCCACCTTTTCCCGACTTATTGAAAAAGCACGGGCTAAGATCGCCCATGCTGTGGTTGATGGACTGGAATTGCTTATTGAGGGTGGGAATATTGATTTTTCGCAAGGTATGCATCGTTGTCGGGATTGTGGGGAAGAGCATACACATGCTCTCAATAAGCCTATAGAGGATTGTCCGGAGTGCGGATCTGGAAATGTTGAAGACCTGACTTCCAAGTATATGCGAAGCGACTCTAGAGATAAGGGAACAAGCAATTGAACGTCGTAATCGCCAGTGGCAAAGGCGGCACTGGGAAAACCACACTAGCCACCAATCTGGCCAGTTATCTAGCCCTTAATCACAAGGTTGTTCTTAGTGATCTGGACGTTGAAGAACCAAATTCTGCACTCTTTGTAAAAGGAGAACTTCAGCAGCAAACAGACAAATTCAAAATGATCCCAAAATGGACCGGAGAATGTACCGAGTGCGGTATTTGTCAGGATGTCTGCGCCTACAATGCCATCATGCAACTCGGTAAACATATCATCCTGCATGCTCAGTTATGCCATAGCTGTTATGCTTGTTCCGAATTATGTCCCATTGATGCTTTACCTATGGAAGCGGTCCAAATGGGAATCATGAACGAAGCAAAAACCCCTGTGATGGATTTTATTGAAAGCCGATTGAATATTGGTGAAGAACAAGCGGTTCCGCTTATCAAAGAAACCAGCCGGTATGTTCGCGATAATTTTCCTGATCCTGTCATCAAAATTTTTGATGCACCTCCAGGAACATCCTGTCCGGTGATTGAAGCGGTAAAAACTGCTGATTATGTTATCCTGGTAACCGAACCAACCCCGTTCGGACTGCATGACATGAGTTTAATGGTAGGCGTGGTTCGAGATATGGAGAAGCCCTTTGGTGTGGTTATCAATCGATACGGAATCGGAAACGATGATGTGCTGGACTACTGTAAAAGGGAAGGTATTGAAGTCATTGCACGCATACCCAACCAGCGTCAGATAGCAGAAACATACTCGCGAGGAGAGCTACTCTTTGAGAAATTCCCCGATGTGAAATCAGCTTTGGAACAAATCGAGCAGCATCTGTTCACATTGAACCGCGAGGTGGTATCATGAGGAACAGACTGAAAGAGATTGTCGTCATTTCAGGCAAGGGAGGCACGGGCAAAACGTCCATCGCGGCCTCGTTTGCCATACTCGGCGGTGAAGATGTGGTACTGGCAGATTGTGATGTTGACGCAGCAGATATGCACCTCCTCATGGCACCCGAGATACTCCTTGAAGAGGCTTTTTTCAGTGGTGCTATAGCTAAAATTGATCCTGCGCTTTGCACAGGCTGTGGTCTGTGTGATGAAGCTTGCCGTTTTGATGCCATAAATGAGCAGGATGGAAAATATGTAATTGATCCCCTCAACTGTGAGGGTTGTGGTTACTGCCCGCGAGTTTGTCCCGAAAACGCAATCAGCATGCTGGATGCTAATGTGGGCGATTGGTATAAATCAAAAACCCGCATGGGTACCCCTATGGTACATGCCAAACTGGGGGTTGGTGCAGATAATTCTGGAAAGCTGGTCAGCAAAGTAAAAGAAGAAGCCAAGCAGCTGGCTAAAACAGAGGAGAGACCGTTTTTGCTCGTAGATGGCCCTCCCGGTGTGGGATGCCCGGTAGTGGCCTCGTTGGCTGGAGCCGATTATGTGGTTATTGTGATAGAACCAACCGTTTCTGGTATCCATGATCTAAAACGAGTCCAGGAGCTTATTGCCAAATTCAGAATTAACTCTGGATGTATCATTAACAAGTTTGACATCAACCATGAGGTAACTTCTGATATCAAAGCATTTATAGCGGATGCTGGTATTGATCATATTGCTGACATTCCCTATGATACAGCCTTCACAGAAGCCATGACTATCGGTAGAACAATAGTCGAACATAGTCCAGATGGGATTGGAAAATATTTAAGTGAAAGTTGGGTAAAAATTAAACAGCTGATTCAGCTGGAAAGTGAGAAAATATGAAAATTGTATTTACGACAAAAGGTAAAGAGATGGACTCAATGATGGATGCCCGTTTTGGGCGTGCTGGGTATCTGCTGATGTATGATGATGATACCCAGCAACATATTGTCTATGATAACTCCGAGTCTGGAAACGCTGCACATGGCGCTGGACCATTGACAGCGCAGAAGGTATACGAATTAAAAGCTGATGTTATCATTACTGGAAATGGTCCAGGCGATAATGCTACAGCTACTTTACAGATGGCAAATATCAAGGTCTATGTTGGTGCTGGAAATATGAAGGTCAGTGAAGCATTACTGGCATTTCAGCAAGCAAAATTAACCGAAATTAAACTTTAGGAGAAATATCATGCCAAGAGGTGATAGAACAGGTCCCCTGGGAAGGGGCAGTATGACAGGTCGGCAACTGGGACGCTGCACAGATAATGAAAATCGTGAGTTTGGATTAGGCTTTGGCGGAGGAGGACGTGGTCGAGGGTTTTTTAATGATTTTCGCGGATCAGGTGGCGGTCGCGGTTTTGGTCAGGGAAATGGAATGGGTTATGGCTATCGCGCTCGATTCCAGAGCCCGTGGGATGCAAATGATATCAGACCAGAAACTGGACAAGCATCAAACCTGGAGCAACTTGATATAAATAAGCGACTGACCGAAGCGATTGATCAATTGTCCAAGCTTATCAAACAATCACCAGAAATTCGAGGGACCAATGCGGAAAAAGAATAGTCAGAATATGGGATCTGGAGGGGGCTGCCATTGTCCCAAATGTGATTATCGCGCCGCCCATAAAAGAGGAGTTCCCTGTCAGGATGAGAAATGCCCTGAATGTGGAGCAAAACTAATCCGTGAAGATTCCTATCATGATGACCTGCTAAAGAAGCAAAAGGCTAAGCGCTGAATCTTTCGCTGGTTTTAACATGTTTGGAATCTCCATAGAAAGTGGAGGAGATTATGTTGGATCTAATTGTCAGAGCGAATGATTTGGAGTGGCAGGAAGCCAGTGAAAGTTATATGCGTGGTACTCAGGTTAAGATTCTGCGAGAAGATGAAGGTGGCAAGACTATTCTGCTAAAAATTCCCGCTGGATTCCGTCAGGAAAGCCACTCCCATCTCAGAACAGAACAGCACTATATCCTTCAAGGTGCCTACGAAATGAGAGGCACTCTCTGCCCCGAGGGGACTTATCAACTTATTCATAAAGATTCAACTCACGGTCCCATCACTTCCGAAGCTGGCGCTCAAATTCTGGTGATCTGGCATTAAGCTTCCCTGCATTTGCAAATCCAGGCACTCAATCAATGAGTTGTAGGGAAAATCAGAAAGTTTGGATATGATTCGTATGCACTTACGAATGCACTTACGAAATAAATTTATCATGGCCCCTATTAAGCTGGGCTACAGCAACGGTGATGGTCTGGTCAACTCAAAACACCTCCAATTCTATGAAGAGCGCAGCGCGTATATAGGTGCAGTGACCATTGAACCTTTTTACCTGGATAAAGGTTTGAGAGAAATCCCAAGCCAGCTGGGAATCGATGCAGATGATAAACTAGACGGTCTCAACCAACTCGTGCAACAGATACATCAAAATGGAGCTCAGGTTATTGCTCATTTAAATCATCCTGGAAGGATGGCAAATCCAAATATACCTGGTAATTATTTCGTCTCTGCAACAGACCAAGCCTGTGCGAATGGGGGCGCCCAACCTATTCTCATGGATCTTGATCAAATACAATTTGTTATTAACCTTTATGTTGATTCGGCTCTACGGGCAGAAAAGTCGGGATTTGATATCATTGAACTCCAGATGGGTCATGGTTATCTGCTGTCCCAGTATTTATCCCCAGAAGTAAACGTGCGTAGCGATGTATTTGGCGGTTCTTTGGAAAATCGAATTCGTTTCCCTCTGCAGGTCTTACAAGCTGTCCAAGCGGCTGTAAAGCTCCCCATCATTGTCCGGGTAAGTGCTGAGGAGATGACACCTGGTGGAATTCAAATTGGAGAGACCCTCACTTTATGCCAAAAACTTGAAGCAGAAGGGGTCGCCGCCATCCACGTTTCGGCCGGATCAGTGTGTACCACCCCAGCCTGGTTTTTCCAACATATGTTTATACCAAAGGGCAAAACCTGGCAGTTGGCTACCGTTGTTCAATCTAAAATAAAAATTCCGGTGATATTTGTGGGGCAGATCAATGCTCCTCAGGATGTAGACCATCTAGAACAGATACTTGGAGCCCAATACATAGCGGTTGGCCGTTCTCTGATTGCAGACCCTCAATTTGTTGCTAAGATAACAGGTGAGCAAGCGGGTAATATCAGACCCTGTCTCGCCTGCTCGGAAGGTTGCCTGGGCGGAGTAAAATCTGGACAGGGGCTTCAGTGTGTAGTAAATCCAACCGTCGGGAAGCCACCCATTCAGTCAAAACCAGTCAATAAGCCAAAACATTTTGCCATCATCGGGGGTGGTTTGGCTGGCATGGAAGCAGCCATAAATTTATACGATCGTGGGTTTACCGCTGATATATATGAGAGAAATCGCCTGGGCGGCCAATTTAATCTGGCAAGCTTACCACCAGGGAAATCATCTTTAGCCAGAATCGTAGAGTATTACCAACAAAAAATTTCCCGACGAGACATTAAGATATATCATATGGAAGCCACTGCTGAGCATATGCTCACTCAAAATTACGATGAGATTCTGATTGCAACAGGCTCACAACCAATGATCCCACCCATTAATGGATTAACTGAATATTATTGGACCGAATTTCTTAATGATGATCAGTTGCCGAAACAAGAAACCATATTGATTATTGGGGGTGGCCTGATTGGTCTCGAAGTCGCCAGTAAATTGGTTGATAAACACAATAAGGTAATCGTCGTCGACCTACTACCCGAACTTGCTAAAGATATGGAAATGATTGAGCGTGCTTTAACATTCAAAAAGCTCAATCAACACGAGGTGCAATTCTTCCTGGAAACTCGCGTGGAAAAAATTGACGCTGATCGCGTATATTTATCGGGGAAACACACGGAAATACTCAGCGGCATTAACAAAGTTGTTATAGCTACAGGCATGAAAAGTGAAACTCGTCTTTACGAGGAGCTCAAAGACAAAATCCCTTGTTCTTTAATCGGAGATGCCAAGAGGGTTGGTAAGGCTCAAGATGCCATTCGAAATGCTTATGAGTTCGCACAATCAATATGAGTGTTTGTTTGAAGAAGAAACCTAATACTCAAGATATAAATTAATTAAAAGTTCATACACTCTTTGCAGGTGTGTTGAGTCCCTACTGGGGATCTTTTATTTGCAAGCTCAAGTTTCGTAGATAATATCTATTCCCATTGTATTCTGTAATAATGAGGCGTTTTTCTTTTACCAATTGATTTATTTTTTCAAAATTACCATCAGCCTTTTTTACAAATTCTTTTACCGCATCCGCTCTCATTGGATGAACAGATGTGATACTTAAAATATCCTTTTCCACATTCCCTGTAAAAGCAAATTGATTCCCCTCATAACCAATGAGATATTCCACCTGTGGCAGATATTTACTAAATATTTGAAAAGCCCTGTTTATTTCAGGAAGATCAGGTGGAAGGACCCATTTTTCCGCAGGTGGTCGGGTTGGAATGCCGATGTATGAAACATCAGCATTGATTTTTTGAATAAATTGAGCTACCTCTGCAATGTTTTCCACGCTATCATTTATATCTTGTACTAACATTGTTTCTGTAACCAGCTTACCCTGGAAATTTTTTGAGAAGGAAACAATACCATTCAAAATTGCATTTAAATTCAGTTGTTTATGAGGTCGATCAATTTTTCGCCAAATGTCTTCATTTATTGCATCTATTTTTACTGAAACCCAATTGGCTTTGGAAAGATTTTCCTGAACCTCAGGTAAGTGGATGAGCGACGAATTAGTAATAACTGCTGTTTTAATCTTTAAAATTGCCAAACGATCTAACAGTATGCCCAGGTTAATATCGAGAGTAGGTTCACCATCTGGAACGATAGTCAAATAATCAATAGTTTCACCGGCCAATAAAGCGTTTTTGATTTTTTGCTTAACTTCAACAATTATCTCATCTGGATCATAAAACTTCTGCCTGTTAGTAGTCATTTTTAGCGTACGGCCAATCTGGCAATAAACACATGAATAAGTACAAATCTTGGGCGGAATATTATTAATCCCAATACTTCTACCTAAGCGTCTTGAGGGGACGGGTCCGAAGGCTATCATAGTTTTTTTAGTCATACATTTTTCTAGTTAATTCATTTGCTATTGTTGGTTTTATTTTATCCTGCCAATCCGCAGTATTCCAGGTTTTTAACGCTTTGTGGGTAATATAATATTTTTGTGGAATTGGATGAGTACCGATTATCACTGGAGTTTTATATTTTAACTCAATAAATTTCTTGAAATCTGAGATATAGGGACAGGGGGGATATCCTACCACAAATCCTGTGGCGAAATGGATAGTCTCAGCGCCATTTTTGATCATTTCTTCGGGAGCATATTCAATATTTCCACCTGGACACCCTCCACAAGTTGTATATCCAACAACCTCCAGGGGATCGTTTGGGCTGTAGATGTCAAACGCACCTTCTCTATTTTGCATGGCCCTGAAACATTTTCCTCCAGCACAACTTTTATAGCGCTCGCAAATAATAATACCCACTCTCATTCTCTTCCCCTTAACTGGTTTATAAAACCATTCAAATTATTATTGTTGAAAGTTAGAAAAAATTCTTGGGTATTCAATTTATAATAATGACCACGGTGTAGGCGATTTGTCGCACGGAGTATTTAAGCGTCACTTTAAATCAATTTAAATAGATTATGTTCTATGGATATTCAAACTGGTGTGCTGTTTTGTGTTCTTCAAATTTTAAGCACATCCCCATGTACTTGATTTTTTAAAGTATCGTTAAAAGCACAGTTTTATGTATAATGGATTCCCCCAGGCACTTGCCCTTGGCATGTTTCTAAACTCAGGGTCTTCTACGAAGGCGGATAAATATGTTTCAGCTGTGCTTTGAATAAAGTACGGACGAGAAGGCACTTCGATAGTAAAGCCCTGCAAACACTTCACGCTAATTATCCGCTGACATTCGTTTCAGAAATACGACAGGATCAGTTTATTGCTTTCCTCGTCATGCGCTTCTCGGTGATATGTTCCACCTATTAATAGTTATTTTCATAAATAGTTGTTATTGCTAATGATAAGTCTGGTCTATGTGACACACATCAATTAATTTACTTTGGCAATTATGTATATTGGAACAATTATCACATTGTGATAAAAAATTAAGGAGGAAAAATCATGCAATTACCCAAGACCGTACAAATACTATCAGTAATGGTTTTATTGCCTGTTGTGTTGCTGGCAACTTCAATCCGTATTGCTCCAAATGTTCTCAACATCGGGAGTAGCGGCACCGTCGTGACTATCCACACAAGCTTGCCATTTTCAAGCGTCGTAGCTACCTCAGTGACTTTGAATGACCTGGAAATCCAATCATGGAAAGCTGATGCTCGTGGTAATTTCGTGGCAAAATTCTCCATGTCCTCCGTGAAAGCGCTTGTGACCTCAGGAGCTCTGCGTCTGGGACAGGTAACCCTTACTCTTGAAGGGATGACTCAGGGAGGTGATGATTTTTCAGCCTCATCAACTATCATGGTGGTCAGCCGCTAGAAATAACACTCAAAAGTAATTTTGAAGTAAGGAGCTTTATTATGCAAAAATGGAAGAAAATTCCTCTCTTATTTACACTCGGTGTGCTTATCCCTTTTGCAGGTTTTTCTCAGGAATCACCCAGAATTGAAATCAATCCCGGTGACATCAACATTTTGTTGACTGATTCAATACAGTTTTCTGTGAGTTACTATGATACAAATGGTGTCGAATTCGATACTACTGCAAACTGGACACTTCATCCCCAGAACAAAGGTATCCTTGATGAGTCAGGTTGGTTTTACCCCTCTTCTCCCGGGGAGTGTCTGTTGACTGCTGAGTTGGATACCCTTTCAGATCAGATCATGATTACCATCCTTTCACCAGGAGAAGATCCTCCGGATGATGGGAATGAGTACCTCTTCGTTTCGCCAGTGGATACACTTCTAGCAGTAGGTGATCAGATTCAATTCGAAGCCTTTTATGGAGATACACTTGTTCCCGAGGATAGTGTCATTACCTGGACCCTATTGGGAATGCCACTTGGGTCATTGTCAGTTGATGGGCTTCTACAGGTTGAATCACCTGGCTTTGCCCTCATTGAGGCACTCTATGGGGATCGCAGTGGAGCGAGTTTTGTTATTGCCGCTGACAGCAGCCTGGATACCACAGGGATCAATCACATTCAAATCACCAGAGATTCACCCAACCCCAACGGGTATACAGTGATGCGAGAGCTGGAAGAGGGAGAGTACTGGGTAATCAGTGGTCTTCCCCACCCCATGAATATCCTGAATGGTAGCAGTGTTTATTTTCCTGTGGGATGTTTGTCTGAAGATATCCGCATTCATGTTGCCTTACCTGGCTTTTTTCAGGTTGGCGCCGATACGGTAGAATATAGCCATAACCATGTAGTGGCCGGTGTACAGTTCAAGGTGATGACAGATGACACGACGGTAGTGGAGCCCTACTACTTCAATACTCCACTCATCGCCGGAATGATCTATAAGCGCGGATTATTGGATCATCTTGGTCTGATTCCTGAAGATCTGGGTCTCTATTTTGGTGTAACCGAGGGTGATTCTCTCACCTTTGATGCCACAGGCATAACTCACACGATTGTGGATGAATACAATAACAGAATATATTCTGCCGTTGCTCATTTTAGTCAGCTAGTTGTAGCTGGAAATGTGACCACAACACTTGCTGTAGATGAGGAAAGTGTAGCTGGTCCTGAAACATTTACCCTGTACCAGAACTATCCAAACCCCTTTAATCCAAGTACCAGCATCAATTATAGTCTGATTAAAGCATCTAACGTAAATCTAACTATTTTTGATATCGCAGGTAGAGAGCTTGCTACATTCAGCCAGGGTTATCAGGCTGCTGGACAATATCAAATTGTCTGGAATGGGAAAAATAGTCAGGGAAATCTGGTTAGCACAGGTGTGTATTTCTGTCGCCTGAAGACTCCAACACAAACTCAAACGGTGAAGATGGTTCTTCTGCGTTAAGCAATCTTCACATCACTTATCATCAGAGCCCCGTTCAATTTCTCCGGCCACATGGAGACGGTGATCGGGGCTTTGAATTTAATTAGCCCTGAGCTAGGCAAATGATCATGGGCCCACTCCACTTATTTCTTCTGTAAAAGATTACTGATTTCCAACTATCTTCATCCATGCCTGAGAAACAAACCCTATGATGAGAGACTATGTTGTCCCTTTTAATGTTTTAGCCAAGCCTTCTGGACCAGCCTGTAATTTGGACTGTGATTACTGCTTCTATCTGGAGAAAGAGTCTCTATTTCCTAAAGCATCTACCTTCAAAATGGTGCCTGATGTTCTGAAATCATTTATTAAGCAATATATTGAATCCCAGCCCACCAACTCTGTGCATTTCACTTGGCAGGGAGGCGAGCCAACCTTGCTTGGTGTCCCCTATTTTGAAGAGATTATCCGCTTGCAGGAAAAACTTGCAGGAGATAAACAGATCACCAATGCCATTCAGACCAATGGAGTCCTACTGGACGAAAAATGGGGTCAATTCTTACGTAAAAACAGTTTCCTTGACTGATAGTTCATTTCACTAGAAGTGATTATCCTTCAAATAATAAGCTCTAACGGAAGGGAAATTTTACGCATCAATATTAATTTGATAATATCTAGTTGCTATTTTCTTATACTTTTAATAGGATTGGGAGTCCTTCGCTCGCCTAACTCAATTTGTCAGATCAACTATAGATGTTTATGACAAAGACTTTGGAAGCATAGCCTTCTCCATTATCACCGATAAATCTCTACTGGCGTATAATTTGCCCCCTTGTGTCTAGATATTTCCCAAAGATGGGAGTTCATAGAAAACAATATACCAAATTACTCGAATGATATTAGGGGACTCAAAATGAAAAATTTATTGACTTCGGCGCTCATCCTTCTGGTCAGTTTTAACCTTCTTATAGCAAGTGGACTTGATCCCGAGACCGAAAAAAGAATTGATGAAATTATTTCCCAGATGACCCTGGCAGAGAAAGCCAATATGTTGGGTGGCGATACGACAGACTTTGACAGCAAACCCCTCCCCCGTCTTGGTATTCCAGCTCTGCGCATGACCGATGGTCCCAATGGTGTTCGCTGGGGTGAGTCCACCGCCTTCCCTGTTGGGGTATGCATGGCCGCCACGTGGGATACTTCACTTATTTACGAGCTGGGTGTCGCTCTGGCGAAAGAAACCAAAGCCCAGGGCAGAAATGTACTCCTAGGCCCGTGTGTGAATATCCATCGGGATGCCCATGCTGGTCGCAACTTCGAAAGTTATGGTGAAGACCCCTACCTCGCAGCCAGGATTGCTGTCAACTGGGTCAAGGGCTTACAGAGCGAACAAGTGATCGCCACGACCAAACATTTTGCAGTAAACAATCAGGAATTTGAACGCAACAGTATGGATTCAAGAGTGGATGAACGGGTCTTGCGTGAAATCTATTTTCCTGCCTTCAAGGCTGCTGTGCGAGAAGGTAACACAATGGCCATCATGTCTTCATATAACAGGGTGAATGGACAATACGCCAGTTCAAATACCTGGTTGTTGAACGATGTCCTTAAAGATGAATGGGGGTTTCAGGGCTTTGTCATGTCTGATTGGGGGGCTGTCCACAGTGTGGTACCTACCATGTATGCCGGTCTGGATATTGAAATGCCAAATGGAAAATACTTGAACGAGGAAAATGTGGTGGAAGCTATCCGCGAAGGTCGCATGAAGGAATCCAAGGTGGATGAAAAAGTCCGCCGGATACTCCGCACCATGTTTGCCATGAATCTTTTCGAAAGTGAGATTCCTCCTGGAACTGCAGTGCATACTCCGGAACATCTTGATCTGGCTCGCAGAGTTGCCGAAGCAGGCATTGTCCTCCTGAAAAATGAAAATCAAATCCTGCCGCTGAAAGACGACATCAAAAGTCTGGCTGTTATAGGTCCCAATGCTGGCGTTCTCAGAACCGGTGGTGGTGGCAGTTCCAAGGTAGATGCCCCTGATGCAACAAGTCCATTTGAGGCAATCAAGACCTTGATGGTTGATACAGATGTGACCTATTCTCCCGGCATGTTTGTCGCCGGAGATCTCGATGTAATCACTGTAGAATATCTGACCCATGGAAACGGCAAACCAGGACTGGAGGCTGAATATTTCAGCAATGCTGATTTCAAAGGGAAGCCATTCAAAAAACAAATCGATGCTCAGGTAGATTTCAACTGGGGCGGGGGTGGCCCCGAGGGTATGGGCAATGATAATTTCTCTGTCATCTGGAAGGGAAAACTAACCGCTCTAGAAACAGGCATTTATTATCTGGGAACCCATAGCGATGATGGCTCAAGGATTTACATCAATGATGAACTTATTGTAGATAACTGGGGAGACCATGCACCCACAACACAGGTGGGCCTGCTGGAATTAACCGCTGGGACACCTGTTGACATTAAAGTCCAGGTCTATGAACATGGTGGTGGCGCCAGCATGAGACTGCTTTGGCAACACGCCAAGGGTTCACCGCAGGAAACTGCTCTCGTACTGGCCAAAGCAGCAGATGCTGCGGTTCTATTTATGGGCTTTTCAGACCGCTTTGAAACTGAGGGAAGTGATAGAAGATCAAATGTCCTCCCCAAAGAGCAAATTGAGCTCATCAACAAGGTTAGTGCTGTCAATGATCAAGTGATCGTGGTGTTTAATAGCGGCGCAGGTATTCTCATGAATGGCTGGGAACCAAAGGTGGATGCCATCATTGAGTCCTGGTATCCTGGCGAGCAGGGCGGAATAGCCATTGCCAACATCCTCCTGGGCAATGTGAATCCCTCTGGGAAACTCATCACCAGCTTTTTTAAAAAAGATACGGATACGCCAACCTATAATAACTATCCCGGTGAAGACGATGAGTTGAATTATGAAGAAGGTCTGTTCGTAGGATATCGTCACTATGATAAATATAATATCGATCCTCTCTATGCCTTTGGTCATGGATTGAGCTATACCAATTTCGAGTATACCGATTTAAAATTATCAGCCCGTAGTATCAGGGCAGGTGAACCTATTGAAGCCACTTTGATGGTTACAAACACTGGCTCCAGAGCAGGTGCCGAAGTCGTTCAGCTCTATTTAAATGATGATAAATCCAGCGTCATCAGGCCAGAAAAGGAACTGAAAGGGTTCTCCAAAGTTTATCTTGAACGAGGTGAAGCAACAGAGGTGACCATGATTCTCAGACCAGAAGATATGAAGTTCTGGGATAAAGCGACAGAAGATTGGCAGGCTGAAGCTGGAAAATTCAATGTCCAGATAGGCGCTTCATCAAGGGATATTCGAATTCAGAAATCTTTTAAATTGAAATAGGTTGTAAGGGAAACTCCTTTGAGATTTACGAAAATCAGTTTCACGCTTCTCCTCACCCTCATTCTCGCTGTGAGTTGTGAGCGAAGTTCAACCACCTCTGCACCCCCAGATGACCAGGACACGACCATCACTCTTCCTAAAAGTGCTAAAAGGGGGCTTTCATATGATCTCATACATGCAGCTGACTTAGACACTCTGAAAAGTGGGGTCTCCTGGTGGTACAACTGGTATTTCAATACGGAAGCACCTGAAAGCTATTACGATGACTATAGCATAGAGTTCATCCCCATGCTCTGGGGTGGCAACACCTCAAGTTCAAACCTGGCTGAAGCCAGAACATTTATCCTCGATCATCCTGAAATTGAATATTTGCTGGTGATGAATGAACCGAACCTGACGGATCAGGCCAATCGTACTCCTGGTGAAGCAGTGAATGACTGGCTCATCTATGAACAATTTCTTTTTGATCTGGCCAATAATGATGGCCGCGAATTAAAATTGGTTGGTCCAGCAATGAACTGGGGAACCATGTCTGGCTACAGTGACCCTGTTGTCTGGTTGGATACTTTTTACGCTACCTACCAGGCTTCTCAAGGTCGTGACCCACGCATAGATTACCTTGCATTTCATTGGTATGACTATGGGCTTTCCCAGCAACTGGACCGCTTGCAAAAGTATGACAAACAGATCTGGATCACTGAAATGGCGAATTGGAATTCCAATATAAATTCATATGCTGAGCAGATTGTTCAAATGACCGAAATGGTAGCCATTTGCGAGAGTCGCGATGATGTTTTCAGATACGCCTGGTTTATTGGCAGGGGCGATTTCCCTGGAAACCATTACACCTACCTATTTAACCTTGATCCTGGTGATTTAACTGACCTGGGATACACGTATATCAATTTGCCTTACTCAGGCGAATAAAATCCCAAAGAACTATTGTGAAAAAACCTATAAGCTGGACAATTTCTGTCATCCTCATCTTTTCCACCATTCATGCCCAAGTAGGTGAGCTGATTTGGGAAGATAATTTTGAGCATCTCGACAACTGGAATCAGGAGCTGGGCAATGGTGCCTGGGGCTGGGGCAATGGAGAGCTGGAGTACTATCATCCCGATAATGTGATGATCTCGGAGATCCCCGATGAACCTGGTAATATGGCCCTGCATATCACAGCCAGAGCAGAAACCCTGCCTGATTATACGGATCAGTGGGGTAATCAACTCAGTTACACATCTGGGAAAGTGACCACCAAAGCCAAGATCTCGGTTCAATATGGTATGATTGAAACCCGGGTACGTGTTCCAGATCTAGATCTAGGAGGTTGGCTAGCCGTCTGGTTATTGGGTACATCAAATTTTGCCTGGCCCTATAGTGGTGAAATCGATATGATGGAGATGGGATCTCGGCAAGAATTCAGAGATGCACACGACACACACAATGGTGGCAATGGTTTAAATAATTCCACAGTGAATCAATCTGTGGGTGCCAATGCTATCTTCTATTCCGATGAAGCCGTGACACCAGAGAATCCTTCAGGGGCTGCCAGCATTTCCTGGGATCCTGAGGATGAGTACAACAGGCTTTATTACAACTATGACAATCCTCTCATCGAACGTTTTATCACGTACCGTCTGTATTGGGATGATGCCAGCCTTCGCTTTACGGTTATTGATGATGGTGTTAAGCATGATCTCTATACCGAACCCTTCCCCATCGATAGTGTCTCTGCTGAATTCCAGCAGCCCTTCTATCTCATAGCCAATCTCGCTATTGGAGGAGCCTTTACAGATGCATCCAATCTGGGTGATCCCGGTAGTGGCGCACCCATCACCATGCCTTTTCCAGCCGATATGTACGTCGATTACATCAGGGTTTATGAATGGAATGGTCAGGGCAGCATCAATGTGGGTCCTCCCTATCCTGAAAGTGGAACCTTTGGAATTTATACAGATACCACACCTACTAATAGTGAACTAGAGGCCGGTGTCTCTTCTGAAATTTATGTCTGGGCTGGAACCCTTGTTGATGGGACCATTCCCCCGTACGAGGGTGAGAATGGAATTTCCTGGCAAACCACGGGAAGCGGATGGTTTGGGGCTGGTATCTTACCAGTCCAACCCCTGAACCTGACCAACTTCAGTGACGGCACCCTCAAATTCATGATAAAAATCCCCGCCAATATCACTTTCAAAATCGGTGTCATCGATACATGGGATAATCAGAATTATGTGACCTTCCCCGCCAATCAAACCACCCACGGGCTGGTGCGCGATGGTGAATGGGGGCAAGCTTCTATTCCTGTCAGTCACCTCCGAGGCGTGGCCATTGACATGCGCATGCTCAACTATGCTTTTGTTATTCTAGAGGAGAACGGATCAGCCTGCGAGTTTGGTCTGGATGACATTTATTATGAAGGTGGTGGCGTTGCGAATCCGCCTATCGCCCATGCCGGATCAGACCAGGTTGTGTTGGATGAAAATGATGATGGGGAAGCCCTGGTTACCCTGAATGGTTCCTTGAGCAGTGATCGCTTCGGTAGCATAGATTTATATGAATGGACAAACAACGATACCCTACTTACAACAGGTGAAATGCCCAAACTCACATTCCCTCTTGGTCTCTACCCAATTACACTTACCGTTACAGACAATGAGGGAAATACTGACTCAGATAATGTTCTGATTAATGTGATCAATAATTATCTGCCCACTGCCGTGGCTGGAGAGGATCAAACTGTCATCGATATGGATGGGAATGGTTTTGAATCAATTGCACTGGATGGAAGCGGCAGCACAGATAGTGACGGTAATATCGTTAGCTATAGTTGGTCTGAGGTTGGATCTGAACAAGCCACAGGATCACAGGTGACGTTAGATCTTGATGTAGGGGTTCATCTCATTGTGCTCACCATAACAGATGAGGATGGTGGCCAAGATACAGATGCTCTCACCGTGAGAGTGAATAGGAACCTGCCTACTGCAGCACCCGCTTTTTACCGGACCTTCGCGGGTATCACTGTGGATGATCAGGTTGAGGGTGAATGGGTGAACACACCTGAAATGGGGATCAACAATGTAACCGTGGGCGTTCGTACGGCTGACTTTCAGGCTCAGTGGAAAGGTATGTTTGATGACACCAACCTTTATCTCCTGGTTGAGGTCAATGATGAGACCTTGATCAATGATTCCGGTGCTGGATGGTACATGGATGATGTTGTGGAGGTCTTTATTGACGCTGACAACAGCAGTGGTGGAAGTTATGATGGTATCAACGATTTTCAATTTGGGTTTCGCTGGAATGATGATGTCATCAGGATTGGCAATAACTCTGTAAATAATTCGACTGGTATTGTCTACTCACAATACGCCACAGCAGTGGGATATAATCTTGAAGTAGCTTTCCCCTGGAGTTTATTGGGTGTAAGCGCAAGTTCTGTTGATTATCTCGGCTTTGATGTGGCTGTGGATGATGATGACAATGGTGGTGATCGTGAATGCGCTATCGCTTCCATTTTCACTGCGGACGATGCCTGGCATAATCCCAGTGTGTTTGGTAATGTCCCCCTGGTTGTGCCCACAGATATTCACGATGATATTCAGAGCCAACTCCCTGAGGATTTCTCGCTCAGCCAAAACTATCCCAACCCGTTCAACCCAAGCACAACACTACGATATGGACTCCCAACTTCCAGCGATATAAAATTCACTCTGTTCAACGCGTTGGGTCAGGAAGTAACCCAATTGTATCAGGGATATCAAACCAGAGGTTCACACCAGATTATGGTTAATGGGCATGGTTTAAGCTCTGGTGTTTATTTTGTCGTTCTGGAAGCAGAATCTGTTCAGTTAAAGCGGAAAATAGTGCTCCTGAAATAGCATACTGAGGATAAGTAAATCTATGGAGCCTCCATTTTTGGAGGCTCTTTTTTATTATTTCAAAAATATCATCTTCACAACATCTGCATGTGAACCAGCCTGTACTCTGGCCAGATAAACTCCTGTGGAAATCTGTGCGCCAGAATCATCCAGTCCATCCCAGGTGAATTGATGCCAACCGTTTTGCTGAGTTCCAGTGTCTACAGACTTCATCACCCGTCCCTGGATATCATAAATGATCAGAGTAACTATCTCTGATTCAGGGAGATGATACCTTAAGGTTGTACTGGGGTTGAAGGGATTGGGAAAATTCTGCGAGAGAATAAACACATCCGGCAATGCACTAAAATGTTCATCTATATGTGTTAGGATTTGATTGGTTGAGTTGAATGTTGGCGTCATCCGCCCAAAAGAACCAAGGCCATCAGGGTAGCGACCCCAGGATGAGTCATCCACTTGTTCTGAAAAACTGACCTCATTCACCATCATCGTATCTGCATTCAACAAATAGAGGATTTCACCTGAAGCTGAGATTTTAAAGTTGGCATGCAAGCCCGATTGTTCTTCATCATTGTCAGCCCAAATCATGAGAAACCCATTTGATGGGATCGACGTGTCTGGGAAACTCCATTGAGTCAGGTCAGTGCCATCATCTGATAAGAAATACCCCTCTAAGGATATCTCATCATCCGTATTGTTGTATAGCTCGATCCAGTCATCATACTCACCATCCTGATCAGCAATGACTGTTTCATTGTCTGCTAGAAATTCGTTGATAACCACATCTGAGATCACAGCGATAGATAAAAATTCATGCTCAGCATGTTCCGGCAGGAAAGCTCCTGCACCACTATTTTCAGCATAGAAGTAATACTGCAGATCTGAATTGACTATGATTTCACCGGAGCCATAAATGTTATCTCCTGCCAGACTATCCCCATTCAAACCATCGTCCAGCATTTCTAAAATTTGAAAGGGTTGCGAAACACTCTCACGGTAGCGCAGACTGACTGACGTGGCATTATCAGCTGTAGCTGAAAGTGTCAGAGCTGAGCCGGCAGATACCTGAGAAGGATTGTTGACGGATGCGCCTATCTCAGGTGCTTGAGCGGAGAATTCGGATAAAGCAAATATATACGTAGCTCGCGTCTCCATCAACTCTGTAATACCAATGATCCCAGGACTTGGATGCGGTCCCCCTGAACTGATACTATTGTCAATATTGCTCAAGAAATTTGAGTAGGTATAAAATTTATTTGGATCAGCCTGAACCTCAGTGGCAATGATATCCTGTAGCTCAAGCACTCGATCATGATACCAACCGTTCAGGATGACATCGTTCAGCATGGTTTTCATGTGAGCCACATACATTCTGTTGTATTCGTCATTGGTCAATATCTTGCTAATTACAGGGTAGTCACTTTCATTCATATTCACAAAGGGACTGAGTCTCTGCAATTGATAGGTACCTTGAGGACCAGCACTCTGCAAATTGGTAAAGACTCCGAAGCATTCATTGAAATCCCAGGGAATGGGATTAAAACGTCCCAAATCATCCTGATACAAATAGTAATTCTGCGGATTATTGATGGGACCATCCAGATTCACCAACAGATTTTGAAAGGCTAGAAACCACAGATGTCGATCCACATTGAGTACTTGTTCAACGTCATCGGTATAATTATTCAAGGTATCCAGAAATTCTACCAGTTCGCCCCAGCCTTCATCTGATTCAAGCGCGTATTTACCAAAATAGTCACTAGAATCTGTTCCATAATATTGCCAGACACCCCCCATACTTCCGGGCATGGCATTGCTGGATATTTCACCTTTAATGCGGGCATTTTCGTCACTGCCAAAATTGCTGCGCATAAAGTATTTATCTACGTCCTGGTCGCTGGTATAGAGCCCCAGATAAGTCCCGTTGATGGAGACTTTGGCATAGTTGGACTGACTGGCCGGGAAATACTTGCGTGCGATCTCATAGGCCAGGGTCTCGCGGACAAAACTGGGGTCTTTATATACATTGGCCAGTTTGACCGTGCCATAATCCTGAATCTCCTGATCATCTATGATATAGTCCAATTTAATATTAAGGGGATTCTTGACCTGGTTCGAGCGATAAGAACTATTACCCTTATAGCGCACACCCACACTGTCAAAAACCTCACCATTTATGTTCACTGAGCCCATCAGGCGTTCTTCATTTCCGGCACTGACAAGGTTATCCAAGAGATAGTCCCAATTAGATTCCTGAAAAGTGATCTCGATATTATTAATCGTATTGATATCATAAAAGTCCTGACCATTTAACACAGATGCAATCAGGAATATTATACAGGCTCTTAGCCCTATTTTTTTCATTCGTTCGTCTTTCTTTTAATTAAGTGTGGTTTATCTGTCGCGAGGAGGAGCTCCACGATCGGGACCCTGGCCAGGCGGTGGTGGTCGTCTATCCTGAGCCCGTCCATCTGGATGTGGAGCTCTTCCCTGTGTGCCTTGTCCTTCAGGAGGTGGTGGTTGTGAGCTCCCGGGCATCATTTTGCCTGCTAAATCTTTGAGCCGATCCTGTTGCTCAGGTGTACAGAGAGCATTGAGCTGGACAAAATGATTGTACAGCGCCAGATCCATTTTAACATGAATATCTGAGATGTTTTGTGCTAACTTATTCACCCGTGTTGAATCTGAGATGGGCTTGAATGCCTCAGCAATCAGGGATTCCAGAGAATCAGCTAATGCTGTCATGTTGGGGTGAGCATTGTCAAAATGCTGCTTTCTGATATTGTGCAGGGCATCCATCTGACCGTCTGACAACTCCAATTCAGTCTGTAAAAAAGATTCCAGTCTGACCTGGGGAGCCACGTCATTCTGTCGTGGAGGTTTATTTATAATCATAAAGATGATGAGTGCCAGATTGAGTAGAACCAGTATGACAACGGTGGCCTGCATCATGCGTTGTTGTTTAATAATGTCCAACATCTTTCTATTCTCCATTATCGCTTAAAAGATACGTATCAGCGAAATTTAGCCCGTATTGTGTTGTCAATGCTTCGATAGAATTTGTCTGCCCAGACGATGTGCTTTCGGTTGGGGTAGCAATCCAGACTATCATTACAACATTTAAAGCTACGAGACCGACCAGCATACTGGGTTTCAGCACATGGCTCCACCAAGTTTGTTGAGCTGGTACCTCGCCGCTCAATTCATGGTTGATACGATTTGTCAGGCGTTGATAAAACCAGGGATCTATTCCAGGTGGCTCATCCGTGCCAAATGCATCCAGCGTCAAATTGACTTGTTCTTGAGTTTCGTCATGGTTGCGTTTTTTCATATCTCCTCAATTCTTTATCAATAACCTCAGGGTGAATAATGCCCTGTTAGGTGTTTCTTTAAATTTTTACGACCCCTATGCAATAATCCCTCAATTGCTGATACAGAGGTGCTCATGATGTCAGCAATCTCTTGATTGCTGTAATCCTCATAATTACTCAAGGTGATTGCTACACGCTGATTATCTGGCAATTTTGCGACGGCCCAGGCCAATATCCGGTTTCGCTCGGCATCCATGAGATCCGTTTCCGGGGTAGAATTATCGGCCACATCCACTTCACCTTCATCACTGCCTATTGATAGCAGAGCTTTTACTGAACCCAATCTGCGTTTGCGATTCTGTTTTCTAATCAAATCCAAACTCTTGGTCACAGCTATGCGATATATCCAGGTGGAAAGCTGAGCCTCACCTCTAAAATCATCTAGAGATTTATACACCTGGATGAATACGTCCTGGGAGACATCCTGAGCATCTTCTCGAGATCTCAAAAAACGATAGCAAGTACTATATACCCGCTCCTGGTGTTCCAGCACGACCCTGCGAAATTCAGCTGCTTCAGATGTTGTTGGTTTTGTACTCACTCAGTATCCTGCGTTTACCTCAATATAGGGTCAATCCACTTCTGGGGTACAACATCTTTGAACATTCACAGCCGTGGTGCAATGGTTCTGACGTCATTTTTGTCAGAACCTTGTGCTCAAAATAAATAAAAAGAAAAGTGCAAGGTTTCTCCTCTGTGAACGTCTCAATCATCAGAACGCAGCACAAGCCGGAAAAGCCAAAAGGAGAACACCATGCAATTAAATAACATCAAAAGAAGAATGCTTATCACCCTGAGCTTTTTGTTAATCACCACTTCAGTTCAAGCACAACCCGAACGTGGACAACAAGGACCTCCTTCTCTTCCCAATAAAGCCCAGATCGCAGACATGATTGAGGAACTGGACCAGGCTCTGGAATTAACTACCAGCCAAAAGGCTCAGATCTCAGGGCTCTATTTTGCCCACTTCGAAGAGGCTCAGAAAGTCATGGATGCTGACAAGACCTCCCCTCAGGACACCCGTCAGACCATGGAAGCATTGCGAAAACATTTCCAAGCGGAGGTGAAGGTGCTCCTTAATAGAGATCAGGTTAAAAAATTTGAATCACTTCAAAAGAATCAGCGTCCACCACAACAAAAACGAAGTAGACGATAGTCAAGAATAAATGCTTGAAAGGAATTCATCGTGAAAAATATATTCATCTTAATCTTAAGCCTCTTTCTGGTGATTGGTTGTGAAGACACCACAACTGATACAGATGAAACGAATGGCACATTCACGTTCCCAACCCTTGAGAAGTCTTACAACCTGGTTGATACGGGACAAGAGGCATGCTACGATTCTGATGGAAATGTCATCACAGCACCTGTTGCAGGTGAGGCTTTTTACGGCCAGGATGCCCAATTTGATGGCAATCTGTACTCGTTTGCTACTGATGATAACATTGTTGCAGACTATAATACGGGTTTGATGTGGCAGAAAGTCCCCAGTTCAGCAAGTTATAACTGGCAAGAAGCCGTGGATTACTGTGAAGATCTGGAACTGGGTAGCTATGATGACTGGCGCATACCCAGCAACAAAGAGCTCTATTCCATCAGCAATTTTGCAACGGGATGGCCTTATCTGGATACAGATGTGTTTGATCTGGCCAGTGGTGAAGTAACCAAGGACGAGCAATTCTGGTCTAGTAACTACTACTATGTTGGTACAACCCATAATGGTGCCCCTTCCGCCTTTGGCGTCAACCACGTTACGGGACACATCAAAGCCTATCCTGCTGAAGCAGGTGGACTTATGGGTAATTATGTCAGGGCTGTTCGCGGTGACGAGTATGGCATCAACGAGCTCACTGATAATGGAGATGGAACCATCACCGATGCAGCTACCGAGTTGATGTGGGCACAGTCCGATTTTGGCTTGGCAATTGATTGGGGAACAGCTCTCACCCTCGCAGATACAATTTCCTGGGCGGGTTACTCTGATTGGAGATTGCCGGATGTGAAGGAATTGCAGGGACTAGTTGATTATTCCGGTGCCTTCCCGGCTATTGATCCCATGTTCTCCTCCATTCCTATCGTCAACGAAGCTGGAACAGACGATTTCGGCTACTACTGGACAAGCACATCCGCATTATTCCAGGAAGGCAATCCCTACTACTACGCCTGGTATGTTGCCTTTGGTCGGGCCGTTGATACGGAGGGTGAAGACACCCACGGAGCTGGCGCTGTGCGCTTTGATACCAAGGTGGAAGGCGGTCCTCTGGGAGAAGGTGGCGAGCGATACTATAACTATATCCGTCTGGTCCGGGAAGTCAACTAGACCAGAGCGTTTGAAATGTTTATTGGACAGATAAATGGATGTATCGGTGGGACGAGTGTAAAACCATGTCCCATAGGTGGTCCAGCCGAAAACTGTCCTCAGATAAACCACCGTTGCCAAATCATGAAACCAGAAAGTATTCGATATGTCTATTGAACAGATAAACGGATGCATCGGTTGTGGAACTTGTGTACAGACATGTCCTACAGATGTACTGCGTATTGATCCTAAAACCAAAAAGGCTGTCATTGCCTATCCGGAGGATTGCCAGATTTGTCACCTCTGCCGCATGTACTGTCCTGTGGATGCCATTACTATTTCACCGGAAAAGAAAATTCCAGTTATTGTCTCGTGGGGTTAACATCATGAACCGTCTATCAAAATATTCAACACTCATAACAGGCCTGGATAAATATCTATAAAGGTTCGGATGGACGTATGGAGTTTGAAAAACAAGCTTTTGACTCATGGCGAACATAAAGACCTGACAATTTATAAATTGCCCTGCTCTAGATTTGCTATAACATATTAAATATGGGCCTGGTGCAATGTTAATTAGACCAGGCCTTTGCATGATCTGTTTTAACAATCACTTTTACAATGAGAATTGATAATATTTAATAACGTGCACAAGACTTTGTCATTATTGGCGTCTTAAAAGTGTGGATAGAACGAAACAGATAGTGACGGAGTTAACCATGGACACATTTTCTTTCGACCCAATTGAACTGAAACAAATGGATCAAGTAAAATTGATGCATCGGACTGACAAAAAGTATTGGTTTCACGCTGATCATCTAAATGAGTTACTGAAGATGATCGGAGATAATTATTTCCTTTTGCAAATAGATGACCAGTCTGTTCAATCTTATGCATCAACCTACTATGATACAAATGATAACATGATGTTTTCTCAACATCACAATGGAAAATTAAATCGCTTTAAGGTCAGACGCAGAAGTTATCTCTCTTCAGGAGTTAGTTTTCTGGAAGTGAAAATTAAAAGCAATAAGGGAAAGACAAAGAAAAGACGCATACAGACAGAATATGGACAGACCATATTTACTGAGTATGAACAAGAATTCTTAAGTAGGCATATACCCTTTGAATACACTGATCTTCATCTATCTCTGAATAATGAGTTCTCACGAATAACCCTGGTGAATAAGAACTTCAGAGAACGCTGCACAATCGATCTGGATCTCCAATTTCAATTGGCTGACAAGATAATACCCGTTCATAATTTGGTTATCGTGGAGATTAAATCAGATGGACGTGGAGCACCCTCACCCCTGATGTTAGCTCTTCGAGATCAACGCATTAAAACTTCCGGGTTTAGTAAGTACTGCGTTGGTCGTACACTTACTGACCCAGAGCTTAAACGTAATAACTTCAAAAGAAAAATCAGAAGTATTGAAAAAACAATTCACACTGATCGCAATTTATATAATCTCAACTAGAGAGTCTGGATATCATGCTAAATATTATTGACGCTTTGCAAAACACTATCGTAGCCAACTTGCCTGTACATGAAGTGTCGGACTGGGAAAACCAGTTCAGGTTTCTCGGTATTAAACTAATTGATGTAAGTGATCTTTCCATACTTCTGGTCAGATTTACCATAAACACACTTTTGATATTTTGTATTGTACATTTTATGTACGCTAAATACAGTAAGCGAAAAGACTTTTACTTTAGCTATTTATCTATTGGAGTAGTTGTCTTTTTAATGTGCTTCCTTTTAAATAACGTAAAGCTCGAACTTGGATTTGCTTTAGGTCTGTTTGCAATATTCGGAATTATTCGATACAGAACATCTCCTATTCCAATTAAAGAAATGACCTATTTGTTTATTGTTATTGGAATTTCAGTTATGAACGCACTGGCAAATACCAAAGTGAGTTATGCCGAACTTGTTTTCACTAATTCAGCACTTGTGTTTGGTTTGTGGCTCCTTGAAAAGCGGTTAATGCTTATACAAGAAGATTCTATAAAGTTAATTTATGAAAAAATCGAAAACATTAATGGGTTAAACGATGACATTCTATTGACCGATCTGAAAAAGCGTACTGGAATCAACATCAATAGGTACGAAATCCAAAAGATAGACTACCTCAAGGATGTGGCCCATATCATACTTTATTTCAATGCCAATGGAAATTACAATCAAATATCTCCATGTGAAGACTATGAATAATATAGAAAAATATAGATTCCTGGTTTTTGGGTTGATTGTTGTTTTACTCATTTTTATCCCCATTGTGAATGCACAGGAAGTTGAAAGCAATCACCAGACCAGAACATCCATAGAGTTAGGATATAAACTATCTGACCAATTAAAACTGAACCTATCACCAGAATTTCGTTTTGATGAAAACCTGGCACTAGACAAATATCTCTTTGAGGGTGCGGCTATATACAAACCCTCCAAAATATTCGCATTGGGTGCAACATATCGGTTTGTTGTCAATTTGCGTGATGAGAAGGACACAGAATACTTCAACCGCGTTGCCTTAAGCGCTACCATGAAGAAAGAGTTTAATCGCTTTGAACCAGCTTTCCGGCTTCGTTACAGCAATTATGCCGATGATGCCATAACGGACAAAGAATTTATACGATACAAAGGTTCTTTTAAATATGATATTGACAACTGTAAAATAACTCCTTCAGCAGGGATAGAAGTATTTCAACAGTTAAGCGATTTTGAATTATACAAAACTCGCTATTCTGTTGGAACGGATTACAAATTGTTTAAAAAGAATTATCTCGGAGTGAGTTATAAGTTTGATTCGTTCGCCATTGAGGACAAAAACACACGCATACTCAGCTTAACGTATAAATTGAAATTATAAGGTGTGAGATTTATACCCTGGAGTTAAGAGACTCACTCGAATTGTCCAGATCATTCTGCTAGTATTTCCATTGTTGTTGATCCACTTTTTTAGCGCCTTCCATAACATATTATTGTCATGTCAAATAATTAATTCGAAATAGACCGCAAGGTTCTTCCTCAAAAAGCGTCTTAGTTGTCAAGAGCAAACATTTAAGAAATCGCACCAAAAGGATACAATATGAAATTACAACACAGAGCACATCAGCCGAATAACCAGAAAACCAGGGTTAAACGAAGTACCATATTCAACATCATTTCCCTTATCACCATCACAACTGGATTAGTAGGTTTTGGGGGTTGCGATGTTTTCCCCACTGATTCGAACACTCTAGAGCTTACAATTGACGATACTGACTTCGAAACCTCGGACTGGACCACAGCAACCCACAGCAAAAGTGCCGATCCTGATTTTGATGAGGTTTTTGATGATACCCAGGTCAAACGCTTTGACATTTCTATGACATCTGCACGCTGGCAGCTCATGCTGGATGATATGACTAATTTCTATGGCGAGTTCGGAAGAAGTAATCAGGGACCTCCCGGCAATGGTCCTGGGGGAGTTGATGATATTAGCGATGAAAATCCCATCTTTGTCCCTGCAGATGTCTTCTATAATGATACCCAATGGTATCGAGTTGGCATGCGTTTTAAAGGCAATTCGAGTCTTATGACTTCATGGAAATCTGGTATTCTCAAACTCTCCCTTAAATTGGACTTTGATGAATTTGAAGATGATTACACTCAGATAGATAATCAGCGATTCTACGGGTTTAAGAAGCTAAGTCTTAAAAACAATTATGACGACAGCTCTTTCCTGAGAGAGAAGGCAGCTGCTGAAGTGTTCGAGGATGCTGGATTGGCCGTTTCTCACACTGCCTTCTATGAGGTCTATATCGATCATGGGGACGGTCCCAAATATTTTGGTCTCTATACCCTGGTAGAAGAAGTGGATGATACGGTCATAGAGACTCAGTTCGCAAGTGATGAGGGCAACTTGTATAAGCCTGAATATGACGGAGCAAGCTTTGCCGCGGGATCCTTCAATGAGTCAGATTTCACCAAAAAGACCAATGAGGATGACGGTGATTGGTCAGATATCCAAACGCTGTTTGAAGCACTACACGCCAATACCAGATTCAGCAATCCTGCAGAATGGAGGACTGATCTGGATAGTATTTTCGATACCGATGTGTTCCTCAGGTATCTCGCCGTGAATACGGTTATCCAGAACTGGGATACCTATGGTGTAATGACCCATAATTATTATCTCTATAATAACCCTGAGACGGACAAGTTGACCTGGATTCCCTGGGATAACAACGAAGCCCTTCAAGAGGGAAAAATGGGAGGTTCTTTGAATCTGAATTTTTCAGATCTGCACTCTGAAGCCTGGCCACTTATTGAATATCTTTACGATGATGATGTTTATCGATCAGTTTACCAGACCTACGTCAGGGAAGTCAGGGACAACTGGTTTGAACCCTCTGCCATGCAATCCAAGTACAACACCTACGCTGACCTGGTTGAACCTTATGCAACTTCAGAGATTTCAGGATACACCTTTCTATACAGTGATTCTGAATTCCGAAGAGCCATTTCCACGCTGTCGTCCCATGTAAACAGCAGAGCAATATCCGTTGATTATTATTTGCCTTGATTAATTTTATGGCTGAGAGATGAAAAGGAAATACAATGAAATACACAAGCTCAAGATGGAATAAATCACTTCAAGTATTCGTCGCAGGTTTTTGTCTGGCTCTAGGTCTGAACGCCCAGACCTACAGAATTGTGGATACGGGTCAGAACACATTCTATAACAATCAGGATGAGATCACCGCTCCTCAAATAGGTGCTGATTTCTATGGCCAGGATGCCTCCATCAACGGCCATCAACCCGATTATATAGATAATGGCGATGGAACAGTGACGGACAATGTTACTGGTCTCATGTGGCAGCAAAGTACCGATCTAAATGGAGATGGGATCACCAATATTAATGACAAACGAAGTCAGGCTGAAGCAGTAGCCGGAGCGGATACCTTTAGTCTTGCTGGATACTCAGATTGGCGATTGCCCTCGATAAAAGAAGCCTATTCCCTCTTCATGTTTTCAGGGGAAGACCCCAGCGGATACAATGGCACTGACACGGAGACACTGATCCCCTTTGTGGATACTACCTTTTTTGATGTAGCCTATGGTGACACCGACGCCGGTGAGCGTATCATCGATGGTCAGTATGCCAGTACCACCCTGTATGTCAGTACCACCATGGGAGGTGATGCTACCATGTTCGGGGTCAATTTTGTGGATGGTCGCATCAAGGGTTATCCCACAGGTCCCATGCCAGGACAAACTGAGGACAAACAGTTCTATGTGCTCTATGTGCGTGGCAACGAGGCTTATGGTATCAATGATTTCTTAGATAATGGTGACAGTACAGTTAGTGATCTAGCAACTGGACTCATGTGGATGCAGGATGATAGTCAGGTCGGTATGGATTGGGAAGCCGCACTGGCTTATGCTCAAACCAAAAATACTGAGAATTATCTGGGTCACAATGACTGGCGTGTGCCCAATGCCAAGGAATTACACAGTATTCTGGATTATTCACGTTCTCCCGCAACCACAAATTCTGCAGCCATAGATTCTATATTTAATTGTACCGCCATCACAGATGAGGGTGGTGAACAGAACTATCCATTTTATTGGAGCAGTTCCACCCACGCCAACATGCACAATGGCGCCTGGGGTGCCTATGTCTGTTTTGGTGAAGCCCTGGGCTTTATGGCGCAACCCGTGCCGCCCTTTACTGTATCTCTACTGGATGTTCATGGTGCCGGAGCTCAACGCAGCGATCCTAAAGAGGGATCTGCAGATGATTATCCTGAAGGTCATGGACCACAGGGTGATGTGGTGCGCATAGATAACTTTGTCAGGTTGGTTCGCGACATCCAGGTTGCAACTGGCTTGAATGAAGATTCAGAGACAGTGTCGCCCATTACTCTTTCTTTGGAGCCGAATTACCCCAATCCATTTAATCCCTCAACCACACTTGAGTACAATCTTGCTTCACCAATGGTGACACGGATTAACGTTTACAGTACGGTAGGGCAGTTGGTAGCTACACTTTCTCAGGGTCACCAGACTGCTGGTACTCATCAGATTGTGTTAAATGCGGATGGTTTAGCCTCTGGAATTTATCTTGTGGTTCTTGAAGGAGAGTCAACCCAGATCATGCAAAAAATTGTGCTTCTAAAATAATTTTCTCATCAATTCCATATTAAGAGACTGTCTCATAACAAGAGATGGTCTTTTTTTGTTTTTTGATCTCAGATAGCCACCCGTCTTCGCGCTTTTAGCGATGCCGGAAGGACAAATTCGAAGTATGACACCTTAAAAAGTATTTTGAATTCGACTTGGTATTAGTAGGACTCTATTGAGTTTGCATGATGCTGATCATATGAGTTGTATCTTACCCGGAAGGGAATCCGCGTCTCAATTATAACTAAGGCCACCCTATACCTGTAACCCTCTTTATTTCATAACCCCCCTCCACAAAGCCACGGGCGACAAGCCAATCAACGCCCCAATTCAGAAACTCATTAACTCATTAACTCATGATCCATATCCTTCGACTCCGCTCAGGATGACGAGGAAGACTGCTTCTTTTTTGCTATCTGTCTTTGGCTAGAACTTGAAGGGCAGAAACCGGTCTATCCAGATAGAAAAAAGCGGTTGCAGAGTTATCGCCTGGCTGCTTTCTTTGCAGGTGGATATATCTTGTATGAGTTTGCCCAACCCTATCTGCCCCGAGGAACTTTCGATTGGTATGACGTGCTGGCGACCTTCGTCGGCTATTGTATAATCCTTCCCATCCTGATGCTTATTTGGAAATATCATGAAGAAACTGTTTAAAATCCTGGGAGCGATCCTGGTCGTAATCTGTCTCGTGGTCATCGTTTTCTCAGCCTGGTATGTCATCAAATTCTGGCCTCGACACGCAGAAGATATGGAATTCGGCAACCCTGAGTTCAATGAAAGAGTGCTCATTGCCACTCAGGGAAGTGATTATAAAAATGATGTGGTTCAACGGTTGGCAAAAAAACTCAGCGTCCGCGATGTGTATATAAAAGTCACTGATGTTTCCAGTCTGGACTCAATTGATTCAGATGCCTGGGCAGATATAGTCATTTTGAATTCAAGTATTGCAGATAAGATGAATACCAGCGTACGCACCTTTCTCGATAGGGTGGGTCCATCGGACAAAATCATTGTCATCACAACCTCAGGCGAGGTGATTTTGTTCCTCCCAACCTCGAAGGTGACGGAATTACCACTGCTTCCAGATTGAATGAAACAGAGAAAATGGCAAACCGCATATTCCATGCGCTTTGATCCAGCAAAACCTCCAAACTCGTTCAATTTGAAACTTGATTTTTTTTCTAAATGAAGTAATTAGAACCCTGGGATTGATCACAACAAAAAGGGCTTAGAAAATGATGAAACAGAAACTTCTTTTGCTGGTTATTGGTGTGATCTTTCTGGGATGTTCCCCCATCCAGGAAGATCGTGATGCAGTTCAGAAATTTACCACAGACGGTAAGGTGGTTGCAGTATATACAACTGCTGAAAATACAGACCTCAGACTCTCTAAAACAGGGACGACTACTTTCGAACCGACTGATCAAGCCACAGAAAACGAAGTGTCGATTTTTGTCAATCCTGGAAAGTCATTTCAAACTTTCTGGGGAATTGGTGGCGCGCTTACTGATGCATCGGCAGAGGTGTTCGCAAAATTGCCGGATGATAAACAGGAAGAATTTCTCAAATCCTATTATGATGTGAATGAGGGCATCGGTTATACACTTGCACGAGTCCCCATCCACAGTTGTGATTTCAGTAGTGCCAGCTTCACCTATGTTTCTGATACAGACAAAGAGTTAAAAACGTTTAGCATCGAACATGACCAGGAGTACCGCATCCCTTTCATCAAAAAAGCCATTCAGGCTGCAGGTGGGAAGCTACCCCTCTATGCCAGTCCCTGGAGCCCACCCCCTCACATGAAGAGCAATGGTGAGATGCTTCACGGTGGTTACCTGCTCCCTGAGTATTACGACTCCTGGGCGCTGTATTACACCAAATTTATTAAAGCCTATGAAGCTGAAGGTATGCCTATCTGGGGAATTACGCTCCAAAATGAACCCATGGCAACCCAGCGCTGGGAATCCTGTATCTATACAGCCGAACAGGAACGTGATTTTCTTAAGAACCACCTGGGACCTACCATGGTTCGTGAAGGTCTACATGACAAGAAAATCATTGTCTGGGATCATAACCGTGATCTTATTGCCAATCGGGCTAACACTATTTTTGGTGATCCAGAAGCCTCCAAATATGCATGGGGAATTGGTTTCCATTGGTATGAGACTTGGACGGGCAGCGACCCCAATTACAATAACCTGAATAATGTGACAGAGTCATATCCTGATAAAAAACTTGTCTTCACTGAGGGTTGTGCAGAAAGTTTCAATCCCGATCACTATGAACACTGGCCCAATGCTGAGCGCTATGGAAATTCCATGATCAATGATTTTAACCATGGTACTGTGGGCTGGACAGATTGGAACATTCTACTGGATGAAACGGGTGGTCCCAATCATGTCAACAATCTCTGCTTTGCCCCTGTACATGCTGACACCAGGACAGGTGATCTGATTTATACTCCGAGTTATTACTATATCGGGCATTTTTCTAAGTTTGTACGCCCTGGTGCAAAGCGTATCAGTACCTCTGCCAGTAGAACCCAGTTGGAGAGTACCTCCTTCTTAAATGAGGATGGAAAGATGGCGACGATCATCATGAATCATACTGATGACCCCATTGATTATAAGCTCTACATTGGCATCAATGCTGTGAAGCAAAGTATCCAGGCTCATGCCATACAAACGCTGGTATACTAAACCAGGTAGATCCAGTTTACATCCTGAGGGAATTTTAGGTTTTTGCGGCCCTCACCTTGCCTGCCAATAAGGTGATTCCGGCAACAATCATCCATAGCAAAAGAGTGTATAATAGAATAACTCTTGTGAAATAGCCCCCACTTATTGTGTAAATCACCATATTGGACAATGTGGGAATACTGGATGATGCCATCAAAAAAACCAGGGTTGGGATGATGTCCAGAGCAGCGATTGCAATCGCAACTATTGGGAATATAAAAGCAGATTTGGCCAGTCGAGAGGTATCGGGTAGTTGACGAGCTAGCATGAGACTTAGCGAAAAGAAGGTGAGCATGAAGCCAGTCATAGAGATAAGATTCAGGTTAAAGGTCCAGATAAAGGTCTGCAATTGACCGATTTCCTCTACCTTCATAAAAAATGCTTCAAAGGCTGAAGCATCAAATGAAAGCCAGACCCTATTAAATTCGGAGGTTTCAACTCCCATTTTTCCAAATAGTTGGACGATATACGAATACATTGGAATAAAAATGAGCAAACCGAGAATGAGGATATTGCGGTTCAGTTTTTTTGCTGGATTATTTTTCAGATAATTAAGCATGATTCTATACTTCCCCTTTTTTTCTCAAATATTTCAAGTAAGTGATTACGCTTAGTTTTTACCGCAAATAACTTAATTTATTTCCTTAATAATAAGATATAATGTTTGGGAATGTATGGAAGAAGTCGACTTATACCCCCCGCTTAAATCATATCTGGAAAAGCAGGGCTATGAAGTAAAAAGTGAAATCCTCAATTGTGATGTTGTAGCCATTCGCCCAGAGGAACCTGCAATCATTGTCGAGCTCAAACTATCACTTAACCTGACCATTCTTCTTCAAGCTGTTGACCGACTCAAAATCTCCAATACCATATACATTGGTGTTCCAAAGGGCTTAGCCGTTTTAAAGAAACGACGCAAACAGATTGTAAAGCTCATGCGTATGCTGGGTTTAGGTTTAATTATAATAGACCCCACGGCAAAAATTGGTAGTGTGGATGTGCTCTGTGATCCCGGTGAATACAAGCCGCGTCAGATTAAAAAGCAAACTCAACGAATGTTGAAAGAATTTCAAGAACGGGTGGGTGATCCCAATCAAGGGGGTACCAGTATGCAGCGAGGCATCATGACGGCCTATCGCCAAAAGGCCATTGCCATCGCTGGATATTTGCAGGATCATGGAGCAACTAAAGCCTCTGTCATAGCCAAGGCCCTGGAGGAACCCAAAGCACGCAACATTCTGTATGACAATGTCTATGGCTGGTTCGATCGACTTGGACAAGGGGCTTACACACTGTCTCCACGGGGTAAATCAGAATTGCCGGACTGGAAATTAAGAAATAATTAATATCTCTATTTATGGCATGATTTTATTTGCCATTTATCATTGATTGAGCGTAGTCTTTATTGTAGATTCCCCCGAATAAAGGGGGTTTTATGTACAAGATTATATTAATACTTATTTCTCTTCTTCTGGCTAGCATTGGATTCTCTCAAGATTCTCTATATACAAGTATTTCTGGTGACACGTTGACCATCCATCATGACAGGACGGAGCGGAATTGTGCAGCTCTTTTCGTATGGGATGTGAACATACTAGACAATCTCATTACAGTTACTGAGGTTGATACCGGAGATCAAGCCTGGTGTATGTGCTACTTTGATCTCGCAGTCAGTCTGACTGGAATAAATCCAGGCACATATCAAATAGATGTTTGGAGTGATGATATTGGTTATGATCCCATATTTCACGGTTCACTTGATCTTGTTTGGGCAGGTCTTTCCGTAGCCGGACAGCAAGAATCCGATTGTATAATGATGCGTGAGGATACTTCATTTGTAGAATTGTCAGTCAATGGAGATGCCTTGAACCTGTTCTGGAATACACCCTTGCTCAATTGCATTTTTATGCCAGTCTGGAATGGTTGGCTGAGCGCCGACACTTTTCATGTCACTATGGTGGATACGGGACCTCTAGTGGATTGTATCTGTCCCTTTGAAGTGGATGTGTTGTTTGCGTCTTTTTTACCAGGTACCTATACTCTGGATTTCTGGGATGGTGAATACGGCTACCCCGAATTCAATATTGCCGGTTTCCGCGATGGTCTGGAAATTTCCGGGGATTATCAGAGTCCCTGTTATAATATCTTAGCCCTGGATGATGGCGTATTAACACAGGTCCCAAATCAGGTATTGGCTGATATTCAATTCTACCCCAACCCATTTAATGCCCAGACCACTATTTCATATCAAGTTATGGAAGCTGTTGACCTGGAACTTCAAATCTACAGTATTGATGGCACGCTGGTGCGGACCCTCATCCAGCATTCTCAGACTCAACCGGGGATCTATTCTAATTCCTGGGACGGGGGTGATGCTGAAGGAAGTCCGGTTAGTTCAGGGGTTTATTTTTTGGTGTTCCGATATGGCACTGAAAGTTCTGCAAGTCGTTTGCTGCTTTTAAAGTAGAGACAAAAGAGCCCGATTTATCAGATCGGGCTCTTCTATTCACCAGATATAAGTTATTCTATTCCCGAAGGGCTGCTTTGGTAAACATATAATCCGGAATGTCTACACCAAACTTGATGTCCTCGACGATATAGAGTGTCCCTTGTCCTTTAGCCAGTACATCCTTAAAATACATTTCCTTGGGATACCAACGGTTACCAATTTTCTGAACACTGCGTATTTCAAAATTTTTCAGTAACGTTGTCCCATTTTTTGCATAACGCTCTTCTTTCAACGGCAAGTAACGGGTCTTATCTACCCAGATTTTTCTTTGAGCATAGGTAACGTTATCTGAACCTTCTTTGGCACGCAATCTCAATACATAGCAATGTCTGTCCATGAAAATCTCTTCACCAACGACTGCGGCATCATAAATATCCAGTAACTTGCCATTATCTACCATATCTTCGTATGAGAGATCAGAGCCAGACACACTCTGTCGGAGCATATGTCCGCTAATCTGGATCACACGATCGGCTGAAGGGGTATACATCCACAGCACATCCTCCAAGCGGAGCATCTTGACACCCTTTTCGCGGGCAGGGCTTAGATATTCAACCAGGGAGGTTGTTTCACCCTTGGACCAACTACGGGATGTGATGCGTGTTTCTCGACCACGACGATTGGTGATAACCATGGTTGCCGTAGCCTCGGCTGATTCAGTGACCATCTGTATATCAATGCGACGCAATATCTCATCTGCATCTGGCTGCGCCATTAACATACCAGGCATGGCGCCTAAAAAGAGGAAGGGTAATAAGCTTCTCATGTTTCTAATTCCTTAAATAAGCTTGCCGTGTCACGTTTAAAGATTCTCAGACCGGATAGAGCTGATCCCAGGAGTGTGGCAAAGACACCAGGAAAAAATCCAATATAAAATGCTGCTGGAGTTATGTGGGCTCTGATGATGGTCGGCATCAACATGGTACTATCGCCCATCATACTACCAATGTCAAATCCAACCTCCTGTAGCCAGTAAGAGAATCCCAATCCAATTGATGTACCTACTACGGTCCCCACAATAGCTATCCCCAGGCTTTCCATAATGAGACTGCGATATACATGACCCTTGGATTCCCCAACAGCCAGTCGCAAACCCATTTCACCATAGCGGCGAATGGCACCCATGAGACCTGTATTCCACAGGACAACACCCATGGCAAAGATCATCATGAAGCTGACGATACTACCGGCTTTTTCAGCATAACCGAAATATTCAGCCAATCCAGCATCGTCAAGCATAACTATCATCTCGGGGCTAAAGCGGTCAGATGTATCACTATGGGCGGCGTTAAATGATGCAGCGAGATCGCGTGCCTTCACATCATCATAATAGGATGTTTGTAGATACCCCAGTATCTCAGAACTCCAATCGCCCATATCAAGCATGAACTTGGCATCGTTGATGTCAGCCAGAAACATACCCTTATCCATAGGTGGGGTACCAAAATATATAATACCGGCCAGGTTGAAGTTCTGCAGCACCATGGATCCATTCACTGTGGAGCTAATCAGGGTTACCTCGTCACCAACATTCAAATCCATCTGGCTGGCCAAGGTTTTACCCATGAGGATATCACCTGATTTTTGTGGCAAAGTCCCTTGCTGTAAACCAGCTGCAAGATTCCAGCGGTTTCGTTCAGCCGTATCGGGACCAAAAAAATCGATTCCTATTCCTGCAGCGCCGACCTGAGCTCGGGTTTCGCGGTTTTCATCGAAGGCATCGAGGAGACCGCCAAATTTCACCCGTTCGGACCATTGCAACCCTGGATATTCACTCCTGAGCATATCCATCAACTCAGCACCATTTTCCATGGCAAGATCGTTAGGCAAGACATCCTTTTCTTCATAATACGCTCTGGATGTAATTTTCACATGTCCGGATTCGTACATGGCTCCATTATTGAAGAAATCGTCAAACATACCCTTCATGTAGCTGAACATGAACACCGTTAACATCACGCCCATAGCGACAACAATACTGGGGAGCAAGCTGCGGTGACGATCCCGCAGCATTCCCTTCATCAGAAATCTGAACATATTATTTCCCCCTCAGTGCATCAGTGGGTGTCAGTTTTGATATTTTGCGCGTGGGTAGATAGCTCACCAACACAACAGTGAGAAACATGAGCAACGTTGTTCCAATGAGCAGGTCTGGACCGTATTTCCCATAAATCACATTACCCAACGCCATCCCGTAATCATCCATTCCACCAGGAATCGCATATCCTTTGGTTGCCATCATGTAGAAAAGGGGCGACCCAAGAATAAAGCCTGCTGTAAAGGCGATCAAACCATGCATACTGCCCTCAATCGTGAACAGAGCTATCACCTTGGCACGAGTTAGTCCCAGAGCCATGAGGGTACCCATTTCCTTTTTGCGACGGAATATGGCTAACACTTGAGTATCAAAAATAGCCAACAAGGCGATGGCAAATAAGATCCCATACATGACATTACCACCAAAGTTTTTGGTCTTAATCATGTCATTCATATCCTTCATGAGATAATCAATATCCCGGTATACCCATGCTGCACTTGTGGGACTTCCCTCAAAGGGTTCATCCAATGCAACAACTGTGGCTTGACCTTGGAGGTTTGACATCGCCTGGAGATCTTCAATGGAAATCCAGATCTGATTTCGATCCACAGTCTGTACAACCGTATTCATAATATGAACAATCTCAACTTCGCGAGCATCGAATGTGCCCTTGGCATCCCGCCAGCGAACAGTAAGTAAATCACCTACGTCAAGACCTGCTTTATCAGCCATTTTTTGGCCGATCAGGGCGGGTGTCAGACCAGTGGGTCCAGTTACGATCTTGTCAGTGGGAAGGTCCATGGCCTTTTGTCCAGGCGCGATTCCTTTTACCAGGATTGTCTGCATGCGTCCCTCAGGATAGATCGTACCCTGTCGAATGAGAATTGGTGCCGCTGTGTGGGCTGCAATGCGATCCAGAGCTTCCTCAGGATAAGGTGCATGCGAATCTTCAATGGTGAGTGGATCTGTGGGATCATATTCACTCATCCAGAGCTGACCACCATTCCCAAATTCGATATTGGTCATAGCATCATTGAGCTGATATGCCATACCATCAACCACTCCTTTTCCCCAGATCATGAGGATAAAGGCCATGGCTAATACGAGGACATTGAGCCAGGTCCGTAAACCGGCTCCGATCAGGTTGCGCCATGCAAGTTTAAATAAAATCATAATATCCTCCTCCAGATCAGCTGGTTTCGTCGGATTGAATACTGCCATCCACCAGGGTCACCTTGCGCTTCAGATAGCTAATGACCTTCTCATCATGAGTGGCAAAAACAAAGGTGGTTCCCAGTTCCTGATTCAGCTTTTCCATGGTCTCCAAAATATGATGACTATTCTTGGCATCCAGATTGGCAGTGGGCTCATCAGCCAGGACCAGCTTGGGTTGTTTCACCATCGCCCGAGCAATAGCCACCCGTTGGCTTTCACCACCACTAAGCATTTTTGGACGACTCTGAGCTTTATCTGCAATCCCAACCCAATCCAAAGCCTGCATAACCAGTTCCTTGCGCTCCTCGGCACTTTTACCAAGCAAGAGTAAGGGGAACTCAACATTTTCAAACGCGGTATAAACAGGCAGCAAATTGTAAGTCTGGAAAATAAATCCCATAAAGGCACTGCGATGTTTGGCAGCCTGAGAACCAGACAATGTGGCTAGATTTTTTCCCAGAACTTCTACGGTTCCTTCACTGGGGGCATCCAGGGCACCAATGATGTTGAGAAGGGTTGTTTTTCCTGACCCTGAAGGTCCAACCAGTCCAACAAATTCGCCTGAGTCTACATTGAGATCGATTCCCTTGAGGGCTGTAAAGTGGCCTGTCCCCACAGGATAGCGCTTCACAAGACCTTGAGTTTTGATCAGTGTGCTATTGTCCATGTTGTTTTCCTTTTAGTTCGAATTGAAGAATTAATGATTAAATGCAATGTTTAGTTGTATGCCCGTGCCAGATGGTAGTGACATTCCGGCCGCGTAAGCGATCTCAGGCATATCATAAAGTGCCACGTAAAAGAGCCAATTTCCGTTGGTGTGCTGCCACCCGATCATAGGCATATATTGGGAATCAAGAATTTGCATATCGATAGCATATAGATAGGCTGTCAATCCATCAGACAATCCCAGAGTATAGGTACCCATGAGTGCCAGCGTTCTGACCTGCCAGGGCATATCATCACCAATATTGCCCATCCTGTTGCTGGCTATTTCCAACGCCGTGTACAGGCCATTCCCGAGGCCAAATGTATAGTCTACACCTGCCATAACTGAGATCTTATCCCACTGATGAAAGGGTTCCTCCGTGCGGGAAAACATAGCTTCAGACCATAAGCCCACCACTGCATCGAAGCGTGCGTCTAAGGCAAGCCGGTTTTCAGTAACCTGGCTATGCTGCAGCACATCCATGCTGTGGGCTGTCAGACCAAGTGTACCAGCTGAAATCGGAAATTCCAGTCTGGCTCCCATGTCCCAGGGCCATTTATCCATATCCCCCCAATAGTCGCGCTGGGGATCAGGAGCATCAACCATGGTCCAGAGCCGAATATTGGCTCCATTTTCAAAATAGTAACGACCCATACCTGCCCAGACACCTGGAGACAATGCCAGAGGATCTCGGGGATCCAATTGATCAAACCATTGCAAAACCCGTAGCATGCGGGCGGGACCAAAATTGATCTTCTGTAATCCAACGCGAACCTGAGTCTTGGGTGTGTCATAGCGTAGCGTAAATCGATACAGATCGCCATCCATTTCGACTAATGAATCACCCAGGGAATAGTTGTATATATCAACAGCAGCATCAAAGCCAAGCCGTGTTGATGAGTTTACTTGATGATCCAGCCGGAGTTGCGGAATGTAACGCATGGTTGTGGGACTCTCATCGAAAGAGCCCTCAAAGGAGCTGACGTGCATGAGTGAAGCCTGACCCTTCCATTGCAGATTCAGGTTAGCACTCTCCGCAAATAGAAGTGAAAATGAAAGTAAAATTGCAGGTATGATATATTTCAATTTATTGATCCTCTGGTGGAGGTCCTGTGGTACCAAAACAAAGGAAATTCAAAAAATCAGTGGAAAGCTTGACATAGTCATCACCATAAATTTTGAGAGCGGCTTCCGAACTTGCATCAGCTCCCAACACATTCCAGACATGCAGCAGAAATTCCACACTATAATCGGGATGAATTTCTCCCCGCTTCTGCGCATCCATGAAGAATTGTTTCATGGCATCCATCCCCATCTGAGTCCATTTGCCCATGATGGCCAGAAGGTCTTCATCTGTTCCCTGAAGACTCTTTATAAAAACGGGTGTAAAATGACTCACAGCCGATTGCTTCATGGCCACCATGGCCTGCATTTTTTCCTGAAGACTTGCATCGGCATCAGAAATTCTCTGGAAAATCCTCATCCCCAGGGTAAAACGTTCAGCCAGATATTCTTCTAAAACAGCAAGTTTATTGGGGAAATACTTATAAAATGTAACTTTGGAGACATTGGCCTCTCGGCATATTTCCTCGACGGTCACACGGCCATACCCAAACTGCATAAAGAGATCTTCTGCAGTACGGAGAATGTCTCCCTCCTTTTTGGGACGATCCTGAAAGTCTGGTAATTGGACGTCTGATAGTATTCGATATGGCATAAAATGTACGCTTTCCGTTATTTTATTTAGCAAACGTATGGAATATCGACATAAATATGAACGTGTCAAGTTATTATTAACGATTTTTATCATTTTATATCAATATCGTTCATATTATTATATCTCGTATACACTATCGGAGTTGAATTCATAAACAGGAGCGGTTTTTTTAATACCTTTCAAGAACGAGAGATGTAACATGAATAGCTAATCGAAATAGTTGAATTGTCCAAACAGGAGTTCCCATCGACTCAGTAAAAAACACTTCTCCTCCTATCTCTATGATTGAGCTCATGATCATTTTTATTGCCATGGTCTTACCCTTATCATGGGCACTATCACATGCCGAGTCTCCCCAGTTAAGAAGAATCCATATTGAAAATTTTCGCTATGGAAAAGCACCCTCAATCATTCACTGTAATCGCGGAGATACCCTTGTTATCACCATGTCATCCCGAGATACAGGGCATTCGATTTATATGCAGGAATTTGATATTGATGCAAAAGTTAATCCTGGGAATGGCAAGATTCTTCAATTCAAAATCAGTGACCCGACTGCCCCACCCACCATAAGTGATTCTTTCATTATCGTAGCAGATCATCCTGGATTCTTTGGTCAGTTTGTTTCTAAAACAAGCTTCCGATGTCATGTCTGGTGCGGACCCATGCATGCCTTTGAACATGGCGTGCTCATTTTGCACCCAAATTTTCTCTTAAATGCAGGGATTGGCGCTCTCCTGGCACTTTTTCTAATAGGCATTTTGCGAAAATTCCGCACAAGACACATGCCGCTCTCCCCCGATGAGCTAGAGCAGTATGATTCTGGAGTGGATTTGTTTCAGAAATTCCCGGGATTAAAACGTCTGCTACAAAAGAGATGGTTCCAACCCCTGATGATGTCCATAGGGGCTGTGGTTCTCTATCTGATAGTGATGATCTCCATTTTTGGCACCCAGATGTCAGGGCGTAACCTGGGTGTGCTTGTCATCTGGATCGTCTGGATGTTCTTTGTGGTAACTGTATTCACACCCCTGGGTGGACGTTCCTGGTGTACCATCTGCCCTATTCCCATGGCTGGAGAATTCTTGCAGCGGCGATCGGTAACGCGGGTTCGGAGCGGAAGCACGGGACGCTATAAAAACAAATTGTTTGGATTAATGAGATCCTGGCCAAAATCTCTGGATAACGGATGGCTCCGTCTTCTCTTTTTCCTGCTGCTGGGGACTTTCTCTACCACGCTGGTGGTCAAGCCAGAAATGACTGGTTATGCTATTCTATTTTTAGTCATTCTTTCCATGATTTTATCCATGATTTTTGAACACCGTTCGTTCTGTAGATACCTCTGCCCCATCAACACCTTTATTGCCATTCATGCAACATCAGGAAAACTTGCGCTCCGTAAAACAGATGCAACCGTTTGCGAGGAGTGCCGGGCTAACTATTGTGAAAAGGGCAGTAAGGGCGGCTATCCCTGTCCCTATGGTCTCAACGTGGCAGACATTAATGATAATTTTGACTGTGGCATGTGTACGGAGTGCATGAAAAGTTGTCTCTATGATAATGTCACACTCCGCTGGCGAAAATTTGGTAGTGAAATCAGTACTCATACTTTGAGTCGAGCCATAACTGCCATTGCCATGTTCGTTTTGGGAACTGCCTATACCATTACCTATCTGGGACCCTGGGCTAAAATCCGCGATTATGTGAATATCATCGATAAAGGGAACTGGGATCTATTTGCAATCTATGGGATCATTCTCTGGCTTTTTGCTTTGGTGCTCTTCCCTCTTGCCCTGCTTCTCGTCAATTATATTTCCAAAAAAGTGACAGGCATACAAGAGAGCCCTAAAGCTTTGCTGATTGCCAGTTCGGGATCGATTATCCCATTAAGTTTATCTGTTTGGACCGCTTTTATTGTTCCCATGCTTTTTGTGAATATCACCTTCATTCAACAAGCATTATCAGATCCGCTTGGATGGGGTTGGAATTTATTCGGACAGGCTGGCTCTCCCTGGGTTCAGTTGGTTCCCAGATTAATACCCTGGCTTCAGGTCATTTTTATTCTGATGGGATTTGCCTATAGCTTTCGGAATGCCTGGCGCATCTGGTTAAAACTGACCTTGAATCGGGCGAGGGCACTCAAAGGGCTGATTCCTTTAGTATCTTTTTATTTCTTGCTGAGTTTTATCTTTATCTGGTATTATGCCAACTAGTCCAAACCAAATCACTGGGAGAAGCCTGTGAAGCAACCCCGCATTCCTGTCAATGCTGAACCTCATAAATCTAGGACCGTACTGATTGTATTGATCATCCTCATTGTCTTGATTGGCGCGCCTCTCACTATTCTGCAATATCAGGCGAAGAAAACCGGAAAAACCTTGTCTCAACTCATAGATTCTATCAAGCCTTCCCATGAAACGACAGCCTTTAACTCAGGAATAATGGGTGAAAAAATTGACTTCCTTCAAGCGCGCTCAATCGGATTCTCTTTTGAATCGCCGCCTCAAATTTCGCATTTGCAGGTGGTTGATCTTGATAAAGATGGGCTGCTGGATATCGTGGTCTGTGATGTGCTGGAAAACACCATCAACTGGATCCGACAAGACTCTCTGGGTATATTCAATGAAAGGATTCTCGCTGACAATATCATGGCTCCCAGTCATATCAATGTAGCCGATATAGATGGGGATGGGGATCTCGATCTCATGGTGGGCCTTCTCGGAATGCTCTTCCCCAGCAATGATAAGATCGGTTCTATTGTGGTCCTGGAAAATGATGGGAATACCCAATATACACCCCATAAAATCATCCAGAATATTGCCCGCGTATCTGATGTCCGAGCAGGAGATCTGGATGGGGATGGGGATATGGATCTTGCTGCCATTCAATTTGGCTATGATGATGGGGAAACCCGATGGCTGGAGAATCTTGGGGATTGGAAGTTTGAAAGCCATATACTGCAAACCCTGTCAGGTGGTATCAATTGTGAACTGATTGATATTGATAAGGACAATGATCTGGATATCATTACCATTGTCAGTCAGGAATGGGAAGAAACATATCTATTTGTAAACGATGGTGCAGGAAATTTCCAATCCAAACTGATTTATGGTGTGAGCAATGATGATTTCGGGTCAAGTGGAATTTCGCTCAGTGACTTTGACCAGGATGGGGATATGGATGTACTCTATACCAACGGAGATGCCTTTGATTACATACCGCCACGACCGCGTCCCTGGCATGGTGTCAACTGGCTTGAAAACAAAGGGAACTATCAATTTGAATTTCACCGAATAGGTAATTTTGGCGGTGCCTATAATGCCCGACCGCTGGACATCGATTCAGATGGTGATTTGGATATTTTTGTCGTGAGTTCCTTTAACCTTTGGGATCAACTAACGGCTCAGAGCTTTATCTGGTTTGAAAATTCTGGAGATATGACATTCATCCGGCATAATATTGCCAACAATCCGACCCACATTCTATCTCTTGAGATGGGTGATTTTAACGCTGACGGTAAAATGGATTTTGTCACAGGCGGCATGCATGTTTACCCGCCCTATGACCGCATGAATCGTATTACCCTCTGGGAAAATCATGGGAAATAATTTGAGCCAATTTTTCAAAAAGTACCGAATTGTCAGTCTGATTCTCACGGGACTTATTGTATTAACCATTCTCTGGTTTTTTGTTAATCGTCAGAGCTATTTGCGCCTGGAAGAGAAAATCCCACCAGCGCCTGACATTTCAATGGCATCTCAATTACTGGTTGATCATTTCACTGAAATGGATACAGAAATCCGCAGGGAGGATCTCAGCGCTGAAAAAGTAGGTGAGCTGGCTCTGTCTTATCAAGCAAACTATTTTTATGACCATGCTGAGGCATGTTACCGACTTGCCCAAGAATTAGATAAAACGGATTGGCGTTGGTGGTATTATCTCGGACTACTCAAAGAAGAATTAGGTGACTTAGAATCAGCCATTTCCTTACTCCAGCGCGCCCTCAATGAAAATCCAGACCTGACACAAGCCTGGCTCAAGCTTGGGAATCAATATTTGAAATTGAATAAATTTAAGGAGGCGGAAGAAGCCTTGTTAAAAGTGGGAGAGGGCGAACCCTACTACCCCGCGGGTCTCACAAAGAAAGAGCTTCCTAACCGTGGCGCTTTTCCATTGGATGCCTATGCTTCCCTGAGCTTAGCCACCAGTTTTCTTAAAAGAGATATACCCAAAAAATCTATTGAAATCTTGTCAGAATTAATCGAAACCCAGCCAAGATTTGGTCCTGTCTACCGATTGTTGGGTCAAGCTTACTTCAAGCTAGACGATTCCATCAATGCGCAGGAATTCACTGAGAGAGCCAACGATTACGAAAGTTTTATGCCCCCTTCTGATCCACTTTTCGATGTACTGGTTCTGCGATCAAGAAATGCTGATTTCATCCTCAAGCAATCCGATTTGGCGCTGAAAACTCAGAATTATGAATGGACCAGACAACTATCTGAATTTATGCTCCAGCACAATATTGAACCGGGAGAAGCCCTGGCAGGCTTAATTCATCACGCTGTTGAGACCTATCAATTTGAAAACGTCCCTGAACTGGTAGAAAGGCACTACCAATCGCAGATTAATAATTTCATCAAATTGGAAGAAATGGGTCTCTATCTATCTCGCAAAGATCAACTTAAGTTTGCCATTAGATATCTGACAAAAGCAAGCTGGTTGGATCCGAAAGCCATCAAGCCGCGTCTGGAGTTTATAAAAATACTGAATCGAGTTGGTGATTATGAGAAGGCGATTGAACAATGCCAAATCATTTTGAAGCTCAAGAGTGATGATGAAAGCACCCGCATCGAGTTGGGAAAGGCATATTATCTAAAAGGAGACGTGGAGAAAGCCCGCAAGCTCTTTCAGACAATTTTAAAAACATCGCCAGAAAACGAAATTGCCCACATTCATCTTGCTATCCTCTCAGAAGATGAGGGTCTTACAGACAATGCTTTGTTTCATTACTCACAAAGTATCTCTATAAACCCGCGAAACACCAACAGCTGGGTTAAACGGGGGAATTATCTACTTAAATTGGGGCGCTGGAAAGATGCGAAGCAAACTTTTAATGATGCTCTTGGTGTTCTCCCGAATGACATCGACTTTCTGGAACGAATGTCCTGGATTCTTTCAACTTGCCCCGATGAAGAGATTCGGGATGGAGGTAAAGCACTGGATATTGCCAGGCGTTTGTCTTCAATGGCTAAAATTCGTCCTGGTCAGAATATGAGTTGTGGTATTGCCCTGGCAACGTCGTTCGCAGAGGAGAATCAATTTGATAAGGCTATAGGAACGATAAAAGGGCTCATCAAATATGCTGAAACGACTCAAGTTCAAGCATATGTTCCGGTCCTGAATCAGCTGCTTTCTTACTTCCAAAAAAGACAACCCTACCGATTATCCTCTGAGAATAGAAACTAAGGGACAGATAGGTGTTTATACTGGGCATATCGGCATTCTACCACGACAGTGCAGCCTGCCTGGTTAAGGATGGCAAGATCATTTCTGCCGCCCAGGAAGAGCGCTTCACACGTAAGAAACATGATCATAGCTTCCCCTCCCAAGCCATTGAATATTGTCTAGAGGAAGCTGGAATTGAGCGTCAGGATCTGGACTATGTGACTTTTTATGATAAGCCTTTTCAAAAATTTGATCGACTTCTCACCACCTATCTGACATATGCGCCCCAGGGGTTCGCTTCCTTCATTAAAGCCATGCCGTTATGGTTGAAACAAAAGCTCTGGATCAAGGATTTTATAGCAACTGAATTAAAGTTTAATGGGAAAATCATATTCCCAGAACATCATCAGTCACATGCTGCATCTGCATTTTTTCCCTCCCCTTTTAAGGATGCGGCCTTTCTTACCGTGGATGGGGTAGGAGAATGGACCACCTCCAGCTATGGGATTGGTCAGAACAATAAAATCGAAATTATAGGCGAGTTACACTTCCCCCATTCTCTGGGTTTGCTCTACTCCACATTCACATATTTTACCGGTTTTAAAGTGAATTCAGGTGAGTATAAACTTATGGGCCTGGCCCCTTACGGCAACCCCACCTATGTAGATATCATCAAGGACAAGCTCATCGATCTTAAGTCTGATGGTTCCTTTAAGATGAATATGAAATACTTCAATTTTGCTTCCGGCTTAACTATGACCAATCGCAAATTTGCCAATCTCTTTGGGGGGCCCGCTCGTAAACCCGAGTCCGAAATCACTCAAAGAGAAATGGATCTTGCCTGTTCCATTCAGGAAGTCAGTGAAGAAATTCTCCTCAAGATGGTAAACCATGTCCACAAGCAGACCCAAAAATCCAATCTGGTGCTGGCTGGTGGTGTTGCCCTCAATTGTGTGGGAAACGGACGCATTTTGAGAGAAGGACCCTTTGAAAATATCTGGATTCAACCCGCTGCAGGTGATGCCGGAGGAGCTCTCGGAGCCGCCCTGTTTACCTGGCATCAGTATCTCGAAAAGCCCAGAGAACCTCAATCCCAACGAGACAGTCAACAGGGTTCATACCTTGGACCTGACTTTTCTGATAAAGAGATCAGGACCTATCTGGATTTACACAACATCCCTTCTCACTATAAGGATGATGATACACTGTTCAATTCAATTGCACAACTCATCGCTGATGAGAAGGTGATTGGCTGGTTTCAGGGTCGCATGGAGTTTGGTCCCCGTGCGCTGGGGAATAGAAGTATTATTGGCGATGCCAGATCTCCCAAAATGCAATCCACCATGAACTTGAAAATTAAATATCGGGAAAGTTTCAGACCCTTTGCTCCTAGTATCCTTATTGAAAAGGTCACCGATATATTTGACCTGGATCAAGAGAGCCCCTATATGCTTCTCGTGGCTCCAGTGAAGAAGGAGTTGTGGACGAACAGAGATGAGAGCCAATCAGGTTTAGCTATGATCAATTCTCCTGGATCAACTGTCCCTGCTATCACACATGTCGACCAATCTGCCCGGATACAGACAGTCCACCCTGATGACAATCCCAGATATCATAAGCTTATCAGCAAATTTTATGAGCTTACTGGAAGTCCGGTCATCATCAATACTTCCTTTAATGTGCGTGGCGAGCCTATTGTATGCACACCCCAGGAAGCCTTTACCTGTTTTATGCGCACGGATATGGACCATCTGGTTCTGGGCAATTATTTACTCAACAAGAGTGAGCAAACCGCCCTCTCAGATGATGTGGACTGGAAGCAACAATATGAGCTTGATTAGAGTGAGACCGGCATCATGTTGAAGCAGGAACTGAAAGCAATCTGGTCTGGCCGGGTCAACGACGAATTCCGTAAATTCGGAAAAACCATGGGTGTTGTCTTGTTGCTTATTGGTTTCATCCTCAACTTCCTTTCCTCCAACTATGCAACTGCTTTCATAGCGACAGGCGGTTTGCTCCTGGTCCTGGGGGCATTTTTACCCCTTCTTCTCAGACCTGTTTTTGTTTTGTGGATGAGTTTTGCATTAATACTCGGGTTTATTATGACTCGCTTCCTCCTTGGGCTTATCTTTTTTCTTATATTCAGCCCTATTGGTCTGGTATTCAGACTCATTAAAAAAGACCACCTGGATGAGGCAATCGATCCTGATGCATCTTCCTACTGGAGAATTAGGGACTCCAAACCATATGAACCTGGCATGTCAGAGAAACAGTCCTGAGATATCACAGGGAAGTAATTCTGTATGAGTAAACTGTCCATTGCCAGAGAGTTCGTCCTCTTTCTCCGAGAAAACAAAAAAACCTGGATGATCCCTATTGTTGTGATGCTATTGTTTCTGGGAGTCATTATTGTCGTGGGTCAGGGTAGTTCACTGGCACCTTTCATTTATGCCATTTTTTAGGGGAGCATCGTGAAGAGCAAAAAAATCATCTTTAGCATTCTGGCAGCACTTCTCCCTCTCGCTTTTTTAGCTCTGGTTGAACTCACACTTTGGGTTGCGGATGCTTATCCCCAGCCCCCGCTTTTTCTTGAAATTGAAGAAAACGACAAAACATTTACCCAGATCAATTCACAGGTGGGTGAGCGTTACTTCAATAAGAACATCATGCCAGTTCCCAACCTGTATCCACAAAAATTTAGTACAAATAAACCTGCCGGAACCATGCGCATATTTTGTCTGGGGGGGTCCACAACAGCAGGCTTCCCTTATGAAATGACAGTACCTTTTCCTCAGCAGCTTGCCCTTTTACTAAAGCAGGAAAACCCGGATAAAAATTTTGAAGTCATCAATATGGGTCTTTCTGCCATCAATAGTTTCACTGTGGTGGATTGGATGCCTGAGATTCTTGAGCAGGATCCTGACCTGATCCTCCTTTACATGGGTCACAATGAGTTTTATGGGGCTTATGGCACAGGGTCTACCATTTCTCTGGGCAATGATGGCAGAATCGTGCGCCTTGTTTTAAAACTTCAGAAATTTCGGGTTGTCCAGCTGATCAACTCTTTGATTCGCGGATCCACGGATTTACCCAAGGACGAAATCAATCCCACTCTCATGGAAAAAGTAATCGATAATAAATTCATCGAATCCAATTCAGTTCTTAGAATTAAAACACGAGAGAATTTTTCAGCAAACCTGGACATCATACTTAACGCCTGTCAGTCGGCTGGTGTACCCGTTATCCTGAGTAATCTTGTCAGCAATATCAAGGATCAGATACCTCTTGATGTCACATCCAATCCAGAGCAGACTTCAAGCAAAGCACACAAACTATATCTAAAAGGTCTGCGTGAGTTTCGTCAAGGAGATACAACAACAGCCTACATATCCCTGACTCGTGCGAAAAACAATGATCAGGTTCCCTTTCGCGGTAATGATTATCTCAATGAGATCCTGCAGGTTAAGGCCGGCCGCTTTGGACAGGCTATTGTGGATATGAAATCTGCCTTCAGACGTGCTTCCCCTTCAGGTATTCCTGACAATGATTTGTTCTGTGATCATCTCCATCCCAACCCCATTGGGTACCATCTTATGGCCAGGCAATTTCAGAAAGCCATGACGAAGAGCGGCTTGCTCCCCAAGACTATCGAGCAGCATATTTCCACGCAACCACTTCTAGTCACCGATCTGGACTGGGAAATTGGTGCCTTACGTGTATTCAAACTTTTACATCGCTGGCCATTTGGTAATCGTCAGGTTAATTACGCAGATTATCCACCCCTCCACAATGATAAAACAGTCCGGGTTGCCAAGGACTATCTCTTCGATCATCATATCTGGGGCAAAGCCCATAGCGAAATGGCGGATCATTACCTGAGGCTGGGAGATCTACATAAAGCCTGTCAGGAATATCTGGCTATTGTGGAGATGTATCCTGACAAAACTGAGTATTATACAAAATTGGTGGAGTGTGCCAAGCAGGCAAGGTTGTGGAAACTTGTAGAGGAGTCTTGCCAGAGAGCTCTCCCCACAACCGACTCCAAGGGAATGTTTTACTACAATCTAGCTCTGTCACAAAGATTTGCCGGTGATATGGAAGCGGCTATAAAAAATATTAAAGCAGCTATCGAAGCGCCTGAATTGACCCGCAGCCAATCAGCCAATGTTTATTACACCTATGCTCTTTTCCTGCTGGATCTGCGTAAGTCTTCTGAAGCAGCTGCAGTCCTCACAGAGTTGGTTAGAGAAGTTCCTGATTTCGTCCAAGCCCATGAGCTACTGAATAAACTGATGAATTAACGCCTGATCTATTGCGTGGCTGTTATACCTGTTCTTAAAATTTTATCTGCGTCAATTTCCCTGAATACATCATGGAGAAAATCCACATAGATTTCCTCAGTTTTTCGAATCTCAGTATGAAATGGATAGAGCGGTAAAAGGAATGCTTCGACCCATTTATTGGTATTGGCGCTACGAGCGTAAGTTTTTATTAATTTCCCTTCACCATCAAACACTTCAACATCCAGATAATATTCCTGAGTGTAGGGAATGGGAAGAAGTGTCAATGTGAGCACTGATCCAAGGGTCCCCAGGAAATATTTGCTAAAGGATTTCTCCTTCCTGAATTGCATGGATATCCTCAATTCATAGTTAGCCATAAGGGAATCTTTCAGAGCCAGCCGTTCTGGATCAGACATATCTGAAGCAAATTCTGTAAAGGCGGCAAAGCGATTCAGGTTGGAGAACTCGTTGGTCGCATCCAGCAGGATGTCATCATAGCCATCTAGAATTCTATATCTATTCTGAAGTTTAGGAACCGCATCAAGTCCCCGGGTTTGAACGAGATGTCTGGACACAAAAAGCACATCTACTGGTTCCGCTCCCAAGATTTTATCCGCGCTCAGACTACTGGCCCCCTGGATTTCCGTTTTGGATGTGGCACAGCTGGAAATCATCGTGATGATGCCGAGAATGAAGATTACTATAAGCTTTTTCATGTTATTCCCCTTTTCGAAAATGGTTCAAAACTGCTATGGATTTCTGCGCAGGGTTATGGCTCCAGGTCGCATACTGAAGTCAAAAAAGAAATTGTTAGCCAGATGAAAATCGCCAACGGTGATATCGTCCTGAACTTCGTTTAGGAGCAAGGTCAAATACTTTTTGTGGAAATCACTATTGGGAAATAATTGTCCAACTACGATTCCCTTAATGCTGTAGCCATCATTCCAGTTATCTACTTCAATTTCCGCATCAATGAATTCGGCATTCCCTACCGTTCCAGTGATTTCCATGTCAGGAGTGATGCGTAATGTGAATCGAACGTTGCCGGCTTCGGAATTCATGTTTGTGTTGTAGAAGTGTCCCTCCCCATGCCAATCACCAATAAATTGATTCAGGTTGGTTGTGTCATCCTGACCAATAGCCAGTGAACAATAACATAGCCAGAGTAATGGAATTATTTTTGATCTGAAATTCATAAAACCTTCATCAGAGATTGATTGCAGTAGCCGGCTAGGATTCGTCCTCCTCAAGCCTGTTTTTCAGGAGGATGATCCCGCTTACTAGGAGTGGACCGACAAAGAGAACGATGACCATCCCCCGCCCTCTTTCCAGTGGATTTGGGCCAAATATTCTATAGAGATGAAAGAAGTAGAAGAAGAAGCAAGAAACCACTATTAGAACTGCCCCAGCAATTCTGGGCCATCGTTTTGCGACATACGCTAACAAGAAGAAGGGTGCTGCCAACAGCGATTGCATAATAAGAGCAATGGGATCAGTAAGATTTCCGACGACGTTGAATACCAACCACACCCAACCGAAGGCGTTCAGGACGCGGGATACTGTTTTTTGAGGACCCCAGTAAGAGAGCAGAGAGCTGAGGAACCAGGTAAACCAGAGTACGGCAAGAATCAGTGATACGGAAATCTCAGCATCACCCACATTGCGATCACCTGACCTTAAGTAAGCATCATATAGAAAAGTGAATAACCCGGCTGTGAGAAAGGCATGGTATCCGGCACGTCGATCCGCCCGTCTCTGGAATTCATCCTGATCATTTAGAATTCCCGTTTCCCTAAGAATTCCAGGACCGAAGGTGCCGAGAGCAGCCAGGGTTAGAAACCACCAGTTGATTTCCGAAAGGGCAAATCCTAGAATAACCAATGCGCCAGCGGCCAGCGTTGCATGGGTTGGATGCCATTCCAATCGACTCAGAAGTTTGTTCATCATAATCCTACTCCTCCAATTCAAACATTTCTTCTACTGTAGCCCCGAGAACCTGTGCGAGGCGCAGTGCCAGACCTACTGAGGGTGAATACCGACCTTTTTCAATAGAGAGGATGGTCTGACGTGTGGTGCCAACTTTTTCAGCCAACTGCTCCTGGGTCAAATCTCCAGCCTTCAGTCGGCACAGCTTCAAATTGTTACGGATGTCATACTTGGGTCGCATATACCAATATACAATAAACTGTACATAATGTAAAGTTTATTTTACATTTTCTCTTGTATCATGTTCATCGGTACCATAACTTCACCCACGCTTTAAACATCGATTTATCAACAATCTATGGAAGGGGAGAAAAATGAAACTCAAGTTCATGGTTGTTTCAGTTCTAGTCTTTTTGACTTCATGTGGTGTTGTTGACAAAGAGGCACAGAAACTTTTCTTTGCGCGAAGTGGTCCTTTTGAAGTCACTGTGTACCCAGTCCATGTCGTCATATCAGAAACAACTCATGCAGATACATCGCTTCAAATGCAGCTAATTCGCTACCTCAACCAAAGTGGAATGGCCAAAGCCGTTGCTTCTGAGAGGGATATAGCTATTCCTTTTACATGGGGTGCCAATCAGGCAAAAATGTTTAGCAGGAGTGCGAAAGGTTTTGCAGCTGCCATACAGCTTGATAAACCGGCTACACCATATGCCCTCCTCGTCGAAACCCTGAGTATCGGTGTTGAAGAAAACATGGGTGGCGTCCACTTCTATCTTGTTGATAGCACAGGGAAGGTTGTTACTGGAAGTCTTTCAAATTCTCATTGGGAAGAATTCAAATCAATATCGCCCAGGGACAGAAATGAAGGTATGAAGGTCGCCTATAGACTCCTCAACTCTCTGACCATCGAGACACCCTGATGTAGCCACTTCCATTCAGATAGCGTCCTCAACACCAGTCGAAACACTGCCATCTGCTGCAAGAGAGGCCCCTGTTTGTCTGGATGCTGGATTCGGGAGTTGTGACGCCTTTTGATGCTGTACTCCCTGCCATCATTTCTCGTCTATTTTCCTGTTAATTGGCAGCTTCCGGGATCGTCATGGAAAGACCATCTCATAGCCTGATTCACGCACTTATTTTTCCCTCTTAACCTTTTTACTTATATGGTGTCTCAGTTATGTTGTCAGCCAATTAAAAGAACAATCGCTGACTCTAAACTTGTCTCGATTTGATAAAAGGAAATATTGATGCGTCGATCTATAAAATTTGTACTCCTCTTGCTGCTCATCTCTCTCACAACACATACCCTGTTTGCCCAGGCTCAACGTGGACAGGGAAGAGCTGGCGGAAACAGGCCCAGCTCAGGAATCGCTGGCAAGGTTCTGGATGATGTTAGCGGAGATCCCATTCAATATGCCAATGTTATGCTCCATGATAGTGATACAGAAGCAGCCATCACCGGCACCATCACGGATGAGCGAGGAAGATTCCGTATTACCCCAGTTAAACCTGGCCACTATTTCGTGACCATCAAATTCATGGGTTATGAAGAATTAAGGATCGACAGTCTGACTATTACCATGGCGACACCCATGGCTATGGTGGGTCAAGTTTTTATCGTACCTGCCACTATGTCAGGTGAATCTGTAGTGGTTGAAAGAGAACGCACCACCATGGAATACAGGATTGATAAAAAAGTGATCAACGTTGGTCAGGATTTGACTTCCAGCTCTGGAACTGCTGTTGAGGTGCTTGAGAATGCCCCCTCAGTTCAGGTAGATATTGAAGGTAATGTGGAGCTCAGGGGTAGCAGCAATTTTACAGTACTTATCGATAACAGACCTTCCATTCTGGATGGAAATGAAGCGCTCCAAACCATTCCGGCCAGCACCATTGATAATATTGAAATCATCACAAATCCATCTGCTGCTTATGATCCTGATGGTGTCTCAGGTATAATTAACATCATTACCAAAAAGAGCAAACTCGAGGGTATCAGTGGTATTGCCAACCTAAAAGCAGGCATGTTGGGACAAATGGGTGGCGATTTTCTGATTAATTATCGTAATCATAAATACACAGCCTACCTCAGTGCTGCCTACAATACTCGGATACATGAAGGTCAGGATTCAAGTCTGAGTCAAACAACAGTGGGCGATACAACCTATTCTGTGGGTCAGCTCGGTGATAATCGCTTTCAGCACGGGGGGTATCGAATTCGAACAGGTATTGACTTTAACCTCTCTGATAAGGACATTTTAGGTGTAAAGCTTTCCTCTGGGTCCAGAGGATTTAGTAGATCGGGTGAAAACTCCTTCTATGAATACACAAACTATCTGCTGGTTCCAATAGTATCTACTTCTGAGGCTATTTCAGAACGCGGAGGTGCCTATTATAATCTTGGAGCCAACTATGAGCACCAATTCAGTGGGCCAACTCACCGCCTGGCAGTCGATGGTAGCTTTAGCATTCGAAAATCGGACGAGGAGAGTACCACAGAACAATTTGATATCAACGGAGACCAGATCAGCGGTAAAATTACCAGCGAAGAGGGTCCCACGAATAGGGCTCGCCTTGAGGTCAAATACGAACAGCCTTTCGCCAATGATGGCAAGCTTGAAGCAGGCTACCAACTGCGCTCAGGACTTTCTGCAGACGAAAGTGGGCTGCAACACTGGGATCCCATCACCGAAGATTACCTAACGGTAGATAGCTATGATTACGATACAGAGTATAAGCGCAATATTCAATCGCTGTTTGGTGTAATGTCCACCAATATTGGAAAACTAGGTATTCAAGGCGGTTTGCGTACAGAGTACACCTTCAGGAATATCGCAGTGATTGATAGTATCGATTTTGAGATCGATCGCTGGGATTACTTCCCCAGCCTGCACCTATCTTACAATATTACACCAACTCAAAAATTCATGACCAGCTATTCCAGACGTATTCGTAGACCCCGAGGAGGGTTTCTAGAACCCTTTGAAACCTGGACAGATGCTTACAATGTCCGGACTGGTAATCCTGGATTGCTACCTCAATACATCAATGCCTTTGAGCTCGGCTATATGAAATATTTTGGCAAGAATATGATCTCGGCAGAAGTTTACACCCGAGAAACCACCAATCTTGTTGAACGGGTACAGAGTGTCTATTCAGAGAATGTCATTTTACACACCTTTGATAACGTGGGTAACTCACTCTCTGTGGGTAGTGAACTATCCTTAAGGGTGATGCCCGTTGAATGGTGGGATTTTAATCTCATGGGGAATATCTATCACTACGAGATCAATGACCAGCCTGCTAGCTTCAATCAGAATATTGAAAGCGACAACTACAGTGTCCGTTTTAACAATAATTTCACACTGAACCAGATGCTAAAACTGCAGCTGAACGCCATGTACAATAGTGCATCCGTTACGGCCCAGGGTGAAAGAGAAGCTATGTTCTTCTTGAATGCTGGTGCTCGATTGGATATTATCGAGAACAAGCTAAGTGCTTCAATCAATGTGCGAGATATTCTGGATACTGGAGATCATGAATTTATCAGTGGGGGTGACAACTGGTATCGTTATCAATCGTCTGATAGAGTAGCCCCTGTCTGGTCAGCCTCCATAAAATATATTTTCAACAATTACCGTTCAAGAGATAGAAATGAAAACGGTGATGGTATGAATGGTGGCGATAGTGATGAGGGAGATGATTTCTAAACTTCAACCAAAAACTTGATTCTCAACAAGACCCTCTTCGGAGGGTTTCTTGTTTTATACCAATTATACATCAAACCAGCACCTAATTTCTGCATCTTTTTCCGTCTTAATGCACTTAAAAATCTCACCATAGCTACCGCTATACTTCAAATTTGAAGTTTCTAAAACGAAAAAATATTTTGAACTTATAGTGCACGTTTGACGTACAATTGGTATTATTGAGGCAACAAGGCAATATATTTTCCAGGTATCAAACAATGCACTGTCAATTAAAAGGGGTGAAATATGAGTGATCACAATTGCGAGACTTGTCCCATGCATAAGAAAGCTGAGAAAAAGCCTAAATCATTGATGGCTAAATTATGGCGCTGGCATACTGGCTGGTGTCCTGGTTGGAAAGCCTATCAAAAATCCCTGGCACAAGCAGAAACTCAGAATTGAAGGCACTTTTCTGCCTACATTATTCAATTTGCAATCATACCAGAACCGATTAATGTCATGCGTGATGATGAGAAATTTAAATATTAAGTCTTTTTTTCAGGATTCCAGGGGCAATCAAGCCCAGGGACCAGCATGTTTATGGAGACAATCTGTATCGTAGTACAATAATGTAATTACATATATTTTTAGATATTTAAAACCCTGCTGATCTCTGATGATAGCGGGGTTTTTTTGTTTCAGGAACCTTAATCAAACAACCAAGAAAGGGGTTGAAAATGAACCTGAAAGACATGGTGAGAGCCGGACAGAAAGTAAGAATCAGTTTTTATAGCCGAGGGAGTTTGTGGTATATCACAGACAGTGGCTTCGAATTCCCTGTACCAGTAGGAGACCGAGCTGAAGTTGGCAATGCCACCTTCCTTGCTGAGGATAAGACTATCTATTTCATGCGTTACATCCGGAAACATATACAGTTTCTGGAAGACGCACGCATGGAAGCCAAACGGAGATCATAAAACTAAAACAGGCAGAGGAATCTGCCTGTTTTAGTTTTGAACATTAATCTGATTTGGGAACTTTATAAAAAAGGAATTCCCTTGCTCTTCTCTAGGCCTCACACCCACCTCTGCTTTGTGAGCCCTGGCAATACGTTTTACAATGGCAAAACCCAACCCACCTCGATCTCGAGTCGAATCCAACTGCACCCCTCGTTCAAATATTTTTGTCCGCGCATTGTTGAAGTCAGCACATTTGGCACAAGATGAGATAATTTTATAAGAGAGACTTTTGGCTACTTTGTTAGCTCGAAAGGAGAGCCAAATGAGTCATAATTCATCAGTAGAGAAACGTGTAAAAGATATACGCAGAAACACCCGCAAGAAATACTCACAAGTGAGCAACGCTTTTTCTTGCCTCCCTTTTTTCAGGGGATTATTTTAAATATGTGTCGTCCTGAAAAAAGTTGACCAATTAGGGAGGTCAATATGCAAGGACAAGG
>CAZDVD010000002.1:0-154062 GCA_964508765.1 uncultured Lentisphaeria bacterium
TGGATGACTCACGGCTTCGCGGGGATATCCAAACCGTATCCGGAGATATCTCACTTTTCAATGGTTCCACCATCGATGGTGATATCATCATTAGAAATAAACATACTTCAATCTTCAAAGTACCACCTAAGCAAAAGATAATTATTGATATGAACTCAGTGGTGAGAGGATCCATTCTTGTGGAAGAACCGAACACCAATGTCGTGGTTTATCTGGTCAATGGTGGCAAGGTAAAAGGCAAAATTGTCAACGCAGAGGTACGGAAACAATAAGGTCATTGCTTCCGCATCGAGGTGAAAGGAATGAATAAATATGAAATATATGCGACGACTTACTCTATTGATGTGGGGAATGGTACCAATGGTTTTGTTTGGATCTCCACAACTAAAGGGGAGTGCCCAAGAACGCAGTATTTCAGCCTTTCGCCTGAATGGGAGCCCAATTGTCCTTGATGGGAGACTTGATGATCCTGTTTGGCAGGAGCTACCCAGACAAGGCGACTTTTTACAACGTAACCCAGATGATGGCTCCGCAACAACCCAGCGAACAGAATTTGCAGTAGCCTATAATTCCGAATTCCTCTTTGTTGGAATTCGCGCATATGACGATCAACCCCAACTCATAGATAGAATCCTCACTCGACGTGACGAATCTTCCCCCTCTGATTGGCTATACATCTCAATCGATAGCTATCATGATCACAGAACTGCTTTTGAGTTCGGTCTCAATGCAGCCGGTGTGAAACAGGATTTGCGACGATTTGATGATGATAATGCTGATTTTGACTGGAATGCAGTCTGGGAGGGAGAAGTTCATATTGATGACCAGGGCTGGACGGCAGAGTTTGCCATTCCCTTTAGAGAACTTCGTTTTAATAGTGCTGAATCCCTGAATTGGGGTCTCAATGTATATCGTGAATTTCCTCGAAATGACAATGAACTGACTATTTGGAATCATTGGTTTCATGAGGAGACGGGGTTTGTTTCCAATTATGGTGAACTCAATGGTCTGACCAATGTTGAGGCTGAGCAGCCATTTTATATTACGCCATATGTGATGGGGCGCTCCGGCGTCAACGATGCTTTCATGGGTGAGTATGACCAGTATGAAAACTCAGCCAGTATTGGTGTAGACATCAGGAAAAACTTTGATCTTGGGCTCACATTTAGTGGCACTATTAATCCGGACTTTGGACAGGTTGAAGCCGATCCGGCAGAATTTAACCTTACTGAATTCGAGAGTTATTTCAGGGAGAAAAGACCCTTCTTCATTGAAGGTGGCAATATTCTAAATTTTTCTCTGGGGTTTGGTGATGGAGACAATTCTTCAAATACCTTATTCTACTCCCGACGCATTGGAAGGGCAACTCAGGGAAGTGCAAGTTCTGATGGGGGTACAGTAGTATCAGTTGATGCGCCAGGATTTACCCGTATCCTTGCCGCCGGTAAGCTTACCGGGAAATTAGATAATGGTCTATCCATTGGGTTCATGTCAGCCGCGACAGCTGAGGAAAAAGCAGTCATTACTTATGATGATGGGCATAAATCCAATAATGTCATGGAGCCCGCTACCTCTTATTTGCTCACCCGTGTTCAACAGGACTATCGGGGTGGGTTGACAACCCTGGGTGGCATTTTTACAGCTACGATACGCTCACTTGAAGACACCAACATGGATTGGCTGAGAGAAAAAGCCTATACAGGTGGCTTAGACTTTAACCATCAATCTTCAGATCGAATTTACTCAATTGAATCTGCAATTGCATTCAGCCATGTGAAGGGGAGTGAGGAGTCTATTCTGATTACTCAACTCCATCCCGCACGCTATTTTCAAAGACCAGATGCAGAGCACCTCAGCGTAGATTCCAGCGCCACATCTCTATCAGGAGTGGGCGGGAAATTTATAGTGGGTAAGTCTGAAGGGAAATTGAATATGTTTGGTGGCGTGCTCGCCACAAGCCCTGGCCTCGAAGTGAATGATCTGGGCTTCATAAGATCGGTGGACAACATTAATGAGTTCATCTGGATCGGGTATCGGCACTGGGAACCAGGTGTGATCTTTCTCAACTACAATATAAATTTTAATCAATGGGCAAACTGGACCTTTGGCGGTGAATCAAAGGGGATTGGTGGAAATGTCAATGGTCATGCCACTTTGAAGAACAACTGGAGTGTTGGAGGCGGCTTCAATTTAAATTCTGGTGGGATGGTACCCTTCCATTTGCATGGTGGACCCTCTATCCGCAGCTCAAAAAACATGAGCATTTGGACCAACCTCTATTCCGATGGACGTCGTGATATGAGTGGGGGAATCAGTGCCAATTATTTTTATAGCACAGATGATGTCCACAGTGTCAATATGTCACCCTCCCTTACCTGGCGACCTAAGAAAAATGTGTCCCTTTCTCTCGGTCCTAATTTCCATTTTATGGATGATACTTGGGCTTGGATTACCAAGATGGAGGACACCTCTGATCAGCACCATTATATCTTCTCCGGTTTAAAACTAGCCCAGACCACTCTGACCTTTAGAGCCGATGTCACATTGAGTACAACCCTTTCACTCCAAGCCTATGCTCAAGCATTTATTATGGGGGCAGATTACTTCGACTTCCGTCGGGTTGATGACTACACTAAGGAAGATTTCAGCCAACGTTTCCAGGAACTACCTGACCACCTTCTCACATTTGATGGCAACGGTGCACTGAATGGTGTTGACATTGATCAAGATGGTATTGTGGACTATTCACCCATCTCCTATGTCTATTCAGACTTCAATTATAGTGAGCTGACTTCAAACATAGTTTTGCGTTGGGAATACAGCACGGGATCAACCATGTATTTGGTCTGGTCCAGAGGTGCATCTGCATATGATCCCACCTGGAGATTTAATCCGGGTGAAGATCTTGGATCGTTGTTGAACCTGGAAGCTGACAATATTTTCTTGATTAAGGTGAATAAACTGCTCCACTTTTAAGAAATAATTTACCACGTTCACTGTTTAAGGATATCCAGGGAGGGGGGTTGTAAGGGAAATCCTAATTCTTAAGTACTTCGCCCGATTTTTCTTTCTCCAATAGAGATAATTGATTAATGTCTCGCTCGATTCTAATGAAAAGAGGCTTGAGCTGACGCATTAAATGAAATTATCAGAACACATATATATCCCTACTCTCATATTTATCACTGTCCTCGTCGCTGGTAGGGTTGGCTCGTACTATGTTTCAGGTCAGGAAAGTGAAAAGCTGGAAATTAAAACCCAAGTTACTGCTGAACAGGTAGGCATACGTCTAAATGATTTTCTAGATTCCAGAATTACCCGGTTAGATATTTTCCGCGAAAAGATGGAGTAAAAACCTGTGCTTAGTGAGGCAGATTATAGAGCAACCGCCCTACGCATCCAGCGTGAGCTTCCTGGTTTTCAAGCTATTAACTGGATAGATAAAAATGGAATCGTCCAATGGGTTACGCCTCTGAGCAACAATCTGCCTGTCGTAGGAGTTGACCTCGTTCAAAATGCTGCCAGAGAAGCAGCTAATGCATTTTCGCGATCACTACTCTACCATATTGATACTGCTACTCCCCTGATCGAACTTGTGCAGGGTGGTAATGGTTTTGCCCTCTACCTGCCGATTGTCCTTGACGATAAAATCAGTGGCTTTCTGAATGGCGTATTTCGAATTGAGGAGTTGATTACCCAATGCTTTAACAACAAAATTAAAGATTTTAATTATGAAGTGATTTTATCAGGTGAAAGAGTATTTCTACGAGGTGAGCCCAAGAATTTTCAGAAACCGAAAACGGTTGGAAGATACAATTTCACTATACTAGGTCAGTGCTGGGAGCTCCAGATTGTACCAGGTTCCTCAGAGAAGGGAACCGCTCAATTAATGCAGGTTTTCGCCATGGTTGGGACCTTCCTCATTGCCTCCCTGCTTGCGGGATTTACTCTTTTCAGAATGAAGTCAAATGCTGAGTTGGCTGTAGCATACAAAAAGATTGAGAATTCAGAGGCAAAATTCAGGACTATTTTTGACAATTCTCCAGCATGTCTTGTAAGGTACAGCCCTAAGGCAGAGATTACTGACTGGAATCTAGAAGCCGCTTCCTTATTTGGTCTTGAATTTCCACCAAAGCAGCGCCGATCTATATATGAGATTGAAGAAATGAAACCCATTATCCCTGCAATGGAGGAGACCTTACTCGGGAATCATGCATCCTATTTAGGATCTCTGGAAGTTCTGGGGAAAACAATTGATATTGATGCAGCCTTTGAAACGCTTCTATCCGGCACAAATCAGATTCAGGGTGGCATCATTCTTATCAAAGATGTGACTGAAAAAAATCAGACCATGCGTGCCAAGGAAGTCATGTATGAGATTAGCGAGCTGACTCATCAATTCCAGGACCTTCCATTTTTGTTTGAGGCAATTCAAACGAGCTTAAGCAAAATATTGGATACTCGGAATTTTTATGTAGCTATTTATAATAAAAAGGATGATGAATTTACCTACCCCTATTACAGAGACGAATTTGATTTACCTCCACCAGAACCCATGAGAGGCGAAAAAGGGATTTCTGCTTATATCATAAGACAGGGGATCCCTGCCCTGATTTCGAAAGAAGAGTTTTATAGCATGAATAAGGAAGGTAAAATTGATCTGCTGGGAACACCCTCAGAACAATGGCTTGGTTGTCCTTTGATTGTTGAAGACAAGCCAATCGGAATTATGGCTGTTCAAAGCTATTCAAAAGATGTTGTCTATGATGATAGTGATATGGAGATGTTGAACTTTGTTTCAGACCAGATTGCCCTGACCATAAAAATAAATATTGAGGATGAAAAACTCCGAAAATCAGAATCCATGCATCGTGAACTATCCTTGCAGCTGAGTGATTCAAATAACATTAAAGCCCTGCTTCTTGATATTCTTACCCACGATCTGAAAAACCCTGCCGGTGTTATCTCTGGTGTCGCTGAAATTCTGACTATGGATGAAGGGGTCAGCAAGGAAATCCAGCTCATTAAGGACAGCTCTGATGTTTTGCTCAAGGTCCTTGACAATACAACCGCCTTAGCACGTATTACTCTGGGTGAGGCCATCAATATGATGGATGTAGATCTTAGTGAATTGGTTATTGAAGTTATCGAAGAGTACAGACCAAGTTTTGAAAGCGAGGGGTACCCACTTCAAATCAGTGTTGAAGCTGATATTATCTACACAGCGAACCCCATTATCTCTGAAGTGTTTCGCAATTACCTGAGCAATGCATTAAAGTATGCACCTTCGGGAGAAACAGTTGAGGTGAGTCTAAAAAGAGATTCTGGTCATATTGAGTTTTGTGTAAAAGATGTGGGTACCACCATTGTAGGCGAAGATCAGGTTTCCATATTCAAAAGGAGTATACAGTTGGCCAATGGGAAGAGGCGTGGGTCAGGCTTGGGACTTGCCATTGTGAGACGGATAGCTGAAGTACATGGATCTGTAGTGGGAGTCCGTCCCAATGAACCTGAGGGCAATGTTTTTTACTTACATATGCCGCTCAATGTGAAACAAAAATAAACGTTGACGAATGGGTGAGAAAATGACAGTACTGGTTGTTGAAGATGATTTTTCTTCGAGACAATATCTACTATTGCTTCTAAAAAAGCTAAACTATATGGCCATTGCTGCTGAAACAGGGGAAGAGGCTCTTGATTTGATGAAGGATAAATCTGCGGATCTTTTTCTCCTTGATATCGCGCTGGGAGCCGGAATCAGCGGACTGGAGCTGGGGGCAATTTTCAAAAAAGAGAATCGCTTTCATGAGGTTCCCATGGTAGCTGTCACTGCCTTTACCAAGGAGAAGTTAGAGACTTTTGATGAAGCAGGTTTTTCAGACTATATGGCCAAGCCTTATACCGTTGTTCAATTAAAACAACTTTTAGAAAAATACCTTAGCTAATCTTTTATACCCGTACGAACAAATCCATACCATTGGGTAAAATAATTTCTATTATATCGTATGAAAATTAGCGATATCCTCCACGAGAGGAAAGACCCCTTTGTAAGCTTCGAAATCATTCCACCTGCGCGTGGTAGAAGTGCCCGTGAAATCTATGAGATTATTGATGAGCTGATAGAATTCAAGCCACCCTTTATTGATGTAACAAGTCATGCGGCAGATTCATATTTTATTGAACAGACCAATGGCTCATTTACCCGCCATATAAAAAGAAAACGTCCCGGTACGATTGGATTGTGCGCAGCAATAAAGTATCGATACCAGGTTGAAGCAGTTCCTCACCTCCTCTGCCAGGGATTTACCAAGCAAGAGACGGAAGATGCGCTGATTGAATTGAATTATCTGGGGATTGACAATGTCCTGGCAATTCGTGGTGACCAGTTGCAGTATGAAAAGGCACATCCCGTAGGCCGAGAGACTAACGTTCATGCCCTGGACCTGGTAAATCAGATCAGCAATGTGAATCGAGGGAAGTATCTGGAAGATATTCTGGATGCTGATGAATCTGATTTCTGTGTAGGTGTTGGTGGCTATCCGGAAAAACATCCCGATTCTCCCAGTAAAAATTCAGATATTCGCTATTTGAAAAAGAAGGTGGATGCCGGAGCTCAATACATCGTGACTCAGATGTTTTTTAACAATCAGGACTACTATGATTTTGTGAATCTGTGTCGGGAAGAAGGTGTCACAGTTCCAATTATACCAGGTATTAAACTGGTGACCCGGAAGACACAGTTACATTCCCTGCCCCATGCCTTTTCAGTGAATATACCTGATGACCTGGTCAACAATATTGAGCTTGCTGAATCTTCTCAGGAAAGAGCTGAAATCGGTGTCAAACATGCCTTAGAACAATGTGAAGACCTCCTAAATAACGGAGTTGAGTGCCTTCATTTTTATGTTATGCAGGACACAAGGTTGGTGAAACAGGTTGCCCGGTTGCTCAATCTGACCTAGGCGGAAGTGCTGAGGCGAATTTCACCTGTTTGAAAGGCTTTGAATTCTCCATCTATTAGGATGAGAGCATCACCTCGATTATTGATGCCTGAAAATTCCCCTTCGAAGGATTTATCCTCCATATCCCAGATAATTAATTGATTCAGTTTAAAGGCATTGTTGTTCCAGTTCGCTACCAATAGTGCTCCCTCATCCAAGTGAGCTAAATCCATAAAAAATTCGTTTACAAATGATTGAGCCAGCTTTACACGATCAGGATTTTCATGTCCCTCTAAGTGTAAGGAGGTTGCAATCTCCTGGATGGGGGTCGAAAAATTATGTCTTTGATGATTCAGGTTAATTCCTACACCAATTATGGCTGATGAAACCGCCTTACCTTGCCATTGTAGTTCAGTCAGTATGCCACCACACTTCTTAGATCCAACCATGATGTCATTGGGCCATTTGAGGCGAATTTTAGCATTTATAAGTGGTGAAACAACTTTATGTACGATGGTGCCTGAGTATATGGACAGAAGTTGTAGGCTGTGGGAGAGTGTCTTGGGGTTACCAAGATAAAGTGACATCCAGAGACCCCGACCGGGAGCAGATTCCCATGCCCGACCCTTTTGTCCCTGACCCTGGGTTTGCTCATCACTTATCAGGAGGATATTGGCCCCTCGAAATTCTTTACGTCGCCTTTTTAGCTCGAGATTGGTTGAATCCACTGTTTTAAGAAAGATGACCTCATCCAGGTCTGGATGGGCTATTATTGGGTAAGATGACTCTGAATCAGCTATGTTATTTACCTTGATATTCACCGAAAACGGATCGGAGGGTGTTGGAGATTTCACCAATGGAGGCGTACTCACGTACTGCGGTGAGTATGAACGGAAAAAGATTTGTATCACTGTTTTGAGCCGCAGTTTTCAGATCTGATAGTGATTTATCCAGTGCCTTCCTGTCTCTGCCTGCTTTGACAGATTTCAGGTCAATTAATTGGCTCTGGGCGGCTTTCGCCTCCAGTTTCAAAATCTCAGGTTGATCTTCTTCATCATCCGCAAATTTATTTTGCCCAACGACGATGCGTTCCCCCTGCTCAATATCCTGCTGATATTGATAGGCACTGTTACCGATTTCATTTTGAAAATACCCCAATTCAATGGCTTTTACAGCGCCACCCAGCTCATCTACTTTATCGAGATAAGTGAAAACTTCCTGTTCCAGTTTGTTTGTCAGTGATTCAATGACTTCTGAGCCAGCCAGCGGATCAACATAGTTGGTGACACCGCTCTCAAATCCGATAATCTGCTGGGTTCTTAAGGCCAACCTGACAGATTCCTCAGTTGGTAGTGCAAGTGCCTCATCTCTAGAATTGGTGTGTAGGGACTGAGTACCACCTAACACAGCCGCCAGGGCCTGTAGGGTGACACGCACCACGTTATTATCAATCTGTTGGGCTGTAAGTGTTGAGCCACCTGTTTGGGTATGAAAACGGCACATCATGGCCTTGGGGTTTGTAGCGCCAAACCGATCCTTCATGATTTTAGCCCAGATGCGACGGGAAGCACGAAACTTGGCTACTTCTTCCATGAAATCATTGTGCGCATTCCAGAAAAAAGAAAGTCTGGCTCCAAATTTGTCAACATCAAGCCCCGCGTCAAGGGCAGCCTCAACATAGGCGATCCCATTAGCAAAAGTGAAGGCCAACTCCTGGGCGGCCGTAGAACCTGCTTCACGGATATGGTAACCAGAAATAGAAATGGTATTCCAATTGGGGATATGCTCATTGCAATATGAAAAGACATCGGTAATCAGACGCAGGGAGGCCTGGGGTGGAAAAATGTAGGTCCCACGTGCTATGTATTCCTTCAAGACATCATTCTGGATAGTCCCACGTAACTTAGCGTTGCTCACACCTTGTTTTTCTGCTACAACCTGATACATGGCCAGTAGAATGATAGCTGTTGAATTGATGGTCATTGACGTGGAGACCTTGTCCAGGGGGATGCCCTCGAAGAGTACTTCCATATCAGCCAGGGTATCGATAGGGACCCCAACCTTGCCAATCTCTCCTTCGGCTATGGGATCATCAGAGTCATATCCAATTTGGGTCGGTAAATCAAAAGCGACGGAAAGGCCAGTGGTGCCCTGATCCAGTAAATATCTGTACCTGGTATTTGAGTCCTTGGCACTGGAGAAACCGGCATATTGACGCATCGTCCATTTCCTCGAGCGATACATCTCCTCGTAAATCCCTTTAGTGAAAGGGTATTGTCCTGCCTTTTCTCCGGGGTTACTCATAGAGTGCTCCTATATCCCTCGCTCAGTCTTGATTTGCTGGTATGCTTCGTTAATTGCTTTGAATTTATCCTCTGCCATTTTCTGGAATTCTGGTCCCAGATGTTGAACCTTATCTGGGTGAAAACGGGCTGCCATGAAGCGATACGCTTTCTTCAACTCTTGATCACTGGCTGAAGGATCTAACTCCAACATCTTGTAATAGGAATTGTTATTCTTGACAAATATGGCCATGATAGCATCCACATCGCTGGCATTCAGCTTCAGGTGCTGTCCAATCTCCTGGATAATTTCGACCTCACTGGCGTGGACTTGTCCATCAGCTTGGCTGATTCCAAACAGGACATGCATGAGCTGAAGTTTTTCAGCCGTATTCATATGGCTATTGATTTGATTGGCTATTTCGTATATGTAATAATCTTGCTCCAGGAGGTTTTTTAATAACACCAGCATTTCCTGGGCATTATCTCGACCAAAACTATTAATGAGGAATTGTTTTACATAATCTAATTCTGCCTTGACTACTTTTCCATCTGCCTTCATGACCGCAGCGACCAGCACCAGCATAGCTATTGCAAAATCACCTGGTCTTGTCTGTTGTGAAATTCTGGGTCTAGAACCTTGACCCATATTGGGGTTAGCATCGATTTGACCGCCTAACCACCATCCGATTAAACCCCCGATAGGACCTGCAAAAGCCCACCCGAGTCCAGCTCCGAACATTCTACCTAGCATTTGATTTCCAATATTTTAATTATCATCAGATAGGCTTACACAATCTCAATGATATTTGTTCCCTTTTCAACAGTTTGCCCTTCGACAATACCAATATTCTTGACAACTCCAGTCAATGGAGATTTAATTTCATTTTCCATCTTCATCGCTTCGATGAGGAAGAGGGGATCGCCAACTTTTACCTCATCACCAGGCGCATGGAAAATTTTTGTGACCAATCCTGGAATTTGAGCGCTTATCAGGCCGGCTTTGGTTTCCTGTAGTGAATCCCAACCCAATTCCCTGAGATGGAGATGTACCGCATCCAGGAGCTCCAGATTAATCGGCGTCCCATTTAGGTTCACGCGATTTGTTTCACTTGGACAAACCCCAACCACAAATGATCGATTATTCACTAAAACTGAATAAACTCCAGGTTGAACTTGAACCGCTTGAAAACGTAATTCCTTTCCACCCGATTTGATGATTAACTCGTCTAAATCGATATTGAAATCTACTTCTAAGAATCGTTGGTTTGCATCAATTTCGTACTTCATCAGTCTTTTCTCCCGAGTTGTGTGGTAACCCAGTTTGACCGTGCCTTTTGTGTTGAACCAGACTTGTTCGAACGATGTTTGATTTGATTTTTGTGATGATATAGTGAAGCACCTGCAACCAAGAGTACCTCATCTGTTGTAGCAGCCAGGTCAGCATGCAATTCATCCCGAAAATTAGCATAGAAGTGTGTATCGTAGGTTCCCCTACGGAAGACCTCATGACGAATAACTGACCGGCAAAACTGAATGGTGGTTTCAATGCCGCCGATATAAAACTCACGTAATGCCCGTTCACTTCGGTTAAGCGCAGATTCTCGATCTTTGCCCCAGCATATCAGTTTCCCCATCATGGGATCATAATAGGGAGTAATCTCCATACCCTGCCTGATGGCTCCATCAAAGCGGGTACCTGCACCATCGGGAATTTGCAGCATCACAATTTCTCCTGTTGAAGGAGCAAAGTCATGGGCAGCATCTTCAGCATAGATGCGACATTCAACCGCATGCCCTGTGCTGCAAATATCCTCTTGTTTAATTGATAAAGGTTGACCTGACGCAATGCGAACTTGTTCAGCCACCAGATCGATTCCCATCACCATCTCAGTGACAGGATGCTCCACCTGAAGACGCGTATTCATCTCGAGGAAATAAAAATTCCTATGTTTATCAACTAAAAACTCAACAGTGCCAGCACCGATATAGTTACAGCTCTCAGCTGTTTCCACTGCAGCCTGACCCATCTTTGATCTGAGCTCATCGTCTATGAATGGACTGGGCGATTCTTCAATGACCTTCTGATAGCGTCTTTGTATGGAGCACTCGCGTTCATTGAGGTGAATCGTATTTCCGTGTGTATCGGCCAGAATTTGAAACTCAATATGATGGGGCTCTTCCAGATATTTTTCAACATAGACCCGTCCATCACCAAAGGCGGACTGCGATTCTCTTTGGGCTTTGCCAACGGCATCTTCGAATTCATCAGCAGCGTTAACAATTCGCATGCCTTTTCCACCGCCACCCCCAGCGGCTTTGATAAGAACCGGGAACCCGATTCCTTTGGCTACATCAAGGGCTTGAGAAATATCGGCAATGGGCTCTTCTGTACCTGGAACCACAGGTACCTGAGTCATGAGCATCTTCTGCCGTGCCATGGTTTTATCGCCCATGATCTTAATTGCAGAAGCTGGTGGTCCGATAAAAACGATACCTGCTTCCGAAACCTCTCTGGCAAAGTCGGTATTCTCAGATAAAAATCCATATCCGGGATGAATGGCTTCTGCACCAGATTTTCCAGCAACTGAAAGTATCTTAGCATAATTGAGATAACTCTCAGTTGAAGGAGCTGGACCAATGAGATAGGCCTCATCTGCAAAAAGCACGTGGGGTGCGGTCCGATCTGCTTCAGAAAAGACAGCTACCACTTCAATTCCCATTTCGCGGCAGGTTCGCATAACTCTTAAGGCAATCTCTCCTCGATTGGCGATTAATATCTTCTTAAACATTTATTCAGCTCCTACCATGCTTCGAAATTCATCTTCAGTGAGAACTTTGACTCCCAGCTTATTGGCTTTCTCCATTTTAGAGCCAGCACCTGGTCCTGCTACTAAATAGTCTGTCTTTTTACTGATGGAATTTGCAGAAGCACCGCCCAATGACTCAACCAAAACCCGCGCAGAATCTCGATTATAGTGCTCCAGCTTCCCTGTAAACACGAAGGATACGCCTAAAAATATCCCATCCTGTCTAGCGCTCACATCAATTGAAGGATTTAATCCAACATTCGACAATTTTGCCAGGATTCCAAGATTGTCTGAGTCTTTAAAAAACGCTACCAGTCCTCTCGCAACGATGGGACCAATTTCATGGGTAGCTTCCAGGTCTTCTACAGTTGCTTCACCCATGGCTGAAATCGAGCCATATTTATTGGCAATAACCTTGGAAATATGTTCACCTACATTTCGAATCCCCAGGCCATGGATCAGTCTCCAGAGATCAGCAGATTTGCTTGCTTCAATCGCTTCCATAATATTGAGAGCTGACTTTTCTGCCATACGTTCTAGGCTGGCCAGCTGTTCCAGACTGAGGGAATAGATATCCGCTATACTTCTAATGAGACCCGTATCTACCAGTTGTGCTACCAGCTTGGTACCAAATCCATCAATATCCAGGCAACGTTTGGCTACGAAGTGTTCAATGCGTCCTTTGATTTGGGCGGGACAGGAGATATTTTGACAATAATGTTTTGCTTCTCCTTCCAGGCGTATGACATGGCCGTTACAGGCTGGACAGCGGTCTGGAATAATATAGGGCTTAGAACCTGAAGGTCGCTTATCCAGGATGGACTTGACTACTTCAGGAATTACATCACCGGCACGTTGAACCACGACGGTATCACCCTCGCGAACATCTTTACGATCGATCTCATCCTGATTGTGCAGGGTGGCTCTGGCCACCATCACACCCCCCAGGTGAACAGGTTCAAGATTTGCCACGGGAGTTATTGCACCGGTTCTCCCGACACTGGGGCTGATGCTTACAATTTTTGTGATTTCCTGACGTGCTTTAAATTTTCCGGCAATAGCCCAGCGCGGAGAACGACTCCGGATGCCTAAGCGATTTTGATAGTCCAGACGATTTACTTTTGTGACCGAACCATCAATATCATATGCGAGGTTTTCTCGGCTGTTCTCAAGATTATTGTGGAATTGAATGACACGCTCTATGCTCGGGCATAGTTCGTACTTATCATTGACCGGAAACCCCCAATCCTTGAGGGCTTGAATAAACTCCATATGGGATTCAGCAATGAAATCGTCAATCCGTCCTGCAGCGTATAGATTGATGAGCAGGTTGCGGCTAGCTGTGATCCTTGAATCCAGTTGGCGTAAACTTCCAGCAGCAGCATTACGGGGGTTCGCAAAGGGTTGCTTTTCCTGATCCAATTGTCGTTGGTTTAATTGCTCGAATTCCTGATGTCCCATGAAAACCTCTCCACGAACTTCAAGATAGGGGGGAATAGGTCTCGCATTGTCCCTGAGTCGCAGTGGCAATGCTTTAAGAGTGCGAAGATTCTGCGTGATGTTTTCACCCGTAAAACCATCGCCTCGAGTAGAACCGGCAGTGAACACGCCATTGACATAAATTAATTCAACGCCCAAGCCATCAAGTTTGGGCTCAATGACATAATCAAGTTGCTCTAATTCAAGATCCTTACGGACCCTTGCATCAAAACTGACTAGCTCTTCTTCATCCATGGCATTGGACAAAGAAAGCATAGGGATGCTGTGAGTGAGTTGATCAAAACCTGAAAGCGGTAGACTGCCAACTCTTTGGGTGGGAGAATCGGACTGCTTTAATTCTGGGAATTGGGTCTCGAGTTCTTGTAATTCTCTGAGAAGTGCATCATAGGCAGCATCGGATATGGTGGGGTCATCAAGTATATAATAGCGGTGATTATGCTCGCTGAGAGCTTCCGTGAGTTCGCGGATACGTGCCAGGGTTTGTTGTTGATCCATAGGCTGAAAATGTAATCGGCGGGGTATAAAAAAGAAACGCCCCATTGTGGGGCGTCTCTGAAATTGTTGTCTGGAGTGATGCTTATTTAATCAGTGAGTCCATTTGCTCAGTGATGTAATCAGCATGCTCTTTATCCTCAGGAACAGAGAGCATTCCTTCTCTAAAACGAAGAGAATTGCTTTTGTTTTTTTTGAGGGGCAGGATATAACGTACCATCTTTTTATGGGTACGTGTCTTTCCGCGTACTTTATCTCCAAATGATTGTGCTTTAGCCATAGTTTTTCCTCCAGTCCTTTAGCGGGGCGAAACTAAACGACAGTCACGCCTATTGCAAATAATTTTGTGTATCACTTATTTGAAAGCCAGGATATCCTTCTCAAATACTTTGTGATCAGTGTAGCCAACATATTTGCGCTGAATATTGAAATCTCTATCGATAACAAAAGTTGTAGGTATGCTGCGGACACCACCATAGGCCTGTACCACACTGCCATCACCATATACAACAGGATAATTAATGTTCATTTTCTCTGCAAACGGAACCACAGCTTTTGCTCCACCCCTATCCAGAGATATGCCCAATACGACGACATCGTCTTGATAGTTATCCTGAAGTTGGATAAAGCTGGGAATTTCCATTTTACAGGGACCACACCAGGTAGCCCAAAAATCCAGGATGATAATTTTGCCTTTGTAATCTGACAGTGAAACTTTTTGCCCATTCAGATCGGTGAGGGTAAAATCTGGAGCAGTTTGAGCGGATACAGATGTTGTACCGATCATAAAGACGCCGAAAATCACAAAGAGGATGGCGGCTGAGCTGGCGATAATTTTATTTTTTTTCATTTAGTTCCTTCTTTCGTTGTTGCTCTTAGAGCGATTTGCACACAGCGCGTTACAAATAACTGCAATGAAGTCCTCGCGGTGTCTGCTTCTAACAGATTTCTGTTACTCAGGTTTCCTTACATGATCTGCCTGCGCTAAAGTTTTTGACAATTCTCCTTGCTCATGCGCTGGATAACCTGCGAAGGCGGATGAATATGACTTTATTATCACTTCTTTCACATTATGTTTCTTCGCAATTGCTTGAAAACTGTCTAAATGTCATCCAGCAGTCATTTTCAAGTATCTCGAGTATGTTTTTGGAGAAGAAGGGGGAGCACTCATATGAGTCCCAGGAAAATTATCCTGAGTTTGGTTTCTATCGCCATGATAGTTGCCTGTAGCACTAATTCGGAGTTCGTAAATAATATGACATCAAGTAATAAAGATATTGCTGCCGTTGATGAAAAACTGGGGCTAAGTCGAAATCAAGATAAAGTGACTTTTCGTCTATTTGCACCTGGCGAGGATCAAGTTGATCTGGTTCTTTTTCAGAAGTTCGATGATGATAGGGGTGAGAACCTTGCCATGCTTAAAAAGACCAATGGTGTCTGGGAAATTACCCTTCCCAATGATAGGCTACCCCAGTTTTATGCCTATTCAACTTCTGGCTCTGAACGGTCCATTATTCCAGATCCATATTCCCATGCAGTAGTACGGCAGAATCATTTCAAGTATCCCAGCAAATCTGTCATACTACCAAAGGATAATTTTGATTGGCAGGGAGACGAGGTTACTTCTGCATCAATTGGAGATCTCATAATCCTTGAAGCCCACTTGAGGGATATGACAGTTCACCCAAGCTCCGGGGCACACAAGCGAGGCACGTATCAGGGCTTTGTAGAAACCGCTCAAAAAGGTGGCGTGTCTCATTTGAAAGATATGGGCTATAATGCCATCGAATTTTTACCTCTCCAGGAGTTTGGAAATATTGAAATCGATTATAAGAACTCAGAATTGAGCACCTGGAATGACTGGAACCCTTACGAAGCGAATCATTGGGGCTATATGACCTCATTTTTCTTCGCTCCAGAAATTTACTATGGATCAGATGGCGTGAAGGATAGAGGCACCTGGGTCGGTCAGGATGGACGCGCCGTCAATGAGATGAAGGAAATGGTACGAAAGCTGCATAAGGAAGGTATAACCGTCATCCTGGATGTGGTTTACAATCATGTTTCCCAATATGATGATAACCCCTTTAAACTGATTGATAAGGACTACTACTTCAGATTGGATAAAAAGGGGAAATATCTCTCCCATAGCGGCTGTGGTAATGATTTTAAAACCGAGAACCCCATGTCTCGTAAAATGATCGTCGAAAGTCTGATATACTGGATGAAGGAGTATCACATCGACGGTTTTCGATTTGATCTGGCAGCGATGATTGATATGGAGACGGTAGATGCAATTACAGCAGCTACTCAAGCAGTCAATCCTGATGTCATCTTGATTGGTGAACCTTGGGGCGGTGGTGGATATAACCCACAAGAGCTGGCTGATCATGGATGGGCCTCCTGGAATGATCATTTCCGCAATAGTGTGAAGGGTCGCAATCCCCGAGAAAATAATTTTGGATTTATCTTTGGCAAACTCTGGGACGGGAAGGATACCGAGCACTACAAAAAACTTATGCGCGGCTATTTACAAAGCGAGGATGGACATTTTAGAGAGCCCTGGCAAAGTGTGAACTATCTTGAAAGTCATGATGATAACACCATTGGGGATTTTATTCGTATGTCCCTTGGCAAGGTCGGAGCATCTGAAAAAGTTACCCGGGCTGAAGTTGCTCAGTTATCAAGAGAAGAGCTTACCACGCACAAGCTGGCAGCTCTCAATCTTTTAACCAGTCAGGGTCCAGTTATGATTGCTCAGGGGCAAAGTTGGGGACGCGCTAAGGTGATCGCCAATAGTGTCGGCACGGATCCAAAGGCTGGACAGCTCGACCACAACTCATACGAAAAAGACGATGAAACCAACTGGCTGAATTGGGATGAAAAGGAACTCAACCAGGAATTGGTTGGCTACTACCGTGGTTTGGTTGCAATCCGAAATAAATATCCTGAGATTCGCAATGTGGATGCTGGCTATCGCACATTCATTGATGGCTCAAACGAACTTGCTTTTGGTGTAAGTATGGAGGGTGAGCATCAGATATTGGTATTGCTCAATGCCAATAAGAACTCAGAATCTAAATTCTCATTACCTCCTGGAACCTGGACCGTTCTCACAGATGCCAAGCAAGCTGGTGTAGAAAGTCTTGGGTCTGTGGAAAAAGTTGCAGTAGTAACAGAGCAATCAGGACTCATCCTGGTTCAATAGGAGGTCTCATGAAATCGACTACCAAATATCTTCATTTTAAAGTTCCTGAAAGAATGGGTTTTGTGAATATCACACGGGATGTTGAATCCATCGTCCATGAGAGTGGTGTCCAGGAAGGTCTTTGTTTGGTAAACGCCATGCATATCACCGCATCAGTCTTTATAAATGATGAAGAATCCGGATTGAAAGAAGATTATAAGCGCTGGCTGGAATGGCTCGCTCCCTTTGACGCTAGCCCGGAGCGCTATCACCACAATCGTACCGGTGAGGACAATGGGGACGCTCATCATAAACGTCAGATCATGGGGCGTGAAGTAGTCGTTGCCATTACCAACGGACGGCTGGATTTTGGCACCTGGGAACAGATTTTTTATGGTGAATTTGATGGCAGACGCGACAAGCGCGTCCTGGTGAAAATTATTGGGGAGTGATATTTAAGGTAGAAGGTAGAAGGGATCTCGGCGAATCAGCATTCCATTCAAATCCAAATATGGACGTTCGTAATTTTCGTCAATTTCGTTGTAAAAAATATGAAGTTTAGTCTTAATGAGGCCAATGGGCTTATCCAAAAATTAATCATTTGGCCAATTGATCATTTGTTCCATTACTAGGCTTAAGACTCCCAAACCCATCGAACTCAGCCACTCAATAACTCAGTAACTTAAAGTCCCAATTCTTCTTTAATGACTTTTGTCCACAAGGCATAACCCACTTCATTCATGTGCAAGCCATCATGTCCAAAAATGTCAGTACGAGGGGTTCCATCTTCACCCAGCATGGGTGTAAAGACATCAATATAGTAAAGGTTATCTACTTCCTCGGTTCGAGCCTTGATGAGTGCATTTGCTTTGGCCATGTTTTCCATGTGTTCTAGGCGAGCGAGGCTAGGTTTAATTGAGATGAAAAAGATGGGCATCTTTGGCCATTTTTCCATCACCTTGGATACAAAAATATTGTAGTCGCTGAGAACTTTCTTCGGCGTCTTGCCTGAAGCAATATCATTGTCCCCTTCGTACACTAAAATAGCATTCAGGTGATAGGGGAATACAATATCATCCATATAGTAAATCAGATCTGACATGTGAGAACCGCCCATGCCACGGTTGACGGCACGAACTTCAGGGAAATCAGCAACCAAAGTCTTCCAGCCATGGATACTTCCCACAAAAAGAATTGAATTTGGTCGTGGCTTATTCAATGAATCTGCAGACTTATATCCAACTACCACGTCTGAAAAACGCAGGGGATCAACAATCACTTCCTTTGGTGCGGCAGATGGTGTTGGACCGCAGCTCAAAATGAGGCTGGTGATGACAATCAGACTAAGACATGAGGCAATGGGGCTGAAGATTTTTTTCATGATTTCTCTCGCTTGTTAAATGCTATAACATAAAAATGTGATCGGCTTAAAATATGTAGGGGACAATGCTGACAATCAACTTATAAAATCTAAAACCAGTGTGGATAAATCATCAGGTTTGTCGGCGTGTATCCAATGTCCTGCACCTTTAATTGTCTTCAATTGAGCAAGGGGAAAGTATTGCAGAACTTCAGAGGAAAGTGCTGCTGCCAGATAGTCAGAATTTTCACCCCTGAGGAACAGTACTGAACCAATAAAGGGCTGATTAAGATCCAGACTCATTGTTAAATCCTCATAGTGCTCCAATAAAGCATCTCGATTAAACTTCCAACCCAGACTACCATCAAGTCTTCTCAGAATATTTTTAAGCAGAAATTGACGAACGGGAGGTGCTTCAATCATTGCTTCGAGCTCTTGTTTGATTTCATCCCTGCTGGAGTATTCATCAGGATTGATTGATTCAAGGGCTTTGAGGATAAATTCGTGTTTTCCTTCCACACGTTCCATTCCAATATCGAGAACAGTCAGACTCTTAACCAGTTCAGGATATTGAGAGGCGAATAGCATGCCGACCTTGCCCCCCATGGAATGGCCAACAATATGAACAGGTCCCAAACGTTCCTGAGTGATAAATTGATGAAGGTCCTGAGCCAGTTCTTTATAATTCATGGCAGACTCATGAGGTGAACTTCCATGGTTGCGTTGATCCAGGGTATAAATCAGGAAAGATTCCCCCCACCGCCGTGCCAGAGTGTGCCAGTTATCTGACGACCCGAATAGACCGTGTAATATGATGAGAGGCTCACCCCTGCCATATTTTCTATGATGGAGTCTCATTCGATGATTAAAATAGGATCATTTAGATGAAGGCTCCCTGTACCAAGCGCAACCAGATTCATCCCTAACATAACCTTCCCATCCTGTTTGCGATAGGTCGCCAGTGTTTTCAGGGGTTCCTTTGATGCAGCACCGGTTTTTTGATCGATGGTGGTGACCTGGCAGCGAGCACAGGGCTTCACCACCAAAAATTCAACCTCACCAATTCTGACCTTTTTCCAGTCATCTTCAGCGAATGCTTCAAATCCACTCACCACCATATTTGCTCTAAACCTATCCATGGGAACCGGGGTTTCTAAGCGACTATTGAGGTCATCCAGCGATGCTTGATTCGCGAGCAAATAGGGATAACCGTCAGCAAAGCTGACTTCGAAGGTACGATCTTGTGGAAGATGATCTTTGATCAGGGGTCGATGCACATCAGCATTCATGTGAATAAGGTTAACCTGCCGTTCAAGGACATTACTGAACCAGTCATCAGAAGCCTGACTCACCCACACGCCATCAACACTGTCATGCCAGATCTTGGCTTTCTGGCGAATTCCATCAGGAACATCCAGGTCCAGGTGCAGTGGATCCTGCTCAGGATAGTTTACAATAAGGTGATTGTTTTCCTGGGAGAGTTTGATTTGACCGAGGCGCGCGGTCGTACGTTGAGAGACAAATTGACCGGCTTCATCAATCAGGAGCCAGCGCCTGTCCAGCGGAAAACCGCGGCTTAAGACCTCACTTGCAGAAAGATCAATTCCAGCACAGGATTTGATGGGATAGATGGAAATCTGGTCCAGTTTTGACATAGAGAACGGACCTCAATTATACATTAAAATGGAAGAATATACAGTCACCTTCTTGAACGATGTATTCTTTCCCCTCAAGAGAAATCAAGCCCTTTTCCTTGAGTACTTTCTCAGAGCCATGAATCATGAGATCATCGAATTTGAAGATGGCTGCTTTGATAAAGCCTTTTTCGAAGTCTGTATGTATTTCAGCGGCGGCCTTCGGAGCAGTTGAGCCCTGTTTGATTGTCCAGGCCCTGACCTCTTTTGGACCAGCCGTATAAAATGATTGGAGATGAAGTAAATCATAGGCTCGGTGAATTAGTTTGTTCAGACCTGGCTCAGCGAGACCGTATTCTTCACAAAAATCAAGCATTTCAGCTTCATCCAGCAAAGCTATTTCCTGCTCAAGCTTGCCGCACAGACGTAAAGCACCTGCCCCCGTTGATTCGGCATAATCGAAAAGGCGCTGAGTTAGTGAACCACGCTCTTCAGCCAGGATTTCATCCTCATCGACATTTGCTACATAGAGAATGGGCTTCATAGTGAGTAAGAAGTAAGCCTTGGTGCGGATGGTCTCATCCTCATCTAATTCCATACTCCTCACCGGTTTGATCTCATCAAGATGATTCCGGATTCTGGTGAGCAAAGCCTCATCAGCTTTGGCATCTTTATCACCTGATCGAGCAAGTTTTGTCACACGATACAGTTGTTTCTCCACAGAATCCAGGTCTTTGATGATGAGTTCACTCTCAATGGTTTCCACATCCCGGATAGGATCAATGGAACCATCTACATGGGTGACGTTTTCATCTTCGAAACACCGTACAACATGGATAATGGCCGTGACTTCCCTGATATGTCCCAGAAATTGATTACCCAGACCTTCACCTTTGCTGGCACCCCGGACTAGACCGGCGATATCCACAAATTCCATCACGGCAGGTGTGGTTTTTTCAGGTTCATATATTTTCGTTAATGCTTGCAGCTTCTCGTCGGGGATGAGTACGATGCCCACATTGGGATCAATGGTGCAAAAAGGGTAGTTCTCCGCCGGGATATCTGAAGCGGTGAGTGCATTAAAAACCGTTGATTTACCTACGTTTGGTAATCCAACAATTCCACAGGTTAAAGCCATATTTCTATTCCTAAATTATCTATTTAACAATTCATAATCGATGGAGATCTGGTGGTTTAGACGAATCTTGTCCAGAAGTATGCCCCGAGTTGAGGCAAAACGTTCTCTTTCCATATCTTCCACAAGTTTGCTCTCAATGGAGTCATAAGGAAGCGGGAATCGGGTCATTGAATTAAAGCCTCACAAAGTTTTTCAAAGTCATTGAGATTTTCCACAGCACCCAGAGCAATCAATTTGTCATTAGCCTCGAGCTTATAATTTGGATCAGGATTAAAATTGGCTTCACCCGTGTGCTGTTCAACAGCCGTGATGATGATGTTGTGATTCTTGCGCACTTCAAGATCAATGATGGACTTCCCTTCAGCCTGTGAGCTGGCTTCAATGGTAATGGTTTCCAGAGCGAGATCCAGATTGCCCCTGTTCATGATGAGTTCGATAAAATCAACAACGCCAGGTGCCATGGCTTGTCTTGCCAGCTTGGTTCCGGCAGCTTCATAAGGGTTAATCACAGTATCTGCTCCAGCCCTTGTCATCTTGGGAATGGAGGAAGGAACCGTCGCCCGGGTGAGAATAAACAGATCACTTTTTAAACTTCTGGCGGACAATGTTAAGAACAGGTTGTCCTGATCATCCTTCAAAACACCGATAAGGGTGGTAGCCTTCTCAATCCCCGCAGTCAACAAAACCTCGTCTTGTGTTGCATCTCCTTCGATCAGCACCATATCATCGTATAAAAGAGAGGTAATTCTGGAAGTATCCTTTTCGATCACAACAAAACTCTTACCGGCGTTTTTAAGCTCTTTTGCAATGGCTTGTCCCATGCGGCCATATCCGCAAAGGATATAGTGATCGTTCAATTTTTTTACTCGTTTCGCCATGCGAAACCTCCTGTAGCGTTTGAGATCCACTGCTTGTTGCGCAATATGACCGGCAATGAGGAAGAAAACACCGATTCCTGAAAACATGATAAAGATGGTCCAGAGGTGTCCCAGATCTGACATCTCCCAGACCTCCTGGAACCCAACTGTGGCCAGGGTAATAGAGGTCATGTAAAAGGCGTCAAACCAGCTGACCTGTTCAATAATGACATAGCCAGTGGTCCCCAAAAGGATGATGCCCAGCATACTCATGATCAGATGTTTAAGTCTCGTTTCCAGCATGCGTAATAATAATTTTGTCAGGGGCTCAAGGCTATCAAAATTCGTGACCGATATAGACTCTCCACTATTGTGCTGATGGGTTGCATTGGGTTGTTGGCGCGAGCTGGGAATTAATTCATCCTGGTTTCAAATGAAGGGCAATTACTTTCGGCACTCCAGCTCTTTCAGACCCTATGCTTTTAGATTACATTGTGGGCTGATGAATACCGTACTGAACACTATTAATTACCCCATAAACGAAAAATTTAATCGGAGTTTGTATGTCAAAGATTGTTGATGTTTTTAGTCGTCAAATTATGGATTCTCGTGGGAATCCTACTGTTGAGGTTGACGTGTATCTGGAAAGTGGTGCCTTTGGACGCGCAGCCGTGCCTTCAGGAGCCTCAACGGGTGAGCATGAGGCCATGGAGTTACGTGACGGAGATAAATCAGTTTATCTCGGCAAAGGTGTGACCAAAGCGGTAGCCAATGTGAATGATGTTCTGTCAGATGTTGTGATTGGCATGGAAGCTGTTGAACAGCGTGAAGTCGATGAAAAAATGATTGCTGCTGATGGAACAGACAATAAATCCAAGTATGGTGCCAATGCCATTTTGGGCGTCTCTCTGGCAACAGCCAAAGCCGCCGCCATGGATTTTGATCTCACCCTTTATGAATACCTCGGTGGCGAAGATGCAACCCTCTTACCAACACCCATGATGAATATTCTCAATGGGGGTGAGCATGCCGACAACAATGTTGATTTCCAGGAGTTCATGGTTTTCCCACTGGGCGCCAAAACTTTTAAGCAGGCCCTCCAGATGGGTGTCGAGACTTTTCACCAGCTTAAAGGCGTTCTGAAAGCCAAGGGAATGAATACATCAGTTGGAGATGAAGGTGGTTTTGCACCAAACCTGCGCTCAAATGAAGAAGCAGTGGAAGTGATCCTGGAAGCTATTGAAAAGACAGGATACAAGGCTGGTAAGGATCTCTTTATTGCCCTGGATGTTGCTTCAAGTGAGATTTATGATCCCAAAACAGGTCTGTATAGTCTCGCCGGTGAAGGTCGAACACTTAACTCTGATGAGATCGTAGATTTTTATGCTGACTGGGTTTCCAAGTATCCCATCGTTTCTCTTGAAGACGGTATGGATGAAAATGATTGGGAAGGCTGGCAGAAATTGTATGCCAAATTGGGTGATAAGATTCAGCTTGTTGGTGATGACCTCACCGTGACCAATCCTGTCAGACTTCAAAAAGCCATCGATATGTCTGCCATGAACAGCATTTTGATCAAATTAAACCAGATCGGCACGCTGACAGAGACTCTAGATACAATCAAGTTGGCTCATGAGAATAATATGACCTGTGTTATTTCCCATCGTTCTGGTGAAACAGAAGATACGACCATTGCTGATTTGGCAGTGGCAACAGGAGTCGGACAGATCAAGACCGGATCAGCCTCTCGCAGTGATCGCATCGCCAAGTACAATCAGCTCTTGCGTATCGAAGAAGAGTTGGGTGACCTCGCTACCTTTAAAGGTTTTAAGGCCCTCAATCCTAAATAGGGATTTATATGGCAACCAAGCGGTCACGTACCACAAACAAACGTTCTTCCCGGAAATCGGGCGGCCTATTCGAGAATAAGGTTGCCTGGATATCCGGTGCAATCATACTGCTGATTATCTTTCAGATATTTGTCATGAGAGATGAGGGGTTGTATAGCTTGCTACAACTCAAACAGGAAATCAGAGATATGGAATCACATATCTCTCGCCTGGAAATTGAGAAGGCAGAGTTAGAGAGTGAACGTGACCGTTTATTAAACGATCCTGACTATCTGGAACGTATTGCCCGTGAACGGTTTCGTATGGCCAAGCCAGGTGAAAAAGTATTTCACGTCGTTACCGAAACCAAAGCGGACAAGCCGACCCATTAAATGAAAACAGTGTTGGAAGAGATCAGCTTTTGTCCTTATTCTAAAGAATGAGATTTAATTGCGAACCTGGCAATTTCAAAATTTTAACCTGAGGGACAGGGCTGAATATCGCAGACCCACTCCCACCTCACCTCCACTAAACAGACAGCCTATGTTGTTGCCCTTCCTACAGAAAATTTTACTCCCGTTTGCTGCTGTATTATTGTTTATAAACAATGTTCATGCCGCAGGTCAGGATTCACTTGCCTATATTTTTCGCCAGGACAATCTTTCTACCAATAATGATTTTCAACTGAATTATAAGCAAAATTTTTCAAGCAGCGTTCTGCAAGTCACCGATGTTCTCAGATATAAAGTGTTTTCATACGACAATGATATTTCTGATGAGAAACAATATTCAGTTGAGCACCGCCTCAGAAGCGACTTCTCCTGGGGAAAAAATCATTCGAGGAGCATACGGTTAGAGAGCAGTCAGCATGAGGATCACAGGACTGGTTTGGCCTCTACCATTGATAATTGGGCTTTGCTGGCTGGTTTCAAGCGTAACGAAAATTTATCGTTATTTATAGGTGGCAGAACGGTTGAACGCTATGGAATTGTAGATGAAGGTTGGACCAGTGAATTGGATATTCGCAAGTCCTGGCACTCCTCTCAACAGCAATCCTCATTCTTTGTAAATGGATCAAGGGATCAGCTGACGGATCACGTCAATCATACCCTCAATGCCCACGGGGACTATCTCGTCCGTTTTGGTGAAATCTCCACCTTTCAGACGACCCTGCATCGCGAGGCTCGCTTACAGGTATTTTTTACCGATTCCCTGGGGAGTTCCCAATCACGGAACAATGAAAATCTGAATTGGCAGAATCTGTTTGTTTACCATCTCGGAAAAAACCTGCATCTCTCTCACCGTCTTGATTGGGGAGACCAGTTAACAGAAATTAGCCGGAAGAAAGTGGATCAAAACTCAACGCTCAATCTATCCAGCGAGGATCGCAAACGATTTTCATTGCTGAACGAGACTTCTCTGGAACTAAACAATCCGAATTTCTCCACTTTGACGGCTTTCAAAATTGAAAATTCACAAAACAAGTATTACGTAGATTACACCCAGGTTCTCTACCAACTGAAAGAAGCGGTTCTCTGGCAAAATGCTGGACCTGTAGACTCGTTGACCTGGATTTCATCCCTCTCCCGGTTAGAGTATGATACTCCTGATACTACAAACGATGATGACAGAGATGAATGGCGGCTCAATACGGAGATAAAAATGTTTTGGGAGCCCACGCCATTCTATCGAATTGAGCTGGGTACAAAGCTGGGTATGTTTCACTTGATATATCTCTTTAATACACGCAGTTCTGAAAATCACTGGAACCGAAATCTGGTTTTGTGGTCAGGAGTGGAATGGAGCAAGCAAGCCTGGTCTGGTCGTGGTCGTGCCAGAATACGGAGCAATTATTTTGACTATGATTACGATGATATTTTTATCGAATTGGATCAACCATCTCGTAGCTTTGTGCATAGATCCCTCGATCTGAACAAGAAAATCAATTATAATTTTGGACGACGCTGGTCCATTATTACAAAAGCAGCCTTCCGCTGGGAAGATGAGGGCAGGTTGAAATGGGATTCTTTTATTCAGCAGGTCAACAGTAGGCGAGAACAGTCTGAGTTGAGTATCCAGATTTATTACAGTTATAGAGGTTGGGACGGCTGGATTGGCTATTTAACCTATGACAGAGTCATTGATTATGCATCGACCAGTCGAGATACAGATCACTGGCAGGGGCAGGGACCTTTAATGGGTGTAAAATATCAATTGGGTGAGCGTGTAAATTTGCGCGGAGATGCACGCTTTGTATCAGTTAAAGATGGTGACCGAGAGTATATGCTCCCGAAAGTATTCCTTACTCTGGTGTATCGTTAAGTTGCTTTAGGTAAAGGCTTTTCAAGCTCATCAATCCGCTCATTAAGTGTATCAACGTATCCAGATAGATGCTTCTGAACATCCCTGATAGCTTGATTGTAATAGTGCGGTCCAATATTTTCGCTAAAAAAATCCAGTAAGAACTCTGCTTCAAAATTACCCAAATCTTGATCCAACTCAGATGTAAAGTATTCTTTGATACGCTGAATGAGTTCGTCTTTCATCTCGCGGGAGAAGGTGTTTATCATGGTTAATATTCCTTTGTTGAAAGCTGTTGCGACACACCAATTTATTCATTAATATAGCCTACACTTTAAAAACAATCCTCAAAGTCAAAAGTTGGAAAAATCATGATACACATCAAAAAAGTGATGTGCATATGCTGTGTTCTTTATGCAGTCATTCTGCACATATCACCTGCAATCGGCGCTTTTGAATATCTCGGTTTGGGCTGGCCAGCCGCCACTGCCAATATCAAGGTTCTCGGACATCATCCTGACTGCTATGCCTTTAATTCCGCTCTTATGGCGGAGACTTTTCAACCTCATTATAGCCTTTCATACCAGAACCCCTTTCAGTCACTTGATCTCCAGGCTGGGGCTTTATCTGTCCTGAGTTCAATTCGACAAAAATTCTATATCCACAATCTGGAATACTTTGGAGATGAGTTTTATTCTGAGCTCAAAGTGGGTAATGGTACTTCCTGGACAATTCGGGAGGGTTACAGGCTGGGTTTGAGTTTGAATTACCATAGGCTAGCTTTGTCGGGTTTTTCCAGTCGGCAAGCCATGACCCTATCTTTCAGCTCTTATGCCCATCTCGGAGAACACTTCAAACTCGGATCTGTAATTGAACACGTAATTCAGGTGGGGGACAAGTTGAGTATCCCTCAAAAATTCCACATTGGAACACTTTATAAAGTGGGGATGATTGACATGTTGCTTGTCCTCGAAAAGGAAGCTGCACTGCCTTTGGAAGCTTGTCTTGGTCTGCTGATTTCATCTCAATCCTTCTGGGAAATCGGTTTGGGATACAGGGATGTGAGTGGCATGGTTTCAGCGGGTTGGCGCATCCGTACTCCAAGAGTAGCTTTTCATTACGTATGTGTCATGCATCCCCAATTACCTGTATCAAACGGATTTGGTCTGGAGCTTATTCTGCCGTGAGAGTGACGATACTAATTCTTCTTTGCAGCCTACATGCTTTTCCTCAAACGGGAATCGATCTGGGCAATGAGGCATTGGATGATCCTGATGAAAACCAATACCTGGAACAACTCCTGGCTACCCTTTTTCAAAGGGTTATTCTCGAGACCGCAGATTCTAGTGTCCTGGAGGCGCGTGGATATTCACAGCAAGCCATCGCGTTGATTCTCAATTGGCAGCAGCAGAAGGGGAGAAAAGGGTCACGAAACTGGTTGAGCAAGCAATTCGAAGATAAAGATCTCATGTTTCTAACCCAGGATCTGAAAAATGAAGCTGAGTCGACACAAGTTCAATTGCGCCAACGCATACAATATTCACCTGGGCTGGATGGCTGGCGTATTCTGAACAAAGGACGGCTATGGAATCAGTGGGGGTCAGTGAATATTCTCACCGAACAGGATCCCGGTGAAAGTCAGTTGACTGATCATGCGATTGTCACAGTGAATAGTTTTTCTGTACCGCATTTCGACAATGTCATCCTGGGAGACTTCCATGTGAAATGGGGTGGGGGACTCATACTCAATCAGCAAGGAACTCGTCTAAGCTTAAACCCGAAAAGCCTTTTACACAAAAACCTCCTTGCCATGCGACCTCATTATTCAAGTCGTGAAACTGACTATTATCAAGGGCTGGCTACTTGCTTCTCAATAAAGAATATCCAGGGAGCGGCTTTTTTTTCAGATAGAGAGATGCAGGGTCTTGGCAGTCGTCATGAATTTAAGGAAGATGCAGACGGGATTCATCCAGCCGGGAAATGGTTCGATACAAATCGTACAAAATCCCTGGGTCTGGCCTTGAAGACCCATGTTTTGAAAATTCAACTCTATGGGTCCGCTCTATTTAATCCCGCTGTGAATCCTGGATTGGTTTATGAACTGGGATTTTCCAGATCCTTGAGTGTCTCTCATCAAATTCAAGTATTCACAAATAGTCTAAGTGTCAGAGCTCACCGGTTACTCCTCGCCTGGTCATATTCAACCAAATCCTTGAATCTCTCCGCACAATACAGACGCTATCACACTGATAGCCTTTCACCCTCTGGCTCCCTGTTCACCCTTCTGGGATCATCTGCCTTAAACGAAGAGGGGCTCTCCGTGAGGGCTCAAATTAAACCCACTAAGAAGGTGCAAATTCGCTATGCCCTTGAGACGGGTAATTCAGTTGAGTTGCAATCCTATTGCAATTACAGGACAATACAGCATCACAAAGTGCAATTCGTGAGAAAGCTAAACGGGGGTGTCTGCCAGATTGATTTTAGCAGAAAACGCGAGCTTGCCCTCTGGGAAGGGGATATCTGGAATGGTCATATCACCCAGAGAAATATTTCCAAAGGCGCTGTTTCTCTGCTTCATCATTTTTCATCTGATTTAAAATATCGTGTAAATCTTAAATCTGCATACATGGGCAAGGCAAGTGCCCTGCTTGTGCAGCAACGGATATACGGTAGCAGGGGCAATTGGAAATGGACACTTGGTTATGTGAGATATGCGGTTCCTGACTACACCTTAAGACTAAGCATCTATGAGACCAGTGTAGCTGAAAGTTTTAGTTTTTATACCTGCTATGATGATGGTGATAGGTGGTTTCTCTATGTGAAGCAGCAAGCTCAAGAGTGGTTTAATTTGGAACTCAGGTTGGTACAAACCCATTCCTTTGATGATCTAATCGCCCCTAAACAACTTGCTTTGAGTTTTCAGATGTCCGTTGTCTTATAAAACCTAACCGACTATTTTGAACGCTAAATATGAACCGCCAACGATACATAATTTTCGCACTCCTTCTGCTTTTTTCAATTACTTCGTTGCAGGCGAGAAGAACAGAGCTCATCCTGCAAAAGGCCGCAGATGACAGATATGTCCCAGCGATGCCTGTCTATTTAATCAATGAGTACCAATATATATCCCTCCAGGATTTGTTAGATGCCTACAAGGTATCAGCCTTTCTGAATCCTGCTGTGAGGAAGACAGTTTTCCGTCTGGGTCGACTGAAATTCAAAGTGACGGCTTATAACCATTATATTATGGTAGAAGACAAAACTTTCCAAATGTCCCATGCTGTCATTTTCTTTGATGGTGAGACTTACCTGCCCATGGATGATTTCGTGGGCATTCTGAAATTGGTGGGCCTGGTATCCGGGGTCACCATTCTCTCTGGATCTGATCCTGCTGACTTACAGGCTCAAAAAGAAGCTGCACCCATGGAATTCTCTCCCTACGATATTTTGTCAGCAAATATTGAAGAGCGGGAAAATGGGACCGTTATTCGGATTCGAACCGCCAATCGCTATGATGCCAAGTCGGTCAAAGCCTGGATAAATCGTGAGGAATGGCTTTATGTCACCCTGCCAGGTGCTAAAGTCAATAAACCTGGACTAGATAATACAGAGATTCCTCAAAACAGTAGTATCCGTACCGTTACTGCAGATCAACTGGATGGAACCTCTCAGCTAACGTTCCGCCTGCGTGGGACGGTAGAAGGTGTTGATGTTATTCATCGTGATTCTCCCCCCGAAATTTTACTGAGTATTCGTCGTCCCTATGTGATTGACCAATCCCACTATCTGGAGAAGGAACGTCAGAAATGGAAGCTGGATAAAATCGTACTGGATGCCGGTCATGGGGGACATGATCCTGGTGCCCGCGGCAATGGTCTCCGGGAGAAAGAAATCACACTGGATGTGGTGAAGCGCCTGGGGAAATTGATTGAAACCCGCACGGATATTGAGGTGATTTACACCAGGAAGACAGATGTGTTTGTGCCCCTCTGGGAGCGTACAAAAATTGCTAATGAAGCCGGTGGAAAAGTTTTCTTGAGTATCCATGTCAATGCCAATAAAAATAAAAAGGCTTCAGGGTTTGAGACCTATTTGCTGCGACCCGGTAAAACCGACGCTGCCGTAGCTGTAGCTGAGATGGAAAACGCAGTTATCAAACTGGAGAAAAATACGAATCAGTACAATAAGCTCAGTGCTGAACAACTCATACTGGCAACCATGGCTCAGAGCTCTTTTATGCAGCAGAGTGAAACACTGGCAGATCTGATACAGCGAGAATTTGATAAGAAATTGGTGGGACAGAACCGGGGTGTGAAACAAGCCGGTTTTATTGTGCTCATAGGTGCTTCCATGCCCAATGTTTTGATCGAATTGGGATTCATTTCAAATAAGAATGATGCCCGTAGATTGAAGCAGGCAGCCTATAGACAGAAGGCGGCTGAGGGTATATTCGATGCCCTGATGAAATATAAAACACGACATGAAAAGTTATTATCTCCGTGAACAAACTAAACTCTGAACAAGCTATTGGTGTATTTGACTCAGGACTGGGTGGCATCTCAGTTGTCCGAGCCATTATTGATTTATTACCCCACGAACACCTCGTTTATTTTGGTGATACCGCGCGTGTACCCTACGGGTCAAAATCTGAAGAAACAGTGGTCCGCTTTGCCCATCAGATTTCATCATTTCTCAGGGAAAAGCAGGTCAAGATGATTGTGGTCGCCTGTAACACAGCGTCGGCTGTGGCTCTGGAAAGTTTACAGAAGCGTTTTAATATTCCCATAGTTGGTGTGATTGAGCCAGGCTCTGAAGCTGCAGTAAAAGCTTCTAAGCATAAGCGTATTGGTGTGATTGGAACCGCTTCCACCATTAGATCAGGTGCCTACCGAGCAGCTATTCGAGCTCTTGATCCTGAAATGGAAGTGACCGTCCAATCTTGTCCTTTATTGGTCCCACTCGTCGAGGAGGACTGGCCCCATGATGGTGTGGTTACACAGGTCTTGGAAAGTTATTTATCTTCGTTCAAGATACAAAAACCAGACTCTCTTATCCTTGGTTGTACACACTATCCCTATCTTAAAACAATTATCCAGGAAGTGATGGGACCCGCAGTTCGCCTGGTGGATTCCGGGGAGGAAACTGCAGCCCGGGTGAAGCAGGTGCTCGAAGAACTGGATTTGTTGAATCCCGAATCCGGAGATCCAGGCAAACACAAATTTTATGTATCTGATTTCCCCCAAAAGTTCGAAGAAACAGCCTCCCGTTTCTTGGGGAGACCCCTGGACAAGCTGTTCAAGGTTAAACTCGAAGTTCTGGAATCTTATAAATAAAAACCCTTCAACCATTTCAATAAAGATTGGTAAAAATCAAATTGGTGCACCCGGAATCTAAATCAGTTTTCGATTATATCTTCGGGTTAACCGTTCCTGGCGTTAAGCTGGAACTGTCCCGCGTTGAGGAATTTATGGATCGGTTGGGGAAGCCCCATGCAGCCTATCCCGTTATTCATATAGCAGGAACCAATGGGAAGGGCTCCACAGCTGCCATGTTGGCTGCTATTCTCAAGGCTTATGGCAAGAAGGCGGGTTTGTTTACTTCGCCTCATTTGATCACACCCAATGAGCGTATCCGGGTGGGGAATACCCTGGTCTCTGATGATTTTATTGTCCAGAAAGTTGAGGAATGGCGAGCCCATATTGATGCTTTAGGTATCACCTTTTTTGAAGTTCTCACTGCTTTGGGGATGGAGTACTTCAAACAGGAATCTGTTGACTATGCCGTCATCGAAACTGGTTTAGGGGGCAGATTGGATGCTACCAATGTGGTTGACCCTGTTGCCAGTATCATCACCAGTGTATCCATGGATCATGAGAATATTCTCGGGGACAATTTGACCACTATTGCCGGGGAAAAGGCAGGCATTATTAAGCCAGGCCGCCCTATACTTCTCGGGAAGAACAAAGATGAGGTGAGGCGGGTCATTGAGCAAAAAAGTCTACTCGAAAGCGCTCATTATACCTATGTGCCAGATAAGGTTGAAATTCAACTTGTTAGGCCTCTGGGTCTTGCTCAACGTGTTCATGTAAGTATTGCTGATCGGACTGTTGAGGTGGATTTACCCCTGCTTGGACGCCATCAAGTGGAGAATTTCACCAATGTGCTGGCAACACTGGATGAGCTGGGTTTTGGTCTGGATGCTTCAATTATTCAGAGGGGTCTCAATGAGATGATCTGGCAGGGACGCATGCAAGTCCTCCAAAAAGAACCGTTGGTTCTGTATGATGTCGCCCATAACCCTGAAGGTCTGCAGCGGCTTCTGGAATCCCTGCATGAACTGGATAGGAGCGATACCATTATTGTGGCGGCATTTAATGCCCGTAAAAATATTCGTTCCATGCTGGATATGCTTGCGGAGTGGTCAGGTGAAGTGATATTCTCCATTTTTGCCGGGCACTCAGCCGTTGACCGCGAAGCGCTTTTACATTTAGGTGTAAAGCCTCAAATGATATCCTCAAACCTCGCAGATGCGTACAAACGAGCGCAAGATATTCGTTCTGATGAGGATCAGGCTATTTGTTTTATTGGCAGTCACTATCTGGCTGAAACCCTCTTTCCCCTGTTTGAGCAGTCAAATCAGATTTAAGTATCAGAAAAGATGAATATTGGGTTCCAGAGCCCCTTTGGGCATATATCACGCGGGTAAATAATAAATTAGAATTTTAATTGACAAGGTATAGGTCGGGTTTAAATTCACAATCGCAATTCAAATTAACCGAATGTGCAGTTTTTATCTCCCGGTAAACATTTTTCACAGAAATTTAATAAAAATATCAATCACAAAAGAACAGGTTTATTTAAATGAGTTTTACCTTTACCCAGCTTTTGGACAAGAAGTTGAAAGAATTGGCAGATATTGCCCAGGAATTAGCAGTGCCAGCAGTTTCGGGCCAGAAAAAGATGGATCTAATCGAGGCTATCATCGAGGCTCAAACCGAGAGTGCCGGGATGATGTTTTCCAAAGGAGTTTTAGAAATATTGCCCGATGGATATGGTTTTCTCCGTGATGCGGACAATAACTATCTTGCCGGTGCCCATGACATCTATGTGTCACCCTCTCAAATAAAAAGATTTGGATTGCGTACGGGGCAAATCGTCTGGGGACAGGTTCGCCCTCCTAAAGACAATGAACGCTATTTTGCGCTTCTAAAAATTGAAGCGATCAATTATCAGAATCCTGAAGAAGGCAGAATAGTACCTCAGTTTGACACACTCGTTCCTCTTTATGCTGACCATAAACTTACTCTGGAGCGTGGCCCTAAAAGCTATTCTATGCGAGTGATGGATTTACTCAGCCCTGTTGGTAAGGGTCAACGTGGTCTTATTACAGCTCAGCCTAAGACTGGTAAGACTATTCTCCTCCAGGATATCGCCAATTCAATTGTTAAGAATCATCCAGATGTTACCCTTATAGTACTTCTCATTGATGAACGTCCTGAAGAAGTGACAGATATGCGCCGCATGGTGGATGCTGAAGTGATTGCATCCACTTTTGATGAGCCACCAGAGCGTCATGTTCAGGTGGCTGATATGGTCCTCAATAAAGCGAAATGTATGGTGGAATTTGGAAAGGATGTAGTCATTCTGCTTGATAGTCTGACACGTCTGGCTCGGGCTCACAATGCCGTCATTCCTCATAGTGGTAAGATTCTATCGGGTGGTATTGATTCCAATGCTCTCCACCGACCCAAGCGTTTTTTCGGTGCTGCCAGAAATGTTGAACATGGTGGCAGTTTAACCATCATGGCCACAGCGCTTATTGAAACTGGCTCCCGTATGGATGATGTCATTTTTGAAGAATTTAAAGGGACTGGTAACATGGAGCTTGTCCTGGATCGTCGTCTTAGTGATCGTCGTATTTATCCAGCCATTGATATCAACCGATCAGGTACCAGGAAAGAAGAACTTTTGCTTTCCAAGGCTGAACTTTCAAGAACCTGGATATTGAGAAAATTACTCAACGAAATGACTCCAGTTGAAGCCATGGAATTTCTCCTTGAACGGATGCAGCGATCCAGCACCAATAAAGAGTTTATTCAAACCATGAATTCATAGTTTTACCCGAATTATAATCTAAATAAGAGGAGCGTGGAGCTATTTCCACGCTCCTCTTTTCTTTGGGGAACCAGTTATATTTCCATGAGTATCAAAACCAGATTATTGTGTGACGTTTCCCTTGCTAAGGCAGGGGGCTGACCGATATATTGCGCGGCTTTTTATGAAGAGGAAATAAGAAATGAGTTTTGCCAAAAGAATCAACGCTTTACAGCCCTCAGCCACCATGGCTGTGACAGAAGCTGCCGCACGCTTACGCGAACAGGGTATTGATGTCATTTCCTTTGGTGCTGGAGAACCGGATTTCGATACTCCGGACCACATTATTGCAGCGGCGAATAAAGCCCTTGCAGATGGACATACCCGCTATACCGCTGGATCAGGAACCACTGCCCTCAAGCAGGCCGTGGTCAATAAGCTGAGTAAAGACAATGGTCTTGACTATGAGACCAACCAGATTGTCATTTCCAATGGTGGCAAGCATTCTCTTTTTAACATTATGATGACTCTTTTTGACGAGGGCGATGAAGTAATTGTACTTGCTCCATATTGGGTGACATATCCGGAGATAGTCAAGGTGAGTGGTGCTAAACCAGTTTATGTTGAGACATATGAAAAAGATGGTTTCCAGATCTCTCGAGAACAATTGCTCGTGGGAGTCACCGCTAAAACCAAAGGGATTATTGTGAACACACCTTCCAATCCCAGTGGAGCTGTCCTCAATCGTGAAAGTTTAGAAGCTATCGTTGATGTGTGTGTCGCGAATGATATCTGGATGGTGAGTGATGAGTGTTATGAGGCTTTCGTGTATGAAGGAGAACATCTAAGCTTGGCCGGTTTTGCTGGTGCCTATAAGAAAACGATTACCGTTCAAACCATGTCCAAAGCATTTGCGATGACCGGTTGGCGTATGGGATATACTGCCTCAACGAAAGCACTTGCCAGTGCTATGGGGAAATTTCAGGGACAGGCAACAGGTTGTCCGAATTCTATCGCCCAGTATGCCTCGCAAACAGCTCTCACTGATCCGCCTTTATTCCTGGATGACTGGCGTGCACAATTTGTTGAACGTCGCGATTACATGGTTAAAGCATTAAACGAGATGGCTGATATCAACTGTCTTATGCCAGAGGGCGCTTTTTATGTTTTTCCGAAGATCTCAGATCTCTTTGGTAAAAAGACAGGGGATGTTGAAATCAAAAATGACACTGATCTGACAAATTATTTACTGGATGAAGCTCATGTTACAGTAGTTCCCGGCTCAGCTTTTGGAGCCCCGGAACATATTAGATTGTCCTATGCAACATCCATGGATGCCATTAAAACAGGCCTCGGTAAATTTGCCGACGTCGTCGCTAAATTGAATTGATAAAGGGAGAACCCATAAAATGAAACCAGGAGTCCATCCTAAATACGAATTGCACAAGGTTACTTGTGCCTGCGGAAATACTTTCGAGACCTATACCACTGTTGGTGAACTGCATATAGAAATTTGCAACGAATGTCACCCATATTTTACTGGAAAGCAGAAATTGATGGATACGGCTGGTCGTATCGATAAGTTCCGTAAAAAATATGGAACAGCTGAAAAAGCTAAATAGATCCGTTACGCTAATTTGATGCCCCGACGCTCTATCCGCGTTTTTATTCAGGCATTTCTCACCGCCCAGCAAACTATTCTGGTCGGTGGGCAAGCTATCCTCGAAGGTGTGATGATGCGAGTGCCTGGTGCATATGCTATTGCTGTGAGGAATCCCCAAGGCGAGATTATTACCAGACGCCAGGAATTCACTTCACTTACGGAAAAAATTGCCATATTAAAGAAACCAGTCCTGCGAGGGATGATCGTTCTCTTCGAGTCTATGAAGATGGGTATCGGTACCCTCAATGAGTCTGCAGAAATTGCCTATGAGGAAGACAGCTCGGCAGAAATGACGCTGAAGGATAAAGTGTTATCTGCCCTTGGAACTTTGTTAGCGCTGACTATTGGATTGGGGCTTTTCTTTGTGACACCACTTTTTGTCACAGGCAATCTGCTCCATCTTTCAGAGACGGCCTTTACCTTTAACATCGTTTCAGGTATTATCAGAATTACTCTTTTTCTGGCATATCTCTGGGGAATCTCACTTCTGGATGATGTAAAGCGATTATTTCAATATCATGGAGCTGAGCACAAAACAGTATACACCTTTGAAGCAGGTAAACCTCTTGATCTGGAATCAGCAAAACCGTTTCAAACTCAGCATCCGAGGTGTGGTACCAGTTTTATATTTATCGTACTCTTGTCCTCGATCATACTATATGCCATCATCGATAGTGTTGTGAGTCTCTTTGTTGGTGAAATGACCTTGCAGGTCCGTTTGCTTACTCACTTGCCGCTCATTCCATTTGTCGCTGGTGTTTCATATGAGATTTTAAAGCTCTCTTCCAAATATCGTCATATTGCCTGGGTCAGGAGCTTGGCGGCTCCAGGTATCTGGCTGCAATATATCACAACCAGTGAACCAGATGATGATCAACTGACCGTTGCTCTTGAGTCTCTTAAATTTGCTTTTGGTGATGATCTTGAGAAATACCAGGGGAAATCATACGTGGCTGAGGCCATTGAATAATGTTACTGGAAAAACTTCCTGCACTTGAGGTAAAATTTAAAGAGCTGGAGACTCAACTCTCAGATCCAGAGCTTATGGCCAATAATCGTAAATACGCGAAGATTGCCCGAGAGCATAATGATCTATCCCACGTTCTGGAAGTTTTTCATGACTATGAAGAACTCATGACCAGCATCGAGGAAGGTGAGTCTATCCTCCGTGGTGATGATGATGAGCTCAAAGAAATCGTTCGTGAAGAACTCGATGATTCTCTGGCTGAAAAAGCAAAACTAGAAGATGATTTAAAAATTCTCTTGATTCCCATAGACCCTCTCGATTCAGGAGCAGCCATTCTTGAAATCAGAGCAGGTGCCGGTGGTGATGAAGCGGCCTTATTTGCATCAGATCTGGTTCGTATGTACCTGCGTTATACAGAAACAAACAACTGGAAATATGAATTTATCACCTTGAATGAGCTGGGTGGCGGTGGCACCAAGGAAGCCATCATCCAGGTTACTGGTGAGCATGCTTATGGCACCTTGAAATTTGAGAGTGGTGTCCATCGGGTTCAACGTATCCCTCAGACTGAAAGTAGTGGCCGAATTCATACATCAGCTGCCACAGTGGCTGTTTTACCCGAAGCTGAAGAAGTTGATGTTGAGATCAATGCCGGAGATTTGAGAATTGACACCTTCCGCGCCAGTGGTGCCGGTGGGCAGCATGTCAACAAAACTGAATCTGCCATTCGTATTACCCACATGCCATCTGGCATGGTGGTTTCCTGTCAGGATGAGACCTCTCAGCATAAAAACAAAGATAAGGCGATGAAAGTCTTACGTTCTCGTCTGTTGGCTGCGGAGCATGAGAAACAGGACAGTCAAGTGGCTGCCATGCGTAAAACACTCGTTTCAACGGGTGATAGAAGTGCCAAGATCAGGACCTACAATTATCCACAGGGTCGGGTAACCGATCACAGGATCAATTTGACCTTATACCGTTTGGAAGAAATTACCAATGGTGATCTTTCCGAACTTCATGCGAAACTTGTGGCTGCGGAGATGGTCAATCGACTGGAGTCACTTTGAGCAAGCGTTCCTCTCGTTCCATGCGTACCTGGCGCAAATTTCACCGTTACACATTTGGTTATAGTAAGTGGGTCAGTCTGATTTCTGTAGTATTGCTTATTGTTATTTCGGTTACTGGTATTCTGCTCATTCATCAGGATAGTTTAAAGGTTATCCAGAAGTCTCGAGTTCCTCTCAGTATGCTTCCTGATCACTATGATAATCGGCTGGAAACCACTCGTGATAGACAGGGAACCAAAGAAATATTTAGGGAGGAGAAAAGTGTACCCCTACGCTGGGTAGTTCTTGATCTCCATACCGGTGATTTTTTTGGCAAATACGGGTTCCTCCTCTATGATATACTGGCAGTGATTATGCTGGTTATGGGTAGTACCGGGATTTACATGTATTTCAAAATTAGAAAAAATAGCACTTTTTAAGGGATTTGACATGTTCAAATACACGCACATACTGATGGTCTTAATAGTAGGACTTGCCTTGATGGCTTGCAATTCTGAAAATGCTGAGATAGCAGGCGATCAATTTGGACAGAGCCTGACCATGGCAAAAGTGACACCCGTTATTGATGTATTTATCCAGGCCAAGGATCTCAATGGTCAGATGGTTCGAGTTTCAGGAACCGTGATCGATCTCTGCAAGCACAAAGGTTGCTGGATGCAGATCAGTGATGGTCAGAATGTATTAACCGTCCGTTTTAAAGACGAAGCTTTCATTATTCCAGCCAACTCTGTGGGTCGCAATGTTGATATGGAGGGTCTTTTTATCGTAGAAAAAATCTCAAATCCTCTGGGGTCACACCAGGCTTGTGCAGAAGGTGGAGAACATAGTGGTGAAGGAGCCTGCGAGAGTGAGCGTGCCGAGAAGACGGTTCACAAAGTAGCCGATATGCGTTATACCCTGGTTTCAACAGGTTTAGTTCTGTCATAAAAGTTTATTTTCTTCTGTAACGATTGAATAGGAATTGCATCCAATTAAACGTGAATTGACAATTGAAGAGACGCCGGAGCTAATCCAGGCAGCCCGAGATGGAGACCGGAAGGTGCAGTCACATTTAGTGACAATGTATTCTTCCCGTATTTATAATCTGGGACTGCGTATGCTGCGCAATAATGAGGATGCTGAAGATATGCTTCAGGAAACCTTTATTACAGCATTCCAAAAGATGCATTCCTTCAAAGGGAAATCCAGTTTTTATACCTGGATTTACCGCATTGGTGTGAATATCGCTCTCGGTAAATTGCGAAAGCAATCCAGGATGCAGATTTCCTATTCCATTCAGGAACCGGATTTTGAGAATCTCCATGGTCTGAAAATAGCAGATTGGCCGGAGTATATCGAAACCAAGGTTTCAGATAAAGAATTTAGGATTGCCCTCAAGGTTGCGCTTGATGATCTGGATGAGAAATACCGTTCAGTGTTTGTGCTGAGGGATTTGGAAGAACTATCCACTGCGAAAACAGCTGAAGTTCTGGAGCTTTCTGAAAGCAATGTGAAAGTAAGACTTATGCGGGCCAGACTCTTTTTGAGGGACCACATGAGTACCTTTTTAAAACGCGAAGGTTGGTTGGTGTGACAAAGCCAAAACATGATGTAGAACTACAAAAAAAAATCTGTCTGGATTTCGGTGCAGATATTGGTTCTGAATTATGTCGGGAAGTAGAGTTGCTTATGGAAGAGTGTCCAGAATGCAAAGTTTACTATGACACCATGCAGCGTTCAGTAAAATTGTACCGGGTTGTGGAAGATGAGTGTGCACTTCCTAAGTCTGTATCCGAACGCCTCTTCAAAGTATTAGATTTAGATCAGTTGAAGAAGGATCTATAGAAATGGCCACGTTGACAGAGCAGACAAAAAAAGTTATCATGTTTACCACCCCGAGTTGTTCGTATTGTACAACGGCGAAACGCTATTTGAGGGAAAAGGGAATTAAGTTTAAAGAAATTGATGTGAGCAGAAATCAAAAGGCTGCCCAAGATATGTTAAGAAAAACAGGTCAGCAGGGTGTTCCACAACTGTGGATTAATAATCGTCCAGTCGTTGGCTTTGATAGAAATAAAATTAATGGTTTATTAGGTTTATAGGAGAAAGAAATGAAAATTCAACCTTTAGATGATCGTGTATTAGTTATCCCTGCAGGAGAGGAAGAAACCACAGCCTCAGGTATTATTATCCCGGATACAGCCAAGGAAAAACCACGTCGTGGTAGTGTTGCAGCCGTAGGTAATGATGAAGAATTACAGGAATTGGTCAAAGAGGGTGATGTTATCCTCTATGGCAAATATGCTGGCGATGAGCTCGCATATGATGGTACTGACTACCTCATCCTTAATCGGAGTGATATTCTGGCCAAACTCAGCTAATTTTGAGTTACATCGATTAAAAAAAGGGAGCGGAATGCTCCCTTTTTTTGTTTATCTGGTGAACCTATTAGCGGGATACAAAAAGATGATAACTATTTTGTCACTTACATGACTGTGCATACTCCAATAAAGGCTTTAATTTGCTATGCATAAAAGAAAGGGAACGCCGTCCATGAATAACATTGAAATAAAGATAATCTCCGTTCCCTCTGCGTTCTCTGTGGTTAAAGAAATGGAAAACCTATGAAAAAAAAATATGTCATAATCGGTGGGGATGCTGCGGGGATGAGTGCTGCCAGTAAAATCAGACGCATGCAACCCAATTCTGAGCTGCTCGTTTTTGAAAAAGGACAGCACATCAGCTTTGCAGCATGTGGAATGCCCTACTGGATTAGCGGTGTGATTGAAGATGGTAGCAAGTTAGAGGTCCTCACGCCAGAAATTGCCAGGGAAAAACGTGGCATTGATGTCCGAACCGATCATGAAGTAACTAAAATCGATACCTCAAGTAATACCATTCAAGTGAGAAATCTGAATACAGGTGAAGATTTTGTTGAGTCTTATGACTCACTGCTCATTGCTACAGGCGCTCGCTCAGTTTTGCCCCCCATACCGGGATTGGATAATAAGGGTGTTTTTACACTCCGCAGTCTGGCTGATGGATATCGGATAAAAAAATATATAGCAGATAATGAGATCAAGCATGCAACCATTATCGGCGGCGGGCATATTGGATTAGAAATGGCGGAAGCCTACCGACATCTCAATATTGACGTCACGATGTTGGTGAGGAGCGATCAGGTTTCACCCTCAATCGATAAAGACCTTCTTGGCGAAGTAACTGAGAATGTGAGAGCAAATGGGGTTGATCTTCAGCTTCAGACTCGAGTTAATGCAATAGAATCGTCAAATGATAGACTTCTGATTCTGACCTCAAAAGGTCAGGTAGAAACTGACATGTTTATTGTTTCTACGGGTGTTAGACCAAATTCTGAATTGGCAATTGATGTAGGTGTTTCTGTGGGAAACAGCGGTGCTATCCTGATTGATGAGTACATGCAAACCAACATTGAAAATGTATATGCAGCAGGTGACTGTGCTGAGCATAACCATCTTGTTCTGAATGAACCTACGTGGATCTCTGGGGCTCCATCGGCCAATAAGGGTGGCCGAGTTGCAGGTGAAAACATGGCTGGTGCCCGGACCAGATTCCCTGGCATTCTGGGAACAGCAGTTGCCAAAGTATTCGATTATACTCTAGCCCAGACTGGACTGACAGAGAAACAAGCACTTCAAATCAAGAAGCTGGGGGGTTTTGAAACAACTACTATCACAGGTGGAAGTCGGGCTCACTATTACCCTGGCTCTACTCCAATAACGATAAAACTTGTGGTTGAAAAAGGCAGTAAACGACTTTTGGGTGCCCAAATAGTGGGAAAAGCTGATGTTGCCAAACGTCTCGATGTGCTCGCCACTGCTATTACAGCAAAAATGACAGTTGAGGATATCAGTATGCTTGATTTGACCTATGCTCCACCCTTTGCACCTGTTTACGATCCCATTCATGTCGCGGCTAATGTGGCGAATAAGTGAGTCAGGAGTTGGGTGTCAGAAGAATAACTAGGCGAGGATTCGAATCCTCGCATGGTATTTCCCGCGTGTACGAAATGATATTTCACAACTCCGTACTCCTTGAGAATAATTAAAAGGATGATTACATATGATACATAAAGATATGCTGATTGAGGATCTGGTTCAGGAATATCCTAAGCTAATTGGTCCACTGAAGAATGAGGGCATTGTCTGTCTCGCATGTGGTGAAGCTCTCTGGGGAACCCTGGAAGCTCAAGCTCTTGAAAAAGGTCTGGACAATATTGATGAAATTGTGGAACGAATGAATGCCATTCTCAGTGAAGCAGATGATGATACTGAGACACTCAAACAACAAATAAAAATTGATCCAGCTAAGTTATCCTGAGTAGGGGATTAGCATTCCCGGCGACTGGATCTATTTTACCTGCCGTCAATTTGTATATTGTTGGTATCAACAGAAATTAACATATAAAGGTATGTGCTATGTCTGAAATAAAAATACAACAACTCAAAGGCGCTAGTTTTGCAGCCAGAGGTCAATCTGGACATTGGGTTATGATGGATGGAAACGAAAAAGTTGGTGGTGTGGACGGAGCTAGCCGGCCCATGGAAATGGTTCTGTTTGGTCTCGGAGGCTGTACAGCAGTTGATGTAGAGATAATCCTTAAAAAAATGAAAGTCCCCGTGGAGAATATTGAAATAGATATTGAAACGGAGCGGGCAGATAATCATCCCAAAGTGTACACAAAAATTGACATGACTTATCATTTCTATGGAAAGGATCTGCCACTAAAAAAATTGGAAAAAGCAGTCAAACTTTCCAAAGACACCTATTGCTCTGCAAGTGCCATGCTGGCATCAACTGCTGAAATCACAGCACACATCGAAAACCATAATACTGCATGATCTACCGCCTGATCGCCTATTCCTTGATATTACTTGGAATCGGAGGCACCATATACATGGGTGTTGAAGGTATTTATGGCGATTACTATGATATTCCAACCATGAACTATGCGTCATTTAGCCGACAATATTCTGATTCCAGTAATTATATCTTAATCGATGTGCGTACGGAATCTGAAATTGCAAGCCAGCCCGCACCCTGGTCTAATACGATACAGATACCTCTGCTTTCACTTGAGGATAGATGCATGGAGCTAAACAAATATAAAGATCAACCTATGATGGTTCTCTGTCCCACAGGCAATCGCTCAAGGCAAGGGGCTCGTGTCCTAAGGCTGGCAGGATTTAATGCCTGGTATATGGAAGAGGGCATGTTTACAGAGGAAGTATACAACAATGAATAAAAGATACATTAAAATGTTATCAGGTTTGGTAGCTGGAGCTATCCTCGGATACCTTTATTACTATTATATTGGTTGCGCTTCTGGAACCTGTGCGATTACATCAAATCCGTACAACAGTACTGCTTACGGAGCCATGATTGGTCTGGTTTTTATGTGGCCACCAAAAGAAAAAAAGGATACCGGGAAAGATGATGGGGAAGAGACACAAACTGTTTAAATTACTGGTTTTGGCACTAATTGCCGTGCCTGCTGCATTTGGACAAATCAATAACTTTGAATTTGTTCAATACGATACAGCTTATTCAGGTAGTGAAGATTATGTCGTTCTCCATGGTGAGGTTATCAGCCGGGCCACCTCTTCACAGCCGATCACAGTAATCAGAGTTACTCATGGAAAAGACAGTTCGTGGACTACCTCTTTTTGTGTGGGTCCGGCCTGTTTACCACCCCATTTAGATACCTATACTTTTGATCTGGCTGGTTCAGATACGGCAGAATTCACTTTGGATACCTATCCCAATGGTGTGTCTGGAGTAGGGCTATGGACCATTTTTGCCGTGGATTCCACAACCATGGAAGTCGATTCCGTCAATATCAGGATGGAGTTTGTTACTGTGGGTATTAATGATGACTTCACGAGACCAAATGCGTTCGAATTCTCAAGTATGTATCCAAATCCAACCAATGCCTCAGTCAGTTTTGATTTAAATCTTGAAAAAAGTGGGGACTATTCAATCAATCTCTATGCTCTCGATGGTCGAGAAATCATGTCTCGATCCTACCAGTTAAAATCTGGCAGGAACCATCTACAATGGGGTCTCCAGGGACTACCTTCTGGAAATTACATAATAAGTGCTTCCGGAGCAGGACAAACCCTCTCCAGACAGGTTGTTGTGATCAAATGATGCGAATATTGCCACTACTCCTGATTGTTGCTCTTTCATTTGGTCAGGAGAAAAACCTTCCTCAGGTCAACCTCAAAGACATGAAAAACAAGACCCAAAGTCTTGATAAACTCGTTAAGGGTAAGGTCACATTGATCAATTTCTGGGCAACCTACTGTGTTCCCTGTCGTAAAGAGATGAAGCATCTCAATCGCATCAATAAAACCTATTCAGACCAGAACGTGCAAGTGATAGGTATCTCCATTGATGATTCGCGTACTGTAGGTCGAGTTAAATCGATAGTCAAATCACAAAAGCTTGAGTACACAGTACTTCTCGATACAGAACAAAAACTATACAAGAATTTCAATACGACAGCTATGCCGTTTTCCATTCTGGTTGATGCAAAGGGTAAAATCCTCTGGGAACATACTGGATATCTTCCCGGTGATGAAGCCCAGATGGAAATTGAAATCAAAAAGGCATTAGCTCCCGTGAAAAAGAGCTGATTCATCCCCTTTGTTCTTCCTGCTCAGAGCAATCATCATACTGGCTATTCCCTTAAGTCTATTGGCTGAAGGGGTGTCCTGGAACCTGGGTCTCAAATCAAATTTGGGACGCGGTGAACAAGTAGGAACCGATTACAATTACTTTGAAAATTTTATAAGCGGATCCATTGAGGTTGGTCTATGGCACCTGGATCTTTCAGTAGAGTCCAGTCAGCCACCAGAATATGGATTTGAATATCAAGGTGTTGATCGCTTTTTTATCAGCTACATCGGTAATTCTCGTTCGCTTGAAATAGGGGACATTTCAGCTGTCTTTGGTAGAGGTTTGGCCCTGAACCTGGATGAAAATCAGGCCATAGACTTTGACAATGAAATCATGGGTCTCAGATTTTCATCAGTTTTTATGGAAAACCATGAGATTGATTTATTGGCAGGGTTTAAAAAAGAGTATCGTTTCTACTCGCCAAGCTCTGATCTACGTGAACCTGACGGTATGGCTGCTTATGAACTGGCCGGTGCTGAAGCAACCCTCAATAGCGAAAGTGGGATGTGGTCTCTAATTCCATATTTGGTAGCCAGCCGTATGGAATCCGATTTTGTATGGCAGGAGCTGGATTCAGATCGTGGATTGATTGTCACTGATACCGTTACTCAGCAAATGAATGCTATTCAAGGTGGCTGGGGACAATCTATTTATGGTGAGAGTTGGGATTTGTATCTGGAATACAACAAAACCTGGAAGGCCTTCGATTATCCGGTGGCGAACCAGAGTATTCAGCATAGCGAGAATGTTCAAAGTCTTATAAATGATGATCCAAAGTATAGTCAGAAGGGTCAGTCTTTTAATCTCCAATTGAATTGGTTCCCGGATTGGTTTACCACCCTTTTTGAGTATAAACGATATCTAAATGGTCCTGAAACCTCTTCGCAGAAGCGAAATCCATTGCTCCTGGCTACGAAGCCGCTACCATGGCAAATGGGTCCCACAGGGATCAGAGAACATGATATCAGCCTTTTGGGTAATGTGACTCATCCTGTTGATTATGGAGATGAACTGGGTTGGAATCTGGAGGTTCGGAAGACGTTGTCTGATTCATGGTCTGTGGTGCTCAATGGAGCGCAAACATCCCAATCTTCACCAAGTGGAGATGCTGGAATTCTGCCAACACAAGACCTGGACCGCAATCCCTGGCAGGAATATTATGCAGAATTTGAATATTCTGGCTCCAGTTTTTATCAAAGACTACTCATCGCTTATACAAAGTCAGTTCTTAGCGGACAGTCAGCTGCAGAGGTGATGGAACATTATACATTGGTGCCAGCTTATATGTCCTGGCACCCCAATGAAAGTCTTGTGCTGTCCACAGTGGTAGAATTGCAAACATCAAAAGTTTATGGGGCATTATATTCAGGAGATGTGCTTGAAGGTCACAGATTTCAAAGTGGTCATTTTATTGTCAGTGCAGACTATAATCACAACTATTCCACTGCCATTATCTGGGATACCAGCAATAATCCAAGTTTGATAACAGGTGATGAAGATATTCAGCACTGGGTGAGTGGTGAAGTATCTGTGAAGCCCCTCGATGGATTGTGGTTGCGCGCATCTTATGGTAAAGAAAAAGGGGGTGTCCGCTGTACGGGTGGTGTATGTCGTGTGCTAAATCCTTTTGAAGGCTTCCGCTTGGCTCTGGAGTGGCGACTATGAGAAGACTATTTTTCCTTGCACTTATCCTCATATTTATCTGGTCCTGTGAGTGGCGGCCTGACGAGATTCAAATGGATGCTTCAGCGACAGTTGAAAATATCAATCTTGTTGTTGGGGATACGATAATTGTTCAGATCGAAGGCAGTCAATTTTCACATATTGAAGGTTTTGACAATAGTATCGTTGACATCAATGAAGTGGTGAGTTCAGAGCATGGTATAGAGCTTGAAATCATCGGCATGGCTACAGGACAGCTTAAATTAATTTTCTATTACACCGCACCAGCTCTGTCTGATGCTGAGCCAATGACAGATTCATATTTAATACATCTTCATGTGACAGAGTCCATACCCTTGTCGATAGATGTAGGTGAACAGCTTCAGCTTGATTTCTCATCATTTTTGTCTTCTGACCAGTTGAATCTTCTTGATACAGTAGCCGTAGCCATTGCTGTCAGTGCAGATGGGGAATTTAGTGCCGGTGAAGTGGACAGCACAAAAACCTGGCTGTTGCTTACAGGTGTAACACCAGGAACTACAAGTCTATCGATTCTAGGTTTTGATACAAACAGAAATCAAATTGCCGCGCTGACATTTCACATTGACATCTCTATTCATAGGACAGTCCTAGCTGAATTATTTACCAATACGGGTTGTGTGAATTGTCCTGAAGCAAATCACTATATGGACAATATCTCCGCTGATTTTGGCGATGACTTAGCTCTGGTTAGATATCACGTCAGTTGGACTGATCCATTTGATCCAATGAATTTGTATAACCCGGGTGAAGTCAGGGCTAGAGTTCTTTACAATAATATTTTTGCAGCACCAAGCCTGGTGATAGACGGCGAGAAGCTAATAACTCTTGATGAGGACGACTGGATAGGACGGGTGATCAACGCCAGCCTGGTCAGTCCAACTATCTATATATCAGGAATTGATGTTTTGGAAAGTACTGATAGTCTCTATCTGGAATATGATGTAAATGCCTTCAGAGTTGCCCATACTGATCTAACTGTCTGGTCTCTGATAGTAGAAGACAGTATTCATTATACCGGTTCCAATGGGGAAGATTTACATAACCAGGTGATGCGGGATATGCTCTCTAGCTCTTTGAGCGATCTCAACGGTCTTGAAACGATCCAGCACACTTTGACAAAGCCAGTTGATTATGGTGTTGCCGGTCCCATGAATATTTTGGTTTTCATCCAATCAGAATCAGACAAGGCCATTCTCCAATCACGCAAACAGAATTTGTATTAAAGTATGGCCGAATTGCATCCCTTTTTTGTTCACTTTCCTATAGCTCTTTTGATGGTAGCAGCCTTGTTTGATGTGTATGGTGTCATCAGGAGTCTAAAACAACATACATGGACTGCTTATGTTTTACAGCTAATGGCTGGAACGTCTGCAATCCTGGCCGCGGTCAGCGGGAATCTAGCTGAGACAGCTGTGGTAAATCGGGAATCCCTCCATAAGAGTGTTATAGCATCATTTGACAGGCATGTTTCCCTGGGCAATGCCATGGTTTGGATCATCGTATTGGTCGCAGTGGGTCGGACTTTCGCCGTTTTGGAAAAAAAGGAATGGGCTCTTAAGGGCTGGGTATTCCCTGCTATAAGTACCTGCTTAGCACTCCTGATTCTAGCTACTGGATTGCTAGGTGGTGAGTTGAGTCGCGATATTCTGGCATACTTCATCCATAACTAACAAAAAAGGCGGGAATCGAATCCCCGCCCTTTATAGAACCAAGCTTTTATCCTGATATCAGGATGGGTTTACTAATCTTTTTTAAAGCGTTCCCCATCCATGGTTTTTAAGAAGGCTGAAATCTTGGCAGCTTCTTCTGTAGATATCTGCTGCATAAGCTGCATATCACCCATCATGATGATGGTCTCATCAAGACTCTCCACGCCGCCATCATGAAAATAAGGACCTGTCAATGCAATATTTCTCAAGGCAGGCACCTTAAACATAAATTTGTCCTGTTCCAAACCTGTCACTTCGAAACGACCTTCATCTTCAAGGTTTTTGTAGGGCTTGATGAGACCGTTCTTTTGGTACATGTTACCCCCAAGCATAGAACCCATATGGCAGGTGATACAGGCTTTGCCCATAAAAAGATCTAGTCCTTCAACCTCTGTCTTCGTGATGGCCTTCAGATCACCCTTTAGAAAATCATCAAAGCGATCGTGAGTAACCAAGGTGCGCTCAAAAGCGGCCATGGCTTCAGTGATATTCTCGAAGTCGATGGAGTTGGCACCGAAGGCTTCAGTAAATAAAGCGGTGTATTCAGGAATAGCTTTAATCTTTGCCACGGCTGTTGCAGAGTCAGGTATGGCCATTTCATCAGGATTCAGGATGGGACCTCCCGCCTGCTCATTCAGATCTGCAGCACGACCATCCCAAAATTGAACAAAATGAAAACCAGCATTAAAGACAGTGGGGGAGTTTCTTGGTCCTGGAATCCCATTGGTACCGTCTGATGTGGGTTTGTTGTCTACACCTGCCGTTGCGATGTCATGACAAGTATTGCAGGACATATCGGCTGTATTAGATAGTGCAGTTTCAAAATAGAGCTTTTCCCCAAGTTTGATTCTGGCCTCAGTATCATTTTCAGATCCAGGCATTTTTTCTGGCACCACGGCAAACAAGGGTTTCACCTTGGTCAGTACTTCCTGTTGGTAAGTTAAATCTTCTGGTGGTTGTTGCTCAGTCTTGCCACCACACTGGATCAAAACAAATATCATCAAAGCCATGATGATGAAAACTACACCTTTTCGCATGATAAATTCCCCTCGTTAGAAAGAATGCTTATTATTAATAACTGTCAAACTGTACCAATATAAATGTCCCCTCAATATTTGCATCTTAAAAAAATAAAAGTTCTTACGTTCGGGGCTCTCTTTGCTTGAAATATCTCAATTCATACTTGATCCTCAATGCCTGCTTGCAGAAAGTTAGTAAAGGTCTATATTACATACCGACCAGTCGGTATGTAATCAATGAAAACTTATTAAGGCAGATATGACCGAGAGAAGACCTAGCTCAGAACGTCGCATTGAAATATTGGAAGCAGCTCTGACTATTTTTGTAAAAAAGGGTTATTCTGATACCCGCTTGGATGATATCGCACATGAGATCGGCCTGAGCAAGGGCGCTTTATATCACCATTTTCAGAGCAAACGTGACTTGTTTATTGCCCTCATAGAACATTGGATGGATCAGTTCTCTCCAATTGAACGTGGTGGGAAAATGCGTGCGAAGCCATCCAGAGAAATTATTCTCCACATCGCAAAATTTACCGCAAAGCTATATCAAAGAAACCCAAACTGGTTTTTAGTTGAGCCTGAAATCTGGGCTTTTGCGAATCGGGATAAAGAAATTAAGGAAATGGCAACTCAGCTGTATGCAAGGGTACTTCATGAATTTGAAACCCTCATTAAACGTGGGATCCAGTATGGTGAATTCAGAGATGTAAATGAGGGGATGATTGCCATGTCCATAATGACCTCTCTGCATGGAATGATCTGGTTCGCCCTTTTCAAACCCAAAGACTTTTCGCTTGAAGAATATGTAGACCTGAATATGGAGCTCATCCTGGACGGCATCGCCATTCAAGGTTGAGAATACTAGAATTATATTCAAAATAAGGAGAATGAAATGAATAAGGGTGGCGAATTTCTTACCACACCCTTTGGCGTTGATGAAATCTTCACCAGAGAAAAATGGAGTGATGATCAAAAGGAGTTTTTTGAAGCGATTCAAAGTTTCGCCAGGGAAGCTGTTGTTCCCCGAAGCGACGACATAGAAAAACTTGACGAGGAACTATCGCGAGATTTCATGAAGCAAATGGGGGAAATGGGAATGCTCGGTCTAGACGTTCCTGAACAATATGGGGGTATGGGGCTAGATAAAACCGCTGCGGCATTAGCGCTTGAAGCTATGGGCGTTGGTGAGAGTTCCTCACTAATGGTAACGGTTACGGATCATACCGGCATCGGTTTGTTGCCTATTCTGTGGTATGGAAACGACGAGCAGCGAGAAAAATATATACCCAAAATGATGAGTGGTGAATGGATGAGCTCTTATGCTCTGACTGAACCCGGTGCGGGGTCTGATGTTCTCAACGGTACTGCTTCAGCAAAACTCAATGAGGAAGGTACTCATTATATCCTCAATGGTGTTAAGCAGTTTATTACCAATGGAGGCTGGGCAGACATCAGTGTCGTCTTTGCTAAAATTGATGGGGGTAAGATGACCTCATTTATTCTGGATCAGGAAACCACCGGTTGGGAGCGCGGACCTGAAGAACACAAACTGGGTATCAAGGGTTCTTCAACTACAAATTTTGTCCTTAATAATTGTATGGTTCCTGTCGAAAATGTGTTGGGAGGTGTTGATAAGGGGGCTGCTGTTGCCTTCAACTGTCTTTACATCGGTCGCCTGAAACTGGGCGCTGTAACCATGGGTGGTGCCAAACAAGTCATCGAAACAGCTCTAAATTACGCCAAGGAACGTAAGCAGTTTGCCCAGCCTTTGATCGCTTTTGGAATGATGCAGCGAAAATTTGCCGATATGGTGATTCGCTGTTACGAATCTGATACCATTACATATCAGTCTACTGGATCTATTGATGCTGCAGTAGAGCGCTATGAAGAGGACGATCCAGAATACTACAACCACCTCTATTCAGTCATTGAAGACCACGCCATCGAGAATAGCACCAATAAAATATTCTCATCTGAAGCGCTGTGGATTAATGCTGATGATGGTGTGCAGATATTTGGTGGTTATGGGTTCTCTGAAGAATATCCATTAGCTCGACTCCTGCGCGATGAAAGAGTCAATCGTATCTTTGAAGGTACCAATGAGATCAACAAGCTCATTATTTCCGGTATCGCCATGAAAAAAGCCATCTTGGAAGAGTTGCCCATCCGTGATCAGATCCTGGAATTGGGTGAGAATTGGATCTTTGATGTTAAAATTCCTGAAGGGCATCCCATGACCCAGGAGATTAAAGCAGTCGAATTGGGACGGGGTATCGTTCTAAAAACACTCCATGAGCTCATCCTGAAATATGGCCAGGATTTTAAAAATACACAGTTTGAGATTGAGGCCTTTGCCAATATGGTGATTGCCCAGCAGGTCATCTTTAGTGTGTTGAGACGCTATCTCCAGCTTGATGAATCCTATGTCAGGCGCGATGTGGTGGCTTCGATCCTGAAGATTTCAGTACTTCGCAACCTTGAAGTCATTGTTTCAAATGCGAAAAAGATACTCAGACACATCCTGGGGGATGATCGAAATGTCAAATTGAGGAAACTGGATCAGACCTTATCGGATCTTGCATACCATGCTGATGTGATTGCAGAGCAGGAGAAAGTTTTCCAATTGACACTCAAACGCGGTTCATATCCGCTCAATGATTAAACTCGAGATATGAGAACATGAAGGAATTAGGAGATATAAAATGAGTGAAAGATATAGTGTAATAGTTGATGCAGTTCGCAGTCCTATTGGTGTAAAAAATGGCGAAATGATTGGTATGCGACCAGATGATATCACGGCCCAGGTTGTCAAAGCATTGCTGAAAAGGAATCCCGCTGTAAAGCCTGAAGCGGTTGAAGATCTGATCTTGGGATGTGCCTTCCCGGAGGGCAATCAGGGTATGCTTATGGGGCGAGGAGTTGCCCTGCTATCAGGTTTGCCAATTACCACCACTGGCAGCACAGTAAACCGTTTTTGTGGATCTTCTATGGATGCACTACATCAACTGAGCACAGCCATCCTAGCTGGGGACAAAGAGATTGGCATTGCTGCAGGTGTTGAAGATATGTTTGGTGTGCCAATGGGTGGTTATAACCCTGATTTTAATCCAGATTTATATGAAATAGACTACTATATGGGTATGGGTGAAACGGCTGAGAACCTGGCTAAGGAGTTAAATATCAGCAGAGAAGACCAGGAAGCCTTTGCCATTGCGTCCCATAAAAAAGCGCTTGCTGCACAAGCTGCGGGGAAATTTGATAACGAGCTGGTCCCTATTGAAATCGAGGGTGTTCGCGTTACCAAGGATGAAGGTCCCAGAGAACCTGATGTGGCCAAAATCAAATCGCTTCCACCTGCTTTTCTGGCAGATGGTAGTGTCACTGCGGCAACCTCCAGTCCCATTACGGTAGGCGCAGCGGCTATTCTCATCATGAGTAATACAAAAGCTGAGGAATTGGGTTTGAAGGTCAGAGCTAAAATCATTTCTCGCGGTGTTGCTGGTGTGGACCCAACTCTGATGGGTTCCGGACCACTTCCTGCTACTGAAAAAGCCCTTAAGAACGCAGGTATGACCCTGGATCAAATGGACACCATCGAGTTGAACGAGGCTTTCGGGGCTCAATCACTATATGTTATTCGCACTGGAGATTGGCCAATTGAAAAGATCAATCTGAATGGCGGAGCCATTGCACTCGGGCACCCACTGGGTTGCTCAGGGGCCAGAATTGTAACCACATTAATCAATGTAATGGAACAGAATGATACGAAATATGGTTTGGCAACCATGTGTATTGGAACTGGGCAAGGTATCGCAACAATTATTGAGAGGATTTAATCATGGCCTTAAAGGTAGAAAAGGTAGCCGTTCTGGGTGCTGGAGTCATGGGCGCACAGATTGCGACTCACCTGTCAAACGCCGGGATTCCCAGTTACCTCTTTGATATGAATCAGGAGCTGGCGGAGCAGGGTTTGGAGGGAATGAAAAAGCTGAAACCCAGTCCGGTATACAATCCCAAAACTTTGGAGATGATCACACCCTGTAATTATGATGATCACCTCGATAAAATAGGTGAGGTGGATTGGGTTATTGAAGTTATTGCTGAGCGTCTCGATTGGAAGCAAGGGTTATTCGAGAAGATTGTTCCCAAGATGAATGCTACAGCTATTCTCACCAGTAATACCTCGGGTCTGTCTCTAGCTGATATGGCAACTTCCTTGCCAGCAGATATGCAGAAACGATTCTTCATTACTCACTTTTTCAACCCACCTCGATATATGAAGTTGGTGGAGCTGGTAGGTGGACCAGAGACAGATATGGAGGCGATGCAGGATATTGCCACCTTCCTGGAAGATGATCTGGGAAAAGGCGTCGTCTGGGCAAAAGATACGGCCAATTTTATTGCTAATCGAATCGGTGTCTATGGTATGATGTTGACGCTGAAATTGGCCCAGGAAAAACGCCTGAATGTTCCTGATGTTGATGCCCTGACAGGTACGCTCATAGGGCATATGAAATCCGCCACCTTCAGAACCGCTGATGTGGTTGGTCTGGATACCCTCGTGCATGTCGCTGAAAATGCTTACGATAAGGGTGATGCAGACGAAGAGCGTGATATCTTCCAAATTCCGGACTATCTGCAATCTATGCTGGACAATGGCTGGTTGGGTCAGAAGACCAAGGGCGGTTTCTACAAGAAAGTGGACAAAAAAACCATCCTGTCCCTCAATCTGGATACACTGGAATATGAACCTTCTGTTAAAAAGAAATACGATGCGATAAGGGTTTCTAAAAATGAGACCTATCTCCCAGGGAAATTGAAAAGTCTGGTTAGCATTGATGATGTTGCCGGTAAATTTCTCTGGGAGCTGAATGCAGGAATATTGATTTATTCAGCCAATCGTTTACCTGAGATTTCAGATGATATCGTGAACATCGATAACGCCATGAAATGGGGTTTTGGTTGGGAATTTGGACCCTTTGAAGTCTGGGATGCATTTGGTTTAGTTGAATCCGTTAAACGCATGAAGGATGACGGTCGCAAGATCCCAGCCTGGGTTCAGACCATGATCAAGAAAGGCTACACATCTTTCTATGGCTTTGATGGAAAGGTTAAGACCTATTACGATCCATCAAGTGAATCTATGCTGCCCGTACCAACCCATCCATTGGCAGTAGATTTTAATGTTATCAAGAAAACCGGCGGACTCATCAAAAAAGATTGGTCAGCATCCCTGATTGATCTTGGTGATGGCGTTGCTGCTGTAACTATGCACTCCGTGCTGCAGCCCACCTTCAATCCAATTGATGGTTCCATTATCGGTATGTTTGATCAAGCTGTTGATTGGGTAACCGAAAATAACTACAAGGGCTTGGTTATCGCCTCCGAAGCCACCCATTTCTCTGCGGGAGCCAACCTGGCTCTTATGCTGCGTGCCATTGACGAGCAAGACTGGGATGCTTTGGATGCCATGAGTAAATCCATGCAGGATACCCTTCAAAAGGTACGTTTTGCTCCCTTCCCTGTTGTCGCAGCTCCTCATTGGATGGCGTTGGGTGGCGGCTATGAAACCATTGGTGCCTGTGATCGCATTGTGGCTGCAGCTGAACTCTATACTGGCCTGGTTGAGGTTGGTGTGGGACTCATCCCTGGAGCCGGTGGAAACTTGAGAATGATCATGAAGACTCAAGATAGGCTCTCTAAGGGTCGTGCCGGTGCTTTCCAGGTTGCCCAAAAGGCTTTCGAGGCTATCGGATTTGCCAAGGTCTCCATGTCAGCCAAACATGCCGTATCAATTGGTTATCTCACTAAAGACGATATCATTATCGTCAATCAGGATCATCGTGTATCACGGGCCAAGGCAGAAGTCTTGTCCATGAGTGAAGATTATCAAGCACCTGAACTGCGGACAGATTTATTTCTCCCGGGCAAGGGTGGCAGATTGGCAGTGAAGAGCACTGTGAAAGGCTTCCTGAAATCAGGTAAAATCTCTGAACATGATGCCCACATTGCTGAGAAACTGGCCTTTGTGCTCACCGGGGGTGATAAGGGTGGAATTATGAGACCACTGGATGAGCAATATCTCCTCGATCTTGAACGAGAGGCATTTGTTTCTCTTGGTGGGGAACCAAAGACCCGCGCACGCATAGAATACATGTTGAAACGAGGGAGACCTCTTAGAAACTAACTACATCTCAGGTTTTCCGTTTTCCTCCATGGGATGTATTCATAAAGAAAGGCGACGATTTTATCGTCGCCTTTTCTATTTATATAACCATTTCTATAGTTAAATTAATCCACAATCACTTTTAACACAGGATGTCAACCTTCAATTTATTGAAACATTACTATTTGGATTAATACATGAACACTAAAGAAAAACAAGAGCTACGGGAACGCATTCATTCAGAAATTGAGAGTGCCACAGAACAGGTCATTGAACTCAAGAAGATGACTCAACCCATTGCTCCAGATGCAGCTATTGGACGAATTTCCCGTATGGAAGCCATTAACAATAAGAGTGTCAATGAGCTTTTATTGTCTAAGACGGAAGCCAAACTCCAAAAACTCGAAACCTCCCTGGCATTTATCGACAGGGAAGACTACGGTCTATGTCGAGTCTGCAAACAGCCCATTCCCCTGGGTCGTCTGATGATGCTACCTGAATCAGATAAATGTGTGAACTGCGCCTAATTAGGAGATACTATTGTGGGTAAAATTAAATTAGCTATCGGGTGTTTTGCCCTGGTAGTTGTTTCCTGTATACCAAAATCAGAAAGTGTCCCACAAGTGACTGAAATGGATCCATACATCTGGCTGGAAGAAGTAGAGGGTGAGCGCGCTCTGAATTGGGTGAGGGAGCAGAATGCAGTAACGCTCAATGAGCTTCAGGCAGATCCTCGCTTTGAACAATTCGAGAGTGAAGCACTGGCCATCTATGAAGCGAAGGACAGACTTGTTTATGGCAAAATCAGGGGTGATTTTATCTACAATTTCTGGCGGGATGATGAGCATATCAGGGGTATCTGGCGTCGTTCACCTCTAAATGCGTACCTGAATAATAAACCAGTGTGGGATGTTCTCCTTGATATAGATGCTCTGGCAGACGCTGAAAATGAGAATTGGGTTTATAAAGGTACAGCAGGGTTACCTCCAACCTACGATCGTTTCTTGATTGAGCTATCGCGAGGGGGGAAAGACGCAGTGGTGGTCAGAGAATTCGATGTTTCAACACATTCATTTGTGAACGATGGTTTCTATGTACCAGAAGAAAAATCTTCTGTAACATGGATCAATGAGAATCAGATATTTGTAGCTACAAATTTTGGTCCTGGGAGCATGACGAGCAGTGGATACCCTGCAAGTATACGCGTTTGGACAAGAGGAGAAGACTTGGAGACAAGCCCAGAGCTTGCCCGCGTCGCAAATGAAGACGTTGGTCTCCGGGGTTGGACCATATTTGTTTCTGATAAGAACTATTCTCTCATCAGTAAATCCAAAGATTTTTGGACACATGAGATATTGATAGTCGACGAGAATCTTTCAGTACGAAAACTGGTGATTCCACTTGATGCTGACTTCCAAGGAATCTGGAAGGATCAAATATTTGCCATCCTTCGCTCAGATTGGAAGGGAAGTACCAAAGGTTCTCTTATTGCACTGGATTTGAAATCGATGGTGAAGAAAGATGTCTTTATCCCCAATACCAAAAGTTCAATATCGGAGATTAGCTTTTCCTCAACCCACCTCCTCCTTACCATTCAGCAGGATGTTGTGGACAAAGTTTATCGGGTCAGCATGAAAGATGATTCCTGGGTTCTAGAAATGCTTGATCTTCCCAAGGGAGGTACAATTTCCATTTATGGGGCTGATCCATTGAATGCGAATTTCTTCTACACCTTTAATGATTTGATTACCCCCACAACCCTGGGTTATTACGCTGATGCTACAATTGATCCAGTGGTGATTCAGCAATCTCCAGACCGGTATAACAATGAGAATCTCCAAGTAAATCAAAAATTTGCCACCAGCAAAGATGGCACAAAAATTCCATACTTTCTCGTAAGTAGAAAGGACATGCCCCTTGATGGTAGCAATCCGACACTCCTCTATGGCTACGGAGGTTTTGAAATTTCTCAAAAATCGCAGTACTGGTCAAAAACGGGGAAACTTTGGATAGAAAAGGGTGGTGTCTTTGCCCTGGCCAATATTAGAGGTGGTGGAGAATATGGCCCTGCCTGGCATCAAGCCGCACTAAAGACCAAGCGACACAAGTCGTATGAAGATTTCATTGCCATTGCTGAGCAACTGATCAACAGCAAAATTACTTCTCCTGAAAAATTAGGAATAATGGGAGGAAGTGGGGGAGGTCTTCTGGTGGGAGCCGTCTTCACCATGCGACCAGATCTTTTTAATGCAGTTGTGTCAAAAGTCCCGCTACTGGATATGTTGAGATATCATAAACTTTTAGCTGGAGCAAGTTGGATGGGGGAGTATGGTGATCCGGATGATCCTATTGAAGGAGCCTATCTTAAACAATATTCACCTTACCACAGGCTTTCACCTGATAAGAAATATCCCAAACCCCTGTTTACAACCTCCACCAAGGATGATCGAGTGCATCCAGGGCACGCCCGCAAAATGGTAGCTCGCATGATGGAACAGGGACATCCCGTGATGTACTATGAAAATATAGAAGGTGGGCACGCTGCAGGTGCGAACTTGAAGCAATATGCCACCATGGCTGCCATAGAGATGACCTATTTACACAGGATGTTGATGGATTGACGCCTGAACTAGACGAGAACTAGCATATTCGGGGGAGTTGTTCACCTACGGGCATATCAACAATTCGATTGGCTCCCAGACCTGTTCGCATAACCACGATTCCAGAATGTTTGTCAGTAACTTCACCAATAATCGTAGCCGCTTTTCCATGCTCATTTTTGCGCATGGCTGCCAGCATATCATCTGCAATATTCGCGGGTACAATGGCAACCAGCTTGCCTTCATTAGCCACATAGAGTGGATCAATTCCTAAAATTTCACAAGCTCCACGCACATTTTCCTTTACCGGAATATTATTCCCATAGAGTTGAATGCCCACTTTTGAAGATGAAGCAAATTCATTGAGTGAGGTCGCCAGGCCACCACGGGTTGGATCTCGCAAAGCATGGATATTTGGGCTTACATCGAGCATATCCTGAACGAGATGATTTAAGCCAGCAGTATCACTTTCCACAGTGGATTGAAAGGATAAACCTTCGCGTGTTGTCATCACTGCCATACCGTGATCTGCAAGAGTTCCAGACAGGATAATTTTATCTCCAACTTCTAGATTTGAAGCTGAAATATTTACATCATCGGGCACAAAGCCGAAGCCACTGGTATTGATAAAAAGTTTATCGCAACTGCCACGATTTACGACTTTGGTATCGCCCGCTACAATTTGTACGCCAGCCAGGTTGGCTGCCTTTTCCATGGAAAGAACGATGCGGTGAAGGGTTTCAAATGGGAGTCCCTCTTCCAAAATGAACCCCACACTCAGATACTTTGGTATGGCTCCGCTCATAGCAATATCATTGACCGTTCCATTGATGGCAAGATCACCAATATCTCCGCCTGGGAAAAAGATGGGATCCACCACAAAAGTATCTGTACTAAAGGCGATTCTGCCACCAGGATTGTCCACAACAGCCTGGTCTTCCATCTTTTCCAACGTACTGTTAAGAAATCGGGGTAGGAAGATTTTATCAATCATCTCATTGGAAAGTTTACCACCAGCGCCATGAGCGAGTTGGACCGTGTCATGGCTCAGAATGGGAACAGGGCAGGATAAGGCTTCAGGAAAATCCATATTTGATCCTATTTATTTTTACACGAATTAGACGAACAGAACGAAAAAATTTGCATTGTAAAGAAAAACTCATACTCATCAGTTTAAATCCGTGGCTAAACTGCTTTTGGAACGTGTGATACTTATGATTAGTTACTCCAAGATGCGTTGATATTTATAGTAGGCGGCACAGGCGCCTTCGCTGGAAACCATGGTGGCACCCAGTGGGTTTTGGGGAGTACATTCCTTGCCAAAGGCTGGGCAATCGTGGGGCTTTTTTAATCCCTGTAGAATCAAACCACTGATACAGGCTTCAGGTTCTTCCGTTTGAATATCACCTACAGAAAATTTTAGTTCAGCATCATGAGCTGCATATTTCTCACGAATTTTGAATCCACTGACTGGAATTTCTCCAATCCCGCGCCATTTGCGATTGGTAATTTCGAAAACGTCCTTGATGAGAGCCTGTGCTGGTTTATTGCCACCCTGTTCAACGATGCGTGCATATCTATTTTCAACTTTATAGGTACCAACTTCTAATTGTTTGACAGTATGCAGAATTCCATCCAACACATCCATGGGCTCAAATCCGGTGATAACAATGGGGACTTCATACTTCATGGCAATGGGATCGTACTCGTCCCAACCCATAACCGCACAGACGTGTCCCGCAGCGAGGTAACCTTGAACGCGGTTGGAAGGTGAGGAGAGCAGAGCCTCCATGGCTGGCGGAACAAGGACATGGCTAACCAGTTCACTGAAATTGGTCAAACCTTCTTTAGCAGCTTGAGCCACGGCCATGGCATTGCCTGGTGCTGTCGTTTCAAAACCCACAGCAAAGAATACCACCTCTTTATCTGGGTTCTCACGGGCTATTTTTAGACTTTCCAGAGGTGAAAAGACAGTACGAACATCGCCACCTTCTGATCTCACCATAAAAAGATCTTTATGGCTTCCTGGAACCCGGAGCATATCACCAAAACTGGTAAAAATCACATCTGGACGGCCGGCAATCACAATGGCTCTATCAATAATTTCCAGAGGGGTCACACAAACAGGACATCCCGGGCCATGGACCAACTCAATTTCTTTGGGAAGGACCTGATCAATCCCATTTCGGATGATTGAGTGCGTTTGACCACCACAAATCTCCATGATGACCCAGGGCTGGGTTGTTACAGCATAAATCTCCTTGAGAATCTTTTTTGCTACGACAGGATCGCGGAACTCATCGAGGTATTTCAATCGGGACGCTCCAGCTTTTCGATTTCGATTCCTTCAGCATTGGCACGATCAATGAGATCATCCCAGGCGTCGAATGAGTTTTTGGCTTCCTCCTCATTAAGTACTGAAAGAGCGAAGCCCGCATGAACGATAGTATATTGACCAATCTCAATCTCTGGAACATACTCCAGGCAGGCCTTGCTCACAGATCCCGCAAAATCAATATTGCCCATTTTGAGGCCATTTTCGTCAAAGACTTCTAATAATTTTCCTGGGATTGCTAAGCACATATATGGGTTCCTGAGTTTATTGGGTTCAATGGGTTCAATGGGTTCAATGGGTTCAATGGGTTCAATGGGTTCAAGGTTGGGGATATTTGGATACTGAACATTTAAGCTTTTCTTAAATAATTTTGAAGACGCAGGGACATTTTTGATATTCTTTCACATTCTTCATAGAGTTCTTTGAAAACTGTTCTTTCAATATACTCCAAATCTAAAGCAATATATAGGTGGGACTGTAATTCAGCTGCGGAACCATGAGAATAATTCAAAAAATTAGCAAATTCCTTAGAACTTTTTCTTCCAAACCCCTCCGCTATATTTGCCATTATTGAAACGCAACATCTCCTAGTTTGATCACGTAAGCCAAAATCGCGTGCGAATGGACCTGTATTTGTCATTTGGTAAATTTTTACTGTTAACGCTCTAGCTTTTTGCCAGACATCAATTTCTTCAAAATGCTTGAAGGTAGGCATAGATTCCTCTTGTTCTTGGGGTTCGCGAACATATTAAACCCAAAAACCCAAAAACCCAAAAACCCAAAAACCCAAAAACCCAAAAACCCAAAAACTCAAAAACTCAAAAAATTCTGCCCAATAGCTACCTGCCCTAGGGCAATTCCACCATCATTGGTTGGTACCTGTTTGTGGGTGAAAACTTCAAATCCGCTCCTGACAAGCTGATCAAACAAGGACTCAAAAAGTAGGCGGTTTTGAAAAACTCCACCACTGAGTACAATCTTAGATAAATTACATTCTTCCCGTAAGACATCAGCTATTTGTGAGAATGAATTCACAAGGCTAAAATGAAACCACTGACTAAGCGCTTTCTGCGTTTTCCCTGACTGTATTCTGGTAACCAGGTTCTCAAGAATGGGTTCCATGGGAATAAACCGTTTTCCATCAACCTCTTTCAATCCAAATATACTAGCGTCTTCACCCAGTTCATTCTGTGCAGACTGCATGAACTCAATGGCTGCCTGCGCTTCATAGCGAATCTCTTGACAACCACCTGAAAGCGCTGCGACGGCATCAAATAGGCGTCCACAGCTACTGGTTAGAGGTGAATTAATCTTGGCATCCAACATTTGAATAATGGGGTTTATATCACGGCCATTCAATGCCGAAATGTCAGGCAAGTTATCACCAAAAACTTCATGTAAATAGCTGAGACCAATACGCCACGGTGATTTGATGGCTGCTTCGCCACCAGGGAGGGGCATAGGCTCAAAATGAGCTTTCCTTTCGAATCCAGAGGCATCTCCTATCAGAAATTCACCACCCCAGATGGTACCATCTGTTCCATAGCCTGTCCCATCCATGATGATACCGATGACGGGCTCATCCAGATTATTTTCTGCCATACAGGATGCAAGATGGGCATGATGATGCTGAACACCCAGGAGGGGAATTCCTTGTTCTTTGGCCCATTTAGTGGAGAGGTACTCTGGATGCAGATCATGAACAATCAATTCAGGCTCAATTTCAAAAATTCTCTGGATATGATCTATGGTCATCTGGAAAAACTCAAAAGCCTCCAGGTTTTCCAGATCACCGATATGCTGACTCAGAAAGACTTTTTCATCCTTGGACAAACCGATCACATTTTTGAGCTCCGCACCTACTGCAAGAATCGATGGACCTTTGTCCTGCATAAAAATGGGTCGTGGTGCATAACCTCGGCTTCGGCGGATGGGGCGAATTTTGTCTGACATCTCCATGACCACGGAATCATCACTGCGCAAATAAATATCCCGGTTATGCAGCAGAAAATTATCAGCTAAATCAGCAAGACGCTCCAAAGCTTCATCATTATCGATACAGATGGGCTCTTCACTGAAATTTGCTGAGGTCATAACCAGTGTATCCAACTTCTCAGAGAAGAGGAGATGATGCAGGGGAGTGTAGGGAAGCATGATTCCCAGACGATCATTGCCCGGGGCAACATTCGAGGCAATACTGGCATCAGCCTTCCTTTTACACAGGACAATAGGTGCCTGAACTGAGATGAGGGTATCGGTTTCTTCCTGATTGATATGTACCAGTGTGCGCGCTGTTTCCAGGTCTCTTACCATGAGCGCCAGAGGTTTTTCATCACGACCCTTTGCCAACCGAAGATGGCCGACGGCCTCAGCATTTTTGGCATCTACTGCCAGATGAAATCCACCCAGGCCTTTAATTGCCAAAATCTTTCCCTGCGCTAAAAGTGCAGTAGTTTCAGAGACCGGATCTTTGGATTCGATCTTGTTACCCTTCTTATCTGTCAACCACACCTGGGGACCGCATTCTGGGCAGGCATTTGGTTGGGCGTGGAAACGACGATCTGCAGGATTCTGATACTCAATACTACATGTTTCACAAAGAGGAAAATGCTTCATGGAGGTAAAAGGACGATCGTAGGGAATATTTTCAATAATTGTATAGCGAGGTCCACAGTTCGTGCAGTTGATGAAGGGATATCTATATCGACGATTCGTTTTGTCGAAAAGTTCATTTTTACAGTCATCACACAAGGCTACATCAGGAGAAATCAGGGTTGATACAGAAGCATTGTCATGTGATGCAACAATGATAAACTCAGCATCCTCTCGAATAGGAATATTTTCTGCCTTTACTGAAATGATGGTTGAAAGTGGAGGGGCTTCGGGACGAAGACGAGCCTCAAACTGGGAGAGTTGCTCTGAATTTCCCTGGATTTCTACCTTAACACCATCTGAGGTATTGTAGACGGAACCAACAAGCCCAATATCTCTTGCCAGAGCATAAATAAAGGGGCGGAATCCCACCCCCTGAACGATTCCGTTGATTGTCAGTCGACGTCTACTATTTATTGGTCTATTGGGCATTTAATTTGTTTGATAAATCTGTTTAGGTGTCATCGCGAGCGACGAGTAGACGCGTGGCGATCTCAAATTCGAGCTTTCCCGTCTTCCTGAAAGTGCGCAGTACGGAGGGCAGACTTCGTCATTTCATTTCCCGCAATGACCAGACGAAATTTACAGATAGTATTGCGAAACACCATTCTACTTTGTTGTGTGTTCCCTCAGCCAATCATACCAGCTATCCATACCCTCGCCAGTGGTGGCGGATACTTCAAAGAATTCCAGGTGGTGATTCACCTGGAGCGCATACTCTTTACACTTCGCTACATCAAATTGCACATAGGGAAGCAAATCAATTTTATTAATAATACAGATATCAGTGGCATCGAATATGGTTGGATATTTAAGGGGTTTATCATCACCTTCAGTTACACTTATGACGACAACCCGCTTGTCTTCACCTAGATCAAAAAGAGCAGGACATACTAGATTGCCTACATTTTCAATGAAAAGGGCAGAATTGTCCTGCAATTCCAACTCCCTGTATGCAGTATGAATCATCTCAGCATCAAGATGGCAGCCATTTCCCGTATTTATTTGTAGGACCGGAACGCCTGTGGTGGCAATGCGATCTGCATCATTCATGGTTTGTTGATCACCTTCGATGACTGCGCTGGGGATTTCATCCTTCAAAGCGGTCAGGGTTTTTTCCAGTAGAGTGGTTTTTCCTGATCCAGGTGAACTTACAAGATTTATGGCAAACACATTTTTTGCTTCGAAATATCCACGATTCCGCTGAGCCAGCAGATTGTTTTCCCCCAGGATATCTTGCTCAACAGCAATGGTTCGATCATGAGAATGATCGTGTGTATGATCGTGTGTATGATCGTGTGTATGATGGTCATGAGTATGGTGATGTCCATCTCCGTGATGGTGGTGGTCATCGCCGTGTTTTCTGAAGGTGGTACTGTCGGTTCCGCATCCACAGGTATCGCACATATTTATATCCTTTCAATATTTTTTAATCCTCTCGCAGAGATCGCGGAGCGTTGCATTGAGCCTGTCGAAATGACGCAGAGCTAAAAGTTTAAGCGATCTCTGGTCAAAACGGCTCTTCCATTTCTCAAAACCTCTGCGCCTCTGCGCGCTTTGCGAGAAATGATAGTACATTGCCAATTCTATTCATTTACACTTATAGCCCTTAGTTTGAGCTCGCGTCCCTGGAGTATATCGATTTCATAGCTTTCACACTTCGGGCAAAGTGCCATAAATGCATCGATCTCAAATGTATGCTCACACTTCTTACAGCATGCCATGGCTGGTAGCTCATTGATTGACAAGGTGGAATTTTCTGCTAGAGTTCCTTTACACACAGCTTCATAGCAAAAATTGAGGGAATCGATCATGACCCCAGACAACTTTCCCACATCAAGTTCTATGTTTGATATGGAGTTGGCACCATCCTTCTCAGCCTCTTTACAGGCGATGTTGATAATATTCATGGCAATGGACATTTCATGCATAAAATACTACTCCTCTGTTCATTGGAACAAAGGCAATATTAATGCCTTAAGACACAAGTTCAATAAAATATCCCAGGTACTGGTGAAAAAGATTAACTGCCAAGTAAAATGACTTTGGACACGAATGTCACCAAGCCTCTCGAATGAACACAAATGATTTTGAGGAAAAAGCATGTTTTCCAAACTGTTTGGTGTCTATTCGTTCAATTCGAGCTATTCGTGTCTATAGGATGAGTAGCAAATAATAATCGAAACTATGCCTCATTTCGACCAGCCTACGCTTCACCCGCCGCTGTTGGCGGGGCTTAGCTTCGGCTTGGCAGGCAGGCTCAACAACCTCCTGCAGGTGCTTTTTTCTTCTTTTTGCGTTTTACTTTAGGTTTGTCAGCTTTGGTTTGGGTTGGAGCAGTCAAGGCCACTCCGCTGCCGCCACCAAAAACAGCACTGGCTGCTTTACGAAAATCATATTTAGCAAATTCTTCATCAGGCGAGGTTAAAGCAGGTTTCTGTGGGTTCATGATGGTATCAAACCAGTAATTCAAACCACCCTGCATAACATAGTTATTCTCAAAACCAAGCTGGCGTAGAATCATCCATGCCTGATGTGAGCCAATGGTTCCGTTGGAATAAAGCACATTCATCATAATACCCTGATCTACATAATCGAGGTATTCATCCTTCAGGATAGCTGATATCGGTATGTTAATGGCTCCTTCCAGATGATATTTCTGGAACTCATCAGGTGTGCGGACATCTATTAACTGGAGACTTGGATCTTTTGACACCAGCCAGTGAGCCACTTCATCGGCAGTCACCATTTCGGCAGCACCCTGAACTTCAACCAACATGTCTTCCGCAGTAAGTTTATACGGTTTGGTTGTATTCTCAGGAACCATGGCAATCACCACGCCGAGAAGAAGTAATCCAATAAAAATTATATTTCTGGTACTCATATTAATACTCCTCTCTTGGCCATCTTTTTTCAGCCAATTCACCCAGCTTGAACATGATGAGGGCGGCAATAATCACCAATAGCGCCATGACACCACCAGAGATCCCCAAGACGTCTGATACTTTGAGGGGTCCCATGGATCCTGACATGTAAAAATCTTTGAGTAGGGGAAAACCTTCAGCGAAGAAGAAAATTCCCAGAAAAATTCCACCAATGAAAACCATGGCGTCAATTTTGCCAATAGCGGCGGCGCAAACACTGGTTCCAGGACAAAATCCTCCGATGATAAAGCCGGCTCCCATAATCACTCCACCTACTATAGCACTTCCCATAAAAGTGGGATTAACATATATCAGGTTGAGATCAATCCAGCCAAAAAGACTAAAGAAAAGTAGTCCCAGCATGGCGGTGATGGCTCCAGTAAAAAAGACTTTAAGCACAACCGTATCATAGCCATAAAACATTCCGGCCAATTTGCGGCTTGAGGAAAATCCGGCTTGTTCGAGGACAAAGCCAAATCCAATTCCGATAACGAAGGCGATGAGTAGATTCCAGTCAGCGCCAATAATTTCTTGAGGTACGAGAGGTCCCATGATAGACTCCTATATCCAATTTTTTCTAAAGAAGAAAGCCAGAGCGAAGGCAGTTCCAAATATTGCCATCATTGAGACGAATCCTGCCACAGATAAGCTAGCCATACCTGATAATGCGGATCCGCTGGTACAGCCTCGGCCCAATTGAGAGCCAAATCCAAATAGGATACCGCCTATTCCAGCAAAGACGAGTCTACGATTGGCAGTAATCTTGGGGAAGTGCTCTACTTTCCATTTTAGGCGACCTGAAAAGGCACCGGATAGAAATCCACCGACCAAAACCCCGATCATCTCGAAAACCAGCCAGGCTTTCATAGGTGATTTCCCCTCACCCACGTATTTGCTGTAATAGCTTGAGTTTGCTGTGTGTTCAGGGGCGACCACATTCACAGCTGATACTACCACGCTCTTCACAGCACCACTTGCCCCCAGACCTCGGCCTGAAAAGAAAAATGCCATGAGGAGCACCAACCCCAACAGGACACCTGCCAGATAGGGATTCATGTACTTTGTTTTCATCATCAATAACCCTTATATAATTTCATTTAAAATGGACAGTGAATTGAATTCGTATGGATTGTGCATGAATAGGTGTGTACCAATACCCTTCGACAGGCTCAGGGAGACAGTCTTGGGGTGTGTGTCATGCTGAGCTTGTCGAAGTACAACACACTTCATTATACGTATCATATCCATCTTGTTTTAATACAACCAGCGGCTGGCTTGTCCGGCATCAACCACAATAACGCGCAGCATGAGATTCCCGGCCACAATGAGCACTACAGGCACGATGGCAGGGATGAATTTATGTTTGAGTTCAAGTATTTCCAGAATCACAGGCATGATCAATCCAAGTCCTACGACAAAAACCCAGAAAGGAACGGTAAAGGCACCACCAAGGAACATCTGAGCGGCTTGGATGTGAACCTGGGTTCCAGCGAGATGCCCCATAAATAAATGGACAATCATGAAAAGTTCGATACCGATGAGTATGACATCGATGCGTGTAAACAAGCGCTTCTCCACTTCCGATTTAGAAAAGAAGGAAATCAGGGCAGCGCTAGCAGATAGTCCAGAAGTAAGGAATAGGGGACCAAGAATACTGGTGTTCCAGAAGGGTCTTGCATTAAAAGCGGACAACAGGATTCCTGTGTACATACCCAATATGACGGATAACAGAATCAGAATTTGAGCCATATATCGACGTTGGCCTTTCAGCCAGTTGATCGCTGTTTTAACTTCATCATACTTCCAATCCCATTTTGGAAAAATATCTTCCATCCAGGTGGCAATCCAGGCGATGGAGAGCGGCATGATAATACCGAGCGTCCAGGCGCCCCAGGACATGGGGGATTCCCATCGAATGTTGGTGAACAGTTGCCAGAAATAGAGAACATGGGATAGATCCATCAGGAGTGCAATCAATCCAATCCCGATAAGAAAAGGAACTGCCAGAGGCATCCATTTAACAGCGACTGGTAGTTCATCCTGGCGATTTCGTAAGGTGAAATACGCCGAGAAAATCAATATACCCGCTGAGATCCCCCCCAGGAATAGATAGAAGGGAATTTCCCACCCCCACACATGGAGAATGGGATCAATCTCGGGGTTCATACGTCCACTGGTGATAATTTCTTCAATCATACTTATATCAATCCTTATGAAAAAAATGTTGCCACGGATGAAACACAGATGAAACGTGGATGTTATTGCTTGTGTTAAAAGCTAGTCGATCAAAGCTATTTTTATGGTGTTTTATCAACATGTAGAACTTCTCTGCGCTCTCTGTGTGCTTTGCGGTTTATACTTTTTAAACCATTAATATCATATTAAGTAGAATACTTTGGGGTCAGTCCCGGCTTCGGGGATCAGCGATTTCCATTTTCTGGTAGCCATCACCCTTGAAATATCACTGTTGGGATCATCCAGATCACCAAAGATCATGCAATGGGTGGGGCAAACAGCAACACAGGCTGGATCCTGACCTTTTTCAACACGATGGATGCAAAAAGTACATTTATCCACATAACCTTCTGGGTGAATAAAGCGGGCATCGTAAGGACAGGATGTGATACAGGCTTTACAACCAATACACTCACTCTCTTCAACCAGAACAATACCACCTTCGGCATAATGACTGGCCTCTGTGGGACAAGTCCTCACACAGGGAGCATTTGCACAATGGTTACAGCGTTCGGAACGAATTTCCAATTGTAGCTCGGGATAGGTTCCTGTGGTTTTCTCGACAATCCAATCCCTGCAGTAACCAATAGGAACATTATTTTCGGTTTGGCAGGCCACAACACAGTCATTGCAACCTACGCATTTCAGGGTGTCTATCGCCATGGCGTATCTCATGAGGACACCTCCTTTCCAGCTTCAAAGCGGAAGGTGACAAAGTTACCACGCATACCTGTACCACCCATGATTGGATCAACATGAACTCGTGTAATCAGATCTGCATCGCTGGCTCCGCGGCCATTCGCCCGAGTTAGTTTTTTATTTGTATGGCCAAATCCATGCACCATATAAACACTGTCAAAACGAATTCGCTCTGTAACCCGCACCTTAATTGGAGTCTTGGTAACCACACCATCCTGGTTTTCTAACCACAAGTATTGATCATTCTGTAAATCCCATTCCTTGGCAATTTTTGGATTTACCCAGACGCTGTTTTCGTCCATGAGATCAGTGAGGTTTGGATTGTTAGCAGTTCGACTAAAGGTGTGCATGGGGGCGCGACCATAAATGAGTCTGTAGTAGCCCTCTGGTGGTTCCTCATGAGCGGTGTATTTAGGTAAGGGATCGTAGCCTTTATCTTCCATAGCGGTTGAGTAAAGCTCAATCTTGCCAGTGTTGGTGTTAAATTCGAAATCTTCAAGATCTTGCATGGGATAAAGGTCATCATATTCGCGTTTATACTTCTTCACGCCAATTCGCTTCATTTCTTCCAGAGACGTGCCAACCTGTTTCAATTCCCAATCCAGTTTCTCTTCGATGTTTTCCCATGGGAAAAAGTGACCCAGGCCCATTTTTTCAGCGATACCTTTGGCCATCCACCAGGCTGGTTTTGTATTGTACTTGGGTGGAGCTGCCGGCATACGTAGGGCGATGGTGGGCTCACGATGTTTACTGACACGAATATCATCATAGCGTTCCAGATAGGTACATTCTGGTAGAATCACATCAGCGTAACCTGTGATTTCCATAGGCATGGTATCTACGACCACCATGAGATCCAAAGCTTGAATGGCTTTGAGGGTGTTCGCTTGATTCGGCAGGGTGTGAATCAAATTAGTTCCATTCACTATCCAGGCCTTGAAGGAGCAATCTCTTTCAGTCGTGGGCACGGTAGCATCGCAAATTCCAGATGCTAATGCCAGACCGGCCAGTTTGAATTTGCCTGGATAGGCATCTTTCCAGGTTCTGGCAGGTTTTGGGAAGGCTGGATGTGGATATTTCTTAAAATTAACTTTCTCAGGGTTATAGTAGCCTCCGCGACGACCCCAGGAACCCAGAAGCGCATTCAACATGGCGACTGCTCTCAGCCGTTGGGTATCATCACCGTACCAGGTAACATGACGACCAGGGTGGATGATAACGCGTGGACTTGCGTTGGCCATTTCACGGGCTGTCTCCCGAATGGTCTCTGGTTTTATGGTCGTGATACCATAAGCCCATTCAGGGGTCATTTGTGCGACATGGGCTTTGAGGTCCTCGAAACCATAGGCATACTTTTCGATGTACTCTTTGTCGTAAAGACCTTCATAAATGATGACATGCATCCAGGCCAAAAGAAGAGCCATATCGGTAGCTGGTTTGATAGGAAGCCAGAATTTTGATTTGCTGGCCACGGTGGAAAAGCGGGGATCAACTGTTATAATAGAAGCGCCCTTATCTGTTGCTTGAGCGATTTCCTGGACAGGGCCATTATGCATGTTTTCACCAAAGTGAGAACCTATCAACACCAGGCAACGGGTGTCACGAATATCAACGCGTTCAGGTGATTCAACCCCTTCTCCATAGGTTGCGATAAAGCCAACTTCTCTGGGACCACGACATTGGGCGTAGGAGGGGGCTGCAATATTGGAAGAACCGAATGCTTGGAGAAGATCACCAAAATATTTTCCACCTGATCCGTGTGTGAATAGTGCAGTACATTCTGGACCGTGTTCTTCAGCTATTTTCTTGAGACCATCAGCAATATATGTGAAGGCTTCATCCCATGAGGCTTCGCGGAAAGATTGAACGCCTCCTTCTTCAGTTCGAATAAGGGGCGTTTTCAGGCGATCTTCATCGTTATACATGCCGACACCACCAGTACCACGAGGGCAAAGGCGACCATTTGAATGAGGATCATCTTCGTGACCTGTGATCTTCCAGATCTTACCCTCCTCATTGGTATGCACCCAACCTGCACACTTCCAGAAACAAATCTCACAGTATGTAGGTGTTCTTTTGGCATATATGCCTGGAACTGTATCAGGAGCTAATATCTCTCCTTTGGCAAAATCAAACAGAGGTGTTGCGAAAGCCATGCTTCCGGCACCCATACCGGCGACTTTAATAAAATTGCGTCGATTCATGCGAGTACTCATACGTTCTTCCAATGTTGTTGTAAAAAGGATTTCATGTTATGACAGGTTGTTACATCTCTATAAACGGGGCATTCAGAACATGCTTTGTTCTGACAGGCTAAGGTCTTGGATTTCACCACCCAACATGGTTCCAATGATGATTTGTAGGCATCACAAGAGACTCGATCTATATCACTGCAACCTTTGATCTCCCAACAGGGAGCCATGGACATCATGCCCTTGATCCCGGCCAGATTAAAGCCACGATCTTCGATCATGACCCGAATGCACTGTAGTCTTTCGATATCAGTCTGGGAGTATAGACGACGTTTGGATTGTGTTCGCTGTGGGATAATAAGACCTTCCGTCTCATACATCCGTAAGGTGTGGACAGAAACTCCCACCAGGTCGGCAGCGACGCCAATGGCAAATACCGGTCTGGTTTTGTCTGTGAGGCGCTCTTTTATGTCAGTTGCATTCATAACAAATCTATATTTCATAATCTAGCTTTGCGATATATATGCCGAAATGAGTGATAAATATAAAAAGAACACAGTGTTAGTAGTGTTTATTTACAATAAGTTAATAATGGCAAATAGTATTTGCTAAACACACGCAAGTCTTATTCACCAAGGCTTTGAGATGAATAGTGCAATGTTAGATAAAATGATCAATCATTGGAAATATTGGATATTATTTTGCAAATATTTTTTAAAAAACTGGGGCCAATGCCGTTGTTTTCCGCCTTGAGGTCCTGGTACCAACAGATAATAGGATGATATTCCCAAAAATAGTAAGTGTGAATGAACCAGATGAGAATTCTTTACTATGTGCAAACTGTGAAACAATTACATAGTCAAAAGACGGAACCACGCTAATTTCTCCGCGTGAAATCGAACTCATATATCATCCCATCATTATATGTTGCTCTCATTTTAATTTGGGGTAGCACCTGGATTGCCATCAAAGTGAGTGTGGGTGATACTCCTTTTCTTATGGCATCTATTCGTTTCTTCCTGGCGGGGCTTGTTCTGGTCCTGCTTCAGAAATTGCGAAAAAAACCGATTTTGCCCCAATGGAAAGACCGAAAGCTTATTCTGGCTCTCGGCATAGGTAACTTCTTTTTGGGTTATGGGCTCACATACTGGGGAATGCAATTCGTGGATAGTAATATCACCTCTATCCTTTGGGCCACTTTACCTGTGATGATTGCTGTATTTGCGCATCGGATGCTGGTGAATGAAAAAATCAATGCATCAAGCATCTTCAGCTTGGTTGGCTCCATCATCGGTACCCTATTTATATTTGATTTCCGAGGAGCTGACTTTGATCCACAGGTAGCTACAGGTATGATCTTTATTCTCGTGTCTATCCTTGCCGCAGCCTATCCCAATGTACTTTACAAAAGGGAAGGAAGTCACCTCGACCCTGTGGCAGCCAATGCCTCTGCCATGTTGATTGGAGCAGCTCTGCTACTCATTTTGGGTCTAATTTTTGAATCATGGCAAAGTGTAGATTTAAACATCGTGTCGTTGGTAGCTACCGGATATCTCGCTATTTTTGGATCTGCTATCGGATTTACGATGTACTTCTGGCTGGTCAATCGTGTGACCATCGTAAAAATGAGTTACACGACCTTCCTCATTCCAATCTTAGCCAGCATGTGGGGTTGGGTGCTCCTGGGTGAAGCGCTTTCCCGTTCGGCCTTCATTGGCGCAGTGATTATTATCCTTTCCGTTTCAGTGCCAGAATTGCTACGATCAAGGAGCATCAAAACCAATGCAGAATGACATTCAGCTACCCGTTGTATTTGGGATGGGATTCAACTATATTCAAAGCCTGAACATAATTAGCATAGGTCTTTAAAAAACAATATCTTATGGCAAAAATTATAGCCATCGTTAATCAAAAGGGGGGTGTAGGGAAAACAACGACTTCAGTCAATTTGGCTGCAGGTTTGGCTGTAACTGAGAAAAAAACCCTACTCATCGATTTAGACCCTCAGGCAAATTCTACTGCCGGACTCGGGCACCCCGTCAGGGTAGATGGTCAGAGCATCTATCAAGTGCTGCTTAATCAGGCAACTATACAAGATATTTTGCATAAGACCGAGTTACCTTTTCTTGATCTGATCCCATCCAGCCCGTCCTTGGTTGGTGCTGAAGTTGAGCTGGTCTCAGCAATTGCCAGAGAACGTATTTTAAAAGATGCCGTAGCTGAAGTGGAAGAAAATTATGATTTCATCATCATCGATTGTCCACCCTCTCTAGGTCTACTTACCCTAAATGCTCTCACGGCGGCTCATTCAATTCTGATTCCCATTCAGTGTGAATACTATGCTCTGGAGGGATTGGGGCAGCTGCTGAATACGGTTCGCCGGGTTCAGAAAACCATAAATAAAGCGCTCGTCATTGAAGGTGTCTTGATGACCATGTACGATAGTCGTCTAAATTTAAGTAAGCAGGTCGTTGAAGAAGTGAAAACCTATTTTAAGGAACGTGTTTACAAGACCTATATCAATCGTAATGTCCGTTTGAGTGAATCACCAAGCTATGGTAAACCCATTATGCTTTATGATGCAAACTCCGTTGGCGCTGCCAACTATATGAACCTGGTTGAAGAGGTGCTTGAAAATGCCTGAAGTTCCTAAAAGACTAGGAAGGGGGTTGGATGCTATTTTTGATTCATTGGGTGCTCCCGAGGAATCATCCATTTCCTCACTCTCAGTTTCCCCAAACGATATTCGACCCAATCCTTTCCAGCCCAGAAAAGATTTTGATTCCGAAAAAGCGGTACAGTCTTTTGAAGATCTCAAAACATCCATCAAATCTAAGGGTTTGATACAACCCATCACGGTTCGGGAAGTCAATGGTGAATATGAGCTCATTGCCGGTGAAAGACGCCTGAGAGCTTGCCAGGAACTGGGACTGGAAACGGTGCCGATTTACATTCTTACTGTAGATAAAGATGTGGATATGATGGAGCTGGCTCTGATTGAAAACTTGCAGCGGGACAATCTAAATCCGCTGGAAGAAGCCGAAGCATACTCACTCCTATCAGATAAATACGATCTCTCACACGAAGAGATTGCCGGGAATATTGGCAAGAGCAGGGCGGCAGTTACCAATGCTATGCGCCTACTCAAGTTGCCATCAGAAATTAAAATCGCACTGAAAAACCTGGTTATTTCTGCTGGTCATGCCAGGGCGCTTCTGGGTCTTGATTCAGCCAAAGAAATGGTCAACGTTTTTCAACTGGTACGTAGAAACAACATGAGCGTGCGCGAAACTGAAAATTATGTCAAGAAGCTCAAAAACAAGACTCCTGTTTCAGCGAAAAAGAAGAAAGCAGCTCCTAAAAAGTCAGTTTTCTTAACTCGGAGTGAAGAAGCTCTCATGACTGTCCTTGGAACCCGTGTTCAGATCAAGGCTGGTCCCCAAAAGGGGATTATTGAGGTTGAGTATTTTGGTGATGAAGATTTAGAGCGGTTGCTTGAACTCTTTGAGTCCATGAAGAAATAAAAAATTTATTCGGAACCATTCTCCCAACAGAAAATAAGTAGAAGCAGGAAATCATGAAACACGAAAAATATACCATTCTTATCCTGCCGGATAATGAAACCAACGGTAAGTCTTATTCAATCACTACCACCACAGTCAATATATTAAAATTACTCATCATCATCCTGCTTGGTGTGATCATTCTATTTTCTACCTATTATCTACCCAAGGCTATGGAGTATCGCACCATTAAGCGGGAGAACGATTACCTGCTGGGTGAGAGGCAGGAAGTTGCAGGTCTTTTGAAAAATGCCAAGCGCATCGAAGAGATCAACCATTTCATCGAAAGCACAATGGGCACACATTTTAATTTGCAAGGCGCTGAAGGTGATAGTGCATTTCTTGAGGACAATTGGGAGGTATCTCCATTTGAAACCATGGGGTTGTTAGAAGATAGACCTACATACTTACCTATTAAAGGCTTTGTGAACGCAGGGTTTCGTGTTCGAGAGGGACTTTTTAGTCAAGACCACCTCGGTATAGACTTGTCTTCCATCGACGACAGGGTTGTAAAGGCGGCTGGTCGTGGGTATGTCATTTTCTCAGATTGGACGTATCGCTTTGGGAATACCATTATCATCGATCACGGAAATGGCTACATCACCATGTATGGACATAATGAACAAAATCTGGTGACCCAGAGACAGGTTGTGGATCGAGCTGAGCCCATTGCTATCATGGGAAACACAGGTCTCTCAGATGGCGCCCATCTCCATTTTGAAATCTGGTACAAAGGTGTTCCTCTGGATCCAGCCACATTTATTACTGAACTAACTGAAACAAACACTCCAGCTGTTGATAAGGAATACTAAAATGGCCAATCGAATCCATCGCATAGAAACAATTGTCGGGCGTGGAACTCACATCTCTGGCGATATGAATATCAACGGAAGTGCCCACATTAATGGAAGCGTTGATGGCAGTATAGAAGCCTCAGGTTTTGTGACGGTTTCTGAGTCCGGGGTTGTCAAAGGTGGCATTAAAGGGGAGTACGCTATCATCGGTGGTATTGTTGGGGGCAATATTGAGGTGAAGGGCAAGGTTGCCCTGGGGAAAGCCGGACGGCTCAAAGGGGATGTCATTGCTACCAGACTCATTATTGAGGATGGAGCCATTTTTCACGGCCGCAGTTCCATGGTTCCAGAAACATCCACTTCTGATGAATTTGAAGCCCTCGGCGAAGAGATTTAAAAACACTTGAAATCTGACGGCTCCGGAAAGTATATGGCAGCAGCTTCTACGATGACCGGCAGCGTTTTGGGTCTGGGTGCAATCGGATATTTTATTGATCAAAAATTTGGATGGCCTCAGTATGGCGTCCTCACTGGAGCCTTATTAGGTGTAATTATTGGTATGTATGAACTATATAAGACTCTTTATATGAAAGATAAAAACTGATGAAAGCTTGGCAGGTATTAGGCATTTTCGCCTTGATATTAAATGGTTTAGCCATACTTGCTTTAATCTTCATGGGACAGCTTGAAAAGGTGAATTCTGTGTTGGCAGGGGCGATCATTCCGATCCTGATTAGTGGTGGACTATTGGTCTGGGCAGAATATTCAAAAACAAATAACCCTCAAAACCTTCAAAAAATAAATATTATTGGGTTTTTCTTTAAGGTTATTCTGCTAGGGGTATGGTCGGCTATCCTCGTGAAAGCAGGGACTTTGGATAACATGACATTTATTGTAATCTTAGTTATAAACTTTCTTGCGTGGCATGGGGTCGAAGCTTATTATTGGCCGCTTTTTATGGCAAGAAGCACACAAAATACAGGGGAGAATTCTTAATGGCTGAACCAGGCCACGGAACCAGCAACAATATTGGGGATAAAATCATTGAGCACGTCGCCAACAGTGATGTGATGATTGATTTTGAGCTTTTTGGTGTTGATCTTTCAATTACCAAACATGTTATCATGCTCTGGATTGCCGCTGGATTGCTCATTACTGCAGCCCTCTACGCAACGCGACGTTATCGCAAAGAAGATCGTCCTGTTCCAAGCGGATTCTCGAATGCTTTTGAGTATGTCGTGGACTTTGTGCGGACTGGTATTCTCATTCCCACGGTAGGGAAAAATCATGTCTTGAAATGGGGCCCTCTTGTGATGTCCTTTTTCTTTCTGATCCTAACGGTAAACTTTTTGGGCTTGATCCCAGCATTCAATTACATCAATCATGGTCACGGTGGTACAACGGCTACTGGTAACTTCATGGTGACTGCTGCATTAGCCATTATTACCTTTATTTCGATCATTGTCGCAGGTATTCGAGAGCATGGTTTCTTCGAGCATTGGAAAAATCTAGCTCCTAGTGGCTTGCCGTGGGCTGTTTACATCATCCTGATCCCCATTGAAATTTTGAGTATGTTCGTCAGACCTTTTGCATTAACCATGCGATTGGCGGCTAACATGACTGCCGGGCATATCGCCATGCTGGCTATCTTTGCTCCCATATTTTTGCTTCACAATGCCTATGTAGGCGTTGCTTCGGTGGCTTTGAATGTGGGTATTACCTTTTTAGAGATTATCGTGAGTATTGTACAAGCCTATGTGTTCACACTGCTTTCTTCAGTGTTTATTGGCCAGTCAATTCATGCGGATCACTAATCAATTGATCTTTTACAACGAAAAACATACAACTTCTATCAGCTATGCTCGAAATGCACATACTCAGTTCAGGGATATGAGACATGTATGTGGCAATGAGATAATGATGATAGAAACACACAAAAAGGAGTTTTAAAATGGAATTTGCTTATCTAGGTGCCGCGATTGGTGCAGGTATGATAGTTATTGGCGCAGGCCTTGGAATTGGAAAATTAGCCGTAGCCGCAGCTGCAGGTATTGCTCGTCAGCCTGAAGCCGCAGCCAGTATTACTGGTGCAGTTAGCTTGCCCCTCTTCCTCCTCGAAGGTGTTGCAATTATTGGTGAGGTTGTAACTCTCCTCATCGCTCTGAAATAATTCGCCTGAAAACTTTCCTTCGGAGGAACTATGGAAAACCTGCTACGGTTTGACACAGGCTTAATGTTCTGGACCTGGATCACCTTCCTTGCTGTGTTGGTGATCCTGGGTACCAAAGCCTGGAAACCCATGATAAAGGCGCTGGAAAATCGCGAGAATTTCATACGTGAATCACTTGAGGAAGCGGAAGCAGCTCGTCAAGAAGCTGATAAAGTTGCCGAAGAATATGAAGCGATGGTAGCCAAAGCCAGACAGGAAGCCCAAAACATTGTGGCTGCCGGCAAAGAAACCGCAGAGCGGATGAAAACTGATATTCTTAATGAAGCTAAGGATAAATCTGTAGGGATTCTTAAACAGGCTGAAGTTCAGATTGGCGCAGAACGCGAAAAGGCGATTGCTGAAATCCGGAATCAGATTGTAGATATCTCAATGGCCGCTGCTGAAAAGATTATCGCAAAATCAATTACTCTTGCAGACAACGAACGTCTCATTGAAGATGCTTTAAAGGATTACGGTAAGAATTAATGCGCACATCAGCAAAAAGTCGCCAGTACGTCAATCTTCTTTTAAAAATTGCTGAGTCTAAGGATGCACTGGAGCCAGTCTATCGCTCGTTGAAGTCCTTCTACTCCAGCTATCGACGGGAACCGGCCCTGAAAGCTTTTTTGGCCTCGACCAAAGTTGAAGCCACAGTCAAAATTGAACTGCTTGGCAAGGTCTACACCGATCTTCATCCTATTAATCTTGCTTTTTTGGCTCAGCTGGGTGAGGAACGGGATATGAAATTGCTAGGAATGATTATGCATAGCCTGGAAGCGGCCTTTTATACCCATAGTGACCAGGTCAAAGTCCATGCAGTTAGCACCAGTAAATTATCTGACGAAACGGTTCAGCGTATTCGGCAGGCTGTCCAATCAGTCACATCCTCAAAAGCTGATTTTACTACCGAAGTAAATCAGGATATTTTGGGTGGTTTAACATTACGAGTAGGCAATACCATTTTGGATGCCTCTCTCTCCAGTAAACTAGCACGTATCAGACAAGCACTGATTCAGTCCTAAAGGAAAGACAAGAATATGACAGATATTCGAACAGACGAAATCACAAAATTACTCCAGGAAGAACTGGGCAAATTAGACCTCGCCATTGATGTGGCGGAGATAGGTGAAGTCATCATGGTTGGTGACGGTATTGCCAGAGTCAGTGGACTGGAAAATGTTATGGCCTCAGAGCTGATTGAGCTCCCCAACGGTGTTGTAGGCATGGCTATGAACCTTGAAGAGGATGAAGTCGGACTGGTTCTATTTGGAAACACATCCCTCGTTAAAGAAGGTGACCAGGTCAAACGTACAGGCAAGGTTGTCTCCGTGGCTGTAGGTGATGCTGTTATCGGACGCGTGTTAAGCCCCATTGGTGTTCCCATGGATGGTAAGGGCGAGATTAAGGCCGGAAAATCCTATCCTGTGGAGCGTAAAGCTCTGGGTGTATTGGCCAGAAGTCCTGTAAATGAGCCTCTCCAGACGGGTATCAAAGCTATTGACAGTATGATTCCCATCGGTCGTGGCCAGCGTGAGTTGATTATTGGTGACCGCCAGACAGGTAAAACAGCTGTAGCGCTTGATACGATTGTGAATCAGAAATATACTCACAGTGCAGACACTCCAGATGATCCAGTATTTTGTATTTATGTAGCCATTGGACAGAAAGCCTCTACGGTAGCCCGTGTGGTTGCTGAGCTTGAAGCCCAGGGAGCCATGGAATACACAACTGTAGTGGCTGCCAATGCTTCCGATCCAGCTCCACTGCAATTTCTAGCACCTTACACTGGTGCTTCAATTGGTGAATATTTCCGCGATAACGGCAAACATGCTCTGATTATCTATGATGATCTGTCTAAACATGCTGTGGCCTATCGCCAGATGTCTTTGCTCCTTAGAAGACCTCCAGGTCGTGAAGCCTACCCGGGAGATGTATTCTACCTGCATAGCCGCCTGTTGGAGCGCTCCTCAAAATTGAATAAAGAGTTAGGTGGTGGTTCACTCACCGCACTCCCCATTATCGAAACTCAGATGGGTGATGTGTCAGCTTATATCCCCACCAATGTGATCTCCATTACTGATGGTCAGATCTTTTTGGAAACGGATCTCTTCAATAGTGGACAACGTCCTGCCTTGAATGTTGGTATTTCGGTATCTCGTGTAGGTGGAAACGCTCAGATCGGCGCCATGAAAAAGGTGGCTGGTGGTATGAGACTTGATCTTGCCCAGTATCGCGAATTGGCTGCTTTTGCCCAGTTTGGATCTGATCTGGATGCTGAAACTCAAAAACAGCTCACCCGCGGAAAAATTCTCTACGAAGTATTGAAACAAAATCAGTTTGCTCCCATGATTGTGGAAAAGCAGATTGCCATCTTCTACGCTGCCTCAAGAGGTTTTCTGGATGACATTGCTCCTGCTGATGTACGTCGTTTTGAGAGTGAATTCCTGAGCAATATGGAAGCCACAAATTCAGACCTTCTCAAGAAAATTGCCACTGAAGGCAACTTGACTGATGAGATTGATACTGCATTGAACAAGGCAGTATCAGACTTTGTTAAAGGGTTTGTAGCCTAAGGATCGCTATGGCGAATTTAAAAGACATTCGGAAGCGGATAGGTACTATTGAGAGTATCAAGCAGGTTACGCGTGCCATGAAGCTTGTGGCGGCGGCTAAATTGCGTCGCGCTCAAATCAACATGGAACAGGCGAGACCTTATGCTGGTCGTATTCATGGTGTACTGAACCATCTTCTCCCAGATATTGATCGAACCACACATGATTTACTGACAATGAGACCTGCCAAACAAAAGGCTTTCATCATATTGACATCTGATCGTGGTTTATGTGGTAGTTTTAATACAAACATTCTACGCCAGGCAGAGATCATTATTAATGCTGCTGGCAAGGAGAATTCAAAACTCATCTGCATCGGGCGCAAGGGTTATGAGTATTTTGGAAAAAGAGGTTATGATGTTGTTGAACATTACACTGATTTCTGGAATGAACTCAACTTTAGCCATGCCACTAAGATGGCCAGGGCAGTTACATCACGCTATCTTGCAGGTGAATATGATGATGTCAGAGTCATTTTTAATGAGTTCAAGAATGTAGCTCAACAGAAAATTGTGGAATACCATTATCTCCCTCTGGTTTTGGAGGATGATGCTGAAGAGGTAAGCACGGATTATCTGTTTGAGCCTTCCAAGGATGAGGTAGTCAAATCATTGATACCCCGTCATTTAAATATCCAAATGTGGCGTTTTTTACTGGAATCCAATGCCGCCGAACAGGCAGCCAGGATGACTTCAATGGAAGCAGCTACGAATAATGCCGGGGATCTCATTGATAGTCTCCGACTGGAATACAATAAGGCACGTCAAGCTGCAATTACCACAGAGATTCTGGAAGTTGTGAGTGGTGCCGAAGCTTTAGTGGAATAAGAGGAAAATTCATACGATGGCAAAACAAGGAAAAGTTGTTCAGATTATGGGTGCTGTTGTTGATGTCCGTTTTGAGGATGGTCAGTTACCAGAAGTGTTAAATGCTCTGAATATTGAACGCGAAGACGGATTATTGGTTTTAGAAGTAGCCCAGCATCTGGGTGAAAATGTTGTTCGCACAATCGCCATGGATTCTACAGATGGTCTCCAACGTGGTATCAAGGTGACTGATGTTGGTTCTCCTATTTCAGTCCCTGTAGGACCTGAGACTCTCGGCCGCATGTTTGATGTGGTTGGAAATGTCATCGATGGAAAACCAGCTCCCAATGTAAAACGATTTCCTATTCATCGCGATCCACCTAAACAGGAAGATCTAACAACCGCAAGTGAGATCCTGGAAACAGGTATCAAAGTTGTTGATTTACTTGAGCCTTATTCAAAGGGTGGAAAAACTGGATTATTCGGTGGTGCAGGTGTTGGTAAAACAGTTCTGATTCAGGAATTGATCCGAAATATCGCCACTGAGCATGGTGGATACTCAGTATTCTCAGGTGTGGGTGAACGTACTCGCGAGGGTAATGATCTTTATCTTGAAATGACCGAATCAGGTGTTATTCATAAAACTGCTATGGTCTTTGGCCAAATGAATGAACCGCCAGGAGCTCGTCTCCGCGTGGCTCTATCCGGTCTGACCATGGCTGAATATTTCCGTGATGTTGAAGGCAAGAATGTACTCCTTTTTGTCGATAATATTTTCCGTTTCACACAGGCTGGTTCGGAAGTATCCGCGCTATTAGGACGTATGCCTTCTGCTGTGGGTTACCAGCCTACTCTTTCAACTGAGATGGGTGATCTTCAGGAAAGAATTACCTCAACCAAGAAGGGCTCAGTAACTTCTGTACAGGCAATCTATGTACCTGCAGATGATTTAACAGATCCTGCTCCTGCAACCACCTTTGCTCACCTTGATGCAACCACAGTGTTGGAACGTGGTATTGCTGAATTGGGTATTTATCCTGCTGTGGATCCGCTCTCATCAACATCTCGAATTCTTGATCCTCGTGTTGTTGGAGATCGTCACTATGATGTTGCCCAGGAAGTAAAAGTTGTTCTGCAGAAATATAAAGATCTTCAGGATATTATTGCCATTCTTGGAATGGATGAATTATCTGATGATGATAAGAACACAGTGAACCGTGCTCGCCGAATGCAAAAATTCTTCTCACAGCCTTTCTTTGTGGCTGAAGCATTTACTGGTACTGCGGGTCAATACGTGAGCCTGGAGGATTCCATTACTGGCTTTGAAGCCATTCTTGCAGGTGATATGGATAAATACAATGAAAATGCCTTTATGTATAAAGGTAACATTGACGATGTTATCGCCAGCGCAAAGAAAAGTGGATAATTCAAAATGGCCGAACAATTCCATCTAGAAATCATTACACCCACCAAAGTGTATGATGAGGGCATGGTAGACTACCTGCGCGCTCCAGGTGTAGATGGTGCCTTTGGTGTACTGTCAGGGCATACAGAGTCCATTATGTCTCTCGCTATTGGTGAAATCAAAGTGGTGAAGGGCTCAGTGGAGACATCCTATGCCTCCACCAAGGGTTTTGCTGAGATTACAAGAGACGGTGTACAACTCCTCGTGGAGTCTGCTGAACCAAAGGACGATATTGATCTGACACGCGCTCAGGAAGCTTATGATCGTGCCAAAGATCATCTCAGCAAGAAACAGGATGAGATGGAAGACCAACTGAGAGCGTTAAGAGCGTTGGAACGTTCCATGAATCGACTCAAGGTTGCTGAAAAAAAATAGCATTCTGCCATAGTGCTAAGTTTAAATGCCCTGGAAATCCGGGGCATTTTTTATTTCTACATCTTTGCAATTTCATACTCCGGAACAGAATAGGTTTTAGGTGCAACCGTTCATATTATCTCTAATAATCTGAAACCCAATAGAGCTAAAAGAGATTGAATTTAGGCATGGATTTTCAATCAATTAATGTGTATTGATCGAAAACCCTAGCACAGTATTTGCTACATAACATAACATGATTAAAGCAATTAATATGGTTCAAAAATCTATGCTTCAGGATTGGGCATCCTGAGAATCCAATAAAACCATTCATAAGGCGCAGAAACAATGATCATCGGACCCCTAAAAAATGCGATAATGATAACAAACTTCGTGTTTGTAATGATGCTGATTGTTGAATATATCAATGTGCAATCCCAGGGTGGATGGGCGCGGATTTTCACTTCTAAGCGCTGGCGACAGTATATTTTTGCCGGCATTCTGGGTGCGCTTCCCGGGTGCCTGGGGGCCTTTACCGCGACCACACTCTTCGGTCATGGAGTATTAAGTTTTGGAGCCTTGGTCGCTACCATGGTGACAACCAGTGGTGATGAGGCTTTTATCATGTTTGCGCTTATCCCTAAAACAGCACTTTTAATTACCGTGGTTTTATTTGCCAGTGCTATTGTCTTGGCTACAATTGTTGATCGCATATCAGACCACTATGGAATATTTGGCAGGGGCGAGTACCACGAGCTTCCATTTCATGAAAAGGCAAATTGCGATTGCTTTAATGCCAGAGAGGTAATTCCACAGTTACGAGCCTTGACTTTTCATCGTTTCTTAATCATATCTCTGATTCTGGCTCTTCTGATAGCACTCATCACAGGCACCATTGGCCCCCAATCCTGGGATTGGAAGCGCACAACTTTTTTGTTTGGTGGCCTTATTACCCTGTTCATCGTCTCAACAGTGCCAGACCATTTCTTGCAGGAGCATCTATGGGAACACTTGATAAAAATTCATCTTCCCAGAATCTTCATGTGGACATTTATGATTCTGCTTGCCTTAAATATTCTGAAGGATTATTGGGCTATCGATAACCTGATAGATAATAATTATTACATCGTCTTGCTTTTGGCTGCTCTCGTAGGAATGATCCCTCAATCGGGTCCACACTTTGTGTTCGTGGCACTTTTTCTGGAAGGTAGTTTGCCTCTCAGTATTCTGATTGCCAGCTCGGCGAGTCAAGATGGTCATGGAACCCTACCTTTGCTGGCCGAGTCAAAAAAAGCCTTCATTTATCTAAAACTAATTAACCTGGTTTGGGGCATATTTTTGGGTCTTATTTTTCATAGTCTCGGTCATTGATGTTTCTTCCAACAATTGATAGCGACTACCTCAAATATTATGTGACTTATAATCTCATAAGAAAAGGAAGCAGAATATGAAAATTGCCATTCCAGTGGAAGCTGACGGCGAACAAATAGCTGTTCGCATGGGGTACGCTGCGTCCTTTTCTGTATACATTACTGATACTGGTCAAGTAGAAAAGCTTGGTCTCCATGAAAATATGCATACTCATCACAAACATGGTGAAGGACATCATAATGAACATGGCCATCAGCAAGGTATGGATTTAGAAGGAGTAAATGAACATAGACGCAATCTTGGTATTGTTAAAGAATGTGATGCCGTGATAGTAAGAGGAATAGGTCCAAGTTTGAAGGGTGCCTTGCAGGCAGAAGGTATTGCTATATACAGGTCAAGGAAAGCCCTGGGCGATATGGCTGATGCAATTATTCAAAATTTTGCAAGATCACCTGAAAAATTCCAGAAAATTGATTAGTATTGGCGAATGTAATTCATCCTTTACTTGCCTGTTGATGTCAGATCAGCCAAATGGTCGCTACATTTTCAGGATAAGTGAAATATCAGTTCAAATGGGTTGATAGCTTCCGGTAATTTATTAGAATATTCCTCTTAATTAATAAGAATGTAGATCACAAATTGTGGCGAGAGGAATACTGATTGTTTACAGCAACTAAAAACTTGATAAAATCAAAGCCATGGTATCTTGCACTATATCTTGTAGTTCTGGGATTACTGCTGACATCAAGCGTTCTTGAATACCGGTCTCGTTATGGTGATCTACTCCAGCTTGTTCAGGATCAAGCAGCCATGACCGCCGCGGTTATTGCCCAGAGCGGTAGCGGTCAGGCCTATCTCACAGAAGAACTCAAACAATCCTATATTGATAGAGCCATAGATATGCTCAGCATCCTGAACCAAATAGATTCAGAGCAGAAGTTGTCCAGGAGTGATTTGGATAAATGGGTGAATGATGAAACCATCATGGATATTTCAACTTATGACAATAAGGGGAACATAGACAGTGGTCTCATAACAGTTTCAAAAAGTGCACCGACTCAAATTGATGAGGATAGGATCTGGATTCAGAATCAGATTCAACCGATTTTGTCCAGCAAAACAGACCTCATCATTGTAGGGATTGACCAGAACCAGTACGCCGAAGAGGACGCTTTCCTGGTGGCTATTCCTCGAAATCGTGGTGGTGTTATATCCTGTAAATTATCCCTGGAAGCAGAACAGGATTTCAAGTATCTCACCGCCATGGAATCTGCCCTTGAAGATCTTCTTCATGTGAAAGGGCTACAATATCTGAAATTGTCTCTGGATGACCGAGAGCCCTACTATGTTTCAAAATCAAATCTTATGGTTGATGATAGCTGGAACCGTGAACCCCTTGCCGATATTCTTTTCAAGGTTTCGAAAGGGGAAACCAATTTGCTGGAAGTAGTCCGCCCCGTCTTTTTTAACTCAAGTCTGGGTGAAGTCCGCATTGGACTCAAAGCGGATACCTTACTTAGTTTAAAAGGTCAAATCATATATCAAATTCTCATTCGGACCACACTATTTACGCTGCTCGCCTTTGTGCTCCTCATATTTTTATTGGTTCGACAAAATGCGGTTGTCCTGGAAGAAGAAAAGACACGGATTGAGGCAGAAGTCTACAGGTTGGAAAAATTGAACCGCCTCCGAGAGAAACAGGCAGCTGTCGGAGAGCTTGCTGCAGGTGTTGCTCATGAAATCCGCAATCCACTCAATGCTATCGGAATTGTAGCCCAGCGTTTGAAACGTGAATTTGTTCCCGGTGATGATTTACAGGAATATGAATCTCTTACTGGTACCATGGTCTCTGAAATATCGAGAATTAATACCTCCCTCCAGGATTTTTTAGAATACACCCGACCGACACCCCTGAATTTTTCGAATCTGGATATGAAACGCTTTCTAGAAAGTGTTCAGGAATTGTACAAATCTGAAGCATTGGGAAAAGAAATATCCCTGAATATCGATGCGAAAGCCTTTGAATTTGAAGCTGATGGGGAATATCTGAGGCAAGCCGTTTCAAATCTGGTTCGGAATGCCCTGGAGGCTTGTGAGGGTGGAGAAGCAGTTCAGCTGGAGGGTGAGAAAAACGGTGATGTGATTCGAATAAAGATTAATGATACGGGTGCTGGAATTGCTGAGAACCAACTTAATCGTGTTTTCGATTTGTATTATACAACCAAGGATATGGGGACAGGTGTTGGTCTGGCACTGACGCACAAAATAATTGCCGATCACCAGGGCACCATTGAGGTGTCCAGCAGGCTTGGTGAAGGCAGTACATTTGAGATTGAATTACCGGTGAAACAATGACCAAATTACTTATCGTTGATGATGAACGACTCCAACGTGATTCTCTGGCAGGGTTCCTGAAGAAAATTGGATATGATGTCAGCACTGCTGATTCTGCCCAAACTGCTCTCGCTCACATGCATAGGCATCCCGTTGATATTGTCTTATCAGATTACAAAATGCCCTATATGACCGGTGCTGATCTTTTAAAGGAAGTCAAATCGCGGCATCCTAATGTAATTCTGGTCCTCATTACGGCCTTCGGGACTGTAGATATTGCCGTGAATGCTATGAAGTCTGGCGCTTGGGATTTCTTAACTAAACCTGTAGATCTGGATCAGCTTGAAACGCTGCTGAAAGGTATTGAGGATCATATTCACTCCTCAAAGAACCCGGATATTATTTCCATAGAACAAGATTCAGAGGCGATGGATTTCCTCGCCAAAGATCCAGTGATGTTGGGTTTGCTCCAACAGGCTCAGCGAGTAGCTGATAGTCAGGTTACTGTGCTTATCACGGGTGAGACTGGCGTTGGTAAGGAAGTCCTTGCTGAGTTTATTCATCAACATTCATCCCGGAGTAAACAGCCCATGGTGGCTGTGAATTGCGCAGCCTTACCCAGCCACCTGATCGAGAGTGAACTTTTTGGACATGAGAAAGGGGCCTTCACCGGAGCAACGGCTACCAGAATCGGTCGTTTTGAGGAAGCCCATGAAGGAACCCTCTTTCTAGACGAAATTGGTGATTTACCTCTGGACATGCAGACCAAATTACTACGATTTCTCCAGAGCGGGGAGTTTCAAAAAATCGGAGAGAACAAAGTCCTCAAGTCAGACGTGAGAGTGATTGCTGCAACCAATGTAGATTTGCTTTATGCCATTCAAATAGGAGAGTTCCGGGAAGATCTCTACTATCGTTTGAATGTGATCAATCTTGAGATTCCCCCCCTTAGAAGCAGGCCGGATGATATCAAGGTATTGGCAGACTATTTTCTTGAAAAATTCGGTCTCAGGGAGGGGCGATCAGGAATGACCCTTTCCAGCAAGGCGTTGGAGGCTTTGCAAAGCTATCACTTTCCTGGGAATGTCCGGGAATTAGGTAATCTCCTTGAACGAGCGGTCCTACTCTGTAATGACCCCGAGATTTTAGCAGATGGACTAAATCTGCAGAATAATCCGAATGAGAAAGCGATTTCCGGAAAATTAAAAGACTCAGTAGACGGACTGGAAGTTGATCTGATTAAAAGAACGCTTGATGAAGCAGGGGGCAATCAAAGCGAATGTGCCCGACGTTTGGGCATCAGTGAACGGGTTCTCCGCTACAAGCTTCAAAAATACCACCTTAAATAGGCATTAATTATGAGGTGCACCAGGCTGGGATTCGAATCCCAGCCTGGATATTCACCCCGGATTTGGTTTCTGTTACCCCGAGTGGAGTCGAGGGGTAATGAACACAAGTGACCATATACTCCATGCTAAATTCGAAGTAAAATTAAATTCCGTGTAGAATTTCTTTGTGATAAACCAGTAGTGGTATCTCTCGACTCCGCTCGAGATGACAATCAATCATATTCTTGACCCCTCGACTCCGCTCGGGGTGACGATCCGAAAAATCTGATCAGATTTTTTCGACATTATTGTCGAATTCGACGTGTTTTGTCGAATTATATCAAGCATCTCTCAATCAATACGAATTGGTTAAAATCAATAATAACAATAGTAAATGGGGTATGTATGCACGTACTGAAAATACTGGCATAATGATTGGAGTATAGAGGCCAGAATTATTGAAGCAGAATATTACAGAAAAGAAGATACGATATGAAGAAACAACTCTTAACGGTGATGATGATGGCAGTAGCGATCAGCTTGTTCGCAATCGCCAGTCCCGTTTATGCCCAGGGTGGTCAAAATGGACACGGTCATGGTGATTTCGGTGGTGGTGCCAATGGACCTGGCGATTTCATCGATGAAGATGGTGATGGCTACAACGACAACGCACCAGATGAAGACGGTGATGGTATTCCCAACTATGCCGATGAAGACTATGTAAGACCGGAAGATGGTCGTGGTGGTCGTGGTAATGGTGGATTCGTCGATGAAGATGGCGACGGCTACAATGACAACGCACCAGATGAAGACAGTGATGGCATTCCAAATTTTGCTGATGATGATTTTGTACCACCTGAAGACGGTCGCGGTGGACGTGGTGGACGCGGTGGACGACCAGGTTTTGGTGGAGATCATGGTCCTGGAACAGGCGATTGCCTCCCAGACCCTGTAGGTCGCCAGAAATCCTCACACAAAGTGAACAACGCGAACTAGGTAAAGTGATGACGGGGGAGGAATACATTCTCCCCCGCTCTTACTAAAGCATATATTCAAACCATGTTCATAAGCAAACCAGACAGACTCAATTTTAGAACTCTCGTAGCAGTTGTGATTATCTGCTCGTCTTTGTTTACCAGTCCAGTGCTTTCAAGTGAATTCACCTACACTTTTGACAATTCATTTGGGAAAGCAGATTACCCGTTGGGAAGCATCCTGGTTTCAGATGCTGCATATAGCTCAAGTGCATTCTCTCTCAGCTCAATTCTCTCAGACAATTCAAGAGCCTATGTTGATATCTCTCATTCTCAGATATATCCCTTTGCTGAATACTCCAATTCTGATGGAGAAATTGGTCTTCAGCTTCGCTATCTTGATATCAAAGACAATCAGATATTTGCAGGTTTATTTGCTTATTTAAACCGTTTCCATGAAAGCTATAGCTACTACAACAGCAGCGGTTTTGGCATGTATTTGAAGTGGAAATATTACCTCAAAGCATCACAGCTCTTTATAAGCGGTTACGATTTGAATTTCAACCGCTTCGAAGAAGTAAGCGAGGCTTCGAATACGGATCATGAGGTCTACCTTACCTACAACCAGTCCTTTAAGACAAAGAGCTCAGTTAACATTCGCACATCCCTGGCCTATCAGAATTTCTGGCCTCAGACCATTCTCTATGACCAGCTTCCTGGCCGCTTTACTCGCTCGATCGAAGTGGACTCAATTCCTGATAATTATCTTTTTGAAGCTGAGCTAAGACTCAGTCAGGCGTTGGGACCCAAGCTTGGGGCAACACTCTGGCTGGATTACACATCCCTCATCAATGATGAAGCCAATGCTCTGGCTTTGCAGGATGGATTGAACAACCCATTTATTGATAGGTTTCGGAGTGAAGGTTCATCTGCATCCATGCGTTTGTTATATCGAGTGGGCACCAGACAGAAAATTAAGTTTACCTATTCAATGGATGAAAAGAATTTTCTGGAGGTGCCAGTGTACGAATTTGATTTCGAGAGTTTAGAATACGTCATCGAAAACGATGCATATAAGAATTTGGGGTTTGATCGTTCGGATGTAAAAAGGAAAGCTCAGTTGAGCTGGAGCCTGGATTTGGGACATAATGGGAGTGTCTGGTTTTCAGGTGTTGAACTACTCGTAAATACAGGCTGGACACAAAATAGTTCCAATGATCCCCTGTATGACTATGAGAGTATGAATTATGGAATTACACTTAATATTAATAACTAATGGAGAAGTAGTATGAAAAGAAAAATATTCATCCTCATTTTGCTATCTTTGACAATTGTGATTGCTCAAGGACGCCGCGGTGGAGGCTCACGCTTGACCTGGGATGAAAGCTTAAATTTAACGACGGAACAAATGCAGCAAATAACAACCCTGCGTGAAGCCATGCAGCCATCAATGCAGGAAATTCGTCAAACCACGCGCTCACTGGAACAAGAGCTCAGATTACTCAATAACGGCGAAAATGCAGATACTGAGAGAATCGCTGAACTGGAAGCAGCCATTGAGGCCAACCGGACCGCTATAGCAGCTCTCCAAGGAGCACACCGTGACCAGATCAGATCTTTGCTCACACCAGATCAACAGCTTATCTTTGATCAGCATGGGTTCGGACCCCGTGAAGGACGAGGTGGACCAAGAGGATCACGTGGTGGAAATAATGATATGGATGGTGGTCGCCGTGGAAACCGTTCTGGAAGAGGAAACAGGCCTTAACCAAATTAGAGATGTCCTTTTTATGAGGACTTCCTCCGTGTACACAAGCCCCGGGTTTATCCTGGGGCTTGTGTTTTTAATTGCTCATACGAGGATTATTATAGCCAAGTAGAATGGAAAATTGAGGAAATATGCATCTTTTTAATAGAATCTTACTTTTGTCAACCTGTGTAGCGGGTATCATTGCCCAATCTTTACCAATCGAAACCAGCACTCTATTTGCAGGGTCTGGTTCTTGTGCAGTTTGTCACACCCAGGCTGGTCCCAATACGGCAGCATTGCAGGACAGTCATGGAAAAGATGTTTCACCTGCAACCTACTGGCGTTCCACCATGATGGCTAATTCGGCAATAGATCCTCTCTGGCAGGCTAAAGTGCAGGCAGAGATAGCTTCAAATCCTCATCTGCAGAGTGTTATCGAAGATAAATGCACGAGCTGTCATGCCTCCATGGGGAACACCCAGGCGAGTTATGATGGGCAGGTAGATTATACAGTCCTAGAAATATTGGAGAGTCCACTGGCTATGGATGGTGTGAGCTGCGCGGTCTGTCACCAGATCCAGGATCAGAACCTGGGAGAGAGCGAGAGTTTTTCTGGTCACTTCAGCATTGGTGATGATCGAATTATTTTTTGGTCCTTTTAGTAATCCGGTGACGAGTCCAATGATGACAATGGTAAATTACTCACCTCAAATGAGTGCTCATATTTCCAGTTCTGAACTCTGTGCAACTTGTCATACATTATTTACACCTTTTGTAAATGATGAAGGCGATATCGTCGGGGAAGCCCCTGAGCAAGTACCCTATTTAGAATGGTTAAATAGCGACTATCCAGAAATGGGTGTTGAATGCCAGACCTGCCATATGCCAGCCATCGAAGAAAATATCATTCTATCTAATCGTCCTGAGTGGCTAGGGTCCCGCAATCCTCTTCACACCCATGAATTTGTCGGTGGAAATGTATTCATGCTTAAATTGCTGAAGCATTTTGGGGATGAACTCAATGTCACCGCATCAGATGCCCATTTTGATTCAACCATTGCCAGAAGTATGAGATTGCTAGAAAATCAAACCGTTGAGCTTGCTCTTGCTATGAATTGGAATGCTACTGGGGATTCACTCGGAATTGATGTCGGGGTTCAAAATCTTTCTGGTCATAAATTCCTTACCGCTTACCCTAGCCGAAGAGCCTGGATAGAGCTTAAACTGGAGGATCAATCAGGGAATATTGTATTCCATTCAGGTGCGTGGGATGATGCTGGTGAAGTTGTGGGACTGGATCCAGGCTATGAGCCTCATCATCAGAATATCACTGATCAGAATCAGGTCCAAATTTATCAGAATATGCCCATGGATGTGAATGGGGACGAAACCTATACGCTTCTCAGGATCGCAGGGTATTTAAAAGACAATAGAATTCCACCCCGTGGCTACCATTCAGAGGGAATCGCAGCCGATTCTACGAGAATTGAAGGCTTGGCGGGTATTGACCCAGATTTTAATCGGAATGGCCTTGAAGAAGGTACTGGAAGCGATATCGTGCATTATAGCGTGGGTGGACTTGTTCCAAATGGGTCCTATGAAGTTACGGCCACAATGAACTATCAGACTGTAGCTCCTCGTTTTGCCCAGGATCTGTTCACTTATGATCTGCCTAAGGTAGTCGAATTTCAATCTTATTATGAGCAAATGGATTTGTCGCCTATTCCGATAGCTACCGTTGAGCAGACAATCTCATCAAGTGGAATTAAGACTCAAATCCCTGAATCTCAGCTGTTGGTACAGGCTTACCCCAACCCATTTAATCCAGAAACGAATATTCAAGTTTCACTTCCTGGGGCTGGAAATATCAATTTGACCATCTTTGATATACAGGGCAAACGGATGATTGAAATCCAAAGAACCAATCAAATCAAAGGTTTGTTTGAATACACCTGGGGTGGACGAGATTCACGAGGTCGTCATCTCGAAGCTGGAATTTACCTGGTACAAGTAGATTTTCGAGAGACTGGCTCTCCAACATCACTTCGGGCTGATCATAAATTAGTCTATTTGAAGTAGTTTAGGGCGTGGCGTAACGAATAACCCAATCAGCACTCATCGCTCCGAATACACCAAAGCCGCCTTCAATCCCGAAGGCAGTTCCAATTCCTCCCTCTCCAATAAGAAAGTTTGAAATATCTTCTGTACCTTCATCGGTGGCGAGGAAGTAACGATAATAATTTTCATCAAGATATCTAAGTCGAACACCGATTGGAGATACATCCCCATTCTCGCCTGCGCCCTCCAGACACCAGGAATCAACAGAGGATGTCCAGGTTGTATCACCTGGCTCTATGACACCGAATTGCTGCATTCCACAAACACTATACCCCCAACTTTGAGAGGGAAACCCAGTAGTAATCGTGGTATTGAAATCACCATCGTAGTGCCAGCCCACGTCGAAAAAACTATTAATGAAGAGGGTGTCTGCCAACTTGTCCTGCTTAATTCTTGGTAACGCAGGAGTTGTTAAAGAGCCGGTCAAATTGTGACCACCTCGGGTGGTAATTGTAAGGGTATATTCAGTATTTGGTGTGGGTGCAAAACTGCCATCGGTATTTACATAGACACCATGGTCGCTAAATATATCATCGTACCAGTAATCTTCTCTGCCCTCACCTTCGGTACCAAAATTTGGACTACGGACAAATGAATAATTCTGTGAGCCGTCGGATATAGTAACCGTTGCATCCTTCACCACATAAAGAGATTCCCTGATGGTTCGGATATATGGAGGATCATACCAGAATGTGTCCCTCTCAAATAACCCTGTATCCTCATTGTACCATTCCCAGGATTCATAATAAACGGTGTCATATCCAATTATTTCCCTATCAGGTCCTGCAGTATCCAGCGTCTTGTGGACAATCACAAAACTGGACAGCGAATCATCCAGACTAATCAGCCCAAAAATGTTCAATTTTTCTTCGTTATCTGTGTCAATGGCTTCCCAGCCCCAGTTTCCGCAGGCTACCATGAGTGTAAAAAGGGCTACAAATAGGCTCGCTCTATAGATAGTCGAAATTTTACTATCTAAATATGAGGTCCGAGTTTGCTTCGTCATTTCATTCCTCGCAAAGACTTAACTATATAACGTTTCGTGTAATTAGCGTAATTCGCGGTTCTATTTGTACTTCTAGAATTCAAATTTCACCCCAAAGGTTGGAAAAAATGGAAACATGGGAATCCCAAATCGTTGCACACCCTTATTCTCATATTCATAAGTTCTGTAATTATACTCACCATGGTTTCGATAGAGGTAGCTAAAGACATTCAGGTGGTTTGTCACATTGAGAATCTGGAAATACCATTCGCGGTGTCCATTAAAGAAGGGTTTCCGCTTTTTAAAACTAACATCCCAGCGAAAATAGCCAGGATAGCGGACCCCATGTTTTTCACCATACAGAAAACTCTCACGATCATACCAATAGTTGGACAGATCATACGAATAATCATCCCAAACTTCTGTTCTACCTATGACCGCCGTGTATGGATTTCCACTTGAGTATGTAATAGCGGTACTGAAATGTAGTGCTTCATTCAGAGCCCAATCCGCCACAACATTGAGTGTATGAGTTCTATCGTATTTCGGGAAGTACCAATCCTGACCAGGGTATTTCCGTTTGGTCTGGGCATAAGTATATCCAGCCCAACCACGCACCTTCCCCGAAAGTTTCTTCACCAGAATCTCCAGCCCCTGGGCGTAGGCATCCGTCTCCCAAAATTCATTAAAGGGATCAATCCGCAGCTGACCCTCTTCGTTCACCGCGATGAGGTCGGTTGGTTTCAGGGTCAGTAGATTATCAAAGGTTTTGTGGTAGGCTTCGGTGCGAATCAGAATATCGGAATCACTGAGATATTCCACACCAAATATATAATGATCGGAGCGTGGCGCAGGACGATCCTCAGGGATACCAAACCAGATATCCAGGAATCTCAAGTTTTCATCTGGTGGATTGGCGACTGTGAGAAACTGATGATACCGACCCGCAGATGCTTTCAAGGATACGCTCTCTGAAAGAAAATATTTTAGACCCAGACGCGGTTCAAAGTAAGTCGTATCGTGGAGTGAGTAACTGGCAACCCTTAGACCCGATTGAAGAGATAGTAAGGGACTCATTTCCCACTGATCCTGAATGTAGAAAGCTGTTTCAGCAGGCTTGGACTCCATCCACATAATCGTGTCGAGAAAGGTCTCGGTTACACCATTAGAGGCGTTCTCAGATCCAAGAATCATCCCGAGCTTGAAATGGACTTCTTTATGCTGAAAACCTGCCAGCACATTATGAGCATCATTGGCTAACCAGGTGAGATTCGATTCTACGCTATTGTCATTGATACGATCAAAAAGATCAAAACCAAACGAGGACCGATAACTTGATGTATCATAATCACTATGTGAGTAGCTTTCATCAGCATAATCAAAATCGACGGCAAAGCGAAAACGGCTATTGGCAACGAAGGTGCGGGCGATGAGCTTTGGTGAAACTATCCAACGCCAACTCAAACTGTTGGTAAAATTTCCCCAGCGCCAATCAAAAACACTGCTATCACTTCCTTCGTAGTAATAACCACCATCTGGCTCGTATCCTTCATCCTCCCAATCATCGGATGATTCGTGCGACTCAAAGTCCCAGTTCAGGACATCGTCTCCATAAAATGAACTCCAGGTTAAACGATGGTCACTGCCCACATCAAGATTGACCTTGCCTTGAAAGTCATAGAAATAATACGGGATAATATTTTCAGGTGAATCCTCTCGGGATTCTTCACTCATACCCGGTCGAATAAGATATTTCCAGGCAGTGTTGGCAATGATATCAAAATAAGTTCGGCGTCCAGCAATCATCCATGAGCCCTTTAGCAAATCGGACCCAAAAGTTGGCAGGGGACCTTCAATCAATGCTTTGCTTGAGATGAGGGATATATTAGCACTGCCCGCAACCTTCTCAGTATTGCCCTCCCTATTTACAATGTTGAGGATGGACCCGAGACGTCCTCCGTATTGTGCGGGGAACCCCCCAGCATGAAAATCGGCCTCTTTGATGGCATCTGTATTAAAAGTTGAAAAAATCCCACCCAGGTGCATGGGATTGTAAACTGTGATCCCATCCAGCATGATCAGATTTTGATCAGGTGTAGAGCCACGGACATAGAGTGCGGAGGAAAAATCATTCAAGGACTGGACTCCAGGCAATAGTTGCAGGGCCCGGAAGACATCGGCCTCCACAAACGAAGGGGCAACTTCAATCGCCCGACGATCCAGCGTTACGGTGCTGGTACTGACCAGTTCCTTAAATTTTTCTCTTTCGGCACTGACTTCAATGGATTGGCCCTCAATAATGGCCTGATTTAGTCTTATATCCACACGCAGATTCAAGTCTGTTGGTAATTCAATGGTCTCTTCATATTGGGAATACCCAATAATTGAGACAATTAATTTATGGGTTCCAACAGGCAGATCACTCACCACGAAATAGCCTTCGATATTTGAGGTGGCACCTCGATTCAATTCAGGTAGAATCACATTGGCATAGGGGAGTGGTTCACCTGTTTCATTTTCTCGTATAAAACCATGTATGCTCTGTCTGGCCATGGTTACTGAGAACAGGGAGAAGAATAATAGAATCTGAAGGATAAGTCGAGTTTGTTTCATACTCTGAATATGGGAGCGATCATTTGAGATTCAATACTAAGTTGATGAAGTAACCAAAATGTATTACTCCCATTCTCCCCCCTAATTCTGTTGAATAAAGAGATACTATCATAAATCGATGAAGCGCAAAGTAATTTATACTTACAGCGAATTTCACAAATGTTACGAATATACTACAGGAGATAAATCAGTTCGTTCTCTTCGTCCATTTCGTTGTGAAAAGGATAAGCTCCCAACTCCTAACTTCTAACTGCTAGCTTTTGACTTTTCATGGTGCATATTATTGCAGTTCATAATTCGAGGAAATATGTCACTTGTAGCAGAACGACTAAGGGAATTTCGGGCGGCTGTTGGTCTTACTCAGCGCGAGGTTGCCAGCCTATGTGGCCTTGGAAAACGTACAATTATCTATTGGGAAATGGGTGAGCGGGAAATCAAATGTACCAAGCTCGTGCCCCTCTCAGAAGAGTACGATCTCGATTTTAATTGGCTTATTCTTGGTGCCGGCAGCATGTTCAATGACGGAGCTGATCCTGCAGTTGCCGAACCTGATGATCTCCATGAAGAGGTTGCAGAGCCTGAAGAGCCTGGTGATCATATCATTGAACCAGCTGACCAGCAGTGGGTAGAAAACTCACAGCCTCTCGAAAAAGAACAAGAAGACGTCTTGCCGTTAATCCAACGCTTGCGCAGGAAGTAGTCTCACTAATACCTGCCTTGTTTTTCAAAGATTCTCCCTATATCTCAAATGTCCGTTATTGATGTGTCCCTATCGGGGTTTACATTGCCTCGATTTTAAAATTATGGAGCGAGCATGCGACTAAAACGAACAATGACCTGTGGTCAACTTACAGTTGAAAACGTCAATGAAGAAGTCATCCTCAATGGATGGATTGCCACAAATAGAGATCATGGTGGTGTAATATTCCTGGATCTCCGTGATCGTTATGGAAAAACACAGGTAACTTTTAACCCGGATATTGATGCAGAACTCGCAGCAGAAGCCAAACGTCTGGGTATGGAAGATGTCATAGCAATTCGAGGTACCGTTCAGCTCCGTCCTGCTGGTAATGTGAATCCCAATATGCCCACAGGTAGCATTGAAGTTGTTGCCGCCGAGCTTGAAGTTCTCAACGAATCACAACCCCTGCCATTTCTGGTCTCAGACCGTGAAAGTGGGAGCGAAGACCTACGTCTGGAATATCGTTATCTGGAGCTGCGCACCGCAGAGCTGCAGAAACTGATGGCCATCAGATCCAAAACCTATCAGAGCGCTCGCAGCATATTAAATGCAGAAGGCTTCATGGAGTTTGAAACCCCTGTTCTCATGAAATCTACACCTGAAGGTGCCAGAGATTACCTTGTACCAAGCCGGATTCACAAAGGCAAGTTTTATGCGCTTCCACAGTCTCCCCAGACCTATAAACAATTACTGATGATCTCCGGATTTGATAAATATTTCCAGATTGTAAAATGCTTCAGGGATGAAGATCTGCGTGCTGATCGCCAACCTGAATTCACCCAGATCGATATTGAAATGTCCTTCGTGGATCAGGATGATGTATTAGGTGTGGCCACCCGTATCGCCCGGGGCATTTTTAAGGACATCCTCGACTACGAATTGCCTGAAACCTTTCCCACAATGAAATACAAAGACGCCATGGAAACGTATGGCAGCGACAAACCAGATATCCGTTTTGATCTACCCCTGGTTGAATTTGCCAATTACGCTGAGAAAACAGAATTTGGTGTTTTTAAAGATAATCTGGCAGCCGGTGGACGTGTGAAGGCATTGGTATTAAAGAATGCAGCTGATAAGTATTCACGCAAAGCCACTGATGGTCTCACTGAATGGTTGAGGACCTATTACGGCTTAAAGGGTCTGGCATTTATAAAAATGGATCAGAGCGCTTTCAGTGCCGGCATCAGTAAGTTTTTCCCTGAAGACCTCCAGACAGAAGTCATCAACGATCTCAAACTGGAGCACAATGATATTCTGTTTTTTGTGTCAGACACTGAAGCCAGAACGCTCCAGTCTTTGGGTGCACTTCGTCTTGAATTAGCTAAACGTGAGAACCTGATCCCAAAGGGTGTCATCAAGCCACTCTTCGTACTGGATTTTCCATTGCTGGATTGGGATGAGGATAGTAAGCGCTATATCGCCATGCACCATCCCTTCACTTCTCCAAATCCTGAAGATGTTGAATTGATGCAGACTGCTCCTGGGGATGTGAGGGCTCGGGCCTATGACCTGGTAATCAATGGCTATGAAGTAGCTGGTGGGTCAATCAGAATTCACACGGGGGAAATGCAAAGTCGCATGTTTGAGCTCATCGGCATGGACGAAGAAGAGGCACAAGCCAGGTTTGGTTTTCTCCTAAAAGCATTTAAATATGGTGCTCCACCTCATGGCGGGATTGCCTTTGGTTTTGACCGTTTGATTATGTTACTGGCAGGGACTGAAAATATTCGTGACGTCATTGCTTTTCCCAAGACGACTTCAGCATCTTCCTTGATGGATGAAGCGCCTTCAATTGTGGATGCCCAACAGCTCAAGGAGCTTCATATCAAATTAGTTGAGTAATTCAACTGGACTGAGCTCACTCTAATTAGCTCTGTAAATTCATTTGATTATGGTTAACATTTCTGGTAAGTCTGGAATAGATTTACCATTCTATGAAATTGCATACCATATTATTTGATTATTGTGCTTGAGGGGATAATCCAATGAGACGCAAATCAGTACACCTGATTCTGATATCAATACTCTTTACCGTTCCACTGATGGGCCAGTATTGGCAGCAATGGGTGGAGTACGATATGAATGTGTATCTAGACGCACAGGAAAAAACGCTGACTGCTTCTTCTGGACTCGTTTATGTGAATCACTCCCCGGACACTTTACATCAGGTTCTCATGCATCTCTATCACAATGCCTTCAATATAGGAACCATTGCCCAGCAAGTCTGGTCTGAGTATGGGGAACCCTTTGAGCTGGATAAGGGCTGGACCGGAATCCAAATCCAAAAGGCGGTCAGTGACTCTCTTGATCTGAATTTTGTCATTCGAGATGATACCATTTTGGACATATCACTCAATCAGGATTTATCACCAGGAGATACACTTCGATTCAACTTGGACTGGATGTCGATCATTCATCCACATATTGATCGCTCAGGATGGAAGTCCCAGCAATTCGACTTTGCCCAATGGTATCCAAAATTTGTTGTATATGATGAAAATGGCTGGCACGATGATCCCTTCGGTGACTGGGGTGAGTTTTATGGTGAATTTGGGAGATTTACAGTGAATCTCGATGTCCCTGCAGATCAAATAGTCGCTGCAACAGGTGTTGTCATTGAAGGTGACCCCGGGTGGGATGCAGTTAGAGTAGACACGTCGAGGATCTGGGAGGAGTGGGTCGAAGCATTTAGAAAAGAACGTGGTGAATATCTCGCCAATCTGGATAGCACCGATCGACGCGAGGTCAGCTTTCGAGCTGAAAATGTCCACGATTTTGCCTGGATGTGCTCTCAAGATTTTGTGTATGAACATGGTGAGTGGAATGGGATTGATGTTCACTCCATATTTACCTCTCAGGCAGGAAAGCACTGGACTAAAGATGTGGTGCAGTGGGGGCAAAACTCGTTGGAATGGCTGTCGGGAAAATTCGGAATGTTTGGCTGGCCACAGATTACCATAGCAAAAAGTCTGCTTGGTGGGGGTATGGAATACCCCATGCTGGTTATGGATGGCTCGGATAGTGAAGGATTGGCAGTACATGAGATAGGTCACAACTGGTTTTTCGGGATGTTGGGAAATGATGAACTGGATGATGCCTGGTTGGATGAGGGTTTTACCACATTTCAAACACGTTGGTACACAGAACATCACTATCCTGACAACGGCTATGCTCGCTCGAGAAACTGTATTACACAATTTGAATCAGACCACTTACCCCGTCAGATGTATCAGGAACTGGATCTGAAGCATGCGATGAAGTACATGCTGTCTCCAGCCAACGAACCGATTGCCAAGCATAGCTTCGATTTTTATGATTATCCATCCTACAGCAATAACGTTTATGAAAAAGCATCCCTCATGCTGGATATGCTCAAAAATTATCTCGGCGAGGAACGTTTCCTGGCTGGTATGCAGCTATACTTTTCCCGCTGGTCTTTCAAACATGTGAACGAAGATCGATTTATAAAAGCCATGGAAGATGGCTGTGGTGAAGAGTTGGATTGGTTCTTTGATCAGTGGCTCCACACCACTCATCATGTGAATTATAAGTTGGATAACTGGTCTGTAGCTTCCCATAATCAGGGTCATTTTACTACCACTGTGAATGTTAAAAATACGGGAGGTATGTTCGTACCCATTACGGCGACTGTCTATGCTGAAACCGGCGAGACTGCATTGGCCACCCTCAAGGAATTTCGCTATCGGGACAAGGGTGTGATTGAAGTTGAGTCAGCCTTTCTTCCGGTCCGTGTTCATCTGGATGCCGAAAATGTGTTTTTTGATGTGGATAGACGAGACAATGACAGTGAAAGAAAGCGTGCCTGGCGGTACGACTACAAAGACTGGGATGCCTATCCTGATGACAGGAATCTCTATCTATGGAAGCCTGTCTTAGGATTCAGTGATAACTCTGGTCTGGGTATAGGCATAAATGTGAAGCGTGTGTATAGAAATCCCGGGAATTTCATTCAGTTCGGTCTGGATGAGAATATTAAATCTGGGAATCCCGATGGGTCGGTTTCATTCAAACATATTCAAGTTGGTCTTCCGTATAAAGGAACATGGTCTGGCATGGCTAGAACCTGGCATTCAATGTCTTTTGCTACCCTGGCCTATGAGATGAATTGGGCCCGGAGATTTTGGAAAAATCCGCTCCACTTTCTGACTTTGAGAATTGAAACAACCGATGCAAAAAATGCCCTGGTACCACCCTCAGAACAAATCGACATGACCCGCATGGGTCTTCAGTATGAACTCCAAGATAATTTGCTTTCTGGTAATTATGGTTTTAGTGGTTCAGTCTATACTTCACCTGGCAAATTGGGAAGTTATGGAGCTGATTTTAACCAGCTGTCCCTCATGAGCAATTGGAGCAGATCTTTCACCTATTTCAAGTTTAACAATCGGACCAATTTTTTGGCAAATTCTCAAGCAACTCCAAATCTTGTGAAAAGCCGGGTCGCTTCCCAGGATTTACGATCGATGTATCTAAACCGTGTTGCCACCAGTCTTTATGGAATTGAAGATGCAGAGATGATAGGGTCTCATTACTATTTACGAGGTGGGGGCTGGATGAGAGCCTATTCTGACTCCCTTGACAACAAACCAATGAACTACATCTGGTCCAACAACATGGACCTGACCTTTCGAACGTTACCCCATATGCCTGACTTGCTGGATTTTGAGGTTTTCTTTGATCTCGGACAAATATCCAGAGATGCTCAGATCTGGACCAATGTAGGTGATGTTGGATTTACACTCAATTATAAGCCTGATTGGAAACGCACAAACTGGGTTTCGACATTAATTCGTCCTTTTCAACTGAAGCTTGAACTGAGTATATTGCGCTATGAAAATTCTGAATGGGTCAGTACACTGGCCACGAACCCCTGGGTATTTACCCTTACTTTTTAATAGTTGAAAGAATCCTCTTTAATGATTAAAAATATTACCTCTATTCTTATTCTCTTCCTGGCATTTCAAACAGCACTGGCCCAGGAAGTTTATGATAAAATTAGAATTTGGACCGATGATTCAAATGAGATCATCTCTGATTTGCTCCAGCTGGGGATAGACCCGGAAGGGCTCAATATCCGACGAGGTGTCTATATTGATGCCATCGTGAATCAGCAAGAAAAGCAACGGCTTCAAGATCGCGGTATCATTTCAGAAGATTTGATTCTAGATCTCAGCTCACACTATGCATCGCGATTGAACCAGGGAGCTTCCAGAGAGTTGGGCTATGGCAGTATGGGTGGCTATTTAACTTTTGATGAAATTGTTGCCAGTATGGATTCTCTTCATGCAAACTACCCTGATATTGTCTCGGCCAAACAAAGCATTGGTTTGAGCTATGAGGGTCGAGATATTTGGGCTTTCAAAATTTCCGACAACCCAGCTAGTGAGGACGGTGATCCCGAAGTCCTCTACAATTCTCTCATCCATGCCCGTGAACCGGCAGCGATGATGACCCTGATGCATTTTGCCTGGTCACTGGCGGAAAATTACATTCTGGATCCAACCATGACTTATTTGGTGGAGGAAAGAGATATGTGGTTCATTCCTGTTATAAATCCAGACGGATATGTCTACAACCAACTCACCAATCCCGGTGGGGGGGGAATGCACCGCAAGAATCGGCGACCAGGTTGCACCAGCAATCCCGGGGTTGATTTGAACAGAAACTGGGGTTTCCAGTGGGGCTATGACGATGTGGGCTCCAGACCTGATTCCTGTCATGATACTTATCGTGGGAGTCAGGCTTTTTCAGAACCTGAGACTCAGGTTGTCCGGGATTTTGTCATGGCACATAATTTTCAAACTGTATTTAACTATCACAGTTATGGGAATTTACTCATTAAACCCTTTGGGTATGACGAATCGATAGAATTGCCTACCCCTGATGGTGATATCTATAACCAGCTTGGTCAAGATCTTGTAGCAGACAACAACTACCTGTTTGGCACGGGAACTGAAACGGTTGGTTATACAACCAATGGTGACGCTGTCGATTATATGTATGGTGAATTGGGTATCATTAATTTTACCCCAGAAGTTGGCGCTGGTGAAGATGGCGGCTTTTGGCCACCTACCGAACTGATATTTGAATTGGCTGAAGATAACATCAGCATGAATATTCATCTGGCCGGCTGTGCAGGCAATTGGATTCAAGTGGAAAACTTTGAATTGATCATGGATGCTCCTCTGGAATCCGGTGATACAGTGCCATGTGAACTCAGTGTGATGAACAAAGGTCTTGGGACCGGGAATACATTTGCCATGCTGTACCTTAGCTCACCTGACAGCAGCACATTCCCCTCGCTCAGCTCAATTGATGTTTCCAGCCTGACTTCGCAAGCCCTTCATGACTATGGAACCGAAGGTTTGAGCTTTGAAATAAATGCCCCTCATGGTGAGTTAGCGCAGCTCACTCTTTCAGTTGAAATGTCGGGGTACGAGACCCAAGTGGAAACTTATTCCTGGATAGTCGGGGTACCTGACACCCTCTTTTTCGATGATTTTGAGAGTGGCATCGACTCCTGGACCTCTGGAACCTGGGGAATCGAAATCTCAGCTGATGGGACGCGGCAGTATATGACAGACTCACCAGGGGGATTATACTTGGCGTTCTCCTCTTCAACTCTTTTCCTGAACGAGCCTCTGGATCTCCGGGAGTATCGCAATCCCGTCCTCCGCTTTGTTGCCAGTTGGGATATTGAAGCAAACTATGATTTTTGCCAGATCCTGGGCTCCATAGATGCTGGCGCCAGCTGGACTCCACTTAGTGGTCGATATACGGATATGGGAAATGGATCGACGGTTCAACCTGAGGGAGAGCCTGGCTATCATGGAACCCAGGATTGGATAAATGAACAGATATCTTTGACCCAATTCACTGAAGCGTCTGACCTATTGCTCAGGATTCAATTGAGAAGTGATGCCTCTTATCAGGGTGATGGCTTTAAACTTGATAATTTCGCGGTGCTGGGATGGGGTCCTGGTTTCCTCCTGGGCGATCTTACACAGGATAGTGTGGTCAATATATTAGATGCCGTATTTCTGCTGGAATCAATTGTATCAAACGATGAGTTGGATGCAGAATTGCTTGAATTGGCTGATACAAATCAGGATGATCATCTGGATATCAGGGATCTCGTAATTCTTGTAGAAATGATTCTCGGGCAGGAATAATTGCTGAAATAACCAGTCCCTGTGGATCTGGACTACTGGTCTCATTTAAAATCAATCTGGAATAAACAGCATTTGCTATAGTTAAACCCTGCAAGCTATATTTGGCCGATTTTCAGGAGGGGGGCGAATTTGAACGGGGAAGGCTCCACTGTTTTGCGATTTATTGTTTTTATCTATATAACTGCTTTCCTTTTTGCTTGCTCAGCGACGGATGTGCCCGGTACTCCAGACCCACTCAAACCAATAACCATCAACCTTGAATATGCAGATAGCCTTTGGTCATTAAGAGCTGATTCTGCAAATGCACAGGCAGCTTTAGAGGTTTTTCAGCAGCTGGCAGAATCTGATTCAACCTCTATTGAACTCTGGGCAAAACTTTCAAGAGCTTACTATTTTTCCGGCCAATATTTGACTCATTCCCCCCAGCTACGCGATAGCCTCTTTTTGCAAGGCTATGAAACCAGCCAGACTGTCCTCAAACAAAACAGTAACTACCGGAACCTCCTCTTTTCAACTGGAGATGAGAGTATGGCCGTCCGTGGTCTCGATAATAACTCCATAGAAGCACTCTATTGGGGCATGGCTAATTATGGGCAATGGTTATCAACAAAAAGCAGTTTGGTCCGCAAGGGGCAACGTGAGCTCATATGGGCAACCTTGGAACATATTAATGATCTGGATTCGACCTTTTACTACGGGGCTTATTTCCGTTATAAGGGTGTCTTATTATGTCGGGATCCTAAAACTAAAAACGATACTCTGGGCATCAAGATCGCTTTTGATGAAGCACTCCGCATTTCATCAGACTATTTAGGAAATTATACTCTTATGGCTCAGCACTACTGTCCTCTGGCCAAGGATAAGAATCTCTTTTACAGCCTTTTAACCAAGGTCGTAACAACAACACTGAACCCAGACCTACCATATTATCCTGAAAATGTTTGTGAGAAGGCTCTGGCTGAAAGATTGATGATCAAAGCAGAAACGGAAAACTGGTTTAATCTATGAAATCATTTCGTGGGGAAAGAGAAAAGAAAAATGTATCGGTTAAAGTCATTCTGACTATTCTGGTGCTTTTGACATCCATTTTGCTGGCGAATTATTTACCATCTGATGTGGAGGGAAGAGATTCCCAGACACAGAAGACCACATGGGAATCTTCTGTTGTATTAGTGCCGTAACTATCGCTTAAAAAGCTTTAAAACTGAAATGGGGGTGTTTCCATTTTGGAAAAAGCTTCCCGCAGCTTTTCTTCGTCCAGAGTGAACACGTTGTCTTCATTCAAATCCTGGGCAATTCGAGTATATTCAGCAGATTTGAAGTATTGTCTCAACTGGCTCTTAATAGGGATGATTTGTCGACGAGGTTCCCAAATTTGTGGTTTACCTGTTTCAATGTTGATGATGCTTTCAGTGGCACTGGCCCAGGCAATCACGGCGAGTCGGTACTTCTTCCAAAGATCTTGAGCAATTTGAAGCATATGCACTTGCACATGGGGGCTCAGAAATAAAAAGCGTCTGCTGAACATAAACCCAGTATGGTAATACTCAGGGACGTTAATAATTCCATCAACCTGCAGATGACGTCCCATAAGCGTAAAGAGGGCCATCAGTTGATCACCAAGTCCCAGTCCAGGATAGTTTTGGCCAGGAAGTTGTGGCTTACGACCCGTGAACGCAGTTTTTGGATTCTGGAGTAGCAACCATTCCACCATGAGCACTTTTAGCTGATGGGTGTATTCGTTCTCTACATCAATATCTTTAGGAACGAGGTGCTGGTATCTGGCCACAAAATCCATGATGATGTGGTCTTTGTCCTGGTGACGACCATTGTAAATCGTTAACCGATGTCGATATGGGTCTTTTGTGTCCACTGCAACCGCAAGGTGTCTGAGACCAAGTTGTCTAGCTTGACGATCCAGACCAAACCGTTCCATGATAAATTTGATGCCATCTTTGGAGTACTTTCCAAGAAAGAGTGAACTGGAGTTCATACTTGATCTGTCAGTAAAAAAATCGTCCCAGCTCAGATCTTCCTGAGAAAAATTGCTCGTGAGATCCAGGGGAGATATTCTCCTGGCAATTTTTTTATATTTTCGGTCAAATTTATTCATTTATGAGGATAATATCTAAAAACTATAGCTGAGTCCAAGCTTTAGATTTGAAAAATCTTCAAGCTGTTTAAAGCGATTCCCCTCTTCATCTCCACCTATGAAATAGCCCAGTGTGGTTTCAAGATTAAGTCCCTCCATCATGGAGTAGGTCGAGCCGATATTGGCCATATAGCCAGTTTCCTTAAGGTTAACCATGAGCATTCCGCTCAATTCAAGGGAGTTATCAAGCAGGGTAACCATGGAGGAAAGGATGACGACCTGATCTGCAATCATGGCAAAGGGGGTACCCATCCCTGCTGAAAATTCAGGAACACCCATCTGTGCAATCTGTGCTCGCATGGGATCCAGGCTATGGTTGCTGATATCCTGGAGCATTATCTCAAGATTCTGGAAATTTCCATCCTTCTCCATTGATGATTCGACTTTCTGGTTATTGTTACTGATAAATTGTGCCATGAGTTGTACCGTATTGGCGAAGGCATATTCTACCTGGATCACAGATTGTAGGTATTCTGCATCATATGTGAATTTCGACATATCGTACTCAATTTCCGGGGTTTGGGTACGGAAGTACGCGAATTCACCTCTAAATGTCCAATTTCCGGGAAAGAGTACAGCATCCAGGCCAATAGCATCGGTTTCTCTATAGGTGAGATGACTTATGAATGGGTTGCCTCCACTCATCATCGCTGCAAGATCGATTTCCAATCCTGCTGGGGAAAAGGAGCGGTCATTGCCCTTGAAGTAGGAAGCGGATAGATCCCCAATTCCCATGGCATATTGAAGGCGACCCCCAACCTCAAACTCATTTTCTGGATCGAAATATTGTGCGCCATCTGGTACAGGAATGTCAATTGGAAAATCAGGTTCATTGAGGGGAAAGCGGTTTGCTGCAAATTCGGGAATGGCAATCAATTCAATTTGAAAATCACTCACATAAGTTTTTACAGCCATGCTCATGGATCCCAATTTTCTATCTGTCCCAGTCAGAAACATGTAGTAGTAGTCATAGGGACTCAGATTATCCGTGGGGTTGTTGGCATCGGCTGCACCCCAGGCATGGATCATCTTGCCCAGCTTGACCTCACCAAAGGCAGGATACCACATGAGATAAGCTTCCCTCAGCAGAAACATGTCCTCGCTCAGTTCAGGGTCTTTCCAACGGGTTTCCAGAGCTGTAACAGTTTTGAGTTCAAAGTCACCCCGGGCGTAATCAACCTCAATGCTCCCAAGACGGAAGGGGAGATTGATGAGAGATCCATCGCTTATTCTTAACATCCCAGATGGTGTTAAATCACCTGAGAAATTGAATTGACCAAAGCTGGCTAATGGCACCAGCACCATTAAAAAAATGGCAGGAATTAATTTTTTCATTACTTATTCCTATTTAGGCATTCGTTTCAAATTTTTCTCTTGAAAGAGATCTGCCTTGACACCTGTGTCCACTTCCTGGCTACTAAAGATAAGGCGTGTGTTACTGCCCTTTTGGACGTTTTCTACGAAAATTTCCGTGGGTAGGTCATAGCCCTTGTTCTTACGGTATTTCATGACACGACGCTTCAGGAGCTTATCACGAGTGTCATAAGCTTCATCCAGGATGGAGACAAGATCTGTCTTGCTTACGTAGGTGATAAATCTTTTGTATGTGCGCGTAATACCGGCTTTTGGAGTGCTCTCTAGAATATGACAATCAATTCCATCGACGACCTTTTCACCTAAGATTTCATAGGTGTACTCATCTAATTCTCGTGAGGTCATATCTTCATAACTCAAATCAGAACCCATAAATGAATCCGCTTTTTTCTTTGAGCTGATACGGCGAACTTTTTTAAATGCCGGCAACCATAGTCGCATTTCATCATCTTTTTGTGCGTGCTCAATCTTTAAAAATGCTACGCCTTTGTCATCGGCTGGAGCGAGAAACCAGATGATCTGTTTGCGATTATCATCTGCTGCAATGGAACGAATGGTGGATTCTCTGGTTTTACCCTGTTTATTGGTCAGGGTCATGGTCATGTTGGATTTCATATCTGTAGGTGCAGATTTGTCTTCCATGGCTTTGGCGAGTTCAAAACCCGTTTCAGCGAGCAGCATCATTGGAAGCATGAGGAGCATTGCTGTAAAAATGTGTTTAGTAATGGTTTTCATATCTAAATCCTTCTGTTTATTAAATGCTTACTCTGGGACCGCTATACCTTCGATACGGGCCAGGCGTTTCTTATTTAGTTCTAGGAGTATTGCCAACAATGTCAAGGTTGCGGTTGAGGTGGAAATCATGGCAAATACCATTAATCCTCCCATGTGAATCATAGGGATAAACATTGAAAATAATAGGGCGCCAAAAGCCATGTTGGAGGCAGCATCCAGAATAACGGGGAAGCCAACATCTTGCATAGTCTCTCTGCTAAGATTTCCATCCAAACCATGGTTAAGTAAATGCGTTCGGAACTGACTGATATAGTGAATGGCAAAATCCACACCCACACCAATAATTATGGCTGACAACAATGCTGTAACATGGTTCAGATCAACTCCAAAAATGCCCATGAGACCAAAATTCAAAATTACAGCAGCGCTTAGTGGGACAACAGCCAGCAATCCCCAGAGCCAGTGTTTGAAGAAATAGGCTGCGATGAGGGCTATGATGATGATTGAGGCGAAAATACTTATAAAGGAACTACGTATAATCAAAGCTACCAGATCTCTGAAAACAATGAGGAGACCGGTAATGGTTATATTTAGGTCCTTATAATCATCCTGCTGGAGAAAATCCTCTATTTCATCAACTAGGACCACAATCTCTGAAGTAGATATGGATCGCATCATTGAGGTGGCTAAGCCCTTTTTATATTCATAATCAACCAGTGAACTAAAATCGTTAGGATCGCCTGACATGGAATACATCGTGAACAAATTGTTCACTTTATCTCGAGAATCAGGGATGGTCTCAAAAGCTGGATCATCATCATTCACCATGCGATGCATTTGTTTGATGACATCGGCTATTGAAATGGATAGAGTGACTGATTCGTGTTTTTCCATGAATTCCTGGATACTCGCAATCCGGCTCAAAACCTCAGGGTCCTTCAAATCAGCATTGATGAGCAATTGAAGATCCATGGTTCCCGTCATTTCACTATCCATGAACTCCAGGCTCTCTCGGATAGGATTGTCAGGTTTGAAGAATGCTTTCATATTCACTTCGATATTCAATTTGAAGATACCCAATATTCCAATAATGACTACTATTACACTGCTAATTAGTACAGTCTTTGGTCGCTTGATAACTTGCTCACCAAATGCGATCACAAATCTTTCAAAATAGCTGGCATGAGAAACTGCAGCAGCGTCAGGATTCCACTTCTTCAATACGAGGATGGAAGGAAGAAAAACAGTTGATAAGATCCAGGCCCAGAGAATTCCAGCTGAAATTGAAAAACCATATCCAATGAGGGGTTCCAGAGGGGCAAATACCATACAGAGAAAAGCCGCTATGGTCGTCAGGGCTGTCAGAAAAATGGGAAGCATAAGGGAGTTTAAGCTCGCTTCAAAGGCAGCACGCGGGTCCTTGTTGGTACGCATTTTCCTGAAAAACTTGGTAATAACGTGGACGCCATATGAATTGGCAATGGTGAGTAAAATGATGGGCATGGAGGTGTTGAGGACTCCGAACATAAATTTGTCAGATTCCGTCAGGTAGAGCATCCATCCATTAAAACCCATCATGAAAGCCATGGAAAGGATGATAGTGGCCAGAATAGTACCGACTGCGGAGATATTTCTCAGACTAAAAAACAGGATGAGCAGCATACCAATTAATCCAGTACGCATCAGACCCATCACGTCATTGCGAATCATTGCAGGTAAGACACCAGTGACGTATGCCTGACCACCCCAGTGAACATCGTAGTCAGATAGATGAGCGGCGACGACTTCCTCCATATCACTGACTAGAATATCATTCTTGGCACCTACTACGGGACGAATAATGACGTTAAAGTAGTCACCTTGCTCTCCCAGGTTTCTGGTCTTGATTTTTGAATTTTCATTCAGATAGTTCCGCAGTGCCTCGATCTCTTCTCCATTGAGATCACGATATTCTTGCAGAGCTGAAACTTCTAAAAATCCATCAATGCTCTCCATTTTGTCTGAAGTGGAGATACACATGATCTCGTCGACCTGATCTATTTCTTCCAGGTCATGGGAAAGGTCCCAAAGTGTTGCCAGACTCTTGGCATTCAGAACATCGACACCACGCTTGCCGAACGCCAGAAACATGAGATCCGTGCTCCCAAACTCATCCTTCAATTCATTTAATGTTACCATGGATGGGATATCCTGAGGCAGCATTTTCATAAAGTCATCTTCAACTACAAAGTGCTGGAGACCTGATCCCATGAGGAGGGTAATGAGTAGGGTGATTATAATGCTGCGTTTTGGGTGATCTACGGACTGACTGATGAACCACTGTTTCATATTTTATCCTCTATGTGTTTGAGACCTTTATCTGTGACAATTCCTCTTAAGAAAAACTCGCGGTAGGTGAGAAGTGTTTCTTTAACTCCAATATCATGTTTTAGAAAAAATTCAGGTTGAAAGACATCGTTGACAATCTGCATAAAGATGATGGAGGTAAGTTCTAGATTTATGTTTTCGCGGACGTAGCCTTGCTCCTGAGCTTCCCGGAAAATGGTGAGAAAATCCTCTCGTCTTGCCAATCTGAAGTTTTCAATTTCTCTCCAAATGTGTGGATATCTTACCTTGAGTTCCCCCACCCTGGAGATAGATATGCGGTTTATTGTTCTTACAATTTCGCTAATTGCAGTCTCGAACTTGTCCAAAGGATTAATATCCAGTTTAAGAATATCTTGAAATTTGGTTGCTATAATAGTCGTGATATATTGAAATATCTTTCCCAGGAGAACTTCCTTGGTAGGAAAGAATTTATAGATCGTCTTTTTGCTCATAGCCAAATCTTTGGCCAGTGTTTCTACGGTGAATCCTTTGATGCCCTCTCTAAAAATGAGGTCAAGCCCATGTTCCAGGATAGGACCTTCAGGGGTGTTTGTGGTTGGGATCGATGGAAACGATTTTTGTATCATGCGTTTCCAATGTAGGCAAGGCAACAATTCATGCAAGCAAGAATTTGACTGAATTATCTAGCGAAAATAAATTTTGGTCTTGTGAGAATAAGTACAAGGGGCAGGAGGGTCAAAGCCGCAATCAGACACATGAAAATGGATACTGAGATCAGCCAGCCAAAGAAATAAATGGGAGTGAAGGTGGACATCATACACACAGCAAACCCCATCATCACTGAAAATCCATTAATGATAATACCTTGGCCAGTTGTGCTCAATGTTTTGATAATGGCCTCTTCATCACTGAGCCCGTTGCGGATTTCTGTTCTGAAGCGGAATAAAAAGTGAATAGTATAATCTATACCAATACCAATCATAATAGAACTGAGCATGGAGGTCGCTGTATTGAGGTAAATACCAAGGTATCCCATCAAACCAAAGACACCTGCAATGGCAAATGCCAATGGCATGGCGCTGATGAGAGCGGCAGACAACGATCTAAACACAAGACCAGTCACCAGGGCTGCCAGGATGACTGATAATACGAGACTCCGTATTTGTCCCTTGACCATCATGGGCATCAAATTTCCAAGAAGTACAGCGTAGCCTTCGCTCTTGGGTTGATTATCAACGCGTATATTTTCGTTCAGGAATTGATCGAGTTCTTTCTGAAGGTCCACCATGTAATAGACATCCATGGTATTCAAGCGAATAACGATTTGGGCAGACTGATAGTCATAATCCACGTACGAATCCAGGTAGCCATCACTTGATTCCCAGGAGTAGAGTAATAAGTACTGTGAAACCAACTGACGGGATTCTGGAATTTTATAATATGCTGGATCACCACCATTCATGGATTGATTCATGAGTTTAATGAAATCAGTGATAGCTAAGGTGTAACCAATCCCTTCACGTCCGTCCAGAAACTTCTGAATTTGATCAATTTGGTTCAACACATCTGGAGACTTGATATCACCCTCAACCACCACTGACATGGTGGTGCTGCCACCAAAATGTTCCTCAATGATATCGTTGACAACACGAACGCTGGATTCGGGACTATAATAGTTCAGCGGATTACTATCCAATTCGACCAGGGGGATGCCAATTGCTGCAATGATGGTTATGAGGGCAAAGGCGACGAAAATGAGATTGCGATGATGAAAGACCACTTTACCAATTCGTACCAATATTCTCGAGAGTAAACGATTCGCTTCATTCTTACTCTGTCTTTCCAGGCTGGGTTTTTTGGTTAGAACCAGGACAGCGGGAATAAGTGTGATGGAGACGCCAAATGCCAGCACGACGCCAAATGCAGTAAGTATACCCACTTCTCGAGATGCCGGTAAAATGTGGGAGAGGAGGGATAGAAATCCGATCATTGTAGTCAGACCAGCCAGGAATAATGGACGCATCATGTGTTCGATCACGCTGGTCACAATTTCTTTACTGTCTGCTTCAGGGGGTAAGTTAGCGCAATCCTCAAAATAGCGAGTGATAATATGAATACCATAAGCACTGGCTACAGCGATAAGCATGATAGGCATAATACTTGTGATAACAGATAGCATAAGACCAAACCAGGCCATGAGTCCAAGTGTCCCCATAATAGACAGAAACACCACCAGAAGGGGAAGCACCACACCACGCCGAGACCTGAAACTGACATAGAGCAGGAGAGCAATTAGCACCATTCCTGCTGGAATGAATGTGCTGGTGTCATGCCCAATATCGTCGGATATCTGAGATCTTATAACGGGCATTCCACCTAATCTCAAATCATGACTCTTGTTTTGATAGGGGCGTAGAATCGCATGGAGTGTATCAACTAAACTGACCTCATCAGCACCAGGATTTGAGTAGATGATGATGGCAGTATATTCACGATTTGCTGAGACCAGCAGACGACCCAGCATGGGATCGGCTATGGCACTTCTGGCTATTGAGTCACTTTCAGCTTTTGTGGAAGGAATCTCTTGGATGAATTTGTCCACTGTCATGGACTCATCATCACTAAGAATGGATTCATAGTTTGTCAGGCTGATGACCTGGTCGATTTGCGATAAAGCTTCCAGATCGTAGGTCAAATTATCAATCATTTCCAGACCTTCGCTGGCAAATACATCATCTGCGTGATAACTGATCAGTATGACGTCTAACCCTCCAAACTCCTCTTCCAGTTCTTCCATTCGAATGACATCAGGGTCATCTGAAGGTATCAAGGCTTGAAGATCGGGGTTGATATGTATCTTATAAATTGGTAGAGATAAAAGAGCTATCACCAGAAAATTCAAGAATATGATTGCTTTGGGATAATGAATAATGAGGTAGATGAATTTTTTCATGGCGGGCAATGTATTGTCCAGCCTTGTTGGATGAAAGTAAAACGAATAATTCTCCGCTTTGGAATAAAATTATTTTACCGTTTAAATAATGCTATGCACACCTTGTTTGGAGAATATATTAAGCGTAACTAAGAAGTGAGACACGCTAATGAATGAAAAGCTACTTCCCGCCCTCAAGTCATTCGGATTTACATCCAACGAAGCCAAAACTTATCTCAGCCTATTGAAAAATAATCCAGCGACAGGATACGAGATTAGTGGTAAGTCTGGGATTCCGAGATCCGCGATTTATGAGATATTAAAACGCCTGGAGAGCACGGGGATGGTGAGTTGCGTGGACTCAAATCCAACACGATATATTCCGTTGCCCCCGGATCATCTTTTTGATGTTCTGGAAAACAATTTTACAACCAATCTTGATACACTTAAGGATTCTTTAAAAAACGTCAACACTGAACTTGAAGTTGGTGATCTCTGGAATATTCGCGGTTATGACAGCATGATTGATCGTGCTAGACATATGATCAAGAATGCTGAAAAATCAGTTTACCTATCCATTTGGCTCACCGAGTACAAAAGGCTCTTTTTAGATTTGGTGGCTGCAGAAAAACGTGGCGTTGATATCGTCATTTTTTCCTTTTGTGACATCCCAAATGAGGTTGGAACTGTATTCGCATACAATCTAGACAGTAAGCGTTTGCAGGATGTATGGAACAGCAAGATATTATTGGTGGTGGATCATGATTCTGCCCTCCTGGGAGGTGTAGAAATGCTGCCAACCAATAAGGTTGCCTGGACCCGAAATTCAGCGATTGTTGCCATTGCATTAAATTATATTATCTTGGATCTTACATTATTTGGCCAGCGTTACCAACTCGATATGAATCCAGTGATTACGGGGATGTTACACGGAGAAATACGCAATTTGGATGATCTTCTAAGCGAAGATCACGAAGCAATTATCCACCTGAAGAAGAATTGACAATTGAAATTATATCTAACCTTTAACAATCGCTCCCCTTTGAATAGGGATCGAAACGGAGGCACGTTCTATGAGTAAAATTAGAGTCGGGCTGATGGGATTTGGCGAGATCGGTAGAGATGTTTACCGTTTAAGCTTAAACCAGCCTGAAATGGAAATTGTAGCAATTAGTGATATTGGTCGCTCCGATATTTTGCACTATTTGCTGAAAAATGATGGAAGAGATCCAGTAGATACCAAACTTGAAGGAAATTTCCTTGTTGTTGGCGATCAGAAGGCTCGTCTCATCCATGGTATAGCGCCAAAAGATGTTCCATGGGATGCTTTTGATGTTGATGTCGTCATCGACCTGACCCACAAATATCGTACAAGAGAAACCATGCAGGGCCACCTGGATTCAGGAGCCAAGCGTGTTATTCTCGGTTCACTACCACAGGATGATATCGATCGAGTTATTGTCATGGGTGTGAATGATGACACAATGAAAGCAAGTGATAAACTTGTTTCTGCTGCATCTGCTACCACAAATGCTCTGGCTTTGATGCTGGATATTCTGGATAAGGCATTTGGTATTGAATATGCCATGATGACTACAATCCACGCTTATACCAGTGATCAGCCCTTGCGTGATACGGTTGCTGCAGATTTCAGACGCAGTCGCTCAGCCGCTGAGAATATCATTCCAAATGTGAACATCAGTCCATATTGGATGGAGCATATCCTACCTCGTTTTAAAGGTAAGATTGAAGGGTCCGCGCTTAATGTTCCTGTACCAATGGGATCACTCCTTGATCTGACCTGTGTACTGACCAAGGGTGATGCAACGGCTGAAGAAGTGAATGATGCCATGCGTACAGCCGCTAAGTCATTAAGTGGATATGTTGAAATCACAGAAGATCCCATCGTATCTAGTGATGTGATTGGAAATGCCCACAGTTTGCTTTTTGATACCAAAGGTACCATGAAATCAAGCAAGCGTATGGTGAAGACTCTGAGTTGGTATGATAATAGTCTTGGTCAGGCCGGACGTCTAGTTGATCTAGCTCTTGCTTATGCGAAGCTCGGGGTAGAAGGAGGTGTTGCATGAGAGTAGCAATTAATGGATTCGGACGTATTGGTCGTTCCGTATTTCGTATTTTAGATAAACGCGAAGACATCAATGTCGTTGCCATCAATGATCTATTTGACCGTGAAGCACTGGCTTACCTCTTGAAGTATGATACCGTTATGGGTGGTTTTGGTGACAGTACTGTTCGTATTGAAGGTGATGTTCTGCATACTGCCAATGATACAGTGAAAATGATCAGTGAACGCAATCCTGAAGATTTACCCTGGAAAGAGTTGGATATTGATGTAGTTATCGAGGCTACAGGTGTTTTCAGAACCAAAGAATCTCTGACTGCACATTTAAACGCTGGAGCACAGCGTGTCATCCTCACTGTTCCTGCAAAGGATGAAATCGATTATACCGTGGTTCTGGGTGTTAATGAAGATGGTCTCAAACCTGAGCACAAAATTGTGTCCAATGCCAGTTGCACAACCAACTGTTTAGCTCCAATGGCTAAAGTTCTTAATGATGCTTTTGGTATTGTTGAGGGTGTCATGACGACATCACATGCCTATACCAATGATCAGCGTCTTGCTGATGTTCCTCACTCAGACTGGCGACGTAGCCGTGCTGCAGCTGTAAACATCATTCCTACTACCACAGGCGCAGCCCGTGCAGTGGGAAAAGTTCTCCCTGAACTCAAAGGCAAACTGGATGGTATCGCAGCTCGTGTTCCTGTTGCTGATGGTTCTGTTGTTGATCTGATTGTTGAGGTGAATCGCAACGTTACTGTTGAAGACATTAACGCAGCTGTTCTCGCAGCATCCAAGACGGATCGTCTCAAGAATGTACTTGAGTACAGTGAAAATCACCTGGTTTCTTCCGACATTATCGGTAACCCATACTCCTCTATATATGATGTATCATACACACGAGTTGTTGGAAATCGTATTGTCAAGACCTTGAACTGGTATGACAACGAATGGGGATATTCAAACCGCGTTGTTGACCTGATCAACTTGTTTAAGGGTATGTAAGCAAATATCCTTTTTTTAAGACGAATGGAGCCGGTCGTTTAGGCGACCGGCTCTGTTGTCTAAAAAAGTAACACTCCAATCAGTTTTAGCCGGAAAATGTAAAGAATGAAAAAAGTCCAATTCATATTTGGAATTCATAACCATCAGCCTGTAGGAAATTTTGATCACGTTTTTCATGATGCCTGTGATCGTTCGTACTTACCATTCCTTCAAATCCTGGAGAAATTTCCAAACATCAGTATGGCTTTCCATTTTAGTGGGTCTCTCATTGAGTGGCTCGAGGGAAATCGTCAAGATGTTCTTGACTTGTTCAAAAAGCTGGTAGACAGAGGCAATATTGAAGTTCTTGGTGGGGGCTTTTATGAACCTATCCTGGCCATGATTCCTGAAGCTGATCAAATTGGTCAAATCAAGAAAATGAACGAATGGGCCCGTCGGAGACTGAACTACGAAATTAGAGGCAATTGGCTCACTGAACGGGTGTGGGAGCCACATCTTGCCAAAAGCTTGAACAAAGCTGAAATTGAATATATGGTAGTAGATGACTACCACTTTCTCACCACAGGGGCAGATCCCAAAAATTTAAATGGATACTACTACACCGAACAAGAGGGCCAAGTCCTCAGTGTATTTCCCATTAGTCAGAAAATGCGTTATGCCATGCCCTTTGAAGACCCGCAGGTTGCCATTGACATCCTAAAAAGCTATGCCTCAGAAGATGGTGAAAGCCTTGTGGTTATGGCTGATGATGGTGAGAAATTCGGTGTTTGGCCGGGGACCTGGAATACGGTCTATGAGCAGAAATGGCTGGAAAGATTCTTCACACTGTTGAGTGAAAATTCTGATTGGCTAAGCACGACAACATTTAAGCAATACCATGCAAGCCACAATCCTCAAGATCTGGTTTACATCCCCACATCCTCATATTTCGAAATGTCCCAATGGACGTTGTCAACAGAGCTTGGTCGTCAGATGAACGATTTTATCCATGACCTTGAAAATCAAGGCAAAGCCGATGCGTCTAGACCTTTTATAAAAGGTGGCATGTGGCGCAATTTTTTTACAAAGTATCCAGAATCAAACTGGATGCAGAAGCGGGTGCAATTTCTATCACTCAATCTGGAGCAGCTCGCTAGCAAAGGTGGAGTTCCTGACTCACTGAGAGATGATCTCTATCGGGCTCAGTGCAATTGTGCCTATTGGCATGGTGTCTTTGGCGGCCTGTATCTCCCGCATCTTCGGCACGCTATCTATGAACATTTGCTCAAAGCCGAAGAGCAGTTTTTGGCCAGAGGTGGCAGCTTCCCTGGTCTGGCGGATCTGGATAGTGATGGGGTCAAAGAATACCGCTTACGGTCAGACAACCTGCAAGTATTCATTTCTGCCGACAAAGGCCACATTCGTGAGATAGACTGGCTTCCCGCTTACTTCAACGTCACAAACTATCTTCAACGCTACTCGGAGCACTATCATGAGAAGTTGGCTCAAGCCAGCAATGACCAAAACACCAGCGGGTCCATTCATGATATCGTCCTTGCCAAAGAGGAAGGGCTCCAGGATAAACTATTCGTAGATAATTATCGCCGTTATGGACTCATCGATCATGTTTTTAACAGCGATCAATCGCAAGATGCTCACTATCGGGGCAAACTGCAGCAAGATTTTTCCATCCAAGCCTGTGATGTCCAACAGAGTGAAGCTGGTGTTCGGATAAATACGCTAGGCCTTGTAGGCAAGTCGCAGCTCAAAATTGAGAAAAATTTAGAACTTCATCACAACGATTTATCGATAAAAATGACCATTACAAATCTGGGTGATACACCCCTTGATCAACTCTATGGTCTTGAGATGAATTTTGGTCTCCTGGGTGGGAATAGCCCGGACCGTTACTATTTAGTGAATGACGAGCATGCCGGAGTATTGAATTCAAACGGTGATGATGCCCAGGTCAGCAACGTTTCCCTCATCAATAAGTGGGATAATTTTAAAATTAACATGGGATTCTCAAAGGTCAGTCGCTTATGGCGCTCGCCCATTGAAACTATTTCCATGTCCGAAGCAGGTTTTGAGCGAGTCTATCAAGCCTCAGCTTTATTACCGCATTGGAAATTGAGCCTTAACCCAGGAGAATTTCTTACAATAGATATCCTCCTGAGCATAAATAATTTTAAGTAGGTTTATCTCGACACTATTTGATACGCATATTGAATAGTAGGAGAGCAATAAAAAGTTACAACGAATGATACAAAAAAAAACGAATGAGCTATTCTTGCTGGAATCATCACCAGTCTTCAATGAACAGAGTGTCCAAAAAACCTGGGGATGAAAAACAAGGAAGGTAGTGTACATTTTTCGTAGTATTCGTCAATTTTGTTGTAAAAAAAATAATTATTACCATATGAAATTAGAAATCAACAAGAGGAATAAATGTCAAATAATCAAGCCACTGTAGCTTATTTCAGTGCAGAAATCGGGATTTCTCCCAGTCTGCACACATATAGTGGGGGACTTGGAATATTAGCTGGCGATCATATCAAGGCCGCAGCAGACTTAGATGTAAACATGGTTGCAGTAACTCTCATGTATAAAGAGGGCTATTTCAAACAGAGAATGGATGAAGACGGGAATCAGACGGAGATTTATCCCCGTTTTGAACCAGACCCCCTTCTGGAGAAGTTGGATGGTACCATCACCCTGCCACTCAGAGGTAGGGACGTCCATGTGCAGGTCTGGAAGTATACCTTTCTCGGAATAAACGGTACTCCTATCGATATCCTTCTCTTGGATACAGATTTAGATGAGAATGAAGATGATGATCGCAGCATTACATTGAGACTCTATGCTGGCGGGAAGGATCATCGCATCCTGCAGGAAGCTGTTCTGGGATTCGCAGGTATCCGGGCCCTACGGAATTTGGGGTACAAAGATTTTTCTACCTACCATATGAATGAAGGTCACAGTTCATTTCTTACCCTTGAACTCCTGAAGGAATTTAATGGAGATGAGGAAGAAGTACGGAAACGATGCCACTTCACTACTCATACTCCCGTTCCTGCTGGTCATGATCATTTCGCGTCTGATCGTGTCAAGCGACTGATAGGTGATTTGTTACCAACAAATCTGAAACTGCCTTCGATGGTTCTAAACAGCCGTGTACATATGACTGAGCTAGGTCTTTATTTCAGTCGTAGCGCCAATGGGGTTTCTAAACTACACGGTCAGGTAGCCCGTGATCAATTCCCCCAATTCGAAATTGGTCATGTCACAAATGGGGTATTCCACAGGTTCTGGGTGGGTAAAATATTTAGAGAGGTGTTCGATAGACATCTACCAGGTTGGCGTCAAGATCCTTCACGTCTTTTGGATGTTGATTCTGTCCCAGATGAAGAACTTCTCTTTGCCCGACGTGGACAGAAGAAATTCCTTCTCGATTATGCCAATTCTCAATCCCAAAGAGCCCTGGCCAATAAAACTTTGACTGTTGGATTTGCCAGAAGGGCTGCCGAATACAAACGAGCCAGGCTGATTTTTCATGACAAAGAGCGATTAATTCGTTTAGCAAAGGGGAATAAAATTCAATTTATCTTTGCTGGAAAAGCCCATCCCAGGGATGATCATGGTAAAGAAATTCTCAAAGAAATTGTACTCCAGGCCAAAGAACTGCTGGGTGATGTGAAAATTGTTTTTCTGGAAAACTACAACATGTGGCTGGGTAATCTCATTACTGCAGGTGTAGATGTCTGGTTAAATACACCACTACGACCCAATGAAGCTTCAGGAACCTCTGGTATGAAGGCGACACTTAATGGTGTTCCAAATTTGTCTGTCCTCGATGGCTGGTGGGCTGAAGCCTGTAACGATGGAGTGAATGGCTGGGCAATTGGTGATGCTAACAATGCCACTAATGCCGCGGATGCTGATCATCTCTATCGATTGTTGGAAGAACAGGTTATTCCCACATACTACAACGATCAAGCAAAATGGTTAAGCATGATACGTGAATCCATTAAGACGGGTGTGCAATTCACCGGGACACGTATGGTTCAGGATTATTTAAAGTTATATTATAAATAAGTTCTACAGGACATCGGATAAAAGGAAGAGGCTGGAAAATTTCCAGCCTCTTCTTTTTATCTATTTATTCTGACAGATTAGTGTCGTCTGTGTTTCTTAAACTTCTCGAGGGTTGTAGCTAATTTCTCTCGCTGTGCCTCCTCAAGACTGGCGTGAAATTCAGCATAGTCTGAGACCATATCTTTCCGAAATTCACTAAATTCAGATTCAATTTCATCGAATTGCAGATTAAGTGCATCAACATCCAGTTGAGTTGATCTGAGATTTTCATCGAGAGATTCGGTTAGCTCAGTATGATTAGCCTGCATAGTCTCTTTGAAGTTTGAGGCATTTTCCAGGACAATCTTGAGCTTCCCTTGCTGCATCTCGTTTAGATCAAGTTTCTTGGCAATCCGTTTCATCATTTTGGCTTGATCCATGTGGTGGGGTCCATGATGAGCACCGCAGGCTGCGATACCGAGGATCAGAGCTAAAACAAGTAGACCCATTCCCATTCTTTTATTCAGTTTCAATTTATTCATGTTTATATCCTTATTCATCTTCTGTATCAGCAGGTTTTGAGGAGGTCTCCTCATCTGGCTGAACTTCTTGATTGTGCTTCAATTCAATTTTTTGCTTGAGATGCGATTTCCAGGGGGTTGAGGGATAGCGTTTGTCATGATGACTTCCACCATGTCCGCCGGAAAACAATATTTTCGATAGGATGATGAGTCCCAGGGCTTGCCAGTATGTTATTACCGGACCACTAAAGAGCATTGGTATCAACCAGTTCCAGAGCAGCATGGTAATGGCGGGTAAAATGGTAATTGCGAGTATAACAAAGAATGCTATTCCAACAATTTTACCTATGGATGATTTACACATGATGTATTCCTTTCAAATTATGTATTTATATCTTTTAGCTTTTTTCGCAAAGCCAACACGGCGTACCGCTTTCTGGAGAGTAACGTGTTTTGCGAATCTCCAGTGATTTCAGCAATTTCCTTGAAACTCAGACCTTCAATCTCATGCCATATAAATACTTCCCGCTGCAGTTCAGGGAGTTCTTCTATAGCCGCTTCGATTTGCGCTTGAAGCTGGGATTGCTCGAGTAGCGAAGCACTGTGTAGTTCCGGATCATGAAGCAGGTTCTCTAGAAATTGTCCTTCTTCAATATCACCGGATTGAATAGCACTATGGCTTCCCTCGATGGTTCGGGCTCGTCTGCGATAAAAATCACTCACCTTGTTCCTGGCAGTTCTATACAACCAGCCTGAAGTTGCTTCAAGTGAACGTAGCTCACCGTAGGCACCTGTAAACTGATGAAAAACATCCTGGACAATGTCCTCGGCGTCTTCATACTGTGGCACCATTCCAGCCACAGAACGGAGTAACCATTCTCTGGCTTCAAGAATGATCGAACTCATTCCTTGAGCATTCCTAGGTGTGGGTGTTTCAGCTTTTTGTGGTCTTTTGCTTTGCATGTCACCTATATAGACGCTGATTCATGAAAAATATTGTATACTTTTTTCTGCTGAAGTAGAAAATCTTATGAAACCTAAACTCGCGAAGGACCAATACCATCGTGAAGGACACAATCAAATCGGAATCAGTAACGCTAGAATTCCAAAGTGATGCCACCAATAGGAAAGGTCTTGAATTGGAGCGCAATATCCCGCGTGCCATCCTCATTATAAACATAATCCCAGGGATTATCACGGTTAAAGACATTCATGATGTCCCAAAAGGTGACAAGATTCATCTTTTCAAAATAGAACCGCTGAAGAATCATGATATCAAAACGAATATATTCATCATGTCTTGCAGTATTGTAAGCTTGAGAGTCCACATGCCAGCGCCGGGTGTTATGGTCATATAGTTTTGGTGTATAGGGCTTTCCACCTGAATAGCGAAATCTCATACTGACCTCAAATTCATCGGCAGGAGCCAGAGGTAGCCAGGAAGTCCACGCTGCAAAAGTGGTTTCCTTGTACTGATTATACCAATCATAATCCATATATCTGATTTTATAGCCGCCTACCAGACTTACGACATCACGGTAGTCATAGTCCCAGGGGTAGTACACGGTTTCTGACTGTCTTGGATCCACTCCCTCAGAAATGGAATGTGCATAACTAAAAGATCCATACCAGTTATTGGAAAATTTCTTTTGCAGAAAAATTTCAAAACCCCGTGAACGTCCAGCTCCAAAATTGGCGAAATGACTGGTACTGTCTCTTCCTGCAGTATCAGGATAGACTTCCTGACGGGGCATATCATTAAATTCTTTGTTATAAATTTCCAGAGTTATTCTGACATCTTCTCTAGGGAGGAATTCAAACCCCAGGGCAACCTGGTCAGCATAATAGAAGTCCAGTTTTCTTCCCCAATCACCTTCCTGCATGAGTAAAGCATAAAAGGGCGCTTGGAAGTAGCGTCCAACGGCCAGATTCACCTTCATGTTATGAAGTAGTTGCTGCGAAAGATTTATTCGAGGTGAAAAATTGGCTGCATCCAAATAGGCATTGTATTCACCTCGGGTACCCAGTGTTACTTCTGTAAGCTGGGTGGGATTGAATCTGAGTTGGGCATGAATACCCCCTGATCGAAAAGTATGATTGATGGTAGAGTCGGCAGAATCAACGTGTTCCAGCACCTGAAGAGGGACCACGACTGCATTGGTATCGCCTAAGAATTCTGCCTCGAATTGAGCTATGCTGATTGGCAAAGCAGGGGTCAGCGTGGTGTCATGGGAGTATCCATACAGATTTATTTCATCGTTATGCCAGGAATAGTCCCATGAATTGGGAGCCTGAATAACTTTTAAACCCGCTGAGAATTCGAGCTTGGGGTTAAACTTATAGACCAGGTCACTCTTAAAAATCAGTTCTTTTTCGATACTAACACCACGATAAAAGGAATCGTGGTCATTGTCATCGGAGACCCGATAAGCATCAATATCCATTTCGACAAAATTTTGAGCAAGAGAAGCAATGATATAGCCCTGTTTTGAAAACAGGTTCTTATAGGTTAATCCAAGTGTGTGCTGCTGGCTTCTGTAGCCAACATTTTCGGCATTTCTATTTTGAGGACTATCCTCACCGACAATATCGATAGCATCAATACCCCCCAGATAGTTCAGATACAATTTTTCTTTTGGGCTGAGATCATAAGCGATTTTCCCCTGAAATGTCCAGTACTTGGGGATAGCCATAAGGCCACTTTGTTGAATTATAAAATCAAGGAAGGATCGCTTTATGGCGAACAGGTAAGAACTATTTTGGTTGATAGGACCTTCAAAACTGGCTCCAAAACCAGCCATATCGAAGCTGACCTTTGTCTCCCGGCTTTCACGGCTTCCCTCCCGGACGGTTACATCCATTACCGACGAGAGCTTATCACCATATCGGGCAGGGAAAGAACCTGCAAAAAAGTCAATTCTCTCGATGAAATCCGTATTGACCATGGTTATCGGACCACCACCAGCTCCCTATTCAGGGTAATGTACGGGGTAGGGGATATCCAGGTGATCCATTACAAACAGGTTTTCTCCAGGAGAGCCACCCCTCACGATGATCTCGTTGGATTGGTCTGCTCCTGACACAACTGAAGGAAGCGATTGCATCATACTGAGGATATCGTAGGCACCTACAGGATCTGAACGAATTTCCTCGTAATCGACGCTACGAACACTGGTTGCTGCATCTTTGACGCGTTCAAAATAACCAGCAGTTACCACAACATCAGTACCCGTGAGGATGGTTGGTTCAAGTGCTATGTTGACCACGGTTGCTCTGTTGAGGAGTGAGTGAATATTTGCTCTGGCCTGAGACTTGTAGCCGATCATATGAACTTTGACTGAGTAGCTACCAGCGGGGACATTCTGGATAGTAAACTTTCCACCCATATCTGTTGCGGCACCCAGATTGGTACCATCCAGCATGACATTTGCACCAGGGAGTGGCTGTTGGGTATCTCGATCAACAATGGTACCCTCAATAATTTCACCAGGTGCAGCGAGGATGGATTGTACAGATAGTACAAGTATCAGGAGGGGGATCAGTATCTTTTTCATGATTTTAGTCCTTCACAGTGCCCAGGGGCAACATGTTTTCTAGATATTGAATGTATAGTGTCAGAGCCGACTTTCCTTTGCCGGTAAGGCTATACACACTGATTGGTTTGCGATCTATAAATGACTTTTCCACGCTCAAATAGCCAGCTTCCTCAAGCTTGCGCATATGGACACTAAGGTTTCCATCAGTGGCCCCCACATTTTCCTTGATGATTGAGAAGCTTGCTGAACCCATGGTTGCCAGAGTAGCCATGACGGCTAAACGAATCCTGGAATGGATCAAATCATCTATTTGTTGATAATTAAATTCGTTCATACTCAATCCTCAGTGAGACGAACCTTCCATTGGCGCCTGAAAATAAATCCTGGTATAATTTGAAGTCCGATCATCATAACTGCAGTCAGGATGCCTGCCCAGATACCAGATATGAAATAAAGGATACAGGCTCCGATCCACCAACCGAATCCCAAATTCCTCACCCAACTTTTCCCGGTAATTACACCTTGAACATAATATGCTATTCCAAGTGTTGTGAACAGGACGGCAGATATATGATTCACATCAACAGTTTCCGTTAGGGTGCCAATAAATCCCAACATGGTCATGGCCAATAAAACGGCTATCCAGATGGAGTTGATTATCTTTTTTGTCAGGGGGTTCCCAATATTGTGTTTGTGGGCTTTCTTATCCACAGTGAACATATACAGCCAACCCAGGGCTACACACACTATGTAGCTCCAACCAATTAAATAGATCAAATTGAGGTATTCGAGGATAAGGGAGGCCACGCCTGCTACCATGATAAGGAAGCCCCAGAGAATAAATCCGGTTCCATTATCTGCCAGCACCTTTTGACTATCATCCATGACGGACTTTATAAAAGCCAATTGGTCTGTTGGATTTGTATAATTTTCGTGTTCGTTCATAATAAATTCCTATTCAATGATAAAGTACTTTAAAAAACAAAGTAAGTTATATTTAATTTCCTTGATGTCAACAAATTGATAATAATTCTTGCTTCGCTATTGCGGGATGAGCAGGTTATACCAAAGGAGAACCAGTCATGTTTCAGTCAGATTTACTGAAGAATAAGGTCATTTTCATCACTGGAGGCGGCACGGGTTTAGGACGCTCTATGGCCCAGCGGTTTCTTGAGTTGCAGGCCAGGGTTGTCATTGCCAGCCGAAGGATTGAGCTGTTGGAGAAGACGGCCTCAGAGCTGGTTGAAGCTACCGGGGGCGACGTGCTGCCTATTGCTCTTGATGTCCGCGATTACAAAGCTGTGGAATCTGCCCTGGAACAAACCCTCAGCCATTTTGGATCAGTTGATATCCTGTTGAATAATGCCGCTGGCAATTTTGTGAGCCCCACAGAGGCTTTGAGTCACAAAGCCTTTGATGTTATTTGCGATATTGTTTTAAAGGGTTCCTACAACACGACTCTGGCATTTGGAAAACACTGGATCAAAAACAGTCAGGTTGCTAGAGTATTGAATATTGTCACGACCTATGCCACCACAGGTTCAGGATATGTGGTTCCTTCAGCTGTTGCCAAAGCGGGCGTTCAAACGCTGACCAAAAGTCTGGCAGTTGAATGGGCCAAGTACGGTATTACCATGAATGCCATTGCTCCTGGTCCATTTCCCACAAAAGGTGCCTGGGATCGTCTCCTCCCACCTGGTTTGGAAGAGAAGTTTATAGATCGAATTCCATTGAAGCGGGTTGGTGAACACATTGAGCTGGCCAATTTAGCGGCGTATCTGGTTTCTGATCAATCCCAATATATTAATGGCGAAGTTATCACTATCGATGGTGGAGAATGGCTAAAAGGCGCTGGTGAGTTTAACTTTCTGGATGTTTTATCCTCTGAAGAATGGCAGGCGATGGAACAACAGGTCCGGGCGGCTAGCAAGACCAAGACCGCAAAAGATTCGAAGCATTGATTAAAAGGGAGAATGAAAATGAGTAAATTGAAATTTTCCACCCTAGCCTTGAGCCTGCTTATCATGGGTAGTTGTGCCACACCTTATGGCCCCAGGGGCGTTAGAGGTGGATACAGTGAGAAGCAAATTGATGAAATGACCTTTCAGGTCACATTCGAGGGCAATCAACAAAGTAACAAGGAGCAGGTCCGCACCAATCTAATGTATCGCTGTTGTGAGCTAACCCTCCAGCATGGCAACAGCTATTTTATCATCCTTAGTGATGACAGTATTCTCCACGAAGAAGATCAGAGGGGGAAAGCAGACGTGACTTTAACGAAGGGAATGGGTTCGATGGTGAACGCAGAGGTGGAAGTTCAGCCGACATCCTCCAACATTGTGGGAATATTTACCATTCAAATGCTAGCCAAGCCGGAGGCTCGATATGCCTCATTTATGATCGATGCGAATGATTTTATGGAAAAAAATGAACACTCAATTAAACGAAAATAGCATTTAATTAGGTAATACAAATTAATCACGCATGGATAATCAATCCCGATTTCCTTGCTATTTAGACTTCGATCCAGATCGGTGAAGAGACATAAATTCCTGGCCAGCGCGAGCCCTCACTACTGATCTCCAGACGTAGATAAGAATCGCCATCCACAGAATATTCCTGATCAATTTCAAACCCGCTTGATAACTCTGAATCGTGGAAGAGGAGCGTTTCTTCTTGGGATTCTATATTTCCTGAATAAATGGACACATCCATGAGAGAGCCGAACTCTTCCGAGCTGACCCCATGAGCACTTACTGTGGCAATCGTGTGTTTATCTGTCTTGAGTGTGTCGCCGATTCCATATGTTTTCCCATGAGATTTGATAGTAAGGTCTCCCATGGGACCTGTAGAGAGTGCGGTGCGACGTTGTTTCATAGCTTCGACAAGATGGGCGGTCTTGGTGCTGGTGCTTCGAACAATCGTTCTGGATTGAGCAAAAATTTGATCCTCGTGAGTTCCCATTGACCACATGGGCATTTTGATATGCCAGTTTCGATTGAAGTTGCCATGACCATCACTGCCACCATACACACCCAGCTTGTACCCCTTTAGCAGAGCTTCAATCCAGTGTTGCCGTGAATCATGGAAGGCTGAGTACGCTGGTGTTCCACATAATATTTGCACACCATCCAGTTTGGGGTTCTCGTGATCCTGGCTTTCCCAATGACCACGTTTCAGTAACACGCGCTGAAACCAGGGAAATTTGTAAACAGTATGGGCAGCTACTGAAACAGTGTGGGGGGAGCGCTGATCCAACACGTCATCGATGCTTATCTGGGATTTCACCTTAGGCCAATCTTCACCGCTGTCTCCGCTTCCCGGGAAATAAACTGGATCATTAAAATGCAGGAAATGTACCGTATCACCTCTGGTATTGGCCACACTGATTTCTTCACCTGGAATGATAGTGAGATTATTTGATAGGTTCATATCAGCGATTTGATCACGACTCTTTTTCCACTTTTTCAGGTCAGGATCATTTTCCAGATAGTTCTCAAGTTCATCATCAAGATCATAGGAATGATCCGTAGCTGCGATGAAGTCAAGTCCCAACAGTAGAGCTGCTTTTTGGGTCTGCTTCAGTGAAGCTCCAAATTCTATTTGATCGTTGGTCAGGGAAGTGTGTAGGTGTGTATCACCAATTTGCCACCCATCAATCTTAGGCAATACCTCTCGGGCTACAGTGACGCGCAGAGGGTTTTTATGGGTTTGGCTGTAATTGTCTATTAACATCTCAAGCTGTTTCCTGGCGAGGGAATAAGTCAGGCGAGGAAAAATTTCGATTTCTCCAAAGGGAAGTTCACACTCTGTGAGCGAAAATTCAAAATCAACCTGGTAATCCTGGACGTCTTTATCCAGCATCCATTTCTGAGTGCAGCATTTCTGATTATTCTGAAAAACATCAATTTCAACAGAATTCAATTGAACAGGGTAAAGGTGGGCATCTTTGACCACGAGAAAAACACATAGATTTTGACCCGGTTCTAATCGCCAGGGCGTATCAAAGATGAGTTCAGGTTCTTTTTTAAAGTAGCGGCTGAATGGGATACGAAATCGGAAGTGGGTCTCAGCATACAAGCCGATGAGAGGTACTATTTCCAGCCATTTATCAGAGATAATATTGAGTGTATTTTCCATTGAGTATTTATAGGAATCTTAATGGACGATGGCAAGGAAAAAGGTCCAAAGCATCATTGAAAAGATTGAGGATTGTGTGCTATTCATGAAGCATTATGACGCCCAAAAGAGGCCAGTACACTGTATTTGGTGGGGATTGCTTGCGGATAAAAAGTTTGCCATGATTTCAGCCCCCGGTTAACTTCGCGCCACTTAAGAAGGAGTCTGGTAAATAATTATGGGTAGTACATCCGATATTAAAAACAATTTGGTGATGGAGTTTAATGGCAATCTTTGGAAAGTCGTTGAATTTCTTCATGTTAAACCGGGCAAGGGTAACGCCTTTGTCAGGACGAAATTAAAAAAAATACCAGGTGGACAGGTTATTGAACAGACCTTTAGATCAGGTGAAAAAATAGCTGATGTCAAATTGTTGGCCAATGAGATGACCTATCTATACTCTGATGAATCTCATTATCACATCATGGATAATGAGACCTATGAGCAGATAGCCATTGATGCTGAACTCATGGCTTCTGTCAAAGATTATCTTAAAGAAAATGATATCATCAAAGTCTTATTCAGAGACTCAACTCCTGTTGATGTTGAAGTAGCTCCCCATGTGATCCTCGAGATCAAAGAGACTGACCCAGGTCTGCGCGGGGATACTGCCACAGGTGGATCAAAACCCGCATTTCTTGAGACCGGTTTAAAAGTAACGGTTCCACTCTTTCTAAATATTGGGGACAAAGTTAAGGTTGACACTCGAACGGGGGATTATCTGGAACGCGTGAGGGCTTAGGAGAAAATTCATTTTGAATACTAAAGACATAGAACAACTCATAGAGCTACTTGAAAAATCTACGATCTCGGAGATTGAAGTTAGTAAATGGGGCAAAAAAATCCGCGTCTCCCGACAGGGTGGCAATGTAGTCGTTCAAAACTCAGGGATGGCACAGGCTCCTGCGCCAGCTGCAGCATCGGCGCAAGCGACGGCTGAAGCTACAGGTGACGAAACATCACAACAGGGTATGGCCATTAAATCCCCCATGGTAGGAACCTTCTATCGCTCTCCATCACCTGAAGTTGACCCCTTTATCAAAGTTGGAGATCATGTCAAAAAAGGTGATACGCTCTGTATTATTGAAGCCATGAAAATCATGAACGAGGTCGAAGCTGAAGTGTCTGGAGTCATTCTTGATATCCAGATTGAGAATGCCCAACCCGTTGAATACGGTCAGACTCTCTTCCTCATAGAACCTTGATAAATATTTATGTATAAAAAAATACTCATCGCCAATCGTGGTGAAATAGCCCTGCGTGTGATTCGTGCCTGTCGTGAGATGGGTATTAAAAGTGTGGCTGTTTATTCTGAAGCAGATGAACTATCTCTCCACACAAAATTTGCAAATGAAGCTGTCTGTATCGGACCAGGACCTTCCAACCTTAGCTATTTGAATACCCAGGCTATTCTCACAGCTGCTGAGTTAACCAATGCCGATGCCATTCACCCTGGATATGGCTTTCTAGCTGAAAGCGCCGATTTTGCCGATATGTGCAAAGAACATAATATTGATTTTATTGGACCAGATGGTTCTATGATCAGCGCCATGGGAGACAAAGCATCAGCCAAAGAAACCATGAAGGCTGCTGGAGTTCCTGTTATTCCGGGCAGTGAGGGAATCTTAAACTCAGCTGAAGAAGCCCGGGAGATGGCTGATGAAATGGGTTACCCCGTCATACTCAAAGCAACGGCTGGTGGCGGTGGTAGAGGAATGCGTGTTGTTTATAGGGCGGAAGATGTTGCCAAGTTCTATGGTATGGCTCAGGCAGAATCTGGAACCGCCTTTGGCAATGATGGACTCTACCTGGAAAAATATATTGAAAACCCACGGCACATTGAGATCCAACTCCTTGGAGATTCACACGGTAACGTCTATTCCTTAGGTGAACGTGAATGTTCCATTCAGAGACGCCATCAAAAACTGTTAGAAGAATCTCCTTCTGCGGTTGTCTCTGAGGCACTGAGACACGAAATGGGTGAAGCCGCCGTAGCCGGTGCAAAACGCGTGAATTATGTAGGTGCTGGAACCATTGAATTTTTGCTGGATAAACAGGGCAAATTTTATTTCATGGAGATGAACACTCGAATTCAGGTTGAACATACTGTATCGGAGGAAGTTACTGGCGTTGACATTGTTAAAGAGCAAATCTCCTGTCATGCTGGTGGTAAATTACCGGACTTTCTCAGAACCATGAAGCTGAGGGGCCATTCTATTGAGTGTCGTATCAATGCTGAAGATCCAGCTCTAAATTTTAGACCTTCTCCACTCCTGATTGAAAGTGTCCATTTTCCCGGTGGTCACGGAGTCCGTGTGGATAGCCACATTTATAGCGGATACCAGATTCCACCTCATTATGATTCCATGCTGGCTAAACTGGTAGTTCATGGTCGCGACAGGAAAGAAGCCATTGACCGGATGCTGGGTGCTCTGAGGGAATTCATCATTGAAGGACCCAAAACAACCATTCCTTTCCATATTCAATTACTTGAGAATGATCAGGTCCAGAAAGCCAATTTTGACACGCACTTTCTAGAGTCATTTAAATATGACCCCAGTCGCGAATAGTGGAGTTTTGTTCCAAGTCAGTGTGATAATTTAGTCCCGTTTTGAATCATAAGTTCGGCGGGATTCTTGCTGTTTAGGATGTGTTCGTAATTTTTGATAGTTTTGTAGCAATAATTTGATCGAGGAGAGAGAAGTATGAATGTACCAGCAGAGCTCAAATACACCAGTGATCATGAGTGGATTCGCGTTGAAGGTGATTCTGCCACAATTGGAATTACAGACTATGCCCAGGGTGAACTTGGTGATGTTGTTTTTGTTGAGCTGCCAGGTGTTGATGAAGCATTTGATAAAGGTGATGTCGCTGCAACCATTGAAGCCGTAAAAACGGTTGCTGATGTTTTTCTACCTTTGGGTGGAAGCATTGAAGCAGTGAATGAGAAGCTTGATGACAATTCTGAATTGATTAATCAAGATGCCTTTGGTGACGGTTGGATTCTCAAAATAAAGATGAGCGATGCTTCTGAATTAGATAGTTGTATGACTGCAGAGGAATACAGCGCCAGCATTTCCTGATAGGACTATTATGCACCAGTACATACCTAATACGGAAGAAGAGCAACTGAAGATGCTGAAAGAGGTGGGCATCACCTCTTTTGAAGAACTTTTAGATGGCATCCCTAAAGCATTGCGCTATGAGGGTGATCTTTCACTGCCTCCAGCCAAATCAGAAATTGAGCACAAGAAAGATGTCCTGAAAATTCTCTCCCGAGATGCCAATACAGCTTCCCATATATCATTTCTTGGAGCTGGAAGCTATGATCACTTCATTCCCCATGTTGTGGATGTACTGATTAGTCGCTCTGAATTCTATACAGCCTATACACCTTACCAGGCAGAAGTATCTCAGGGTACGCTGCAGGCGATGTACGAATATCAATCCATGATCTGTGAACTCACCGGCATGGATCTGGCGAATTCCTCCATGTATGATGGCGCCAGTGCCATGGCAGAAGCCTGTTTGTTAGCAGCTCGTCATACGCGACGCAAAAAAATTCTTCTCTCAAGAAGCGTGAATCCTGTTTATGTAGATGTGGCCACCACATATGCTCATTATCAGGGACTGGAATTCGAATATATTGATCTGGATGAAGGCATCACCTCTCTCACTTCTCTGGCTGATAGGCTGGATTCCGAGGTGGCTGGTGTAGTTATTCAGAATCCCAATTTTTATGGTGGCCTTGAGGATCTGGCTGCTATCAAGGCCAGCATCGAAGACAAAAAGATACAACTCATATCCGTGGTTAATCCCATCAGTCTCAACCTCTTAGAAGCACCTGGAAAACAGGGTGTGGATATTGCAGTTGGGGAGGGGCAGTCTCTGGGCAATCATCTTAGTTTTGGTGGTCCTTATCTGGGTTTCATGGCTGTGAATGAGCCTTTGATTCGTAAGGTTCCTGGTCGCATTGTCGGCGAGAGCATTGATGTTCATGGTAATAGAGCATTTGTCATGGTTCTGCGCACTAGAGAACAAGATATCCGCCGCGAAAAAGCGACCTCCAATATTTGCACCAATCAGGGTTTGAATGCTCTGGCTGCCTGCGTTTATATGTCCACTTTGGGCAAAAATGGTATGAAAAAAGTAGCAGAGCTTTGTACTCAGAAAGCCCATTATCTCGCAGAGGGCATCGATACACTAGCTGGCTTTGCCTTAAAAACAGAATACTTCTTCAATGAATTTGTGATTGAAGTTCCCGGAACTGCCAGGGACCTGGTTTCTGAAGCCACGAAAGTTGGATTTTTTCCAGGAATTGCTTTGAGTCAATTTGAGGAAGCTTTAGAAAATCAGTTGCTCATCGCTGTGACTGAAAAACGCAGTAAGGATGAAATGGATAGTTTGATCGACTTCTTGAAAGGATATTCGATTTGAGTGTTTATGAACAAATGCTTGCAACCAGGTCCTCAAAAGGGGCAGGTTATCTTGTATTGGCAGATCCTGATCGTTGGAATCTAGACGATGTCGAAGTATTCATCAGAAAAATTAATGGTTCTGGTGCAGATGGAATCATGGTTGGCAGTTCTCTGATTCTGGGTGAAGGTGCTCAAAGCAAAATGAAACGTATTCAGGAGATAGCCACCTTACCGGTTATTCTCTTTCCTGGAAATGTCAATCAACTTACTCCCCACGTAGACGCTGTTTTTTATTTATCAGTAATCAGTGGTCGCAATCCCCAATTTCTCATAGGAGATCAGGTTCAAGCTGCCCCCCTGGTCAAGGAACTTGGTATTGAACCCATTTCCACGGCCTATATACTCATCGAAAGCGGCCGGGTTACTACAGCTGAATTTGTCAGTGGTTCCAAACCTATTCCTCGGGACAAAGATGAGATCGCCATGGCCCATGCCCTGGCAGCTGATTATCTGGGATTCAAGTTCATCTATCTGGAAGCAGGAAGTGGAGCTCAATACTCCGTTACACCCCGTATGGTAAAAGCAGTCAGTGGCTACACAGATGTGCCCGTTATTGTGGGTGGTGGGATTCATACTCCCGAGGTTGCCAAAGAGCTTGTACAGGCTGGCGCCTCCTTTATTGTGACTGGCAATATTCTGGAGGATAGTGAGAATTCTCATCTCATGGAAGCCTTCGCGGAAGCCATTCACAATTAACCTGTTCCATCCTTTTTAGTTTTATAGCACTTATATTTAGCTCAAAAATGTTTTTGCACTGTCTTTAGACACGAATTACACGAATATGACGAAAATCTCCCAGATTTTATTAAGTAGCCCTGCCTGACATATGTGGAAAGCCCACACCTGTCTTCGCGAGTCCGATCGGACGCGGCGATCTCAGTTCAATTGTAGTGGTAGGAATCGAGATTGCCCGCCTTCCTGCAAGTACGCAGTACCTGCCTGCGCCTGTCCGCCGTACTTTGTACTAAGGAAGGCGGGCGTAGCCGCTTCGGCGAAGGTAGGCGGCGGACAGGCTTCGGTTATACTTCCCTCGCAATGACATATATTGATAAACCTAACCCACCCCAAGTTTCAAGTTTCAAATATCAAGTTTGTCTTATATTCCTCCATGCCGCATTCAGAAAACTACCTTCAGGATTTCCTGAACTATCTGAGAATAGAACGCAATCTGGCTAAAAACACCCAGCAAGCCTATTTGGATGATCTTGCGGATTTCTGGGCGTTTTTAACTTCACTGGAAATTGGTTCACCTGGAGAAGTAGATCATCAGATTCTTACCGACTATGCGCGCGTTCTCAAGAAACGTAAGATGGCTGAGACCAGTGTGGCTCGTCACTTTTCATCTCTCCGAGCTTATTATAAATTTTTAGTCATGGAAGGTCACCTCTCTGAGGATCCCACCCAGTTTCTGGATTCGCCCAAGCTGCCTGCCAGTCTCCCCAAAATTTTGAATATTGAAGATATTGAACTGCTATTGGATACCATCAATACTGAGACGCCCCTGGGTTTGCGGGACAGAGCCATGTTTGAGCTCATGTATGCGGCAGGGATGCGAGTTTCTGAAATCTGCAATATGACCATGGAACAAATTCTCATTGATGATGACCTCATCCTTATCCGTGGGAAGGGCAATAAGGAAAGAATCGTTCCCTTAGGGGGGGAAGCCAAGAAGTGGCTCATCGAGTACATCGAACATGGGCGGCCTTCTCTGGAAAAGGGATATTTCAATGAGGGCATTCTCTTTCTAAATAACAAGGGGAAACAACTACAACGCAAGGGCATCTGGTTTGTTCTTAAAAAGCTGGCTGAAAAGGCAGACCTCCGCAAACCTGTCAGTCCGCATACTTTTCGCCATTCCTTTGCCACTCATTTGCTGGAGGGCGGAGCTGATCTCCGAATTGTCCAGGAAATGCTGGGTCATGTTGATATTTCAACGACACAGATATACACGCATCTCGATAGTTCTTATCTAAAGGAAGTCCATAGCAGTTTTCACCCCAGGGCACATCGTAAATAGCAGAAAATCCCCGGAATCGTCCATTTTGTATCTCCATTCAGGCGATTCTAATCCGTTGGTAGCTTGCAACTTCTCGTTTAATTTGCGTCTATGAACCTGACAAATACTTTCTACACAGAATGGGATTATGAATCCATTGGGGAGCGACATCTTCCTGAAAATGAATATCGTAACGCATTTGAAATTGACCGCGACAGAATCATTCATTCCACTGCATTTCGTCGGCTCCAGGGGAAAACCCAGGTATATGTGACGGGGCAATCAGATCAATACCGAACCCGACTGACCCACTCTATCGAAGTTGCTCAGATAGGTCGCTCTATTGTGAATTATCTGAATCGCAGTTCTGGCATGCTCACATTGGAGTATGAGATTGACTCAGCTCTGGTGGAGGCCGCCTGTCTGGCACATGACCTGGGAAACCCACCCATCGGTCATAAGGGAGAGTCTCGCTTAAATGAACTCATGGATCCCTGGGGTGGTTTTGAGGGCAATGCCCAGTCACTGCGCATCCTGACAGATATCGTCAGAGGTGACAAGCGTTCATATGCCAATGCCGGGATGCGGGCTACCCGGGCTTGTCTGGATGGCATTTTGAAATATAAGATTGTGGGCAAGGAAAACACAGCGAAAGGTGCGAAATTCCTTTATCCTGATCAGCAGGAGATTCTATCTTGGGTCCACAATGACCAGCGCCTGGACGAATTAGCTCAAAATGGAACCCAGATTAGACCCATTGAATGTGCCATTATGGATCTTTCAGATGAAATTGCATATACCACCTCAGATTTATTCGATGGAGTCAAGCAGAGCTTGTTGACCCCTGAGCAGGTTGAGGACTTCTGGAGAAATCAGTATCCTGATGCCAGTCAGAAAATCAGAGAAGAGGTGGATCAGGTACTGAGGAATCAGTTCCCCATGTCGCGTTTTATTGCCGGTCTCATCGGTCGCTGGATTTACTCCATATCTATTGAAAAAATTGATGAACCGTTCATCAATATCCCCAGATACAAATACGGTTTGAAGATGGACGAGGAATCGCATTCAGAATTGATGGCTTTGAGGTCTTTGAATTACAATTTGATTTATAATTCAGATTATGTAAAACTTCCAGAATCAAAGGGAGTGGAGATTCTCGAAGAATTATTTCTTTATTATCGGGATGTTGTTTTTGAGAGGCAACCCGTTCTGGAGCATTTGCCTCTACCTGGAGGAATAGCAGGTGATTTTGATGAAAATCAGAAAATGCGTATGATTTGTGATTTTGTCGCAGGTATGACCGATAACCATGCGATTCGATTACATGCCACTCTTAAAGCGTGAGTCCTTTGTAAAACGTATCCACCTTTTCCAGCAGCTCAGCCAGGCTGCCATCATTGTCGATGACATAATCTGCTCTGCGAATTTTCTCTTCGATGGGCATTTGGAGTGCATCGCGTCGTTCAAAATCAAACCTGGAAATACTACTACGCCGTTCGACTCGCCCCTCACGGAACATGCGCTTAGCTACAATAACCAACACCCCATCGGTGATGCTGTCAGCATGGGCTTCAAATAGCAGTGGGGCATCCACAACAAATAATAATTTCCCCTGAGACCTTGCAATCTCGATGCGGTCCAGCGTGATTCTACGAACTTCGGGGTGAATGAGATGATTCAGAAAGAGCTGATCATCCCTGGAACTAAAGGCACGTTCTGCCAGAATATGTTTTTGGAGAATACCAGTTTCATTGAGGATATCTGTACCAAATCGCTGAGCCAGACTGGCCAGAATTTCAGGATCATTTCTGAGGATTTCTTTTGCCAGAGGATCGGAGTGGGAAACGACGGCTCCGTGATGGGCAAGACGATCGCTGATCGTGCTTTTACCCGAACCGATATTACCGGTAACCCCTAAGACATACATGTCTATTTTAATACGGCAAAGATACGTTGATAAATATCCTGCATATCTCCAGTACCATCTATATGTCTTACAACACCTTGAGGTTGATAATGATCAATGATCGGTTTTGTTTGCTTTTTGTAGACTTCAAGTCGATTGACCACTGTTTCCTCAGTATCATCTGAACGATGAATCAAGGGGCTGCCATCATGATCACAGATTCCTTCCACTGTAGGTGGATTAAAAACCAGGTTATAAATATGTCCACATTCAGAGCAACTTCTTCTGGCTGTGAGTCGACGAACCAATTCTGAATCGGGTACTTCAAGAACGAGTATATGGTCGAGAGCCAGTTCTTTATCAATCAATAGTTGGTCCAGCCCTTTGGCTTGAGTGCAGGTTCGAGGAAAGCCATCCAGGATATAACCGGGATTGAGCTCAGGTTTTTCAAATTCTTTTGCGACCATACCGAGGATGACTTCGTCAGGTACCAGGTCACCATTATCCATGAATGTCTGAGCTGCTTGACCTAAGGGGGTGTTCTGCTTACGGTTTTCACGTAACAAATCACCAGTGGATAGCTGTATGATATGAAAATCTTTTACAATGAGTTTAGCTTGTGTTCCCTTGCCAGCGCCGGGAGGTCCTAAAATAATGATACGCATGTCAGTGTTTTCTCCGTTTATATAAGATTTAATAAATTTTGTGCCTAAATCATTATTCCTGCAACTGTAGCAGTTAACCAGGAAGCCAGGGCGCCACCGATCATTGCCTTAAAGGCAACTTTAGACAGATCACCGCGTCGTTCTGGGGCAAGAGCACCAATTCCACCAATCTGGATACCAATGGAAGAAAAGTTAGCAAATCCACATAGGGCATAGGAACTGATGATCAATGATTTCTCATCGATTTGCCCCATGACCTCCTGGAGATGGCTATAAGCAATGAGCTCTGTGAGAACGATCTTCTCACCCATGAGTTGTCCCACCAGGGTGACATCAGCCCAGGGAACTCCCATGAGAAAGGCCAGTGGGGAGAATATCCATCCTAATATTTGCTGGATACTCAGGCCAACCATTCCCAGTGCAAAATTGGCAGCAGCCACCAGGGCAACTATGGCGATGAGCATGGCACCTACATTGGCAGCAAGACGCATCCCATCCGAAGTCCCATTGGCAATGGATTCCATAATATTGCCTTGAGCTTTTGGGATATCCACCATTTTATCACCTGCCGTTGGCGAGTCCTCAACTTCAGGATAAATGATTTTGGCCAGAACCAAAGCGGCTGGGGCACTCATTACTGAGGCAGCCATGAGGTGTCCGGCTATATTGGGAATGTCCGTGAGCCACTTGGCATAAATCGCCAACACGCCTCCCGCCATGGTCGCAAATCCACCCGTCATAACAGCCATAAATTCACTCTTGGTCATGGTTTTGACAAAGGGTCGAATTACCAGGGGAGCTTCTGTTTGACCTACAAAGATATTTGCGGAACACGAAAGGGTCTCGGCACCACTGGTTCGCATGGTTTTCTGCATGCCCTTGGCAATGTATTTGACCACCCACTGCATAATTCCAAAGTGATAAAGGATGGCCATAAAAGCTGAGAAGAAAATGATGGTGGGCAGGATCTGGAAAGCGAAGAAGAATCCCAGACTATTCTCCTGGCCGGGACTGATGGCCAGCGCTCCAAAAAGGAAGGTTGCGCCCTCGTCCGAAAAGGACAACAGTTTGCTGATGACTTTGTCCAAAAACATGAATATAGGTTTGCCAATGGGTGTTGCCAGAATGAAAATAGCAAAAGCAATCTGGAGCCCCAGTCCCCAGTAAACCACACGATAATTGATGGCTTTACGATTGTTTGACATGAGAAAGGCGATACCCAGAATGGCCGCAATGCCCAGAAATCCTATAAATCTTTGCATGGTCTATTCCTTTGGTTGTTCATAACAGTTACGACATCTCGCTTCATAGGCTTCAGCCTCGCCCACCAGAATCTGGTCGCCAGTATTGTTCAATCGTTGAGTGAAACCGGCAGGGTTACCACAGATGACACATATTGCCAGCTTCTTGGTAACATATTCAGCATCAATAATAAGCTCTGGCATGGAACCAAATGCTTTGGCCCTATAATCTTTTTCAAGACCAGCCACAATCACACGTTTTTTCTGTTTGGCCAGGGTGCGACAGACTTCAACAATTTCATCATCGAAAAATTGGGCTTCATCGATTCCCACAACCTGGACATGTTTCGCCAGAGGTAAGATATCTTTAGCAGATTTTACCGTGGTTGACTCTAACTGTTGTTGGCTATGAGATACAATATGATCTTCACTAAATCGATTATCAATATCCGGTTTAAATATGGCAACATGCTGGCGAGCGATCTGTGCTCGTCGGAGTCTTCGAATGAGTTCCTCGGTTTTGCCACTAAACATGGATCCGGTAATGACTTCAATCCAACCGCTGTGATGGGGCGTTAAATGCTCCATAACCTAATAATCTCCTGAATATTTAAATTTGAATCAGGTTGTTACGAACCTAGATCCTGTTGACCAAAAGCACGTGGTAACAATTCTGAAGCGCTTGTTTCTTGACAAACACCAGATTCATCGACCAATGTAATGGGAATATCCCCGCATAATTCCCAGATAACCTGACGACAGGCACCGCAGGGGCTGACCCCATTCTCTGTGGCTACCACGAGATGTGTAAATTCTTTTTCACCTGCAGCAATAGCTGAGAAAAGGGCGGTGCGCTCAGCACACATGGTAAGACTATAACTGGCATTCTCCACATTGCAGCCCTGGAAAATTTTCCCAGAAGATGTCCCTACGGCTGCCCCGACATGGAAGTCTGAATAAATCGCATAGGCGTTTTTTCGGGCATTCCTTGCGGCTTCAATAAGTTTGCTTTGCATTATGAATTCCTGCTTAGTCGATATTTGTGGTAAATGCTGTAAACAACCAGCCCAATAACAAATCCACCGATGTGTGCAATATAAGCAGTAGTACCTTGAGGTGTCAGTATTTCGAATAAAAATTGTGAAGCAATCCAGATACCAATGAACCAGACTGCCCGAATTTCCAGAAAGAAAACAAAGAGCGTCCAGGTCAGGATTTTTGCCTTGGGATATCGAAGAGCGTAAGCAGCCAGGACACCTGAAATGGCACCTGAGGCTCCAATGAGCAAACCGGGACTGTTGGCACCAAAATAGGGATCAAAGTAGACTTCGAACAAGGCCGCTCCTGCCCCACAGGTGAGATAAAAGAAGAGAAAGAATCTTCGTCCCATTGAGCCTTCCATATTGTCACCGAAAATGTAGAGGAAGAGCATGTTGAATATGAGATGGCTCCAGCTGCCGTGGAGAAATTGGTGTAGGATGAGACTGGGGAAAGCCTGCAAAGGATTGGAAAGAAACAAATCTTTGGAGAACACAAAGCCATCAAAACTGAAGATGTACTCCAGCAGGTAAAAGACAACATTGATGATGATGAGCCCATAGGTGAGGAGGGGTTTGCGCAAGGCTGGATTTGTATCCTTGAGGGGAATAAACATATCAGGATTTTACAGAGAATGGATGGCTATATTCTGTCACATTTCCAGACCCATCACGAATCGAAAATTCGAAAATATGTTGTCCAGCGCCCAGTCTTCCAGGAATGTGGAAAGAGAGTTCCTGTCTTAGGGGATTGTAATCTGGAAAGAAAAGAGTGCCATCCAAAGTGGCCCTGATGCCAGTTCTCGGGTAGGAAACAACCTTTGTGTCCTCGTGGATTTTGAATACCACGCGCTCTCCACGACGAACCCTCGCATATGGCTTCAGGGGCTTAACCGTGGGGGGAGTAAGGTCTTTCAGGAGGAAGAATGAACCACTTTCAGGGATATCAATCACAAACTGTTCTGCTGAATCTGGTGCAATTTGACGCTCCCAGGCTTTCTTTTTTCCAGGGGAGAAAATGGCCAGAGCGGAATTTTGGTTCTGATTTAAGAAGGAAAGTCGGCCTGAAAATTCACTCACTCCTGTATGCAGGAGATTAATCTTAACCCCCATAACGGGTTGATTATTAAACAGGGCGATAGTTGTATCGATTTTTAGATAGAGCTCTGAATCACCTCTGTTTTTTGCTCTCACTTCAGCATCAATCAGATCGAGTTTGAATGTCTTAAGCTGACCGGTGGTCAAATGTTCCATGGGATTGAGGGGGAGGAAAGCCATCACTTTTGATCCTGAAACAAAGTCAATATTCTCCGCTTGAGCAGCTAGATTAAGTGAGATGATATCACTTTCAACACTTCTGGATGTTGTCTGAATCAGTTCTCCTGAGAGTTGGGTGTCCTTGGCGGTCAGCAAATACGCCAGAGGGAAAATAAATGGATTACCGCTCTCAATGCGGAGTACAAATCCATCTCCCTTCCTTCTCCAGCTATACTCTAGTTCAGGATTCCCCTCGTTTTGGGGTGGTATGATCCACTTGATCTGGCCCCCGGCAGCCCCAAGAGCTCGAACACCTGAACTGAGGTTCTGTGTCCCTAGGACCCAGGAGGTAGAGGTCAATCTGTAGAGTGTCTCAGATATGGGAAGATAGGTATTATTGCCTGTATAGAATTGGATATTTTCATAGCCATTCTCAGGGAAATGTCGAGTGATAATATAATTTTCACCATCCAATTTGATGTCCCACCTGGCTGGTACCTGTTCGTGAAAAATGAGATGCTTACTGGTTGTGTTGCCATTTACATCCGCTACGTTTACCTCGAGGTCTGATAGACCTGCTGGATGAATGATACCGCTTAATAATTCAGGGACAAATGGGGCGGCTTCGCTTGTATCGGCATTGTACATGGACATGAAGCGCCAACCGCGCTTACCCTTAACCCCAGGATATACTTTGTCCACATCATCGGTAAGTTGCCTGGAAACCTGGTCGAACTCTCTCTCAAAAAGGATCGAATCATTTACCTGAATCTCTGCCCGATAGATATTGTATTTATTGTAAGTTCCATCGGCTCGATCGTGGGTGTTGATGGCAACTCTGAATGGGCCAGTTGTTGATACTGTTTTGATATCCTCACCCATGTCAAAAACAACAGGGTGCAAACTTCCATTTATACGACTATCAGAACCCACAGGTATAAGCATGATTTCATCTAGAACCGGGGCTTTGTGGTCTTTAATCCCAGAGTAGAAGAACTGTGGATTGTTAACCTGACCCAGAGTGTCCCTGATTTCAAAATGGAGATGGGGATGTTCAGTCCCGGATGTGCCACTATAGCCGATGACAGATCCTGCTCTCACAGGATATTGTTCAGGAGTGAATTTCAAACGTAGAGAATATTTATCGCGATTTAATTGTTCAGAGCGGATCAGATTCTCAATGATGGGGTTGAATTGTTCGAGATGACCATAAACGGCAACATTCCCATCGTTCAATCTAAGCCATAACCCTCTGCCATACCCATTGTAGCCGACGACAATCTGCTCGATGTAACCATCGGCTATGGCCAGGCAGGGTACTTCCATTTCTCCCCAGGTTTTAATATCAATACCTGCATGGAGATGACCGGATCGGTATTCAGCAAAGGTTGCTGATAAACTTTGAGACGCTCGGATTGGCCAACGATAGTTCTGGCCCAACAGGAGAGAACTCAAAAGCAGTATTGAAAGGATGTTTCGAAACATGGTGCATAAATTCATTTTTCTTTCAGACGATGCAATGATTATTCAGGGAGGTGAGGATTTAATAAATAGGTCATTGATTCTGAAGGAGATTTCAGTTAAATCATTGATCTTATGAGACTATTAAAATCAAAACAGACCGTGGCAGAAACTCCCTATAGTTTTCAGGAAAGATTCCAGAATATCCAGCGCATAGCAATTATTTATCCGCAGAAAATTACTTGGCTCAGAATTGCCCGTTACGCGCTTCAACGGATGTACAATTTACCGGAGCAATTCGAGTACATGCTCTTGGTGCCAGAAGCTGATACTGAGTTATCCTTAGATATTCAACACCAGTACTATAATATGAATTATGAACCCAACGCAGATGAGCGAATGCAGATTCAGAACAGCATGGTAGCCTTCAATCCAGATATTCTGCTTCAGTTAGAACCACTGCCTGGAGATTGCCTCTTGAAATTGATCAAGCAGTTGAATATTTCACTTAAAATTGGGTTTGGTGATGAAAATTCAGGTTTGAATGTTATCTACTCTCAAAACGAGAGTGGCTTCTACGAAAAGAATATTTTAAATCTGATTGCTCTATTAGAGTTGAAGTAAAGAAGTGATTTAGCGCACTTACTGATTGTGATTGCGCTGATTCTGAGTCTCTTTACATGAGACGTGGTATTTAGCAATGGGTACTGCAACTAAACGACCCTCTTCGATCAGATCCCCACAGATAATACATACACCATAGGTCTCTTCATCGACACGAGCAAGAGCTTCATCAACATCACTTAAGTACTTTGCCTGGCGATGGGCGAACAAACTGGTTTTTTCTCTTTCAGCCATGTCAGTCCCAACGTCAGCCATATGATAGGTAGCAGATGACAATTCACCAGCGCCTTCAGTAATCGTTTTATTGAGTTCACTTTTTTGATAATCAAGGTCCTCAGCGATACGATTGCGCTCATCCATAAGGAGTTCTCTAAACTTCTTAAGTGTGGTTTTGTTGTACTTTTTAGCTGCCATTTTTACCTTTTAGATATTGCTTTAATTGTTGCAATATATCGTCTGCGCATGATTTTCCTAGCAAATTTAGCGCTTTAAAAACCTCTTGGCACCCCCTATGTCCCCGACTACATTTGCGCGCTTTTATGAACCGGCTATTAATCATAATATTAAATGTGAGGGTATAATGGAAGATATTGTATGCCCAAATTGTGGCGAAGAACTGTCAGAAGAGAAGTTAGCTAAATCTCTCATCTGTCCCCACTGCGCGACAAATCTAAAAAATAAAAAATACATGGATTTTCTTGAATTCCTTATGGTGTCAGAAATCGTACAAGATATCGATTTTTTCGATGAATCTGTTTACGGTGACGAATACCTGAGGTTTGAAGAATCTGGTTTCGATGATCAGGATTTACCAGATACTCAGGCGGCTGCGATCGACTGGGACAAAGATCCCGATCATACCGAAGAAGAATGGGGTGAAGATAATCCCAATCTTTCCTCAAATAAATCCTGGGACTCATAAGCAAAAGCATCAAGCTGTAAGGATCGTTTATGGAATCGAAGAATAAGCCCGCACAACAGATACAGATTCAGGTCAATGAGAAGGTCGCTGATGGAGAATATGCCAACCTGGCTATTATCACTCATTCGGCAGCTGAATTCGTTTTGGATTTTGTAAGAGTTATGCCGGGTTCCCCCAAAGCCAATGTTCAGTCCCGCATTATCATGACACCAAGTCATGCAAAAGCGTTGCTGAGAGCTTTGGAGCAGAATATCACCAAGTACGAAACAGAGCACGGTGATATTCGAATGCCCGACCCCCAGGGTTTTCCAGGCATGCCTCCTAAACCAGGGAATATGCCTAACTAGTTAATCCATGCAAATGTTTGAATGAAAAGGGTCTTTTAAGGCCCTTTTTTTATATCTCGCAGAAATAGTTTTTACGGCGTAGCAACAAAGTGTTGGTGACTACTGACACTGATGAAAATGCCATGGCCATTCCAGCAAACATTGGATTCAGTAGTGCTCCGGTGAAGGGATACAGGATACCCATGGCGATGGGGATGCCAGCCAGATTATAAATAAATGCCCAGAAGAGGTTCTGGTGAATTTTTGAGATCGTTGCTCGGGCAATTCTATGCCCAAACACAAGATTACTTAAGGAATTATTGAGGAAAATGACATCAGCAGCATTCACCGCGATATCGGTTCCTCCACCAAAGGAAAGTCCAACATCAGCAGCTACCAATGCTGGAGCATCATTGATGCCGTCGCCAAGCATTCCTACCGTCTTGCCTTCAGCCTTCAGCTTATGAATGTGATCATGTTTATCGGCAGGAAGTACTTCTGATCTATAATTCTGAATGCCAATCTGCCCGGCGACGTATTGGGCTGCTTGTTCCTTGTCACCGGTAAGGAGGACGGATTGAATACCTCTCTGACTTAATGCACGAACAACTGCTGAACTTTCGGATTTAATTGTGTCTGAGAAAGCCATCAGTCCCTTGATGGAATCTCCTATAAATACACCGGAAATGGTATAACCCTTTTCATGATATGTTTTTAAAGTCTTAGCGAAGTCATCGGGCAACTTATCTGCTTGATCAACTTTTTTGATGCGATACAGTGTGCCAGCATTTTCGCCTTCCAGACCAAGACCAGCCTCTTCTTTCACACGAGACATCTCCACTGCCTGGATGGATTGTTGGTTACCATACTCCATCAGCGTTTTTGCCAGGGGATGCTGGCTATGTTGTTCAAGTCCCATAGCGATACCCAGATAGCTCAGATTATCCTCTGGATATTTTGCAATAAGCTGAGGCTTTGACTCTGTAATGGTCCCGGTTTTATCAAAAACCATGATATCAACTTTACTCAACAGTTGGAAGGCATCAGCAGATTTGATTAAAATTCCACCCCTCGCTGCAATCCCGCTTCCCACCACCAGGGCGGTTGGCGTGGCCAGACCCAGGGCACAGGGGCAGGCAATGATCAGTACGGAAATCATCACATTGATGGCAAATGTCAACCCAAATCCCAGAGCGAACCAGGTGATTCCGCTGAGGACAGCCAGTCCCAATACGACGGGGACAAAAATGGAGGCAATCTTATCGACCAGCTTCTGGATCTTGGGTTTGCGCATCTGAGCCTTTTCCACGAGATCAATGATTTGCCCAAACACGGAGGATCGCCCAATATGTTCGGCACGGATAATCAGAGCGTTTTGTAGATTCAAGCTAGCTCCCATCACTTTACTCCCCAGAAGCTTTTCAGCGGGGAGGGACTCTCCAGTAATGGAAGACTCATCTACATTACTGCTGCCTTCAATGACAACACCATCCACAGGAATTTTGGAATGGGGGTTGACTCTGATTTCATCGCCCTTTTGAACCGCTTCCATGGGAAGTAACACCCAGACGCCATCCCTTTTCACCTCAGCTTCAGTAGGCATCTGTTCCATGAGCCCAGTCAATGCTTCGGTTGTTTTTCCCCTGGCTACTGATTCCAGCCACTTGCCAAAAGTGATAAACAGCAATATGGTTCCAGCAGCCTCGAAATAGAGGGCTTGGAACCCATTTATGCCCCATCCGAATTGTAGGTTTAAGGCTGAAATTAAAGAATATGTATAAGCTGAACCCGTCCCCAGGGCCACCAGGGTATCCATATTGGGTACACCCATGAGCAAATGTTTGAAACCGCGCTGATAATACCCAAATCCACTGATGACCAGGATGGTGGCCAGTGTGAGCTGCACGAGGATATTAGTGGAAGTTGATAGTAGTTCTACATCCAGGAACATTTCCAGCATGGCATAGACCAGTAGCGGAATACCGAAGATTGCCTGTGTAATAAGCAACCGCATCCAGGTCGCAATGGTACGTTGTTGTCGATGAGCCAATGATGATGAACCCTGGGGCTCTAACTTGTAGCCCATTTTTGAGACAGCCCTGGTGAACTTCTTAATGGGAATTGACTCTAGACTGGTAATCGAGGCAGATTCAGTCGCCAGATTAACTGATACTTCCTGAACCCCGGGTAATTGTTTGATGGCTGTTTCTACATTGGCCACACATGCTGCGCAACTCATGCCTTCAACATCAAATTGGTAGTTGTGCTGTGAGGGTAATATTTTGGGGCTGGGCTCTGACATATAGTCTTTCTTTGCTTATTAATTTAGGGCTTAAATATGATTAGATGTGTCAGCTAGTAAACATAAATAAAATGATTCGCACAATTCGTCACAAGGACACAATTAGATTTTTAAAATTCGACACATTTTAAAAGCGACAAATATGGTCATGTTAGCTCTTGATGACAAGCCTACAAATTATTATATGGTGACATGAATTATTTATCACGAAAACTTGTTGGAGCCATGGCTCTTCTATTGTTCCTGGGTTGTAGCGACATGGGTCAACCTGAAGTCCTGTTACCTCAGCTTGTAATTGAATCTACAGCAATTGATTTTTCCACCATTACCATTGGTTCCCCTCAAACCCGAATAATTCAGATCATTAATAGGGGTGAAGGTGAGCTGAATGGGGAATTGACACTGATTCAGGATAATACGACCTATGTCTTGCAGCCAGAAGGTGTCTTCGTGATTTTACCGGATGATACCCTCATCGCAGAAATCACTTTTACACCCCAAGCTGAATTGACCTATAGCGGTCAGGTTACAGTAACCAGTGATGACCTGGATAATCCTGATATCACGATTGGTCTGAGTGGGGTGGGAACAGCCCTGCCAGTTCCAGCACTATCGCTCTCAACCAGCACCATAAATTTTGGCACCATCCTGAGTACATCAAGCAATCAACAGCAACTCACAGTCAGCAATACGGGAAATGATACCTTGCGTATAGCATCAATAGATTTTGATCTCGCCGTATATAGCGTGGATGTCAGCGCACCACTTGAGCTGATAGCAGGAGCTTCTCAGGTTTTGACACTTACTTTTCAACCTGATGGAGCTGGTTCGTTTAACGGAGAGATGTCCCTCAATTCAAACAGCCCATCCACACCCGATGTAGTTGGTCTCTCTGCTGAAGCAGAAGCACCTGTGAGTTATTCTGCCACAGTTCAGCCCGTCTGGAATGCGAGTTGTGGTGGCTGTCATGGGTCAAGTGGTGGTTTGAGTCTAACATCATATGCTAATCTTATGGAGGGCACATCATCCAGTGGACCTGTCGTGGTAGCTGGAGATGGAGCCAATAGTTTGATTGTCAAACGTCTTAAAGGCGAAGTTGGGGGGCTCATGCCCCAGGGTGGACCTGCCCTGTCAACGGCTACTATTACATCTATTGAAACATGGATAAACCAGGGAGCGCATAACAATTGAAAATATTACTAAGAATAGCGCTTCTTGCTTTCACGGTGACTGGCCTTTTTGCCCTCCCTAGATTCGCATTAATGGAAGAAGTGAGTTGTGGGTCCTGTCACTCCTATCAGGGGGGTGGAGCAAACCGGACATCCTATGGTGAAGAGTATGCCCGCGAAAGTTTAGTTTTGAAAGATTTCACCCTTCCTTGGGAAAAAGAAGACAGTGAATTTCCCCTCTATTTTGGTCTGGACACACGCTATCAAATGATCGCTCAATCAGATGAGGACCTCCGACAGTTTCCCATGCAATTCGCTCTCTATGGTGGTGCTGAATTTGGGAGTCTGGTGGGACACGCAGAAGTTTCCAGGATTTCTGAGGAGTTCAGATTGAGTGGAGGCTTGCGCTATGAAGGATTGCCTTTTGAAAGCTGGATTGGTGTGGCCAAAGCCCTGCCCGTTCTAGGCTGGAGAATTGATGATCACAGTGTTTTTACGCGGGGTGGCAATTTGACTCTGCAAGGATTACCCCAGGAAGGCATGCCGTACACACCTTTTCTTGAGTCCCCAGAACTCCTTGAAGTAGGAAGTTCTCCCATTGTGGGATTGGATCTGTCTGTCATGGCGGGAACACCATTTATTCAACCCAACATGGCTGTTGATGGAAATCTATTTACTGCAGCCAAAGTGAATTATTTGTATTCAGGAGACCTTTTCACTGCTCAGGTCGGATTGGCTTACCTGGATGAGAACAAACTGATGAATGCATCTGTAGTTACCTCGGGCGTTTCCAGCCATGGCTTTGTCTGGCTGGGGGAGTGGGCTCAAATGAATGGGTGGATTCAACCTGAGAACACCAATATGGCAACTTTTCATCAGCTGAGCTACCGCTTGTTCCAGGGACTTGATATAGTAGGACGCTATGAGTTCTTTGACCCCAATATTGATCTCACGACAGGAGCCATTCAGAGAACCAGTTTGGGTTTGGAGTTTTTCCCGATTCGTGGAGTCGAAGTGAAATTGAGTTATCGTACCAGTACTCTGGATTTACTTGATAGCAACCCAGATTCTGAATCTCAGATATTGAGTCAGATTCACTTCTATTTATAAAAAAATCCAGGGTAATCCTGGACATTTGGTACTTCAAATATAGTTAAGACGTTATTTCTGAAGGGAAATGCGGGGCTTAGCACTTGAATTGCTGATTTCACCAATTTTTCTGGCCTCCGCCACACCATTGGCGTGCAGATCATCAATAAATGCTTCGGCTTTTTCACCAGGAATACTGATCAATAATCCTCCAGAAGTCTGGGGGTCAACCACTAACAATTCTTCTAATCTGGTTACACCTGATCCAACAGCAATTCGTGGTTTGTAGAATTTGCGATTACTCAATAAACCAGCAGGTACCACTCTTTGTTTAGCATATTTATAGGTTCCAGGCAGGACAGGTAGCTGGTCCACGAAAATTTTAGCATCCATGATGCTGGAATCCAACATCTCCAGAAGGTGACCAACCAGTCCATAACCGGTTACATCTGTCATGGCATTAACTGAATAACCAGCAACGACATCAGCAGCATATTTATTCAATTGAACCATACTGGATATCATCACTTCCAATTCTTCAGGAGAATTCATTTTCTGCTTCAGGGCTGTAGCGACAATTCCCGTACCCAGAGCTTTGGTGAGGACCAGAGCATCTCCAGGTTGAGCACCCCCATTGGAAATCATTTTATCTGGATGGATGACTCCAGTGACAGAAAGACCGTATTTTAATTCATCATCTTTGATGGAGTGACCACCTGCTAGAACAGCTCCTGCCTCCACTATTTTGCTCAGCCCACCTCTCAGAATATCACGCAACACAGAATTGTCCATGTCATCAACGGGGAAGGCTACAATATTGAGGGCTGTTACTGGTTGGGCACCCATGGCGTAAAGATCACTAAACGCATTGGCAGCAGTAATCTGTCCAAAGGTAAAAGGATCATCCACAATGGGCGTGAAAAAGTCTAGAGATTGAACCATAGCAATGTCCTCACTCAGTTTATAAACGGAGCTGTCATCACGGTGATCAATACCTATGAGCAGGTCGGGATGTGATGGAATATCAATCCCACAGAGTATGTCGTCCAGGTCCCCTGGACCAATTTTACCTGCTCAGCCAGCGGCCTTGACTTTTGCGGTCAGATTTATTTCTATGCTTCTTGTCATCCCATGAAATTAAGCAGAGGACCTGAACAGCCAACGTCAAAAGCGGGTGGATTGAAATTGTTTTATATTGAAATCCATGGACACTTATCCTAAGATTGCAGATGCATAAATTTACCAAGATTATTTTAGCCTTATTATCACTTTTACTTTTGCCATACGTGCCCCGGGGAAAAGATTCGTTACTCTCATCGGAGATTTTAATGACTGGGACAATGAAGCAGATCTGATGAAATATGATTCTGATCAGGGCATATTCTGGCTCAATCTGAGCTTGGAAGCTGGTGTTTATGAATATATGTATTTTATTGATGGAGAGAAGCTTGTGGGCGATCCCTTTGCCACAGATGTGGACTGGACGGATTTATTTGGCAACGAGAGTGGGAATGCTTAAAACCAAAAGTCTATCATATCGGTTGGTCAGGATCCCTATATCTGGACTGATGAAAGTTTTATCAAGCCTGCCATGAAGGACCTTATCATCTATGAAACCCTGATCCGTGATTTTTCTGATGCTGGTGATATCGAAAGTCTCATCAGTAAACTGGATTAGCTGGAAGATTTGGGAATTAATGCCATAGAAATTATGCCTCCAAATGAATTTCCAGGCGAGTCAGGGGATACAACCCAGCCTTTTTCCTGGCTTTAGAATCTTCATATGGAACTCCTGATGAGTTTAAAGAGTTTGTAAATCAGGCGCATAACAGAGGGATGGTAGTACTGGTTGACCTGGTATTTAATCATGCTGATGGAAAGTCTCCTTATGAACAGATGTATGGTGAAGATTACGAAAATTCTCCATATATGCATGCCGAAAGTAACGATTGGGGCATGCCTGATTTTGACCATGGTAAAACTGGGACCCGAAAGTTGGCCCGAGCCACGGTCAAGCATTGGATTAAAGAATATCATATTGACGGTTATCGTTATGATCACACACTGGGTGTGGGTTGGGATGGAATCAACTATTTTGCCAATGAAGCCTATCTCGCTGACAATTCAGTTTATCAAATTGCAGAGCATTTTGATTCCAATGTAGGTAACCTGATTGCCTTGACACGCATCAACTCGCACTGGCATGATGCTTTTCATGATCAGATGAAGGCCAATTTGCGACAGGGGCAATTTGAAGGGTCTTATTATGGTGATATGAATACAACCGAAAAGGGGATCAATTATTCTGCTGATGGTTTTCAGGATGCAGAAGCCTGTGTTAATTATATCGAAAGTCACGATGAACAGCGCATTATTTTTGAAGCGCGAACCAATGGATTAAGTCTAGCACAAGCTCTTCAAAAAGCCGAGCTTGCTGCCCAGGTTTTACTGACCAGTTCAGGAATTCCCATGTTCTATATGGGCGCAGAATTTGGTATGGATACTGAAAGAACCATTGATTATAACAAACTTCGCTGAAATTATCTGGATCAGCCTGAACGAGCTGCCATTCATCAAAATTATAAGAACCTGATCTGGTTGAGAAATAATTATCCCGCTTTTAGATCAAACAATATCAACGTGGTCCATAAATCAACACCCCAGAAATCTATTGTTTTTCAACGTACACTAGATGGTGAAGCAGGAGCATTGGTAGCTATCAACTTCAGCACATCGCTTCAAACCATGGATCTTGAGTTTCCCTGGGCGGGAACCTGGTATGAGTTCACGCAAGATGATACAGTCCAAATCGAAACCAATTGGTTTGGGTCTTATACTTTGCCAGCATCTTCAGCCTGGATATTTACCAGTGAAAGATTATGGGTGGCCATTGATAACCAGGTCAAACTTCCTTTGGATTTTGCTCTGCATCCTGCCTATCCCAATCCGTTCAATCCCAGCACAACCCTGAGATTTGATTTACCTGACCCTACACTGGTGAGCCTGAAGATTTTTGATGTCAGGGGACGCGAAATATGGTCACAAAGTGCAGGACCTGCCCAAATCGACGCTGGATCCCATGAAGTGATTTGGTCGGGAGTAAATAATTCCAACCAGCCCGTGGCAGCTGGAATTTACTTTGTTGAACTGAGGACACCAGAATATCATCAAGTCCAGAAAGTTATGCTGGTTAAATAGTTCATCAATTTTTCTAAAATGTGTAATAACCAATTCAATTTCAAATGCACTGTATATGTCTTCGCGGAACCCCGCCAGAGGCGTGGGAGAAGGTCGCAGACCGACGAAGCGATCTCGGACTGTTCGCTACCCAAGAGATCGGAGATTGCCTGCCTGCGCGAAGCCGCTTCGGCATAGGCAGGCCGCGGTCGTTACACTCCCTCGCAATGACTAATTCTGACGATTTGCTAGTATTTGAATATTCATGTATATAGAAAGAATTTTGGAGAACAGAGGACAGGATTTATGCCTGTCCTCTGCACTTCTGGAAGGAGATACATGCATTTGAAGTGGTTCACCCCTGTTGTTATCACCATCATCTTATCTCACTGCGCTGACAATGAACATATAGTACCTAAAGCATTTGAATTATCTCCAGGCAGCCATAGAGAGATCGCCTACACCGATAAGCAGGATGCACATTGGGTAACCCGGGCTGGTGGGTATAACAACTCTCCCTGGCATGGACTTACCGCGTCTAAGCGCGGGTATTTTGAGGATCTTTATATTTCCGCAGGGGGGAATTGCTACCTCGTGAAGAGGCTCTTGTGACCATTACTCCCGCCGCTCTCATACGTCAATATCCCAGGTTGGGAATTCGGGAAACCTGGACCCTATTGGACGAAAAGAGGATGCTGTTGGTGGAGCTTGAAGCTGAACAAGCTACCCATTGGACCGTCCAGCCTGCCATTCTGGGAGGTAATCAACCGCAAGATTTTGAGATCAGTACGTCAGATCAGGAATTGAATGTTGTCCTAAAGCGTATGGAGGAGATTCCATCCAGTTATCCCCATCTCAAAATCTGGTTTTCCCAATCAATGAATTGGCTTTCCTCAGAAATCCCTGATATACAGCTATATACGGCATATCTGACTCCTCGGGCCGAATATGATTCCTCTCACCGACTGGCCATTGCCATATCTCTCAGCGAAAAAAACAGGAGATGGGAATAGAGCCAGGTTGGATGGAAAATGCCCGCAGTCGTCGACAGCAAAGAATTGACCAGCGTGCCGAGTCAACAATAATGCAGAGTAATATGCCTGAGTTGGATAAGGCCATTTTTTGGGCACACCAATCTCTGGATGCACTGGTGATGAAGCAGTTAGGAAAGGGTATCTATGCTGGGCTGCCCTGGTTTGATGATTACTGGGGGCGGGATGCCTTTATTTCATTTGCTGGTGCCG
>CAZDVD010000003.1:0-9675 GCA_964508765.1 uncultured Lentisphaeria bacterium
CAGGATACCCTGGTCTTTCATTTCCCCTGGATGATTCCTGGAACCTATTCAGAAGCCAATTATGGTAAGTTTATTCATAAGCTGAAAGCATTTGATCAAGATGATCAAGCTATCAAGGTGAAGAAGGGTAAGAATACCTTCATCATTACACCTGCGGAAAATATTAAAACCATCAAATACTGGGTCAGTGCGACCTGGGATAGCAGAAGGCTGGGGACTATCTGGCCTATGGCGGGGACAGGTATCATCAAGGATCGTGTATTTGCTATCAATGCGGGAGGTGTCTTTGGATACTTCCAGGGACAGGAAAATCAAACTGTTGATATGCACTATGTCCATCCACAACACCTTTATGCCATGACCGTATTGGATCAGGAATCAACATCTCCTGGAGAGGTATCGATTTCAGCACGAGACTACCACGAACTCATTGATAGTCCCATCCTTTTTGGTAGACCCGATACCACCAGTTTTCGCATTCACAACACCAGTGTGCTTGTAGGATTTGCCCATGAAACTGATGATACAGACAGAGCTATCAGCATTACAGAATCCCTGGAACCCTCTATGGAAGCGATTGGTTCATATCTAGATAATCTCCCAGCTGAGGAATATGCCTACCTTATTTATTATACAAATGAATATGAGTTGGGCAAGATCTTAGATAATCAGAGATTCCTTGTTCTCAAAGGTATTCGCTATCTCATTCGGAATGGGGTGCCCATGGGTGGCGCCCTCGAGCACAACAAATCTTCATTTTACTATCTACCTGATCCTGGTCCCGGTTATACTGAAGCTATCTCCGAGACCATCGAGGACATAGCCATTCACGAGTTTATGCACATCATGACTCCCCTTAACCTAAGGACTCAACACATTCATAATTGGGATTATACTGAGCCGGTGCTTTCAAAACACCTCTGGCTATATGAAGGCGTTACAGAGTATATGTCACAAATCATTCAGGTCAACGGCGGTATGCTCACACCCAAGGAATTCCTCCTCAGCCGCATGAAAAGAAAAATCAGTAAAGGAGAAGATTTCGCTCTTGAGAAAATGAGCTTCACTGAGATGTCGAGCAATGTCTTGGATAGACCATATAAATCGGAGTACAATCAGGTTTATCAGCGTGGTGCCGTCATAGGTATGTTGCTGGATATTGAGATTATCCGACTGACTGAGGGCAGAAAACGTCTCATTGATGTGATGTATGAACTCGTTAACGAATACGGTCCCCAAAAGCCTATGGATGAGGAAATGGTCTTTGAATTATTTACTGACAAGGTCCATCCAGACCTGAGAAGCTTTTTTAGCAAATATATTGAGGGACGTGAACCCTTGCACTACGCTGAGATACTTGACCATGTCGGTGTTATTTATGAATCCGATGTTACTGTAAAAGTACCCCGACATCCCATTAATGACAATGGTTCGAAGTATTCAAACATTTTCATGGGGGGGAAACGCAGTATTAAAAAGGTGAGTAAGCAAGATGAGATTGGCTTCTTGGCTGGTGATAAAGTGGAACAAGACCTATACCTTGATACCTATTTCGATGATTTTGGCTATCCCTTGCCCGAAGGGTTTCAGGTAAGATTTGAGGTTGAGCGAGACTCAATTGAAGTCACCCTGACGGATAGAATCCAGTACAAAGAAGCTGAAGTCTCCCACCATCTGAGGATCAATCGGGAAATGACGCCGGAGCAGTCCCTATATTTTAATATCTGGCTGGGTTTTGAAGAACCCCTTGGCAAATAAGCACGCCGAATATTTTCGCTGTTATTGGATACTCTGGGAAAACGAGTTGTCTAGATTAAGTCTATTGGCTTAACCTCATATTCCACAATAATTTATACTTGATCATAAATTGAGGAAAATTATGTTTAGCCTTTAGGGAGGGAGCTCATCTTTGAATAAAAATACGTTAATTATTATAGCAGTCATTTTGTTGCTGCCACTTCTGGGAAATCAATGGCTCTTAGCTCAGCCACTTACTGTTTTTTATGGGGACGATAAAACTATTCATGAATGCAGGATAGTGAGTGTCTCAGAATTCAATGTAAGTATAGAGTATACACCCTTTCTACCCGGTATTTATTCCAGGATGAACTTGAGTCTAGATTCTATTACTGGGATTCGAGAGTTTAGTAGAGCCAATAAATATGTGCCCTATCTGACTTTTCTGGGTAGTTACATAGGTGTAAGATATTTTTTTAAGGAGCGTGATCCCATAGATGAGATGAATTGGAGTGAAAGAGTTGCTTCCTGGCTGGATACGCCCCTAAATTTTATGAGTAGTGTTTGTGTTGGAGGGGCAGTTGGATATTTGGGTGGACACTATTTGTTGGGAGGTAATCGTAAGCTTCTTGTTGTGAAGGACATGTCCAATTCTGAAAAACAGATTCTTCTGTCTAAGTATATCGAGCCAATCAGACATCCCTAATTTCGTATCGATATAAATATGTCGGCAATAAGTCCTGCTGAAGCTGGCTATAAATCAATCCTAACATTATGTATAAGCAATTTTTACCGTATATTAGTTTGATTGATTCTGAATACAATTGATAAAGTGATATTATGAATGAACAGGCGAATAACTCAAAAATTCCAGCTGATATTGACCCCTTGTTTTTGACCCGCTTACAAGAGTTGGGTGGTTCAAAATTGGCCAGCGAACTTGTTGGCATGTATTTAACCAGAGGCTCCCAACTTCTGGATACCATTTCAACTGGCTTGGATACCAATGATTTACCAGCAGTGAAAAATGCAGCTCACTCGCTCATCTCAAGCGCGGGAAACCTGGGTGGAAAAAGGGTTTCGGACCTTGCAAAATCTATTGAAAGCGCTGCAATTGAAGAGCAGATAGATACTATACCGGAGCTCTTGTCAAAAATTATATCGGCTCAAGAAGCCTTTCAGCAGTACTTACAAGGAGCGTTAGAGCATTTATGAAACGTATCGCTGTTGTAGAAGATAATCCTGATAATCTTATGTTGGTCGAAGCTATTCTCGGCTCTCTGTATGAGATGGTAAGCTATGAGAATGGTATCGATGCTCTCGCTGGATTGCCAGATGAGAATGTTGAACTGGTTCTTCTGGATATCTCCCTTCCACGCATGGATGGAGTAGCTGTACTGGAGTCAATGCGGCTCGATGATAAGTTAAAACATTTGCCAGTCATCGCCCTGACGGCGCATGCCATGGTGGGTGATAGAGAAAAATACATGGAAAAAGGGTTTGACGAATATTTTACCAAGCCCATTGTCGACTTCAATGCTCTCATCGAGATGGTTGAACGCATGATTGATCAGAAGCATTAGAGGGAACAGTTTTTAAATGCTGATGTTGGCTGAACTACTTTTTCTATTCGCCTCACTGGCTCTCCTGGTTTTCCTGATTGTTCTGGGTGAACGTTCTCGTCTCCATGTTCAGCGGGGTTGGTATATCATCATATCAGCATTTTCACTCCTGTTTATCGGTGCGAGTATTGAATATTTTGACAGTTTCCATCACAGCTCGCTGGCCGATTATCTCAATGCACCCCTGATCCAAATTGGTGTGAAGTATTTTGCCTCCTATGCGATGGGGCTGGTGCTTCTTTTGGTGGGCCTCTTGTTTTGGGCTCCTACGGTGGTTGCCTCCCGTGAAAAATATTTATTAAGAATTAAGAATAGCGAACGACGCTATCGTCTACTCACTGAGAATGCCAGCGATATGCTGGCTGAACACGAACTTGATGGCAGTTTTAGCTTTGTAACTCCCGCATCTATAACCATTGTGGGCTATACACCTGAGGAACTCATCGGGCACTCCATCTATGATTATGTTGATCCTGACCAGCTGGAGTTTATCAAACAGGAACATAGCAAAATATTAGAGTCTTCAGAGCCAGTTCCGGTGACCTATCTGTTTCGACATAAACTGGGCCATTTCATCTGGCTAGAGTCCTCAACTCGGATCTATCAACCATCCGAGGATGAAGAACCACGCATCCTCTCGGTAAGTCGAGATGTCTCAGAAAGAGTCGAGTTCGAGGAGAATCTTCAGAAACTAAATACTTCCCTGGATGAACAACAGAGACGCGTTCATCTCCTCTATGAATTATCTGCCAGCTCAAATCTTTCAACAAAAGAACAACTTGAAGCAACCCTGAAAGCAGGTCTGGATAACCTCGGATTGGATTTGGGTATTATCAGTCAAATTCGGGATAAGGAATACAAAGTTTTGCACTTTTATCCTGAATCATCTGGACTTTCTCAAGGGCAGATTTTTGATCTGGGTGACACTTACTGCAGCATTGCTCTGATGGCGAAGGACATCGTGGCTATTGATGAGATGAAATCTTCGGAATTCTCCGCTCATCCCTGCTATGCGACATTCAATCTTGAGTCATATATCGGGGTTCCCATTAAGGTCAATGATGAACCCTTCGGTACGCTAAACTTTTCCCGTTCACAAGCTCGTGATATTCCTTATACAGAGTCAGATCACGATTTCGTTCGGCTCATGGGCCAGTGGGTAAGTCGTGTGCTGGAACAAGAAAGAGCTACAAAGAAGCTGACACAGAGTGAGGAAAAGTTCAGGGCTTTGGTGCGTTCAGCTGTCGTGGGTGTGATAACCATGGATGCCCATGGAACCATCGAAAGTTACAACGACGCTGCTCAGCAAATTTTTGGGTATACGCTTCAGGAAGTATGGGGCAATAACATCAAGATGCTCATGGGCTTACCTGAATCCGATACTCACGACGACTATTTAAAACGATTCCGTGAGCGCGACACAGAAGGGGCTGTTGCTGAATCACGCGAGGTGGTAGGTAAACGCAAAGATGGCAGAGCCGTCTATCTTGATCTAGGTATCAATGAAGTCCGCACGGAGGGCAGCCACTTTTTGACGGGAACCTTTAGAGATATCACCGAGATGAAAAAAGCTGCCGATGATCTGGCCAATGCCCATCTCCAACTCAAAAGCGTCTTTAATTCTGCCACCCAGGTCGGAATTATTGCTACTAACTTGGAAGGTAAAATAACCATTTTCAATCCTGGAGCAGAACGCATGCTGGGTTACAGCAGTGATGAATTAATTGGTAAGGCATCTGACATTTTTCATCTCGACTCTGAAGTCAAAAAGCGATCAGAGGAACTAAGCCGCGAGCTTGGGCGACCTATAGAAGGGTTTGAGACTTATGTGGTGCTTGCAAAGATGGGCGGCTACTCAGAAAAAGAGTGGACTTATGTTCGCAAGGACGGGAGTCAACTCACTGTAGACTCTGCAGTGACAGCCACTCTGGATACATCTGGTAATATCACAGGCTTTCTAGGTATTGCTCTGGATATTACTCAGAGAAAACGAGGTGAAGAAGCACTTCAGTTGGCAAAATCAGTCGCTGAAGAAGCCAACAAAACCAAGAGTGAATTTTTAACCAACATGAGTCATGAACTCAGGACACCACTTAACTCAGTCATCGGCTTTTCAAATGTTATTTTAAGAAATGCTGATTCCAAAATGGATGAAAAGGAACTTACCTACCTGGAAAGAATCCAGGCCAATGGTAAACATCTTTTAGAGCTGATTAATGATATTCTGGATCTTTCAAAAGTTGAAGCTGGCAGCATGGAACTTGAAATTGTGAGTCTCAATGTGGGTGATTTAATTACGGATCTCATCGGCCAGGTAGAAAGCCAAGTTGCTCAAAAAGAAGTAAATTTGGTGGTAGACCTTCCCCAAAAAATCAGCGAAATTCAGACTGACCCTGGAAAACTAAAGCAGATTTTGTTAAACCTCGTTTCCAATGCAATCAAGTTTACTGATCAAGGGGCCGTGACCGTCGCATTGATGACCGATTCCCATACCAACCGCCCGACGAGCATTCAAGTTGTTGATTCCGGCATTGGCATTCCTGAGGATCGGCTGAGCCATATTTTCGATGAATTCGAGCAAGTAGATTCCAGCACACAACGTAAATATGGTGGCACCGGATTGGGACTATCGATCAGCCGGGCTCTTTGTGAGCTCATGGGATACACCCTGAACGTGTCAAGTGAAGAGGGAAAAGGTTCAACATTTAAAATCTCAATACCTTCCGAGGACCCTGTGGCCAATGTGGAAGAATCTATACGTAAGGCGACTCGCTCCACCGAACGCGCCTCAGGATCCATCGAGGATGGTAGTTTCAAAGGCAAACGTATTCTTCTGGTTGATGATGATCCAGATTCATTGACACTACTCTCACATTACCTTAAAGATACAGAATGTGAACTAGAGACGGCAGAATCCACCGCCGCCGCCATGGTCACTGTGAAGCGTCAAAAACCAGATCTTATTACCCTGGATCTCAGAATGCCTGATGAAGCGGGAGATATATTTCTTGCTGCATTGCGGGCAAACGAGGAGTTTGCAGATATCCCCGTTGTGGTTGTGAGTATTGTCGCTCGGGAAAATCGGGGAAAATTACCTGGTGCCACAGATTTTGTGCAAAAACCGGTGAATCAACATGACCTGATATGGGCCATCCGGAGAAACATTCAAAACTCGCCTTGTTGCGTGCTGCTTGTTGAGGATGATCCGGATATGCGAAATGTCATTTCTGAATATCTCTCAGATCTTCAGCTTGAACTAAGAATGGCGGGCAATGGACAAGAAGCGCTTGACATTCTTGATGATTATGTCCCAAACTTAATCCTTCTCGATTTAAAAATGCCTGAAATGGGTGGCTTAAAATTTCTTGAAGTTTTGGAGAATAAGACCAATCACACCATGCCACGTGTTGTGATAATTACGGGCAAACAAATGTCTCCCCAGGAGGAACTTCTCATAAAGAATGATGGCATCATCATTATCAAAAAAGATCAGGATTTTGAGCAGGAATTACGACATCAAATGCTGACCGTGTTTTCTGAAAAGAAAGAGTAAAAAGAAAGTAATGGAAGAATTTCAAAAAAATTATCTCCAAAAAATGGGCTCTCGGATTGAAGCCTTTCGGGCCTCAGAGAGAGGACTTTCCAGTAATTTTGAAGAGTCAGCCATTTCCATTCGAAGACTCGCCCATTCACTTCGTGGATCTGGAGCGACATATGGTTTCCCAAAAATCAGCGAGTTGTCAGCGGCCTTAGAAGACTCAACTGACGACATGTTGACAGAGGCTCTGACCAACCTCGTTGCTCATCTTGAGGAGCTGTATGGTGGCAGTCGACCCGATCGTGAGCGGATCCTTGTCGTTGACGATTCTGATGAAATCCGCTTGATGCTTGGAGTTATTCTGCAAAAACAGGGTTATGATGTTTCCACTGCTGAAACTGCCCAGGCAGGTATGGATTTTCTTGCGACTGAAGTTTTTGACCTGATGATATTGGATCTTGTCCTACCTGACATTGATGGGCGCAATTTCCTCATGAAGCTCAGAGAGGATCATCGTACTGCGACTTTACCCGTGTTGGTGCTTTCTGCAAAAAATAGTCCCCAGATAAAGGCAGAATGTTTCGCACTGGGAGCAGATGATTATTTCGAAAAACCTCTGGACCCAGCACTACTGACTACAAGGGTTGCTGTGACACTTCAACGAAGTCGCAACCTGGAAAAGCAAACTCGTTATGATCACCTCACCAATCTTCCCAATCGCGCGGCCTTTTCTGAAACCTATGAGTCACAGAGTAAGCTGTCATTTAGAGAAGAATCACCCCTGTGTTTGGCAATGTTGGATATAGATGAATTCAAAAAAATTAACGATGACCACGGTCATATGGTAGGTGATGAAGCCCTCCGCTATGTGGCGACCCAAATTAGAGAGAAGTTGCGTCAATCAGATTTTGTGGCCCGGTGGGGAGGAGAGGAATTTGCTGTTTTGCTGCCTGCAACCATGGAGGCAGATGGTAAGTCGGCACTCACAAAGGCATTGTCGCACTTAAATGAATATCCTCTAGCGACAAAGGCTGGTGATTCAATTCCCCTTAGCTTTTCAGGGGGTGTCTATCAGGTAAAATCTGGCGAGGATCTGGAACAGGCACTCTCACAGGCAGATGCCCTGCTTTATAGAGCAAAAGCCTCTGGCAGGAACTGCATCATGGCTTCAAATGACGATATTGAAATCCGACCCACCAAAATTCTTATGGCTGAGGATGATGATCTGACAGCTGAATTTGTTCTCCACCGTTTGCGCAAGGATGGATTTGAAGTTGACCATTTCGATCGAGGTGATGCTGCCCTGGAAGCAGCCAGGAGAGAAAAGTATGATCTGGCCATATTTGATGTCAAAATGCCAGGTATGGAAGGCTTCGAGCTTTTACAAAGGACTCGAGGAGATTCATTGAACCAAAAAACACCTGTAATCATGCTGACATCCATGGGAAGTGAACAGGATATTTCCAGAGGGCTCAAGTTGGGCGCCAATGACTACGTCCTGAAGCCATTCAGTCCAATGGAGCTGCTGGCCAGAATCCGACGACTCATATAATGAGTTATTCACTTCTAATCATTGATGATGATGAGGATATCCGCCTCATTCTTGCCTCAGTGCTTGCCTCAATAGACGATCTGACAATATTTGAAGCGGCTGATGGTTTGCAGGCTCAAGCAATCATGCAGAGTCAGAGAATCGATGGAATTATTTTAGACTATCAATTGCCTGATATCAGTGGTGAAGAACTCTTGGGCATTTTCAAAAACTCGTCCCACCCAAAACAACCTGAAGTCATTATGCTCTCTGCCCGGGATGACGAGGATCTCATAAAAACCTGGCTAGGTCTGGGAGCCAAAGCTGTGTTGAGAAAACCTTTTAATCCATTCGAACTCCTTGCTCAGCTCCGGGTTCATCTTGAGCTCTGATCAAATCGTCAAATATTTTAAGGAAGCCCTTACCTTTGTAAAAGATATGGGTGAAAAATTCTTTTCCTATTTTCAGACACTACCACGTCTTGAACTGGCATTGCAGATATTAATTCTGACTGTCGTCTTCCTGTTTGTACTCACAATAATTATCGCTATTGGCGTCGTGCTGTTGAGAATGAAAAACAATCAAAATTCAAAACGGTATTCCCGACTTGAGAAGAGTTGGGAGGGCCAAATCATGGAAATTCTTTCCAATGATGAAGGGGATGACCTCCCGGAGATAGAGATAAAGCGAGGGGACAGGGATTTCTTTGTTCAATATCTTTACCGTTTTGCATCCAGACTCCGAGGTCAAGAACTCCAGATTATTAAAGACCTGGCAGCCCCGCATTTGCCTATGATCGCTGCGAAGTTAAAGCGCGGATATCCTGAGTTGCGGGCCCGCAATATCAATATTTTGGCAACCCTGGGTTTTCCAACCTATATCGATCCGATTATTCTGACCTTACAGGAGGATGCCCCCATCGTCAAGATGGCTGCAGCCAGAATTCTAGCTCATGCAGATTTTCCCGAGCATATTGATCTCATCCTCCCAGAGCTTTCACATTTTGATGAGTGGAGTATGAACTTCCTGGCTTCCATGTTGTCTGAGATGGGACCAGAAATTGCTCCTCGTTTGCGTGAAGAGCTGCTTAATCAGGATGCCTCAGTAAGAGTTCGCATTGCTGCAGCAGAAGCTTTAAGGCAAATTGGTGATCTAGCAGCCCCCGATACTGCAGTAAAGGTTCTTGAAGCTGGAGGTGATCCAGAACTAAGCGCGACCTGCTTAAAAATATTAAGAGACATGGGGAC
>CAZDVD010000003.1:9775-143466 GCA_964508765.1 uncultured Lentisphaeria bacterium
GAGGTGATCCAGAACTAAGCGCGACCTGCTTAAAAATATTAAGAGACATGGGGACTCCCAGGCATCGACCTCTCTTGCTTGGTCTGGTAAACTCCCCTGAGGAAATTGTTCGAATCCATGCCCTCTCCGCCCTTGGCTCAGTAGGTATGGAGTCTGACTCCTCAATTATGCTTAAGGGGTTGGACGACCCCTCAAGCTGGGTAGCTTTGCAAGCGGCCAGAGCCTTGCACCAGATTAAGAGCACAAAATTGCTTGAGGAAATAGCCGCTTCTGATCATCCGAGAGCTTCAATAGCCCAACAAATACTCACAGAGGTGCATGGCATATGACCGTCTTTGTGCGTCTATTGGAAATGTTGTTAGATGGTTTTAACTATGTTGTGTTGGCCTATTTCCTTCTGTTGAATTTCTTTTATTTACTTACCACCATTTTTGCATTTTTTTCCTTGAGATCATATGCTCGACGTATGGAAGCAGTGGATTTACAGGGACTTATTGCCAAGGCCGGTGTACCACCAGTAACCTTATTTGCACCTGCCTATAATGAGGAGGCAACCTGCGTTGAGTCCATTCGAGCCCTTTTAGCGCTGAATTATCCCGAATACGAAGTGCTTGTCATCAATGATGGCTCTAAAGATTCTACCATGGAGCAACTCATCAACGCTTTTGAGCTAAAACCGGCCGCTCGGTTCAAGGTTGCTGATATTGAAGCAGCAGCTGTCCGGGGCATTTACCGCAGTGAATATCAACCAAATCTGTGGGTCATTGATAAGGAAAACGGTGGCAAGGCAGATGCCTTGAATGTGGGTTTGAACTTCTGTCGAACCCCTTTGTTCTGTGCCATGGATGCTGATAGTATTCTAGAAAGAGATGCCCTCATTCGCATTGTGAGACCCTTCCTTGAGGATGCCCATACGGTTGCAGCTGGGGGGATTATTCGAATTGTAAATGATTGTACACTTCAACGTGGTACCCTCACCAAGATCAGATTGCCGAAAAACATTTGGGCCAAGTTTCAGGTACTTGAGTATTTACGTGCTTTTCTCTCCGGTCGGATGGGCTGGAGTGCTATGAATGCGACACTGATCATTTCCGGGGCTTTTGGCATGTTCAAGCGCTCCGCTGTGGTTGCCGTCGGTGGCTATGCCCATGATACGGTAGGTGAGGACATGGAATTGGTGGTCAAACTTCATCGCTACCATCTTGAAAGAAAACTGCCCTACACTATTTCATTTGTACCTGATCCAGTGGCCTGGACAGAATGTCCTGAATCTACTAAAATCCTGGGACGTCAGCGTGACCGATGGCAAAGAGGTCTCTTTGAGGTACTTTCTCGACATAGAGTCATGCTCTTTAATCCAAAATACGGGCGTATCGGTATGTTTGCCTTTCCTTATTTCTATTTTCTGGAAATGTTAGGACCTGCGATTGAGATGCCTGGTTATATCACTTTTCTCATCGCTGTCATCTGGGGTTCTATATCATATACTTATATGGCTGCGTTTTTCGTAGTAGCATTTGTGTTTGGTGTTGCCCTTTCTTTATTCTCTGTTGCCCTGGAGGAGCTCACCTTCCGACGCTACCCCCGAACCAGAGACCTGTTTCAGCTGTTCTTCCTGGCCATTATTGAAAATTTTGGCTATCGCCAGCTTACTATCTATTGGCGCATCCATGGCTTCATTTCTGCGCTTCGAAAGGTTGAAGGATGGGGGAAAATGGAACGAAAGGGCTTTGCCACTACCCCTGAGGATGGTGCAAAATGATCAAGACAATTACTGAAAAAATACTTCGCTTTATCACACGTCCTCTCGAGGTGGTGATTTTAAGATACATGCTCTATTTCGTGATTGCTGTGCCAGTGATCATGTATTTGATGTGGCTGTTCTCTCCAAAACATGAGCTTGAAATTGTTATTGTGAATAAGTCAGTGACAGATCACAATAACATGGAATTACACTCATTAAACTGGCTTCTAAACCATGAACGCATTGTCAATGATCAGCAGGAATTCTATAGACCTGATTCGGATTATTATGGCTTCTATCCCCGCTTAGGCGGTGATTTTGTTGTTCGTGATTTCAACGCACTGGACTCACTTGAGATTGTCAGTTTGGTAAGTAACTCTGATTTGCTCTACCTGACGGATTCATACGGTGTGTATACCCATGATTATCAGGTTCGTCTGGATGAACCGAATCGGCTTATGTACGGCGGGTTCAGGCACAGTGATCTTGCTGTTTTGAAGGAATTTCGAGCACAGAATAAGCTTATTATAAGTGAGTTTTCGCTGTTCGAACCACCAACCTGGCGCAGTATGCGGGATTCGCTCCAGACTATTCTGGGAGTAAAGTGGTCTGGCTGGACTGGACGCTATTTTCTATCCCTTGATTCCACGGCACATGAGGATTTACCTCCCTGGGTAATCAGCCTTTATCATAAAAAATATGGTGAGGATTGGCCCTTTACAGACTCGGGAATCGTGCTGGTTCGCAGGGATGATATCGTCATACTTGAATACGGTACACACCTGGTCGAGGAAGCTCCAGTAATTGAAACCCAAGCTGTGAACGCCGAATTATACGGACTTCCCCCTTCCATTCAATATCCTTTCTGGTTTGATATCGTTTCATCCCCTGAACGGGATAATCAAATTGTCTCGATATATCATTTGGAAGTGAATGATAGGGGTGATTCACTTTTGAGGACACACAACATTCCCAAAATGTTTCCCGCCGTGCTGAAAGAGAGCACAGGTGAATATCCATTTTATTATTTCGCAGGCGATTTTTCTGATAATCCTGTTATTCGATCTACTGCGTACTTTAAAGGCATTCAGCGTTTCCACAAATTTTTCTACAACAAAAATGATGTTGAGGACCGTCAACAATTTTTCTGGAGATTCTATCGGCCGTTGGTTTCATCCATCCTCAGAAATGAAGCGAAGCGTCTTAATCGTTAATCCAATGGCACGACGGTATAACGAGGAGGGGAATCTTAACTCCGGGTAATAACCCCGCCTTTGTTAATAAATAATAAATACTTAGCAATCACTTATATTTCAGCTATTTTAAAGAGTACAATATTAATCACAATTTATAATCTTGGGGAAATCACCATCATGACATTCTTTAACCGTGCGCTCGTAGTAGCGCTTATTAGTCTTACCTCTTTCCCTGCGAATGCCTGGGAATTACATACGCTTATTGCTCAACCTGTCTTTTCCTCAATGGAGGAAATTGTAGGCGCTGAAGACGTCGTAGTGACAAGCCTTGAGGAGTTTCTCATTCTGGCTGAGTTGCATCTTGAAGAGACGCTTTTGAAGGAAGAAGCGTGGGTCATTAACAATTTAGAATTTTATGCACCTTTACCAGATTCCCTTAGCTTCCAGGCAAGCAATGACGAAGAAACCGTCCGTCGGAGATTTACTCATGCTATTCGGATCAATCCTGAATCAAAATTAATTCCATATCTCCAGTTGTTACCAGGCGGAGAGACTGGTTCACGTCAGATTCTGGCTCCTGAACAAGTAACCCCCCTGAAGGGGAATGAAGGTTTCTACAATGTCGTATTTGTTGGACTAACCCCAGGGGATACCATAGATCCTCTCAGTGTGCTGGTTACTGCAAATCATGAACCTGACCTGGGTTTGGACATCGGACTCTATGAAAATAATGATACGGAATGGGGACAGAGCTATGGAATGGGAAAGCAGCCCTTTGGAGATGCAAAACTTGAATACGGCTCCCAGGCACCCATACACATGGGGCTTTATCACGAAGCTGCATTGATTAATATGGTTGGACCCTTCATCAAACAATGTTATCCAGAATATAGAATTCACTTATACAAGACACTTTCAGAACTTGCCTTTAGTTTAGGTCACGATTACTGGGGTTGGCGCTTTATGGGTTGGGGACTGCACTATATTGCTGATCTGACACAACCCTACCATGCCCGTGCTCTGCCTGGTGTAGGGACCTTTAAAATGATTTCAATGAATGTCCTGGACATGTTGGGTCGTAGTCGCATGAAGGATGAAGCAATACAGTTGGTGTCAAACAGACACATGGCTATTGAACTTTTGGAAAGACAACTTCTGGAGCGAGCCTATCTCGAGCAGGATATGGAATATTTGCATTTTCAAACTCTCTCCTCAAAAGGAGCAATCCCGCACTATATGGATTTGATACCTCGCGAAATCATTACTAAAAAAGCATATTCCAGAGCAAACAGACTGGATAAAATTATCGCAAAGAATTTCCCGCAGCAGCTGGTGTCTGATCCAAATTATGAATTAGGCAAATTCCCCCAAAAGTATGAATTATTGGAAGTCCTCAATAGTTCTGATAATCCTGAAGTACTCCAAAACCTTGAGTTGGAACTCAATGATATTTTGACCGAATTTTCCATCTATGGGCGCAGTTACGCCAAGAGCATACTCTCAAAAAATCCTTAATGAAATAATCTTTATTAATCTCTTCAACAGATGAGATGAATATGGGATCGGCCCTCCTTGTGTGCCATATTCGACGCTAAATCTTGATGGGGAGGATTTCTATCCATTTTTCCCATGATCAAGGATACGTTTGAGTGTTTTTACAGAGGTAATATAAATGTCCAAAATCTTCCCGCTTCTCATCTTCTTCTTACTCGTTTCAAATCTGCTCTCCCAAAATGTGACCAAAAATGACGCTCCAAACCTGTATATAGATTGTCGCTCCTGCGACATGACCTATATCCGTACTGAACTGGATTATGTCAATTATGTCATTGATCGAAATGATGCAGATCTTTTTATCATGATCACGCGTCAAAGTACAGGTGGAAACGGTCGCAAATACACCATGACTATAGAAGGGCACCAACGCTTTGAAGGAATGATCGACACCTTAATCTATGTGACAGATCAAGAGATGTCTGATGACGAAATTCGAGAAAAAACCCTGAAATGGCTCAAGCTGGGTACGGTGAGATTTATAGGTTATACCCCCCTGGCTGATGACCTCAAAATAAGTTTTAACAAAAATATGGCTATGGAACAACCTGAAGATAGGTGGGATTATTGGATTTTTCAATCCAGTTTGAATGGTTGGTTTGATGGACAATCAAGCTATAGCAATTTAAATTCAAATTGGAGCTTTATTGCCAGTCGAACCACAGAAGCTTTGAAAATGAGATTTCAACTCCGGGGATCTTACAATGAGGAACGTTATACCATCGATGGGGATGAGTATGTCAGCATTAGAAGAAATCCTGGATTTAATTCTATGGTTGTTAAAAGTGTGTCCGATCACATGTCAGTAGGGTTTAGAGCTGGGGCATTCATTTCCACCTATTCAAATCTCGATAGAGCTGTGTGGGTGAATCCAATCCTGGAGTACAATATTTTTCCATATCAGGAATCCACCCGACGTGAATTTCGATTTAATTATGTCTTGGGTTGGAACATGAACAATTACCATGAAATGACAATCTATGAGCAAAGTGAAGAAAAACTTCTCAAGGAAGCCCTTGAAATTGATTTTGAACTCCATGAATCCTGGGGCTCTGCCGAGTTAAATGTTGAAGGTTCACACTATTTTCACGATTTTGCAAAGAACAGACTTACTGTGAGGGGCGAACTCTCCTTGAAAATTCTCAAGGGATTTTCTTTCAATATTGATGGGAGGTATTCCCTCATCCACGATCAACTCTCCTTGCCAAAAGGAGAAGCCAGCCAGGAAGATGTTCTGCTTCAGACCCAGGAGCTTGAAACTCAGTATAGTTACCGGGGTTCAATGGGCATCAGCTATACATTTGGGTCCATTTACAATAATATTGTGAACCCCAGATTCTAGTATAGTCACTCCTCTTCTCACCTGATACCTCGAAAGGCCCATTGTGGGTTAGATGGGGATATATCAATTCCATATGGATATGAATCAAATTGATGCTTTATAGCGTCCCCGCGGTGCGTTATAATTGACTATATATACTTGTATATATTACAAATAGATACTGTTGATTGTGTCTGGCACATGGATTGACAACATACTCATTGAATTTATCAGGATCAGGATGATCTCATGTATGTGACACATATGAGAACTCAAAAGTCTTGATCCCATCTAGCCAATTGAAAATGAACGCACACATCCGGGGCAATTATGAAACACACTTTACTCTTTTTTGGCATTATCGCTGTTCTGTTTGCATATGAAGAACCTTTTGATCCCAACAACTATAGAGATCGTGAAATTAAGGCGAACAGGATTTCTGAACCGCTTCATATTGATGGTCGCCTGGATGAAGCCTTCTATCTGGAAACGAGTTATTCAGACTTTATTCAATACGAGCCTTTTAACGGCGCCAAAGCCTCACAGAAAACCGATATGTGGATCGCCTATGATGATGCAGCTATCTATGTGGGGGCGCGCATGTGGGACAATCAACCCGACTCAGTAGTTGGCAGAATCGGTCGTCGCGATGCCTTCCTGAATGCTGACGTTTTTGAGGTCATCATTGATTCATATCATGATAAGCGGAATGGCTTCTCCTTTCAGATAAATCCTGCGGGGTCCATGCGAGATGAGGTCTATTTCAATGATTCCTGGACGGATGACTCCTGGGATGGTATCTGGGAAGCGAAAACAACAATTGACGACAAGGGCTGGACTGCTGAAATGCGTATCCCCCTTTCGCAATTAAGGTTCAGTGACAAAGATGAGTATATATGGGGAATTCTCCCCACGCGATATATCCAACGTTCAGGGGAGTGGGATTATTATGTCTATTTCCCACTTAATGAGAGTGGTACTATGAGTCGTGCTGCGGATCTCACGCAAATCAGAAATATTCATCCACCCAAACGGAGAGAATTTCTTCCCTATATGACTACCAGTATCAGCAATCTGCCTACTCAAAAGGACAATGCTTTCATCGAAGGAAAGGACAGCGATTTTGGAGTAGGTGCTGATATCAAGCTGGGGATCGGGGCGAACTTGACGGTAGACGCCACTATCAATCCAGATTTTGGCCAGGTAGAGGCAGATCCTTCTTCCATTAACCTGTCTGACCATGAAACCTATTATAATGAAAAACGACCCTTCTTTCTTGAAGGCCGCAACATCTTCCGTTTTGGGAATGGGGGTCCCACCAACAATATCAGTGTCAATTTTAATGAACCCAGTTTCTTCTATAGCCGTCGCATTGGCCGTCCACCACAGGTATCTGTTGCTTCAGCTGCGTATGATTCCCTCGATAAACCCTCAGAAACCAGAATTCTTGGAGCTGCCAAGATCAGTGGTAAGATAGGTGATAACTGGTCCATAGGTGGTCTATCAGCGCTCACGTCTCGTGAACATGCCCGCTATTATCAAAATGGAGAAATCATTGAGGAACAGGTTGAGCCCTATACCAGCTACAATCTTATTCGCGCTCTGAAAGAGATGGATGATGGTCGTTATGGGCTGGGTTTTATGGGCACCTTGACCAATCGATATATGGATGGATTAAGCTTGTTTGGCGAAGAAACGTTCCCGCATAGGACGGCGGACCTGCTCTCCAGCCAAGGTGTTGGTCTTGGTGTTGATGGTTGGGCTTTTCTCGGCCAGGATAGAGGCTGGGCACTTGGTGCCTGGGGAGGCTTTTCCCAAGTGAGCGGCACGAGAGAGCGTATGCTTAGGTTGCAGAATGGTTCCAATCACTATTTTCAACGACCAGACGCAAACCACGTTGAACTTGACACCTCCATGACAATCATGGATGGTCATGCAGGTCGCATCAAGCTCAATAAAGAAGATGGTCGATTTCAATTGAATGCCGCTCTCGGATGGGTGTCACCAGGGTTTGAATCCAATGATCTGGGTCTGACCTTTGGGACAGATGTAATCAACAAACACATAAATGTGGGCTATCGATGGTTGGATCGAGGCACATATATCCGCTCAGCCAGTGCCAGCGTCCTCTATGCAAATAACCATGATTTTGACGGCGTGAATATATCTGATGTCATTTTTAGTATGGCATCGATTCGCTTCGTCAATTTTTGGAGTTTGAATATGAATGGAGGGTACTCATTTGAAAATTTAAGTAATACCAAACTGCGGGGAGGACCCCGCGTTCTTGAAGCTCCTGAAGCATTTTTTGCTGCAGGTCTTAACTCAGATTATAGAAAAGATATTTCCTATTCCTTCTCCGTTGATTGGGGCGCAGCAAATGATGGGGGAGATGAACTGGGTCTGTCATTGAATCTCAATATGAAGTTGGGAGATCAGCTCAATCTGTCCATAGAGCCATATTTTTATTGGGAAACAGATATGACCCAGTATATCACTACTGTAAATGATCCCGCCAACACCCAGATGTATGAGAAGCGTTACGTCGTTGCGCAATTGGACCAGACCGTAACTTCTGCTGATATTCGGATAGATTTTCCCATCACACCTCGTTTCACCCTGGAAGGATATTTCCAACCCTTTATTGCAGTGGGAGACTACTCCAGGTTTAAAGAGTATAAACGACCGGAGTCGTCTGAGTTCCTGATATACGGAGAAGAAGGATCGACCATCGATGAAAATTTTGTTGTCGATCCCACGGGCGGAGATTCTGCTGATGCCTTCACACTGTATAACCCAGATTTTAACTATAAGGCTTTGATTGGAACCCTGGTGCTGCGTTGGGAGTTTTCACCAGGCTCCACCATGTTCCTGGTCTGGACCCACAATGGATCAGATTTCCAAAACCATGGGAGATATGATTTTACCAAAGATTTAAGCAGATTGTTAGAATCAGAGGCTGACGATGTATTTGCCCTCAAACTCTCTTATTGGTTTGGGCAGTAAGCAGCTTTTACAGACCTTTAGGAATACGATAGAGAGGCCGGCTTTGCTGGCCTCTTACTTTTTTACCTTCTCCTGACTTATGGAAAGATTAGTTTTATCCTATTAACAAGGATCGGAGTAGAAATTGAAAAAGTACAATTGGGGTCTTATAGGGACTGGAACCATTTCAAACCTATTTGCAGAGGGGTTGGCTTCCCTTGACAATGCAAAGATATATGCTGTGGGTTCTCGTTCTCCACAGACTGCGAACAAATTCGCGCTCAAATGGAATGTGAATCAAGCCTATGGATCCTATGAGGAGTTATATGCCGATCCTCAGGTGGATGTTGTCTATATAGGCACTCCTCACAATTTTCATTTTCAGAATGTCTCTGATGCCTTGAATGCAGGGAAGCATGTCTTGTGTGAAAAAGCTTTTACTATCAATGCTGGAGAGGCTCGTGAACTAGTTAAACTGGCGAGGGAGAAGAACCTTTTTCTCATGGAAGCCATGTGGAATCGTTTTCAGCCCTGGTATGGGGTGGCGAGGCAGCTACTGGATGAAAATCGGCTGGGCGACCTTCATCATCTCAAAGCTGATCTGTCATTCCGTTTCGATGTGGGCCTTGAACATCGCATTTTTAATCTGGATTTAGCTGGAGGAGCCCTATTGGATCTGGGTGTTTATCCCATTGCCCTGGCATCCGCAATTTTTGGCAAGCCCCTGGAGATATTGGCTACAGGTAGCCTATGTGAAACGGGGGTAGATGATCAGGTATCCATGATTTTTAAATACGCTTCAGGAGCTACTGCCGAACTGGGTTGTTCAAGTAAATTTCTTTCGAAAAACAATGCCACAATACATGGGGCCAAAGGATATCTGGAATTGCATGGCATGATTGGCCGACCACATAAGGTAAGTATCCAGGAGCAGGGTAAAGAGATAGTTGAGATTGATACACCCCACACCTCAAATGGCTACCAATATGAGGCTCAGGCAGTGATGGACATGCTATCGGCGGGTCAAATTGAACATCCCCTGATGCCCCTCAATGAGACCATTAAAATCATGGAAACCATGGATCATATTCGCTCTCTTCTGGGCCTCTCTTATCCTGGTGAATAGGCCATAGGCTTGTTTCATTTCCTTGGGGAATAGGGCTGAGAATTGCTTAAATGAAAGTTTTTTAATGTATGAAAACTCCATGACGAATAGCAACTATTTGAGTTAAAGTGTTGATTGTTATGAACTAAACTCAAGGGCTAGCCAGGTCTTGAATAGGCTTCGCTCATTCCTCGTAAATACTGCCATGTTGCATCTATAAACCACCTCTGTATATTCGATTGTTAAATAAGTTTTTTGCCAATTCAAATCTATGTTTCACTAAAGCATATGTTGTGTTTTAGGCGGTGTGGTGGCATCCTTTTTTGCGATTTTATCAGGAACGCCAAGCATGTTGAAAATGGATTGTGAAGGTTTTTTCTCAAACGATAAGATTTCTACCCACGATTGAAATTGGCCAAGTTGTTAGCTGGCAATCAATTGGTGGGTTTTTTAAAAAAAGAATAGTTGCTGATAGAGACTATTATGATCATCAAGACATTCTATTGTTTAGGAATGCTTAAGTGTGGTTTCTCAAAGCTAGGAAATAATTGAAAATAACAATAGAAGTTAACCTGGAGGAAAAAATGAGTAAAAAAATCAACCTGTTTGCCATTTTGGTATTGTCCCTGATGGTGATGTTTACAGTTAGTTGTGAAGGCCCTGCCGGCGAAGATGGTCTGGCTGGTACTGATGGTGCCGCCGGTGCTGATGGTGCTGATGGTGCTGATGGAGTCGATGGAAATGTCACATGTCTCGTTTGCCACAGTGAAGCCAACATGATTGATAATCAGATTGAAATGAGCCGGTCCCAGCATGGTATTGGCGAATTTATCAACTATGCTGATTATTATGGTGGTGGTTGTGCACGTTGTCACTCTGGAAATGGTTTTGTCGAATTTGTCACAACTGGCGAAGTTGCTGATAATGTAAAAGTGCCAGAAGCATGGCAATGTGGAACCTGTCACGGATTACACACAACCTTTGAAGAAGCTGACTATGCCTTACGCTTGACAGATGCTTCTGCAGCTATATTTGATGCTACAGTTTCCTTAGATGTAGACGAAAATAGCAATCTTTGTGTATCCTGTCACCAAGCTCGTAGCGGTCCTGCCAAATTTTGGGATGGTAGTGCTGACTCCGTAGAAGTCGGTGGACACGATGGTCCTCACCACGGTCCTCAGAGTAATGTCCTCTTAGGTAATCTTGGTGCCTCATCAACCGGTGTACCCTTTGCCGCACACGTTGGCGCAGGTTGTGTCGGTTGTCATATGACTGAAGGAACTGGTGACGATACAAATGTTGCTGGTGGACATACATTCAAGCCCCTCGTTGAAGCTTGTACATCATGTCACACTTCAGCCACAGATTTTGATCTTTTTGGTGGACAAACATCTGTAACGACAAAAATGGCTACTCTGAGTGGTTATCTGTTGACTGCTGGTATCATTGACAGTACAGGTCACTTGCATGATGGTACCTATAGTGCAGAAGTTTTCCAAGCATGGTGGAACTATGTAGTTATACATGAAGACAGAAGTCTTGGTGTTCATAATCCAACATATGTTGATGCATTATTAGATGAGGCTATTGCCCTAGTGGACTAAACCTTAATCTAAGCTTGAATTAAAAAGTCCCACTTCGGTGGGACTTTTTTTGTCTTAACTAATCCCCTTTACAAAAAGCCGGACGTTAAGCTTACTTGTCGGGTCGTAGTTCGTCGGGCATAGACAGATGGAAATGTCCAGGTCGACCACGACAACTCTATCTTCAATACAATAGCCGGTATTATCCATGGTCTCCAACCTTGATCAGTCTTCGCGGAACCCCGCCAAAGGCGTGGGAGGGAGTGTAACGACCGCCGCGATCTCGGGCTGTCCGTTACCCAAGAAGTCGGAGATTGCCACACCTTCGCTGCACTCCGGTTCGCAATGACGATAAGGGGAGGTCCAACCCAGTCTTCGCGAGACGGTCGAAGACCGACGTGGCGATCTCGGGATTGCGGCTATTTCAGAATTCAGAGATTGCCTGCCTGCGCGGAGCCGCTTCGGCAAAGGCAGGCTTCGTTACACTCGCAATGACTTGAGGTGGGATATTCTTTCAGGAAGTATTAAAAAAGCTGGAGCAGGTTGCCCTGACTCCAGCTATATCTAAGTATCTTGAGAACTGGTACTACGTGAAAATGATCGATGCTCCAGCTGAGCGTTCGTAGAATTCGCCCACTGTGAGTACTGAAGAAACTTGGTCACACAGATCATCCTTAGTCAGCTTGAACATGTCCATGGCCAACTTACAGGCGAACACTTCACCCCCAGCATCGGTGAACATTTCAAGAAACTCAGGTATGGTGGGAATATCCAGATTCTCCATTTCATTCTTCATCATCCAGGTGGCAAAATTGGACACACCTGGAATAGCTCCTAATAAGGTAGGGAAGGGCATGGTGATGGGCATTTTCAACATGGGCATAGCCATATTCATTGCAGGGTTTCCCACAGTAGCAACTTTCAGCGAATCCTGGGTCTTTTTGATTAAAGCACCCAGTCCAAAGAAGGTGAAGAAGATGGAGGCATCCATGCCTTCCATGCGAGCACCATTCCCCATGACCAGTGCAGGATAAACATCTATAAGGGAACCCTTGGAAACGATTAAGGAAACTTTTTTGATTGGTTCAGGTTGTTCACTCATCATGAATCTCCTTTAGATACAACCCTGGGGTTTCCCCAGACCTGCGATTTTGGCAGCTTTTTTTGCGGGACCACCGGGGAAGAGAGCATAGAGCTCTTTGGTGGGAACAATATTCAGTTTATTCATTTTTCGAATTGAAGGTGCTGTGCCATTTTCTTCAAATTCTTTACGCATAAAGTTAAGGACATCAACATGACGATCTGTTAAAGGATCGATACCCTCTTCCTTGGCGATGGCTGCAGCCAGATCAAGGTTCCAGATCGTGTGATCAGTTAGGAATCCCTCTGTGTCAACATCGACACTGATTCCGGCGAGTTCTTTTGTTGTCATTTTATTTTTCTCCTTTAATAGATTTAGACTCTTGGTTGGAAATGTTTTTCATAAATGCGATGACGAAACCCAACCCCCGTTTCATCTCAGGGGTGTTTAGCTCTCGCATGGCTTTCCAGACTGAAACTTCCTGGATATCCTCCACATTCATCTTGTCAAAAATGGTAATTGCATTTTTTACCGCACCTATCATTTGGGGTTGGGTAATGGATTTAATGGTTTCCAGGATGGGTACAATATTGTCGGCCAGGAGTCTGACATCTTCACTGGAAAAGTGCTCAACCACATTATCACTAATATGAATGGCTTCACTGGCAAATTCGAAATATTTGGCACGATCCAGCTTGTCTAGAGTGTTCAGCGTATCGCCAAAGAGTTCCTTGCCAATAGGCTTGAAATCCTCAAAGAAATCCAACGCACTTTCCAGCTTAGCAATCACCTCAGTGATATTGTTGGTATTCCTGAGAATGAGTTTAACCAGATGCAGGAAATCACCCGTCTTAACAAAAGGGGCAATATCTTCCATCTCTTCAATGGCGCCGGCAAATAGATCCTTAGCAACCCGGGTGAGATCTTCCTTGAGATCTTCCATTTCCTGACGCTGCTGCCGGACCAGAGCCAGCTCAGCGGTGATGCCATCAAGCGTGGTCTGGATTTCAGCAAGTTGTCCAGAAATGTCACTGTCACTCATCTCAGGCTCGCTTTCCAGCCATGAGCATGTGTGATTCGATGGGAAGTTCAGCTCCCTTCAAGAGCAGATTCCAATACATCCAGCGAAACATCATCTTGCCATAATGATTCATGCGAGTTTCTTCAAGTAGCGAGAATGGTCCCACACCGGGGAGTGGAAACTTTCCAGGCAGTGGTTCCGTATCGTAGTTAAAATCAATGAGAATACCCTTACCAAATCCTGACTCGATATAACAATTAGCATGACCGTCAAATTTGCCTCTGAGAGGTCTTCCATCGATGTAGCTGAGAAGATTATCTTGAAGGATATCGGCCTGGAAGTGGGCAACTGAACCAGCTTTTGAGCTGGGTAAATTGGTAGCATCTCCAATCACAAAGATATTGTCATTGGCTTGAGACTGGAGCGTGAATTTATCAGTTGGGATAAAATTCAATTCATCACCCAGACCTGACCGCGCAATGAGATCATCCCCCATATTGGTGGGGATAGTTATCAGCAGGTCATAATCGATCGTTGACTCATCCCAGGAGACCAGCTTCTTGTTTTCCCAATCCACACGACCTGTACTGAATTCAGGTGTCAGACTGATATTCTTCTTATTGAGAAAATCACCAAAGACTTTGGAAGCCTTGGGTTTGGTGAAAGCACCTGGCAGAGGTGTGACGAACTCAATGTCCACTTTATCCCGAATACCTTGTTCTGTGAACCACCAGTCTGCCAGGAATACAAATTCAAGGGGCGCTACTGGGCATTTGATGGGCATCTCAACGATATTGAGGACCATCTTGCCACCTTCCCAATATTTGAGGAATTGCTGCAACGCTACAGCGCCTTCAACGGTATAAAAGTCGAAGATATTTTTGTGCCAGCCACCTTCCTGCATACCATCCGTCTCACCAGGATTGATCTTGGTACCTGTGGCCACCAATAGGATGTCGTAAGACAGCACTTTGCCACCTTCGAGGATGACCTGGTTTTTGTCGGCCTCAATGAGATCAATCTTGGAAAAAATGACATTCACACCAGGAGGGAAAAAGTCGCGTTTGGGTTTGATGACATCTCGACGATTATAAATCCCGAAAGGGATGAAGAGAAAACCTGGCTGGTAATAATGGGTCTCATACTGATCAACAATGGTGATGTCCCACTCTTCCTTCTCCAGAACAGATTCCATTTTATTGAGCATCATTGTGCCAGCAGTTCCGGCTCCAAGGATTAGTAGTTTCTTCATGCTATTTGCTCCACTTATGCATTAAAATCGATTTATGTAGGCCTGAAAACACCTTGAATTCAACAGGAGAGCTTTCTGGTCTAAGTTGTTGATAGTATAATAATTATTCACAATCATTTAATACATTTAACAATAACAAATGTTATACCAAACTATTGCATGAAGCATAAAAGTTGTTACACATAAAGTATTGAAATATCAAGGGTTGTAATTCTAACTCTTCGGGATTATGGTGAGGTTTATTGAAGATATATCCTTGAGATTATTGAGGCTTATGTGATAAAATCTATCTCTATAACACAAGTAATAATATCAAGATAAACTCCATCAACCCTGTGGATTTATCCTGTGGGTGCAACCGAAAAGTCGAACCTGTTTTATATCTGGAGAAGTTGGATCATGCAGGTGTTTTCCAGGAGAAAATGCCGCATATCAGAGAACATTAAAAGACTTTCATATTTACCAAATAACCGTCAAATTGTCTAAATCTCTTTCAGGTAGACGAGTTTCCCCGCATCAACAATCCGGCTCCAGCATAACACAGCAGGGCTACGCCAAGTCCCAGTGAATAGCCCCAACTGATGACGATCAGGATGGTCAGCGTTGAGCCCAAAACTGAAGCAGCTCCATTTACGGCAAAACTCCAATCCACCAGAGGACCCACATGTCTAACTCCCTTTGGAAAGGGCATCCCCATAAAGAAACCCAGCGGACTCACAAGGATGATTGTCCAAAAAATGCGCACGACCTGCTCAAAATTGCCAAACAATAGTACATAGTATTTAAATAGCATAATATCTAGAAAGAGCCAGGCGATGATGGCCAGGAAGACCATCTTTGAATCAAATATTGCAGAATATCTGCTTCCTATTCCTGATGTGATAAGCAGGGTTACCAATATGGCAGCGACACTATATACAGAGGGACCCACCAGCAGCGTAAATTGCTGCATGAGAATGAGCTCAACAGACATATAAGCGAATCCAATTACAGCGAAATAGCTGTAGTGTTTGAAGGTGAGATGAGGTCCTTTTTTGAAGTAGGGGATAAGGGTAGTAGGGAAGATCAATAACAGGACCACCAGGATGATAATCACTACAATCAATTTAGTCAGGGGGAAGCCTCTGAATTCATAGGGCAGCAATCTTGCATCCTTCTTAACGCTCAAGTTTTTCCAGAGTCCCATTTGAGCCGCGAAGGGTCTGTTGTCATCATTGGGTGAAATATCGATAGCCAGGGAATCTGCCACTTCCTCCCATCCCAGATCCACAATCCGCTGGTAAATATTGTCTTTGAGTGAGTCTACAGCAGGGTAGACCAGATGGACATCATCATAATTCTCAGAAGTAATATCCCGCAATGCTATCTGTAAAAAATCAGTTTGGAGCGGACGTTTTGACATCAAGAGCACTTTCCGGCGCATGTTGGGCAAATTGTATACAGCAATATGCCTTTTAGAATGCTCAACCCCCATATTATCCAAGGCTTGGAGTGCCTCGCTCACCAGTCGAGGCATATAGAATTGATGTTCCATCATGAGATAGCCAGAATCAGAAAGTGCGGTCCAGTAATCCTGAAATGCTTCCGTGGTAAAGAGATAGTTTTCGGCCAGAGCAAATGATCCAGATGCCAAGGCAGCAAAGGTGTTGGAACTCAGAGAGTATATCACATCAAAGCTGGAGCGATGTCGCCGAATAAAGGCTCGCGCATCTTCGGAAACCACGGTGACTCTGGCGTCTTGATAGAATTGACTGGTGAACGCAGGTAATGTCACCAATTCTGATGTAAGCGTGTCTGTATAAGATCTCAGGTATCCCTCAGCATCCCCCTCAGTAAGCATTTTGTTAAACCAGGGGTTAACTTCAACGGCGTGGACCTCTTTGGCTCCCTCAACCAATGCCTGTATGACATCTGCACCGCCACCTGCACCCAGAGAAAGAAATCGGCAGGATTCAAACTGATGAATTAAATCCCCAACAGGAATACCCCACAAATCTTCGGACCCACTATCTGGTAGGGAATAATCCCCATCAAACCCATAGACAGGTGTATTGGCTGCATTGTCAATAACCATCCTTCTGGCTTCATCTCCAGGATATGCAAACATCTTGATCTGGGCCATGGCATCCCAGTGTTGGTAGATGCTGGGGAGGCGTTCAGGTTTGGCTGACTTGAGCAGAGTAGTTCCATTATAGCTGGCTCCAATTGCCAGGAGGATCAAGACAGCAGGAATCAGCTTGAATAATTTTTGGTAATTCAGCATGGCCGCAATAAAGATGGGAATGCTGATCAGAAAGGTAGCCACAGGTGTGCTGAATACATTCATTGACACAATGGCTCCAACAACTCCAAGACCGGCCCCTAGAAGATCAGCCATGTATAACTTGGAAATATGGCTATGGTAGCGTTTAAATAGAATAGCCAGTGCGATGCCGCAAAAGTAAAAGCTGGAGCTGAGGATGATGATAACCAGAATAAGTTTCCCCAACATGGCCAGACTGCCAGTCAAAGCTGAGAAGCTCATTCCAAGACGATAGACCAGGGGGGGGCCAATGAGAATCATGATTCCACCCAGGAGCAGACTGTTTCTCATGCTACTCATGGTGTCCACCTTGGGGATGAGCCGCAGTGTCAGCGCACCCAGCCCCAAACCGAGGATAGCCAGAGAGAGGACCAGAAAGGCAAAGGTATAAAAGAACTCAGCTGCCAGAATGCGGGTCCAGATGAGTTCAAGTGATAATAGTGAAAATGAAAGTAGTGCAATAGTGTAGGTTTGTTTGCGATCCATATTCCCCTCAGAAGTCAAGTTATGGTATTCAGATGGTGTCGGAGGTCATGGGCGGCTTCTCTCCCTGCACTGAATGAATGAATTTAATATATAAATCGTGTTGAACTAATAGCGAGGGTATCGACAAAAGGCACATTTATTCGTTGGAAGGTTCCATCCGCCTTCGCTTGTTCTCAGGGGTATTCGCACGGCGGTCATATAGGAAACCTCAGGTTCATCCAGAGGGCTCCACCGGGAAATATGAAGTATTAGATTTGCTCACCTGAGATCAGGGGAATTGAAGACAGTTTTCCCACCATTTTTCAAGTTCGCAATTGCCCATAATAAGGGCATCAATGGTACATTCCGCAGGGGCGAGTGCCATGGTTGTCTCTGAATCTTTAATATTGATATCCATTTCCACCCAGAATAAATCAAAGCCTTCTTCACTCATATTGGCGACTGCCGCGGCAGCGGCAAAAGCAAAGGCCAGATCCTTCCCCGTTTGATTGCGGCGTCCTATAATCCTTACTCTCAATGTGCGGCCTAATTCGGGATGCTCGAATACATCGACGCTGACAAGTTCTGGAGCACCACGATTCAGCTTAAAATATTGTCCAATACAGATGGGAACTTTTACATCCTGAAGGTGGGCTGACAGCATCAGGGGAAACAGAAAAATACTTAGGAATAGAAATCGAGAGTTGATTATTTAGTTCCCCCTTAATAGTTCCGAACTCAAGATGTGAGTTAGATTGTGATCGACTTCTCTAAATGAGATTTAAGGAAATTGCAGGCAATCCTTCCACCATTTTTCAGTCTTACAATTTCCCAATATAAGGGCATCTATGGTGCAATTTGCCGGCGCAAGGGCCAGGGTGGTTTCTGATCCTTTAAAATTGATATCCATTTCCACCCACAATAGTTCAATAGGTCTATCAGCAAAATTGGCGACTGCGGCAGCTGCTGCAAAGGCGAATGCCAGGTCCTTCCCGCTTTTATTTCGACTAGCTACAATCTTCAATTTTATGGTTCGGCCAGATTGGTGGTGATTGAAGACCTCTGCGCTAACCAATTCAGGCCCAAGCCGATTCATTTTAAAGTAGCTTTGGATACTTTGAGGAATCTGGGTATCTGGAATCTGAGCAACCAGCAGCATAGGTAATAGAAAAAAAGCTAATATAGTTGGTCGCAAATTCATAAATGGTGCCCCCTGACGTGTACATTTCCATCAATAAAAAAAGATGGATTAGTTTACACATTTGGGATAGTAGAATGCAAATTAAATATAGCTATGAGCATGGTTCCGGGCAACCGACTGAAAACCTTCAAGAAGAGGATCCTACCACGCTGTAAATGATTAAAAATTATTGTTGGACACATTGCAGATGAACAGGGAAATACATATCTTATCCTCAATATCAAGGAGTACTATTCCATGCAAGCATTAGTCTGGGAAGAACGATTCAGTGTGGGCATCAAAGAATTTGATCAACACCACAAAATTTTATTTGAAATGATCAATTCCCTCATCTTTGCTCAGGAGAATAATAGCGATCCTGATGTAATAAAGAATACCTTAGAACAGCTCCGTAGCTATACCATTTTTCATTTTGTGGCTGAGGAAGCCATGATGAAACATTTTGAATTTGAAGGTCTGGATGAGCATATCACTGAGCATGAGCTTCTTCTACAGCAGGTTGTTGGGTATCAGAGGAGAATAGATGCCAATGATGGTGTGACTCTTGATGAAATCCTCAATTTTTTGGCAGGCTGGTTGTTAGACCATACCCTAGGTCTGGATCAACAGTATGGACCTTACCTCACCCGATTTACTGAATAATTCCACAAAAGCCTTATCCAGTAGTTAGCTTCCTCCATGAAAATGCTTAAAAGACTCATCCTGTTTGTGGTTGCCCTTTTCGCATATCTCATTTTGCGGGAAATGCTCAATTTCTACGTACTGGCCTATACAGCGAATCCCTATCTCGGTTATCTGGTTCTGGCAATCCTGGTCTCTGTCCTGATCTATTTTGTAATAATACCACTCTACAGAATCAGTAGACTCAGTGGTGATCCCGGTCCAGTACGGAAAAAACGTAAAGAAGCCGAGCTCATGGAAATGCGTCTCCAGCGCAGGATGAATAATAATTACTTCAAAGAAGTTGGATTTATCCTCCCTGCCTCAGGGTCAACCCTGGAGCGCTACGAATTATCAACAAACGAACTTTCCAAAGCTTGTGAAGAAATTCGGCGTAAATATATCGTTCACTTGTTTTACAGCAGTGCAGTTTCTCAATACGGCTTTATTGATGCCATTCTCATTTTTTCAGCCAATGTGAATATGGTCAAAGAGATATTTACCCTTTATACAGGACGTGCTACAGGCAGGGATTTGTGGCAAATAATGAAACAAATCTACTACTCAGTCGCCATCGGTGGCTCGGAAGGTGTTGAGTTCGCTGTGGAAGAGCTTATTTCCAAGCTTGGATCAGACACATTAAAAAGTATTCCCTTCTTTGACAAAGTTATGGTCTCGATTGCCGGCGGATTCACCAATGCTGTTCTATTGTCACGGATTTCACTGATCACAGAGAACTATTGCAAAATGACCTACATCGAATCAACGCGTGATTTATCCCCGGATCCAGTACAGATTCTCGATTCTACCAGAGCTATTGTTGACGAACCTATCCGCTATATTAAGAAACAGCTCAATGATATTGCCAGGCAAAAGGTCATCGACTTCTCCCGCTATGCCATCAATCCAACTCGAACGGTGATTGAAAAAGCGCTAGATAAATTCACTTCTCAATCAGATGAGGAAAGTGAAGAGACCCTATCTGTGAAGAGGAGTATTGCAGTAGGGTTGAACCCCTTGAGGTATTTTAGTTTCCGACGAAAAAGTAAAGCCAGGAAGTAGAATGTTTGTAACCCCGGGTTTAAACCCGGGGTTTTAAGGCGGAGATTATCCATTTCGGTTTAGATTGTTCAGGTCTGGAAAGACTAAAATCAAGAGCGTGGGGAGTAGAATAATCAGTCAAAAATCAGCTATAAATTGCATCAAAAAGTCCGATTGCAGTTGCACTGAGAAGATTTGTGACTATTATAGTCACGTTAGTATGAGTTACTCTGAATTATCTTTCCAAATTTTCATCCAAAAAAATACAAATATTTATTGAGGTATGCCGTGGCTAGTGTAAACATTCATAAAGATACCGATCCCCAGGAAACCAGCGAATGGCTGGACTCCCTGGCAGCAGTCTTTGAAGAAGAGGGTGTAAATCGGGCCCATTTTCTGGTTAACGAACTTATTGATTATGCCAGTCGGCATGGTGTGAGACTGCCCTATAGTCCCAACACTTCGTACCTGAATACCATTCCTGTATCACAGCAGCCCCAGTTTCCAGGTGATCGTGCCATGGAACGCCGTATCAAATCTATTGTGCGCTGGAACGCAATGGCCATGGTAGTTCGCGCCAATAAGGCCAGTGACGGAATCGGTGGTCATATCTCTACCTTTGCCTCTTCAGCCACCCTGCTTGAGATCGGTTTCAATCACTTTTTCAGATCAGCTACGGATGAATTTGGTGGAGACCTCGTATATTTTCAAGGTCATGGATCACCAGGTATTTACGCCCGTGCCTTTTTAGAGGGGCGTTTGAGTGAACAGGATCTGGTTAATTTTCGTCGCGAATTAGCTGATGGCGGTGGTCTATCATCCTATCCGCACCCCTGGTTGATGCCTAATTTCTGGCAATTCCCCACAGTATCCATGGGACTTGGTCCCCTGCAGGCAATCTATCAAGCACGCTTTATGCGCTATATGGAAAATAGAGAGCTGATTCCCAGGAGTGACCGCAAAGTCTGGGCTTTTCTTGGTGATGGTGAAATGGATGAGCCAGAATCTCTGGGTGCTATTACCCTGGCTTCCAGAGAAAAACTGGATAACCTCATTTTTGTGGTGAATTGCAATATGCAGCGTTTGGATGGTCCCGTTCGAGGCAATGGCAAGGTCGTCCAGGAGTTGGAAGGCGCCTTCCGAGGTGCTGGTTGGAACGTCATCAAAGTCATCTGGGGTTCAGAATGGGATGAGCTCCTGGCAAAGGACAAAGACGGTATACTGGCTAAGCGCATGGAGGAAGTTGTGGATGGAGACATCCTCAAGTACATCGTTGAAGGTGGCGCTTATATCCGTGAGCATTTCTTTGGGGCATATCCTGAACTGCTGGAGATGGTAAATCATCTCAGTGATGAGGACCTGGAAAAATTAAAAAGGGGTGGTCATGACCCGGCCAAGGTATATGCAGCATATGCTGAAGCACTGGCCCATGTCGACCAACCTACTGTCATTCTTACCTCTACGGTGAAGGGCTATGGTATGGGAGAAGCTGGTGAGGGTAAAAATATAACCCATGGTCAGAAAAAGCTGAACGAAGAAGAGCTAAAAGCCTTCCGAAGCAGATTTGGTATCCCAATCTCAGATGATGAGGTAATCAAAGCTCCATTCTATCGTCCTGATGAGAATTCAGAAGAAGTAAAATATTTAAAAGCCCGTCGTGAAGTTTTGGGTGGACATTTTCCAGCGAGACGTATGACCGCTGAACCCACAAAAACTCCAGAATTGTCTGCCTTTAAGGCTGCTCTGGAAGGTACCGGCGATCGTGCCCAATCCACAACCATGGCCTTTGTTCGTATTTTATCCATGTTGACCAAAGACAAGACCATGGGCAAACGAGTGGTTCCCATTGTGCCAGATGAAGCCCGTACCTTTGGTATGGAAGCTCTCTTCAGAAGTCTGGGTATTTACTCCAGTGTGGGTCAGCTTTATGATCCTGTGGATTCAGATCAATACCTCTACTACCGTGAAGATATTAAGGGACAAATTTTAGAGGAAGGTATCACTGAAGCCGGATCTTCAAGTTCCTGGGTTTCAGCTGCCACATCATATAGCACCCACGGTGTCAATATGATGCCTTTCTACATCTACTACTCCATGTTTGGATTTCAGAGGGTAGGGGACATGTTCTGGTTAGCAGGTGATATCCGTGCCAGAGGTTTCCTCCTGGGAGCCACAGCTGGAAGAACCACCTTGAATGGTGAAGGTCTCCAGCATCAGGATGGACACAGTCTTCTGGCTGCAGCAACCATTCCAAATTGCCGAGCTTACGATCCAGCTTATTCCTACGAGATTGCTGTTATTATTCAACATGGAATGAAACGCATGATGCAAGAGCAGATTGATGAATTCTACTACATCACTCTGGAAAACGAACCATATGTCCATCCTGCCATGCCCAAGAATACGGAAGAAGGCATCATTAAGGGTATGTACCAGCTATCAAGCACAGGCAAGGCTAAGGCTGATATGCATGTCCAGTTAATGGGCTCAGGTGCCATCCTTGGTGAAGTCCTGGCGGCTGCTGACATTCTCAAGAAAGAATGGAAAGTAACTTCTGATATTTGGAGTGTAACAAGTTACTCTGAATTAAGGTTGGAAGCTCAAGATGCACAGCGCTGGAATCGTCTCCATCCCACTGACGAGAGACGTAAAGCGTATGCGTGTCAACTCATGGAAGACAAGGTGGGACCTGTGATAGCAGCCTCAGATTATATCAAGCTGGTGGCAGAACAGATATCTATCTTTATTGATAAGCCCTTTTATGCTTTGGGCACGGATGGTTTTGGTCGAAGCGAATCCAGGGAAAATCTCAGGAAGTTCTTTGAGGTAGATCGTTTTTCCATTGTGGTTGCAGCACTTTTCCAACTGCAGAAAATGGATGTGATCAAGGGTGATGTGGTTGCTAAAGCCATTAAGAAATATGATATTCCAACAGATACTGACAACCCAGTCAAACGTTGATAACTAGCAAATCAGGAATCAGACCATGCTAAAAGAAATAATCATACCGGATCTTGGGGAAGGCATTGATAGTGTTGAAGTCGGGGACATTAATGTCAAACCGGGTGATCATGTTGATGTGGGTGATATTCTCGTCCTTCTGGAGAGTGATAAAGCCTCCATGGAAATTGAAGCCGAGATTGCCGGAACGATAAAGGATGTACGCATCACCACTGGCTCTGAAGTCAGTACGAATACGATTCTTGCTACCATCGAAGCTGATGAAGCTGAAGATGAGATTGCTCCCGAACCAGAAGAAGTCAAAGTAGAGAAAAAACCAGCTAAAAAAGCTACACCTGCAACACCTGTTGAAGAAGAAATGCCCAAAACGCCTATCGAGGTTCCTGTCACGAAGCGTCGTGTTATACCTGCCAGTCCGTCAGTTCGTCGCTTTGCCCGTGAACTGGGTGCAGACCTTAGTCAGGTCAGTGGGACCGGTCCCAAAGGCCGTGTGCTAAAGGAAGATGTTCAGAACTATGTCAAGGGTCGTCTCAGTGATGCTCCTGCTGTTGGTTTAAGTAGACCCCCTCAGCCTGAAATAGATTTCAGCCAATGGGGAGAGATCGAACAAGTTCATCTCAGCAAGATTCGTAAAGCCACAGCAGTGAATCTGCAACAAGCCTGGCAAACCATCCCCCATGTCACTCAGCATGATGAAACAGATATTACTGATCTGGAAGCCTTCAGACAGATTTACAAACATGCCGTTGCCAAAGATGGCGGTAAGCTTTCCATATTACCTTTCATTATGAAGGCAGTAGCCAATGCACTCAAGGAATTCCCCGATTTTAATAGTTCCCTGGATGCCCGCGGTGAAAATCTGATTCAGAAAAAATATATCCATCTTGGTATTGCAGTGGATACGTCAAATGGCCTGGTGGTTCCAGTTATTCGTGATGTGGACCAGAAAAGTTTGAGTCAGCTTGCTGTAGAACTGGTGGATGTGAGTACCCGTACCCGAGATCGGAAAATTAAGCCGGCTGAATTGGTGGGTGCTACTTTCTCCATCTCAAGTCTCGGTGGAATAAGCGGAACGGGTTTTTCACCCATAGTGAATCCACCTCAGGTGGCCATTCTTGGTGTGAGCAGATCCAAGATTCAGCCAGAATATGATGGGTCTGAGTTCCAGCCACGTCTGATGCTGCCCTTCTCGCTTTCATATGACCACAGGGTTATCGATGGAGCTGCTGCTGCCAGATTTACAAATTTTATTGCTGAAGAATTGAAAGCGATCAAAAACTTATTTTAGTTTCAGGAGTTATTCATGTCTAATTCCCTGCATGCCGATGTCGTTGTTCTCGGTGCTGGACCTGGAGGTTATGCTGCTGCATTTCGCGCCTCCGATCTGGGCAAATCTGTCATCCTTATCGATAAGGATAAAACCCTGGGTGGTGTTTGTTTAAATAGAGGATGTATCCCCTCTAAAGCATTATTGCATCTTGCACGTGTGAAGTCTGAAAGTGCAGAAGTTAAAAGTTTTGGACTGACCTTTTCAGAGCCAGAATGGGATCTTGAAGCAGTCAAGCAATGGAAGAATGAACGAGTGGTCGGCCGCTTAACCAAGGGCATCGCAGCTCTGGCTAAAGCGCGTAAAGTCCAGGTCGTAACCGGCTCTGGTGTCTTCACCTCTCCTACAAGCATTGAGGTGACTCAGACTGATTGGGTTGTGGAAGTCAGTTTCGAAGATGTCATCATTGCAGTTGGCTCCCATCCAACAAAGATTCCTGGATTTCCAGAAGATCCCCGTATCATGGATTCGACCTCAGCGCTGGACCTGGATGGCATTCCTGAAAATCTGCTTATTATCGGTGGTGGGTATATCGGTCTGGAAATGGGGACGATATACTCGGCTCTCGGCTCCAAGGTTACTGTCGTGGAATTCATGCCCAATCTGCTTCCTGGCGCTGATCCTGATGTGGTCAAGCCCCTGGAAAAGAGACTGATGAAAGACTTTGCCTCTATTCAAACAGGCACCAAGGTACTGGGGATTGAACCCCACAAAGAATATCTGGAAGTGAAGATTGAAGGCAAGTCAGGCGAGGAGACCATGCAGGTTGATAAGGTCCTCGTGGCTGTGGGTCGTCGTCCCAACACGTTTGGCAGTGGTTTCGAAAACATTGGTCTGGATATTGATGAGCGTGGTTTCATCAAGGTCGATGAGAAAAGACAGACTAATATTCCTCATGTGTATGCCATCGGTGATATCACGGGTGATCCCATGTTAGCTCACAAAGCAACGCACGAAGGCAAGGTGGCCGCTGAAGTAATCTGTGGTGAACCGGCTGCCTTTGATGTATCCATTATCCCTGCAGTCATATTTACTGATCCTGAAATTGCCTGGGCTGGTTTGACAGAAACACAGGCCAAAGAGCAGGGGATCGATTATGATAAGGGTGTTTTTCCCTGGTCCGCCAGTGGTCGCGCTCTGGCCCTGGGTCGTACTGAAGGATTCTCCAAGGCGCTGTTTGACAAGGAGAGTGGTAAATTAATTGGTATGAGTATAGTGGGGACCAATGCAGGTGACCTTATCGCCGAAGCGGTCCTGGCTATGGAGATGGGTGCCGATGCAGAAGATATCGCCCTCATTATTCATCCCCACCCAAGTCTATCAGAATCTGTTGGAAATGCTGCTGAGATCGTTGCTGGCAGCATCACTGACCTGTTCACCCCAAAGAAATGATCTGCTGAGGGAATGATGTCAAACTTCCGGATCATTGATATTGAACAATGGGAACGGAAGGAACAGTTCCAGTTTTTTAAGGGGTATGATAATCCCTTCTTTGGATTGACTGCTGATATTGAAGTCAGCAAACTTCTCGAATATACCCGGGTTCGCGGTTACTCATTTTTTGCGGCCTATCTTTATATTTCCCAACTTCAAACAAATAAAATTAAAGAGTTTCGATACCGGATCGTGGATAATCAGGTGGTGGATTATGCCAGAATTTCTGCGGGTTCTACTGTCCTGAAGGAGAATGACGTTTTCACCTTTTGTTATTTTGAATATATGGAATCCTTCCAGGCATTTCAGAGTCATGTCCTTGAACAAATTGAGAACTGTCGGCAGCCTGAAAGCCGTCTGGACGAACAGGATCACAACCTGGCTCAGGTGCATTACTCCGTCATTCCCTGGGTCCATTTCCGAGGGTTGAGCCACCCCCGAAACTATGGAGATGGTGACAGTATCCCCAAGATTGTCTTTGGTAAATACACCAATGCAAAGGGGCTGATAAATATGCCAATCTTAGTAGAGGTGCATCACTCTCTCATGGATGGATTTCACATGGGACAGTATTTTGAAGGCTTTCAGTCTTGTGCTAACTTCCCCGAAAATTTTTTAGAGGGCCAGGCGTGGAATATTGTTTGATTCAGCACGGAACCGATGAATACGAGGCATCGCTAAAGTTGAGGCATCAGATCCTCAGAGTACCTCTGGGTATGGATTTGTATGATGGCTCCTATGATGACCTGAGCCAGGAGGCCCGCTACTATCATTTTGGTGCTTTTGATGAAAGTGGTGAATTGATTTCAAGTGTTATTGGGATTCCAACGGCCACCCATGAAATCAGAATCAAACAAATGGTCGTCGCCGAGGGTTTTCAGAACCATGGCGTCGGCAAAAGACTTTTCATGGCTTTTGAAGCCTATCTGCTCAATCTGGGCTTTCAGGTGTTTATTCTCCACGCACGGATGACCGCCCATGGATTTTATTTGAATATGGGCTATGCGATTTTAGGTGATGAATTCCAGGAAGTTGGTCTTCCCCACTACAAGATGAGTAAAACTTTTCCCCCTCACCTAGACTAAGCAACTTTCTCCTTAAAAAACTTTATTTCCCTTTTCGGAGTGGAAAGAAATTCAACCCGTGACCGCGCTTGGCGCTTCTGCGTTTTTGTGAAAGAGGGAAAGTCCCCTCCGATACTGTTTTCACATCTTCTATTGAATAAAAAGCTTTGGGGTTGAATTGCTTAACTTTTTCAATGATACTTTTCATGTCACGCCGTTTAATTATGCTGTAAAGGATTTTTACTGGACCAGTGGCACCCTCTGCATCTACGGCAGTTATTCCCAGGTGTTGTTTTCTGAAATACTCCAGCAATTCATCTGCATTATACCTGGTGATCACACGCAAGGCTACCTTTCCTACGTACAGATGACGTTCTATGGCAATGCCTACATAATTCCCAGCTGCAAAACCGGCTGCATAGAATACATAGTACAAGGGTGAGCTCAGGTTATTCATGACGCTGGAAATAACGACCAGCCAGATAAATACCTCAAAAAACCCCAGCAGGGCAGCCAGGGTTTGGATCCCTCTGGCGACAAATAATATTCTGATTGTTCCGAGGCTTACATCAACAATTCGTGCCAAAAAAATGAGTAAAGGCAAAGCGATATAAGCAAACCACCAGACTTCCAACCAGGCTTCCATATTCAACTCCAGTCCAAATTGACTATTTTACCAGCAGGCACTTTCCTGAAAGTTCTTGATTACCCAGGCTTGCCTTAAATACATAAACACCGATGCTCACGCCACCCGAAGAGTAGAAGTCTCCATTGATTGCTCCTACCACTCGATGACCCTCAGTATTGGATCTGCTGGCCATGGATGAAGTACGTTCATACCCTGCAATATTGTTCATCGCCTTAACCGTTTCCAGGGTGTTCATCGTGTCGTTAAGATCGATTTCAAGAATGTCGATTTGCCATGGACCCTGAAGCAGGGCAACTTCGTGATACATAATTCCTGGACCTACAGGTCGACTGGTGATTGTATCGGAATAAGCAAAGTTCAGGGCAATTAAACAGGCAAAAGAAAGACGAATAATGGGTTGCATAATAGCTCCTCCAGAGGCTAGAATATAGTCAGGTGAAAGTCGAGCCACACCAGTTTGTTAATAAAATTCACAAATTGATTTGGTAAAAAAAGGCCACCCCGAGAGATGGCCTTTAGGTATTTATTCTTGGTAATTAAAAGGTATAAACCAGATCAGCACAAACACCCAGCGTACCATACAAGTCATTAAAGATCATCTGAGGACCAGTAATCCAAAATGTATTGTTAATCAGGATATCTAATTGGAGAGCCCCGTAGTTAAAACCCATACCCGCATTGTAGGAATAGGCACCATTACCACCCAGGGAGAAGGTGGAGTAGGTATCTTCATCATCAACACTGCCTGAGACATAAACATTCTTGGAACTGGTAAATCCAAGGGTAGTAATCTGTCTCTCCATTCCAAATCTCAGTGTGGTGTATTTTAGTTTTGCTTCCAGACCAATATTCATAATGGGTGCAACAAGGCCAAAACTCATGTCTGTATCTTTTGATTCAGAGCCACTTAGTTTTCCCTCATCTGCAGTTCGCGAGAAAAACAAGGAGCCACCCAGTCCATAGACGAGAAATATTTTGTCGTCTGCCAGATTCTGGTTGTTGAACACTCGGTATGTTGAATTGATGGCGAATTGATTGCCAGATTCATCTTCCATTTTGGTATTGGCACTGGTGTATTCACTTGATCCACCCTGGTAGGCCAGACCAAAAACAGCATAGCTATTATCAAAGAAAAATAGACCGGAGTTTGAGCGTGCCTTTACTTGGAGGGCAAAACTAAGTTTACTGGCTTTCCCTTCGTCTTTAGTACTGCCGTTGATGGGGTCATCATATTCCCCTGAAAAACTACCATGGGGTGTGGGTGCAAAACCGAGCAGACTATTAATGTTTCCTGGTGTTAGACCAAATGCAATAGATGTGGAGAGTTCCATATCTTCCGTGTCGAGACCGTATTCGAGATCAAACATAATGTTGGTTTGGTTCAACTTCTCTTCACTGGTGGTCGGTGTTGTTTCTTTGTCATCCTCGACTTCGGATTGGCTGGTAATGCCGAACCGGACACCCATGCGGACGGCAGCATTTCCTCCCATGCTACGAATTATGTTGAAATAATCATTTTGCTGAACGCTGCCACCATAGAATCCCCAGGAATTTGCGGAATCACCCACAACAAGCAAATAGTTGGGGTTGCCTAGATGGATATCTTCAAAATAGATGAGATTCATGTCATTGATTCTCTGTGGGAACAACTGGATAGATGCATCATCACCAATAAGCATGTAAGGATTATTTCCCAGGGCTTGAACGCGCTTGTCTGTAGCAAAAAGAGAACTGAATGCAACCAACAGAACGAGACCCAATACGAGCATTTTTTTCATGTGTTTACCCCCTTCAGGTAAGTGTGTTTGAAATTTTCTGCGTGACATAATAATACGCAAAACCCAAATCTCAAATCCTGAAAATTGATTTTGCGTGATGATGTGATATGAAACTATAAATGACAATAATTGTCATTTATAGTTAATAATTATAACCCTTTATGAAATATGTCCAATAGATAAATACAGTATTTGTAACTACCGTTCTTCGCATTATATTCCACACGCAATTACTGAAAAAAATGAATCATTAAAGACAAATTCTATCATGAATTAACGCTGTGTCTTCTGCACAGCGATCTCATCTACATTTTTTTCAGGATCGGATCCAATCTGATTTATTGCCATCATTCTGATGAAAAAGCCAAAGGCGATAACAATAGCTGGAAAGGGTAAATGAATGGGAACACTATTAACATCCACTGAATCCTCAGAGATGTCCTTCTCAAATGAGTTGGAGGCACAAGGAGTAAGCCGTCGGAGCTTCCTGAAGTTTTGTACTGCTATCACAGCGGCAATGGGTCTACCTGCCACCATGGTGGCCAGGGTGGCAGATGCCATTGCCAGCCCGACTCGAACGCCTGTCATCTGGTTACACTTCCAAGAATGTACGGGATGTACCGAATCACTCCTGAGAACCACGCATCCTACCGTGGAAGAGTTGGTTCTGGATATGATCTCTCTCGACTATTCTGAAACCCTTTGTGCTGCAGCAGGTCATCAGGTTGAAAAGTCCCTGAAGGACTCAGCCAAACTAAATGAGGGCAAATATATCCTGGTAGTTGAAGGATCCATACCTGTAAAGGAAAATGGCATCTATTGCAAGATCGCTGGTAGAACCGCTCTGGATATCTTGAATGATTACGGATCGAGAGCTGCAGCCATCGTAGCTATCGGATCCTGCGCTTCCTGGGGTGGCGTTCAGTCATCCAGCCCCAATCCAACGGGAGCCACTGGTGTACATGAAATTATTAAGGATAAACCGATTATTAATCTGCCTGGTTGTCCTGCCAGTCCCTATAATCTGCTTTCCACAATCCTCTATTACCTCACCCTGGGCAAACTGCCTCAGCTGGATAGCAAGGGAAGACCAAAGTTTGCTTATGGTCGCCTTATCCACGAACATTGCGAACGACGTCCTCATTTTGATGCGGGTCGTTTTGCCCTGCAATTTGGAGATGATGGACACCGGGAAGGGTATTGTCTCTATAAACTTGGATGCAAGGGACCCGAAACGTACAATAACTGTTCTTCTATCCTTTTTGGTGATGTGGGTTCAGGAGCCTGGCCAGTGGGAACGGGTCATCCCTGTTTTGGCTGCTCGGAAGAAGGCGTCGGTTTTACCAAGTACATTCATGAACAGGCCGATGTGTTCACAGACTCACCTCCAGCTTCCTATGCAAAAATCGATGGTGAAAAAGCAGGTGGTATCACAGTTGCGGGTGCTGCTGTTGCAGGAGCCGTGGGTGGTGTCATCGTAGGTGCCAGTGCCATGGCTGCGAAAAAGATGAAGGCAGAAGAAACTGCCCCGGAATCAGACGCATAAGGAGTTTATGATGAACCTTGAACGAAGAGATTTTTTAAAGGTTCTTTCAGTTGGCGCGTTGACTGCGGGTAACGTCACAAGTGTTTTTGCTGGAATCAGAAAGACTTTGTCGGCAGATGCTGTTGGTATCCTGTATGATGGAACCATCTGTATCGGTTGCAAGGCCTGCGAAGCAGCTTGTAAGCAGTATAATGATATGCCGCCTGAAAGTGCAAATTTAGAAAAAGCACAGGGAGTGGAAGGCATCTGGGATGAGTCCTATGATTTATCTGAAAAAACCCTGAATAAAATCAAATTATACGAACATGGTGATGCCTCGACTCGCAACAGCGAAGAGAACGGCTTTGCCTTTGTAAAAAAAGCCTGTATGCATTGTGTCGATCCTGACTGTGTCTCAGCATGTCCAGTGACAGCCCTGACCAAGAATGCTGTCACAGGCATCGTAGAATACGACAAGGATGCTTGTATTGGATGTCGCTACTGCATGGTAGCCTGTCCCTACAATGTGCCGAAATTTGAATATGCTGAGGCTATTCCTGAAATCGTGAAGTGTGAAATGTGCAACCACCGCCAGGCTGAGGGCGATATTCCAGCCTGCTGTGAGTTCTGTCCCACAGGCGCTTCACTATTTGGTAAGGTGACTGATCTTCTGGAAGAAGCCCGAAAGAGAATCAAGCTGGTGGCTGGAAGTACATATGAATATCCCATGCGCAGTCTTGATGAAGGCGATGTAAGTCCCAAGACAGTAGCTCCATATATCAATTACATTTATGGTGAGAAAGAGGGGGGCGGTACGCAGTATCTCTTACTCTCTGCTATTCCTTTTACAAAACTGGGTCTACCTGAGCTTTCTGCTAGCTCTTCTGCTTCTAAATCAGAAGGCATCCAGCATGGTGTTTACAAAGGTATGGTCGCACCCATCGCTCTCCTGGGTGGACTGCTTTATGGTGCGTATCAAACAACCAAGAATTCAGAAGGATAGGAGCTGATTATGCACGAAAAACAAGCTCTCGGTGGCAAACTGCTCACCAAGCCATTCTGGGTTTTACTTGGATTGGTCATGATAGCCGGACTCCTCCTGATTAAACGGTTTCTGTTTGGAATTGGTGCTGTCACCAATCTCTCCGATGGTTACCCCTGGGGTCTCTGGATTGTATATGATGTTCTCATCGGTACAGCCCTGGGTTGCGGTGGTTACTCCATCGCCCTCCTGGTGTACATCTTTAACAAGGGTGAATATCATCCCCTGGTAAGATCAGCCCTGATGACCAGTGCCTTTGGATATACCCTGGCTGGTGTGTCCATTTTTATCGATATCGGTCGTTACTGGCAGATGTATAATGTGTTTCTCCCCTGGCACATCAATGTGAATTCAATCATGTTTGAGGTAGCCGCCTGTATTGGTGCCTACGTCTTTGTGCTGTGGATTGAGTTCTCACCAACCTTTCTTGAACACCGAAAATCAATGGAAACGAAAAAGAAGCTTAACAAGATCCTCTTTTTCTTCATCGCATTGGGTGTCTTACTTCCCACTATGCATCAATCCAGTCTGGGATCATTGATGATCATTGCTGGTGAAAAACTCTCACCGATCTGGCAAACTGGCTGGTTGCCCTTACTCTTTTTGACAACGGCTATCACCATGGGTTATGCAGTTGTGATTTTCGAGTCTCTATTCTCTGCTGCCGCATTGAAACGACCTCTGGATGAGACACCTATTCTGGGAAAACTCAGTGTCATGATGATCCCCCTATTGGTTTTCTTTCTCCTGCTGCGCTTTGGAGACCTTATCTGGCGCGGCCAATTGGGCAATATCTTTGATGATGGCATGCTGGGAGCATTCTTCGTTGTTGAAAATGTTTTATTCCTGATTCCCATCATCATGTTGGCCTCAGCTAAAAATCGCATGAAGGCAACCACCCTGTTCTGGTCTTCTGGATCAATGATCCTGGCGGGAGCACTCTATCGATTTGATACCTTTCTGGTAGCTTTCAATCCCGGTGTGGGATATCACTATTTCCCATCAGCATCAGAAATCCTGATTACTGTCGGTATTATCTCAATAGAGATCATGGCCTATTTAATATTCGTCAAAAAACTCCCGGTTTTACCGGCTATCAAACATTCATAAACTGAAGATATGAGGATAATATAAATGAGTAAAAGAATCGTAGTTGATCCGGTCACTCGCATAGAGGGACATCTAAGAATTGATTGTGATATCAAGGATGGCAAGGTTGCGAAAGCCTGGTCATCAGGCCAAATGTGGCGTGGTATTGAAACCATATTAAAGGGACGCGATCCACGGGATGCCTGGGTATTTACCCAGAGAATATGTGGTGTCTGTACCACCGTGCATGCTATCGCATCAGTGCGTACTGTTGAGAATGCTCTGGACATGGAAATTCCAGTGAATGCCCAATACATTCGCAATATGGTCATAGCTGCTCACGGTATTCATGATCATATTGTACATTTCTATCATTTATCTGCACTGGATTGGGTCGATGTGGTATCAGCCCTTTCAGCTGACCCAAAAGCAGCCTCAAAACTGGCGCAAAGTCTCTCAGATCATCCCAATAATGGCTGGCAAGAATACAAGGCTGTTCAGGATAAACTCAAGACTTTTGTGGGCTCAGGGCAATTAGGTATTTTTGCCAATGGTTACTGGGGTCATCCCGCCATGAAACTGCCACCAGAAGTCAACCTGATCGCAGCAGCTCACTATCTGGAAGCCTTTGAAATTCAGAGAAAAGCCAACCAGATCACAACCATTCTGGGATCAAAAACTCCTCACGTTCAGAATTTGGCTGTAGGTGGTGTTTCCAATCCCATCAATCCAGATAGCCAGGCAGCTCTCAATATGGAACGTCTGCAGATGGTCAAGGATCTGATGAATCAGCTGAAATCCTTTATCTATAATGCGTATTTGGTTGATGTGGCAGTGGTCGCCTCATTTTATCAAGACTGGCTTGGTTATGGGTCCGGTGTGATGGACTATCTGTCAGTACCTGATTTCCCAACCGATACCAAGGGAACTCAGTTCGGTACACCCGGTGGCTACATCCCTGGTGGTGATGTTAGTAAGCTCAAGCCAATTACCTCCTTCCAGGATAAATATTTCGAAGATGGTGTCAAAGAGAGTGTGAAACACTCATGGTATGAAGGTGATAGCAATCTCCATCCATATAAGGGTGAAACTGAACCTCATTATACAGATTTTGAAGATGACGGCAAATATAGCTGGGTCAAAGCACCTACCTTCCTGGGCAAACCTGCTCAAGTTGGTCCATTGGCTAATGTCCTGAATATGTATGCCCAGGGTCATGAGACGACTCAAAAAGTAGCTGGTGTTGCCTTTGCCAAAATTAAAGCCATCACAAAATCCAGTTCTGATATTCCTATCAGTGTGCTGCATTCAACATTGGGTCGCCATGCTGCCCGTGCTATCAGAACCGCTGTGTTATTTGAAGAACTAGAGAAAAACTATAATCTTCTGATTAACAATATCGCTGGTGGCGATATGACAACCTTTAACCCACCTGTCTTTCCTAAGGGCGAGCAGCAGGGGTTTGGTTTTCATGAAGCTCCCCGTGGTGTCCTTTCTCATTGGATTGTTATCAAGAATGGTAAAATCGAGAATTATCAGGCTGTGGTGCCTTCCACATGGAACGCTGCTCCCCGAAATGATGATGATGCAGTAGGTCCCCATGAAGCCTCACTCATGGGCAACCCCATTGCAGATGAAGAAAAACCATTGGAGGTTTTACGGACGGTTCACTCCTTCGATCCTTGTCTCGCATGTGCCATCCACCTGCATGACAACAAACGGAAAGATATTTCGAAAGTCCATGTCCTCTAACCCTGAGGTGGTCGTCTTCGGTTTGGGTAACATCCTCATGGAAGATGAGGGTATTGGAGTCCATGCCGCCAATCACCTCCAAAAGCATTATCACTTTAAACCAGAAATCGAGATCGTTGATGGGGGTACCAGCGGTCTCGATCTGCTGACCTTTTTTGGTCCAGAGAAGCTCATTTTAATTATTGATGCAGTTAATTTTGATATGGCGCCAGGCACTGTTGGCAAACTTGAAGATGATGCCATACTTGCTCAACTTGATCCCAAAGTATCTCTCCATCATTTGGGGCTTTCAGATCTGATAAGTGTTGCCGAGCTGACGGATAGAAAAGCCAAACGGATGATATTGCTGGGTATCCAACCCAAATCTATGGAGAATCTGGATCTGGAGATGACCCCAACTATTAAAGGAGTATTTGACAAGGTTATCGAAAATGCCTTGCTCATTCTAGAGGAGTGGGGGATAGAGAACCACAAGCGCTGATCCATGATCTTAAGTATGCTGGCAAATACCTTGGCGTGATATTTGAACGCTTGAGAACCATGAATATCTTTAAAAACATTTCACTCTTTAAATTGCTGCTCTATCTCATTGCATTCCATTCATTCTGTGTGGGAATATCACTGATTGTTCTACCATTTGAAATCCTATCATGGTTTGGGTTTACTGTTGATCCCTACCGCTTCTTTTCCACTCAGGGAGGTGTATTTCATGTTGTCTTGAGCATTGCCTACATCTTGGCTGCATGTAAACCTTTGGAGGAGAGGAGTCTGGTCATTTTTATCATCCTGGCAAAATGGATCGCCTTCTTTTTCCTGGGTTTCTACTTTCTGTTCTCAGAGATGGTGCCCGTCATTGCTATTTCAGCCATCGGTGATGGATTGATGGGATTACTGGTCATGATGTTCTTTCAGGAGCTGTTCACTACGGAGGAAGTAGTTGACTGATAAAACCCTCCCCCGGATTGTGGTTACTGGGGCATCAGGATTTATTGGCAGGAACTTTCTCGAAACCTATCAGGATGAATTTCAGATATTCGCCATTGCACGACGGAGCCAGCAGGAAGTAGGCATTGTCCGCCATAAAAACATCACCTGGTTTCTCGCAGATGTGGCGGATAGAGATAATATTCATGATGTTATCAGTGAAATTCAGGAAAGCGGGGGAGCGGACTATTTTATCCATCTCGCAGCCTTTTTCGACTTCTCTAATGAGCCCAATGATGAATATGAACGAACCAATGTTCTGGGTTCAAAAATAGTATTTGAAGAAGCAGCCTGTCTGAATCTCAAGCGATTTATCTTTGCCAGCTCATTGGTTGTTTCTGAATTCCCCCAAAATGGTACCAGGCTCAATGAGCAAAGCACACTGGATGCGGATTTTCCATATGCAGTCACCAAAATCGCCGGGGAAGCCATGGCTAAGAAATGGTCTGAGACCTATCCCTGTACGGTTGTGCGTTTTGCTGCTGTTTACAGTGATTGGTGTGAATATGGACCCCTTTATAAATTCTTAGAAACCTGGTCAAACAGATCCTGGAAATCAAGAATACTCGGTGGGAATGGAGAATCATCGGTTCCTTACATTCACATAGTTTGTCTGGTGAGGATGTTAAAATCAATTCTTGATAAAACGGAGAAGCTGAAACCTTTTGATGTACTCATTGCCAGTCCCGACGATAGTACCAGCCATCAGGAACTATACGATTTAAGTACAAGATTCGTATTTGGTGAAAAGCGTAGATCCATACATATGCCCGTATTGTTGGCCAGATTGGGTGTCTACCTCATGGATTTTGCAGGAAGACTGATTGGTCAACGTCCTTTTGAACGTCCCTGGATGATGAAATATATAGACGAGCGGATGGATGTAGATGCGTCCTATACCAGAAATGAGTTGAATTGGGAGGTGATTCAACGCTATCGGCCAGAACGCAGAATTTTGCATGTCATTGAGCATATGAAAACCTTCCCCTCTGAGTGGCATCAAAAGAATACCATGGCTCTGTACAAATCACCTGAAAGACCAAACCTTGAAATTTCAGGGGCATTGGTACAGTTGGAAGATCAAATTCTCACCGCTCTACATGATCAGATTATGAATGGGGATCCCAAACGCTACATCTCTTACAAGAAAATGGATCCCGAAAAATTGGCCTGGTATCTGGGAATTGTCTACAATCTCCTCAAGGTTTCGGTTCGCACCGGTGATCGATTATCCATGTCCAACTATGCACGTTTCATCGCTAGTATTCGTATCCATGAAGGTTTTAAATTATCTGAGGTCGTGGATGTTTATGAAACCCTCGCTGAATTGGTTATCCAGCAACTTCTTGATTATGCTTCAGTTAAGCATCTTGAGGAACGAATCCGCGATGACATTGATCTGACCATTCAGATGGCAGTTGATGAAATCGAAGACGCCTACGATATAGCTCAAGCCCCCGCCTCCTACATTCGATTTCATAACAGATAGTCCAGTTACTACCGATTGATCCTCAGGGTCAATTTTGGATAGATAAAATGGGACATAAACAAACCAACAAGACTATCCTTTGAAACTCCTGATACACGACTACATCACTCTGGCCATCCAATTGGCCATAGATGAAATCAAAGATGTGTATGAAAATGTCCCGCGCTAAGGGATGATTTAAACAGTCAATGTGGCGAGTTCCGCCTGACAAGTCTGACAAAACTTATCTGACTTTTGATCCATTTCTTCTACATAGGTGGTTGAAACCATGACGCAACCTGGCTTCAGGCAGTGTTTTAAGCCAAAAGCGTGTCCCAATTCATGAATCAGACATTTCAAGAGACGTTCTGAATACAAGATGGGGTCCTCAGCCAGACCATATCTGCTGTTGTGAAGACGGTGACCAGAGACCAGGGCAGCTGAGCCTCCCAGATAGGCCTGACCAAAAATGTAGCTCAGTACCGGAATAAAGAGATCCAGTTCCGTAATACCCACAATCTTGTTTTCCTCCCCAGCTACCGCCACCAATTTCTGGATAATTTCATTGGCATTGTATTGGGATCGGACCGGGTCAAAATAGGGATTCATATCAAAAGGGTGTGCACTTAGACGCGTTTCCATTTTAAATCTTCTGCTAATGATGGAGAGCATCTTTTCCAGCTCTTCAACAGCAGAGAATTGTAAGGGAATAATCTTGATCACGGACACGTGTCGGATCCTGATCTAGTCTATTTGGCCTTTTCGATTTTGTATTTTTTGATTTTGCTGTAGAGAGTAACGCGATCCACTCCTAAGGCTTTGGCAGCATGGGAAATATTCCAGTCATATTTTTTAAGAATATTTTCAATATGATGATGTTCCATATCCTGGATGGATTCCCAGGTTGGTTTATCAATGTTCTGTTCAAAGGGAAGGTCTTTTAACTGAACGGTATCCCCGTTACCTATGACAATGGCTCTTTCGATGAGATTTTCTAACTCACGGACATTGCCTGGGAAGGCATAATTTCGCAAAGCTTTGGCAGCCCGCTTGCCAATATGACGGGTTCCCTTGTTCATTTGATCTGCATAGAGCTTCACAAAGTGTTCCGACAATAATTTGATGTCTTCCACACGCTCACGGAGTGGTGGAATGGTGATTGCAAATACATTTAATCGGTAATAGAGATCTTCCCTAAACTCTCCATTCTTCACCATGGTTGTCAGGTCTCTATTGGTGGCGCAGATCACCCGGAAGTCAGATTTAAACTCACGGTTTCCACCCACTCTGGTAAATTGCTTTGTTTCCAGCACCCTTAAAATTTCAATCTGCATTTTCATGGAGATGGTAGAAATTTCATCCAGGAAAAGAGTGGCACCATCAGCCATTTCAAATTTACCCTTGCGGGCATATTGGGCACCGGTAAAGGCACCTCTCTCGTGGCCGAAGAGCTCACTTTCCATGAGATTTTCAGCAATGGCACCACAATGCACGGTGACCATGGGAAAGAAACGTCTCGATGAGTTCATATGAATTGCTTTGGCGATGAGTTCCTTTCCAGTACCGCTATCACCATTGATGATCACTGTTGAATCAGTCTCTGCCACAACCCTGACCTGTTCCAGGACATTGAGAATGCCTTCGCTCTCACCGATGATATCCTCAACATTGACCAGGCTTTGGATGCGATCCTGGAGGGATAGGTTTTCATGGCTAAGCTGAATGGACTGGCTGGCATTGCGAATGATATGGGTGACTGCATCTGGGTCGAAAGGCTTACATACATAGTCGTAGGCGCCATCCTTCAAGGCTTGAACCGCTGAATCAACCGATGCGAAGGCGGTCATGATGATGACAACCATATCTTCATTGATGGCTTTGATACGACGGTTTAATTCAAGGCCATCCATACCGGGAAGCTTGATATCAATGAGGACGATATGGAAATGAAAGGCCTCAATTTTTTTCAAGGCAATTTTGGCATCTTCGGCAGTATCTACGGTATAGCCATCCTCAATAAACCAGTTGGATAGTGAATCGCGTACTGAGAGTTCGTCATCGACGACCAATATGGAAAGATTATTATCCATTGTGAGCCCTCCCGGAGCTAAGTTCAAAAGTGAATTTCATTGAGGTACCAGCACCAGGAGCTGAATCAACAGTAACTTTAGCCTTATGCTGTTCTAGTATTCCATAGGTGACCGCTAATCCCAACCCGATTCCAGACATTTCTTTTTTGCTGGAGAAGAAGGGCTCAAATATATGCTCCTGGTCCTCCTCAGAAATGCCAATCCCATTGTCTTTGATTTCTATGGTAACATGATCCAAATCTGAATTGTAACTGCGGTAGGTTACATGACTATCTGGTCCTGGACTCACTGCTTCCAGAGCATTTGTGAGTACTGCCAGACAGGCCTGGATGATTTGATTTCCATTGCCGCTGATTAAATCTTTGCTGGCAGAGAAATCAGTAGTCAGTGTCACATCAGAGATCTGGAAACTATGCTGGATAAGCTGTTCGGTCTCAGCCAGTACGTCGTTCAAGTGGACCTCATCAAATTTTTCACTGCCATCCCTGGAAAAATTAAGCAGTCCCTTAACAATATTCCCACACCTTTTAGTTTCAGATTGAATCATATCGAGATGCTTAAGGATAGCTTCCTTTTTTTCCTCTGTGAGTACAGGATTCTGCAGGATGCGCGAAACCAGTTTGGCATAAGTTAAAACACCGGCGAGGGGGTTATTAATTTCATGGGCCACAGAGGATGAAAGACGTCCCAACGAGGCGAGTCGTTCGATCTGATAGATCTCATTTTGAGTTCTGGCAATATCCTCAGATTTGGTGCGGACTTTGGTTTCCAGCTCATTTGACCACTGATGTAATTCCCGACTGCTCTCATTGATGGATTCCAACATGGTATTCAGTGCAACACCTACATGGTGAATATCAGATAGATCGTTGGGTTGGAGATTTACCCTGACTGATAAATTTCCCGCTGAAACTTCACGACTGGCATCTACGATACGCTTGAGTGGTTTATGAATCCGGCGCTTAACAAAAAATAGTAAAGCTCCCATGATGGTAATGAGGAAGAGTAGGAAGAGACCAAAATATTCGTACAGGAGTTGACTTAATGTGTCATCCATTTCATTGAGCGGTAATTCAATTTCAAGGAATCCCAAAACCTCCGAATCGATATACGTCTGGTGACAACCGGAGGACCGGCACTCTGGGGTTGACATAATGGGTGAAAGAACAATCATGTTTCGACCATTGACAGCATCTCTGTTGTAGACACATGTTTCAAGCATGCCCCACTCGGCTGGATCAACTTCACTATGACAATGGGTACAGGGTGTCATTGGTTCTTGCTCTAAGCCAGAGGCTAGGGCATTTGGGGAATAATGTCTAACCTCACCTTCATCATTGTAGATGCGGATGGCACCTACACCTGGAACATCTTGAATATTTGTGATAGCCAGGGTGAGTTCAGCATGGTCCTCGCGGATCATACTTGAACGGATGCTGAGGTCAACCATGGCAGACATTCTTTTGCCACAGCGTGTTAAGACATTTTCTAGATAGTTGTTCGATATGGAAAATATTAACCAGGCCAGAAAAATGAAGAGTAGCAAGGACATAGAGAGGAGTAGACGGACAAGGTGAGTGTAGAGTGATTTTGTCTTGAAAAGACTTTGCGAGGTAAACTTGGAACGCTTTTGGTTCAATTTATCTTGTACTGACTCTTTTTCCATGGCGACCTCGAGCTTGCAATTTGGCTGAGTTATTAAAAGCAATAGTTAACTATGCAGAATACATGCCAGCTAACAGATATAGGCGAGGCTGTCGCTAACCTCCCGGAGGTATTCTGAGAATGCTCTTTTAGACAATTTAGATCGACGGACCAAGGCTTGGGACGTTTCATCATCCCTCTTTTCGAGAAGCTTCTCAAATCGATGAATATCTTCCTGTGAGAGTTTTAAGTATTCATCTTTTCTAAGATACTCAAGTTCCAAAGGGCTTTCCTCCAGCGCCAACTCGACAAACCAAAGATCCTCTTCCGGACTCAAATAGACGTGTGTATCCTGAATGTGAGTAGCGTTGAACATGGGATTTACTTGAAGAATGGTTCCAGGGACAGGGGTTCGAAGATAAATAATGTCATCTTCTAGTTGAAGCCAGGCAAAGCACTGTTTTTGGAGTAGGGGTGTTCCTAGCTTGGGGGTCAGAATTTTTTGAACGGATGAGAATATTTGCCACATAAATGCATCCATCCCGAGATGAACTTTTCCTTTACCTGTTCTTTTGATCCAGAAGTGCCTGTTGATAAACTGCAGACCGGGTGTAAACTGAATTACTGAAGACTCGGGGTTTCTAACTTGCAGGAAAGTGGATTTGGTTTGATGCCCAGAACGATGGCTTCTTTTCATCATCTCTTTATTAAAATCACATTGATCGCAGTTTTGATTCAGGGGACAAAGTTGATATTCGACGGATTCAGCATCCATCCATATGCATTTTTGTGATTCCATCCTTGGTCTAACCCTATGTTTCATAGAAACATCAGAAGGGGAAACCTGAGCCACAGGGGAATCCCCTTCAAGGTGTTTGGTAAGTTTGCTTGTTGTCATTTCGCCGCGTCAATAAATTCGGATTGGAATTCTTCCCAGATTTCAGGTGAAAGCGACTCCAGGACCCTGTCTTCAATCTCACCACCCTCTTGCAGGAGAATGGGTTGGACTGTGAGATTATATTTCCGTTCAGCGAATGCAAGTACATCACGTAGCCTAGCCTGCTCCTGTTGCATCCAATCCTGGGCTTTTTCACCTATTGTGAGCATGGCTTTTTCTACATCCCAGCGCTTGGGTGCCATATCAAAAAGCCAGTTCTCTGTAAAATCATTGCTGGTTCTTTTGCTGAATTTGTGAAGTGCTTTCTTGTTCACTGATTTTACGGTACCGCTCACGGGAGAATAGACTTTCAGGCTTTTCCCTTTACTCATGAGCGTGGCGAGATGATCACCTCGTTCGATATTTTCACCAGTCACTTTGTGAAGTTGCAGTGAAACTGGACCTGTCAATGCGGCCAGGAAGTCATCAATGCCAACTTGAACCAGGCCAGCAGTTTTTAGATGGGCCCAGGTATGAGTTTTATCAAAAAACACACCGCGAGGCAGACGTACTTTGGCCAGCGAAAAGAGGGGTCCTTCAACCTCTTTGAGGTAGGAGTAGAAGGGGACAAACATGAGAAAAAAGCTGATGATGAGTAAATACTCAATTCCTTTTGTTGAAAACATATCGGTATAGAAAAAACTAGGCATGATTGTGTTACCTTATTTTGTTGGTGCGGTTGCTGTCATGGATTCCATGGTTCTTAACACGGGCATGCGATGAAGCACCCAGCGAAAGATCCAGATCTGAACAAAGAGGATAGCCACAGTGACTACGATTTCCATCCAGGTTGGGACATAGCGTGGAATTTCATCCCAACGAAAGGCGATAACGGAAATATTCATTCTATTGAGAACGATTCCAATTAATGCCATGATTGAAGCAAGTTTGATGGTGAAGGGTGTTCCCAATCTAACCCCCCTGACAAAGAGGATCATGGGGATCAGAACAAAACCGATCATTTCAACCAAGTACCAAGCTCCCATGGGTGTCATGAGATATCCCAGAGTATGATTGTGAACTGAATCGACAATTTTGAGAAAGAAATAAACAAACATGGCGATGGCGCAAACTCTGGAGAGTCCCCGGATCATAATGTCATGCTTTGCATCACTATCCTTATCCAATTGATAGGCAAAGACCTTTTGCAAGATGCTTCCCTGGAAAATCACCATACTCAAGCCCGCAAAAATACTGGAGATGAAAAATAGAGTGGGGATGAATTCTGAATACCATAGAGGGTGAATCTTGCCCTTGGCCATAAGGAAAAGAGCGCCCAAACCAGATTGATGCAAGGTGGAAAGGGTGATCCCAAAAACAACTGCACCAATAGTGAGACGCTTTAAGTTTCGTCTTGCTCGTTCAGAACCTAGCCATTCAGCTATGGTGGGAGAAAACTCGATGAGCTGAGCCACGATATAGAGCATGAAGTGCCAGGCCACCAGAAAGAGAATACTGCTGGTCCCAAAAGAATTTCCGATAATAGGGTTAATAATATTCCAGGGCTTACCCAGGTCAAGAATCAAGGCAATTGCATAAAAAGTATATGCAAGAAATCCATTTAAAACCGTAACTCGAATGAGAGGTTTATATTTTTCCAAGCCCAGGATGTAAACCATGAATGTTAAAACATAGGCGCCTCCAGCAAACGCAACACCGGTAACTACGTTAAAACCTTTCCATAGCCCCCAAGGCATGGTTTGTGTCACATTTGAAACTGCTGAAAGACCATACATAAACCGGATAACAATGATGACGGCAGCCACCAATACCGTAGGTACTGAAATCATGTTAAAAATGGTCCATGGATTGCCACGAGGCTTTAATTCAGAAAGCAAAAACTTCCAGGTACTGGTCGGGCGTGAGTATGTTTCAGCCAATACGTTGTCACTCATCATCCGCTCCTTCTAGGTCTTCTTTTTCTTCTTTCTTGGTTGCTTCTCTCAAACCCATGAGAAGTGCAGGCCAGAGAACAAACACGGAAGGAACGCTATAGAGGAATCCCTTGGTTAGTTCTGGGTAGGGTTTGGTTTCAAGATCTGTTTTGAATCCCAGCTCCTCAAAGGGAACAGGGGATATGTTTAGCCAGGAAGTTCCACCGGCTTCATACTCTCCATAGACATGATCCACATAGTTATCTGGATCTTCAATAATTCTGCGATGAGCTTCGCGCAGGATATCACTCCGTTTTCCAAAGATGAGTGCTTCAGCAGGACAATTCTCTACACAGGCTGGTATTTCACCTTCTTTCAACCTGTCGAAACACATCTGGCATTTGCCAATTTTTGGATTGTTGTCGTCAAACTCGAATTGAGGAATATCAAAGGGACAGGAGATCATGCAATAGCGACAGCCCATACATTTGCCCTCAGTCCAGGTAACCGGACCTTCAGGATGCTTAACCATGGCTTTAGTCAAACAGGCTGAAGCGCAGGCTGGTTGAGCACAATGCATACATTGTTGTTTGGTGTAGACTTCACCAACGCTGGTCTCGTGTGCATTGATTACAGACCACTTATCGGGCTGCAATTTTCGTTTTACACTACTATCTGGATAGTCTTCTGGTTCTGGCAAATTATTAGCTGCTGCACAGGCGAATTCACATTCCTGACAACCTTCACAAAGAGAAATGTCGTGGAGAATGGCATAGAATTCTTCCTGGTTTGGTTCAGGTTTAGATTTTGCCAGTGCGGAGGCACCACTCAAGCTTGCACCAGCAACCCCTATGGTTTTTAGAAATTCTCGTCTGTCTATAGACATATTTTTTGTCCTTACAATATTTACTTACAATTATTGGGGAGAGGATTTGTCAAGAATCATGTAATAATTCTTGGTTTGATGGATCTAGGATCAGCTTCTGAAATGATCCCCACAAGCCCTTTCCCGCAAATGCCAATGCACCGTCCGCGATATCACCACCCTCTTGCAGTAAAGCTAAACCTCGTTCTGCATGTGGTGGTGCAAATGAGTGGGCAAAGAAATCTCGTATTCTGGCGATTTCAGCTTTTAACCAGGCTGATGTGCGCGTTCCACGATAGAGACGCTGGGTTTCATTTTCCCAGTTAGATGGTACAAGCTGTGCAAGCCAACCAGCAGCATAGGGATCCCGGTGAACGATACCAGGGTTTTGAAGTGCAACAGAATTGATCTTTTTAATGGTTCCAGAGATAGGGGCAGAGATCACGAGCGTTTTTCCCTCGTGAGAAATCCTGAACAGGGGTTCACCCTGCTGAACTTCCTTGCCCGTCTCAGGGATTTGGATTTCTGTGAGTACACCTGTTAAACCATTCAGAAACGCATCAACGCCAACTTTGGCAACGCCGTTAGACTGCATATGTGCCCAGCTATGAGTGGGGCTGAAGTAAACCCCTTCAGGTGAGGCAAGTCTATCGGATTTAAATTGATACGTTTTCTGCATTACGATGGGTGAATCGCTCAAAACCTGATATCGCTTCATTCCTTTATACCAGGAGATTGAGATTGCGATAGCAGCAAATAAGAAAACGAGTAAGACGACCATGATGAACCTCCATTTTTAGTTCACCTTATCTAATCCAATTTTGGTGCCACAATAAAAAGCATCACTTAAGCATATGTTTAATAAGTGTATAGATGTGGAACTGTTATAGATGTCCTGGAATTGAAAGTGTGTAGAAATTCATCACTTGTATAAAGCGATAGAAAAAAGTGAGTCCTGTGGCCATTCTTGAATAGTGCTGAGAAATACAACAGCTGTAAGGAATCCTTACAGGCTGGCACAAAAGAAAAAAAGTCACATAAACAAATGTGATTATACGGTTTAGGTGGATTTATATTAATTATTTTACGCGCTGAAGCGCTCAAGAGGCTACACTTCTCAACCCCGAATGGAGAATAATTGAATTATTAAACACACCACCTCAGAGTCGTTCTAATCATAAGGTTGTTGATTACTATTAATATAGAGATAACACGCATAAAGCTTATAATAACAATAAAATAAAGCGGAATGATTGTCTTAAACCATGTGTTGAATATGTAAACACCTCATGACTTTGTTCTAGCTCTTAAGATTTTGATCAGTTTAACATGATTTTATCTGGATCACACATTTTGTTTGGGAGTTTAATTCTATCTACGTTTAGATTCTTCCATTAAAATTTGTTAGGAGATTAAATAGTGCGACAGTTTATCATTATTCTTGTCACAGCCACCGTGTTGTTGGGGTGGGGGAAAACCGGTCACCGGGTTATCGGTATCATAGCTGAAGAAAATTTATCGTCTGAGGCCAAAGCAGAAATCACAAAACTGTTTGGACATACCGATTTGGCTAGAGTTGGCAATTGGGCCGATGAGATTAAATCAGATCCAGCCTGGAAGCACGCCAATGACTGGCATTATTGTACAGTATTAGAGGGTCAGGAATATAGGGGACCTGACGATGGTGGAAGAGCCGTCCAGAAAGTCACAGAGTTTTCTAAATTGCTTAAGCAGGAAACACTGGGAGATAAAGATCGAAAGGATGTTCTGAGATTTATCATCCATATCGTAGGTGATTTACACCAACCCCTCCATGTAGGGAATGGAACTGATAACGGTGGCAATGATGTAAAGGTGACCTGGTTTGGAGAGGATACAAATTTGCACAGGGTCTGGGATTCTCAATTGATTGATCATATGCAATATAGCTATACCGAATATGCTCAGCAGATTCAATTGGGAATGACCGCAGAAGATAAAACTGCACTCATGGATCCAACCGTACTCAACTTTGTGCATTCTTCACGAGCAGTTCATCCCCAGGTTTATGATATTGGTGACGGAAAATTGTCCTGGCCTTATGTATATAAGAATAGAGAACTGATGGAGGATCGCTTGCGACAAGCTGGATTTCACCTTGCAGCAATCCTGAACGATATATATAAATAGATGCCAAGATTGAAACGTACAATCCTAATCGCTATCTCCACCTGTCTTGTGTGGGGATCAGTTTTTGGGGCATCACCTCATTCAACAGATCTAGATCAAAAATTCAAACTGGTCCTGGAAGGCAAGGCAGAACAGAACTTTACCGTAGGTCTCGCTCTGGGGGCTGGTGCAGCAAAGGGGTTTGCTCATATTGGCGTTCTGGATGCCCTCGAGCAGGCAGGTATCCGGATTGATATGATTGCCGGCAGTAGCATGGGTGCCATTATTGGTGGTGGATATGCAGCTGGTCTCAGTGTTGACTCCTTATCACATGTAGCCCTAACATCTGATTGGTTCGATGTCTTGAATCTCCTGGATCCCGTTTTCCCCACCCGCGGTTTTATTGATGGTCAAAAGATCCACACCTTTCTCGATGCATTATACGGTCATCAAAACATAGAAGATTTAGCCATCCCATTTTCAGCCACCACAGTAGACATACTAAAAGGGGATTTGTATGTACTCAACAAGGGGAATCTGGCCAATGCCGCACGAGCCAGCTCTTCTATCCCCATCATTTTTAACCCATTGGCTAACGATGACATGGTTCTGGTTGATGGGGGTATGATTGATCCGGTACCCATTGATGTGGTTCGATCTATGGGTGCTGATTATATCATTGCTGTTAATGTCCTGGCTTTCCCTGAGGACAAATCAGAGAAGCAGGCTTTCAAATACATGAATGCAGATCAATTAAAGAATAGCCGCTCTACCTGGCGCATACCCAAGGCCCATGAAGCCTGGTATTCTGCTGGAAAACCAAATATGGCCGAGATTGCTCATGAAACCGTCATCCTTTCAATGGCCTTGATTGCAGCCAATCAAGTGGAACTGGCTCAACCCGATATGGTTGTAAATGTGAGTACCGGATTGGCAGCCTGGAATTTCCTGGAAGCTGAAATTGCCATTGATAAGGGTTATAAAGAAACTATCCTTCAATTAGAATTGGCGAAGCGAAAACCCTAGAAATCCTATATTTTAGCAGTATTATTTCCATTTAGATCAAGGTTTTAGTTGACTCAGTCACTGGTCTGTTGAAATTAAATCCATGCGAAAAACACCCCTGTACCAACATGCGTTGAAGCTTGGGATTCTCTTACTTATCCTGAGTATGATGTGGTCCTGTAGTTTTTTTGGTAATCGGAAAAAGGGTCAATACATTCCTGTTGAGTTTGATCTTATGCAAGAAGTCGGTCCCTTTGAGGGACTTGGTGCAAATGTTCCCCTCAGTTTTTATAGCCGTCGGATGAAAGTGCTACAAACTTTCAATGAATTAGGTATAAAGTATATTCGTGTCAAACGTGAAGATGATAACTGGGATGATATCCTGGCTCTACGAGCCTCCACGTCACGTCTGGGCATCAAATGGATATACAGTTTGGATGCTATTCCAGCTGAATTCCTGGATGACTATGGCAAATTAATCGATGTCAAAGGCTTTGCTGGCTGGTGGGCCGAGGAAGTAGATGAACTACTCTATCAGGATGTCCCAGCTGACTATATTGAATTATTGGATGGACCGGATGTCTTGAGAGGAGATTCGTTGGCTCTCTCCTCGGATTTGTACAATGCATTGATCCACGCAACTCGGGAAGAGCTAGATCTACGTAATTTCCAGGATGTTGGCATTGTAGGTCCCGGACTATCATCTCCAAATATTGATGGAAGCATGGAAACCTGGTATATGGATCTTGACCAGACTGGTTTTGATATGTTGCCCTTCTGGTCAGTGATGAACTGGGAAAACAAGCATGCAAGCGGGCAGGTCGGTGAAGCTTTGGGTGGTTTATTTGAATACCTCGAGAATATCGAATCGAGGAAACCGCTCCTGGTGACAGCTTTTGCGACCTCCGAAACAAAATTTAATGATGTTCAATATCCAGATCCCAATCAGTATGATCTTCTCGGTAACTTGAATACTTCTGAAACGTATTACTACAGTGCGACCTTCACTTTGCCATACGCTTTACGAGTCTACTCGAATACCCTTGATCTCTTAAAGTATAAACAAGTCGTTCCTTTCCTATACCAACTCTATGACGCTCCAGCTGATGTGAAATACAAAAAAAGATCCTGGGGTCTGCTCGATTTGAATGGGGGGGAGAAACCTGTTTTTACACTGTTGTCTCATCTCATGAAAGATGTACCCAAACAGTCAACCATCATATCAACCCTGGAACCCATTCAGGGGGGTTTAAATGCACTAACCTTCAAGAATCAGGATGAAGTGCTGGTCACGGTATTGAATGAAGGTTTGGAGTCTAAATCAATCCAGGTGAGTCTCAGCGGGGTCAGTCACAAATTGGAAGTCAAACGTGCTGCTGTTCACTTCTCGCCCGGTATCTTTCCCCCAGAGCTGGGCAAGAAAGATGTTATTGAGACGGAAGACTTGGAATTAAAGCTCCGCTCCGATGAAGCTAATGACAGTTACATATTCACTCTGATGCTTAAACCTCAGTCACTTTTTATAGGCGAATTTCAACAAAACTAATTTTCCCTTAGCACGCCTGGCCAAAACTTGATTTTATCCATCTGAAAGTATCTTGAACAAATCCTCCCTGGCCTGTCTAGATTGAACGAGATATGGAATTACTGAACACCAAGAAGATTTTAAAGTTCTGGTTACCCCTGGCAGGAACCTGGCTCATGATGTCCCTCGAGGGACCCTTCATTGCAGCAATTATCGCCCGCCTGGTAGATCCAAAATTCAATCTGGCAGCCTATGGTGTGGCCTTCTCCTTTGCCCTCATTGTGGAAGCTCCGGTGATCATGATGATGACCGCCTCAACCTCTCTGGTCAAAGATTACAAATCCCTGAAAAAACTTCGTCTTTACACCTGGATGCTTAATGGCATCATTACCGTCTTCATGCTGGTCCTTATCATACCGCAGGTATTCTTTTTTCTCACCCTTGATCTGATTGGGTTGCCTGAAAATGTGGCAAAGTTAACCCACGTGGGCACGATCATCCTGTTGCCCTGGCCTGGTGCTATCGGCTTCCGGCGCTTCTATCAGGGAGTATTGATTCGAAACCATGCCACCCGACGGGTAGCCTACGGGACGGTGATCCGTCTCTTTTTCATGGCATCTACAGCATTGGGTTTATATATCTTTACTAAATTGCCTGGTGTTTACATCGGTACTGCAGCTTTGTCAGCAGGTGTGACCATGGAAGCCATTAGTACCAGATTTATGGTTAGAAATATATTGGGAAGGCTGAAAGCAGCAGGGGATGATGTCGCGGAAGAACCAGATTCACCGCTGACCTTTGCTTTCATTAATAAGTTTTATTACCCACTGGCACTGACCTCTATGTTGACTCTGGGAGTGCACCCTCTGATCACTTTCTTTATTGGTAAAAGTAATATGGCCCTTGAGTCCCTGGCTGTGCTACCCGTAGTGAGTTCCTTTGTATTTTTGTTCAGAGGAGTTGGACTTTCCTACCAGGAAGCGGCAATTACCATGTTGGGATCCAGTAAAGAAAATGATAGACTCGTTTACAAATTTGCCGCGGTATTAGGTTTTGCCCTTGCTTCAGCTCTTATTATTACGGCAATTACCCCCCTATCAAGATTGTGGTTCTCAAATGTAAGTGGTCTCAGCGAAGAGTTAACCAGATTGGCACTGACACCCCTGCTGATTATGGGACTCTTTCCGGCTTCAACAGTTTTAATTTCTATGCAGCGTGCCATCCTGGTGAAGGCTGGACAGACCAGCCCCATTACCCATGCCACCATCATCGAGGTCCTGACCATTATTAGTGTATTATATATAGGCATTATTCATTTGTCGGCTATTGGTGTAGTCGCAGCAGCTTCAGCTTTTCTGTCTGGACGATTGGCAGCCAACACCTACCTGTATTTCAAAACGAGATGAATGGGTGTATAAAAATGTTATCATAGATTGGTAGGTCTTGATGGATAAGACCTTGATACCTATACCAATGGAACCTATTTTCGCTTCGCTAAAGCATGAAAATCAAGAAGGCCTTAGAAGGGAACGAATAATTAAAACACGTCTGTGGTCATTCACTAAATCCGGGATAATTCTAGCGCTTCTGGCATTTCAATTTGTCAGTTGTTCAAGTGGGGTTCCAACAAAACCTGTTGCCAGAAATGGCATCCTCGATTTGCGAGATTTTGACTTTCAGCATCATATCAGACTTGATGGTGAATGGAAATTTGTCTGGAGAGATACCAGCCTTTCAGGCATCTCCGGTTCAGATGATCATATTGATATTGATGTTCCTGATTCCTGGAAGGGTTATGACTACAATGGGACCAAACTCCCCGGTCATGGGGCTGGGAGCTATTTCCTGACCATCCTAATACCCGAACGCTCAGCTTCTTACGCAATTAAATTCATAACAGCTGGAACAGCCTACAACATTTTTGTTGATGAGGACCTTGTGGGAAGTGTCGGTATCTATTCCATTGATTCAAGCATGTCTCAGCCTCTGTATGAGCCTAAAATTTATAGTCTGGGATCCCTGTCCAATCAGTTGACCCTCAGAGTGGATGTATCCAATTATGATCATCGTCTTGGTGGTCTCTGGGAGTCCATCACGTTTGGTACCTCTGAAGATATTTACCACTATCGTGAGAAGCAGGTCGCTATGGCCTTGTTCATGTTTGGAACCATCTTTGTCATGGGGTTATACCACCTCGGTGTATTCTCACTCAGCACCCGTGGAACAGCGGCACTCTATTTTGGCATTTTCTGCTTGATCATTGGATTAAGAACCCTGACAACTGGCGAAATATTCATCCATCAAATCTGGCCTTCACTTTCATGGGAAATGCTGGTCAAGATTGAATATCTCACCTTCTTTACCGGTATTCCCATTTTCTATCTATTTGTTCGCCTGCAGTTTTCTGATGAACTCAGTGAGCGGGTTGGTCAGGTCGTTGTAGGGATATCAAGTCTTTTTATTCTCCTGGTACTGTTTACCCCCGTCGATACTTTTTCATCCTCCCTCAACTTCTTCCAGCCCATGAGTCTACTGGTTATGCTGTATATCATCTACGGTCTTATCATGGCTTTTATCAGGGGTGAAGAGGGTTCTGCAATGGTGCTGCTGGGTTTCCTTTCCATTGTGATTGCCTTTATTAATGATATGCTCTACGTTGCGAATGTGGTCCACACCGGCCATCTTATTTCATTTGGTCTTTTGATATTCATTTTAACTCAAGCCTTTTTGATTTCAATTCGCCACTCAAAAGTCTATGCCACCATAGAACTTCAACGCACCAAACTGGAGCGAACCAACACAGCCTACCAATCTGAAATTGAGAGCCGGAAATCTGCCGAACAGGAGGTGCTCAAGCATAAAGATCATCTCGAAGAGCTGGTTGAGGAGCGTACGGCTGAATTGCAGGTGGCCAATGAACGCCTCAAGGAACTGTCCCGGGTTGATGGATTAACCGGTATCGCTAATCGTCGTCGTTTGGATGAAGAATTGGATCGAGAGTGGAAACGAATGCTCAGAGAGAAACGTCCTCTCAGCGTCGTCCTGTCCGATATTGACCACTTTAAGCTCTACAATGATACCTATGGTCACCAGGGCGGAGATGAATGTCTCATTCGTGTTGCTACCGCCATTAAAGATTCAGTGAATCGACCTGGTGATTTAACCGCCCGTTATGGTGGTGAAGAATTTTGCCTCGTGTTACCGGAGACCAGTGGTCAGGGAGCCATGCAGATTGCTGAGCTGGTGAGAAAAAATGTAGCTGAGATGAGTCTGGAGCACAAATCATCACCTGTGGCTGATATGGTCACGCTTAGTCTTGGAGTGGCGACAATTATTCCTTCTTCGGGAAGTCAACCCAGCGTTTTACTGGAAGCTGCGGATAGAGCTCTGTATCAGGCCAAGGGTAACGGACGGAACAGGGTAGAGCAGAACCTCAGCGAATAGTCATACCATATGCTGGTTCATTACAAAGCACTGACTGCCTGTAATTATTAGTCAACAAACCCCGCGATAATTTCCAACTATTTACTCATTCGATTCAGACACGAATGCCACCAATCATCACGAAATATCACGAAATATCACGAACAAATTGAACGGGAAAAGTGGTGAGCTTCAAAATCTTACATAGTGCTAATTCGTCCAATTCGTGTCAAAAGCTGAGCTGAATTTAATTATCCAATTCACACGTCTAAAAACTCGAAAGCGAATGTTGTGCTATTTATTAGGATTAAGACACTAATTTCACCAATTCTCACGAAACATCACGAAAAAATGAAAAGGTATAAACTGTTTCCTTCTGGTTTAGCTGTAAAGCTAGCACGCACCCGGCTTAAACGTTCCCCTTCAAAGGCGTAAGCCTTGCGATCCTGTTCTGAGAGGAACCCCTCCTCCATATATTGAGCAATCATTTCACTGGCTGCCATATATTCACCATTCCTGATGGCCTGGTCGATCTGTTTCTTCATATCTGCTGAATCCTCAATCATAATTTGACTACTACACATACCAATGATGCCCATCGTGAACACCACGAGTCCTATCTCACCCCTGAAATTTTGAAATTCTGATTGGTAATATATATGTGTGGTGAAGCAAATACTTGAATTATTAGGTGTTTATTTTTCCCGCTTCAAAAGGTTCCAGTCCGGCATGGATATTCTCATGGGTGGAAGCTAAAATATCATCCAATTCCATGCCTGTCATGACTTTTGCACGGATAATGGTTCCAAAGCGCACAATGATCTTCCCGGGTTTTAAATGAAATGACCCCTTGTTCTTCATCTTGAATACCCCTGATATGGACATAGGGACGATATGGGCACCACTTTCCTTGGCAAAATGAAAAGCGAGACGTTTAAAGGGGATAAGTTGACCATCCAGAGATCTTCCACCCTCTGGAAGCACAGTTATATGAACCCCTTCCTGAAGTCTCTGTTTTGCATGGTTGAAACTTTTTAGCGAGCCCCGAATATTATCTCTCTGGATAGGAATATTTCCAACCCGTTTCACCACGGATCCATACAGGGGATATTTCAATTGATCCTCTGCAATAATGCCTAGGAAGAATCCTGGTATGACTGCTTTCAGGAGGGGAATGTCGATGAGGCTGCTGTGGTTGGCCATAAAAATAAGCGGCTCTCCCACTGGGATATCTTCAGCAAACTCCAGTTCGGGTGTACTATTGATGAGTTTAAAGAGAGTATTTAAGCAGCGTTTCAGCCAGGGATCATAAGCTGCAGGTTCTTGAAAAAAAGATCGAAGTAGGAGGATGAACAGAACAGGTCCAAAATACCCCAGACCAATCATCCAGTAATAGATAGAAGAGAGAGACCTCATTTCCAGAAGACATCAATTGTCTGCTTCAGGCAATCTACCTCAAGGGGTGTAGAACCCATGAGTTCGCCGTCTGGAGTCAGGACCTTTGGGATGTTCGTCTCAACAAGAATGCGGCTGGCCTGGAAGCACTCGACCTCTTCCATATGGATGTGCTCACCTGTCATGATTTTGGGGAAACTTCTAATCAGGCCGATTCTGCTTTTTGGACCCAGGATGGTTACATCCAGCAAACCATCATCAGTTTTTGCAGCAGGAGCCATGAGGAAATTGGCGGTGTAGCGTGTGTTTGATATTTCCACAAAGACATTGTCCCGCTCAATATGTTGACCATCAATCTCCATGGTCACCTTGTGAGTACTGAGCATGAGAATATGGTACAGACTTCCCAGGGTATATGAGATGTTGCCCAGAGCTTTCAGCTTTAAGGCAGTTGCACTAATATCGGCAACCAGACCCAGACCCAAAATATTCAGGTAATACCAGGTTTCGCCCTCGGTTTTGAAACGACCCACATCGAATTTGCGTGTTTGACCAGCTTTGATAATATCCAGGGCAGGTTTCCAGTCATTGTGATGAAGATCCATGTCACGGACAAAGGCATTCCCCGTTCCAACCGGCAGGACGCCAATTGATGGTTTTTGAATACTGTTGTTCCGATAATATCCGTTGATGACCTCAAACAGGGTACCATCTCCCCCAGCTGCTATCACACTGGCAAACTGGCTCAGGTCAGCTGATTCCACCAGCTCAACACCATGTCCTTGATGTTCAGTGAGCATCAGATCATAGGGTAAATCAATGCTTTTCATGTAGTCCTGGACCTGGGTGAGAATCTTGCCTGCATGACCATGCCCTGCCCAGGGGTTAAAAACAAGTAGGTGCTTCATATATGCCAATCTTTCTGTTTTGAGAGCTATGGATGAACGATTCAATATACTCGGAAAAACGTTTCATTTTTGCAGATATTTCAGTGAGATGAGCAGATGCAGGACTTGATTGTAGCAAGCACTTCATTTAACTTTCATGGCTCTATCAACTCTGATGAAGCAAGCTTGATTTAAACGAAGGAAACACAATGGATCTACATCAATTACTTTCTGGTATTGACGTCAGAGCCGATTGGATCGGTCTACGTTATGTAAAAGAAAATACAGGATTTCGACTGGTTCGGGATGGTAAACCCGAAGCCAATACAAGAGAATCAAAACAAGGTGTTATGGTAGAGGTACTGGTGAATGGCCAGTTCGCCTACTATGGAACCAGCCGTCTCGATAAACCAGGCATACAGGCTGCTGCAGAAAGAGCCGTGAAGCTGGCTACAGCTGCCTCAAAATTCAGTTTGCACTCTTTTGGAGTCGATGCACGACCAGTGGCTAAAGGGAGCTATAGCTCACCCTTCCAGACTGCTGCCGATGCTTTTTCACCAGGAGAGTTGTCAGATCTGCTCATCAAAGCCACTGCGGAATTAAAGGTTTCAGATAAAATCGTCACCACCAATGCCATGGCCCGCACAGTGGAAACTGAATCTCATTTTATCGCCTCAAATGGAAGCGATGTTAATCAGAAATATCTCATGGTTTCTGCAGATTATTCAGCCATTGCACATGATGGTAACGTGACACAAAAGAGGACCGATGGTGGTCTCCTGGCTAAGAGTTATCAAGCTGGAATGGAAGTGTTCAATGAAGCTGATGTTTTGCATCGCTGCCGTAATATTGGTGCTGAAGCTGTTGAATTGCTCACGGCAGAGGAATGTCCCACGGGTACCATGGATTTAGTACTCGCTCCAGACCAGATGATGCTCCAAATCCACGAGAGTGTTGGTCATGCTCTGGAAATTGATCGCATTCTCGGTGATGAGCGCAACTATGCAGGATGGAGTTTTGTCCGCCTGGAAGATTTTGGTAAACTGCAGTATGGTTCACCCCTTATGAATATCACCTTTGATCCCTATGTGGAGAATCAATTTGCCTCCTATGCCTATGATGATGGTGGTCTGAAAGCTGAGAAGGAATTCCTTATCAAAGATGGTCTCCTGATCCGCGGTCTGGGCGGGATGGAAAGCCAGATACGCTCCGGTATCGACGGGGTGGCTAACTTCAGAGCCAGTTCATGGAACCGTGCCCCCATTGATCGTATGGCCAATCTCAATCTGGAACCAGGCAACTCAACCCAGGATGAAATGATCGCTGCAGTTGAGAAGGGTGTCTATATGACCTCCAATCGCTCCTGGTCCATTGATGACTATCGCAACAAATTCCAGTTTGGTTGTGAATATGGTAAGCTCATCGAAAATGGAAAACTGACCAAAACAGTCAAGAATCCAAATTATCGAGCTATTTCCAACCCCTTCTGGCGTAGCTTGAAGATGCTGGGAAATCAAGACACTTTTGAGATCTACGGAACACCCTTCTGTGGTAAGGGCGAACCCAACCAGATCATTCGTGTCGGACATGCCAGCCCAATATGTCTGTTTGGAGATGTGGAGATATTTGGTGGGGCTTAAATGCGCTCCTGATGAACCCGCTATCTTGACAGTTGATAATATTTATAGAGGTACCCAATGGAAAAATTATTTAAACAAATTAATCAGACAATGATGACTGAAGTCCGCGACGGAGAATGTTTGGGACTGAGTTTTGGAGGCGAACAATCTACCTTCACTCGAATTAATGCAGCCAAAGTCAGACAAATTGGCAATGTAGATGAAGCCGATCTAGGTTTTAATCTCATATTCAATGGTTGCAGAACCACATCAAGCATCTCCCTGACTGGTGATCTGGATGAAGATCTCAGCAGAGCCAGAGGAGAACTTGAACGGTTGCGAGCTGAAGTAGTCCAACTCCCAGAAGATCCATATTTGGTTCTCCCTGAAAGCACAGAAACCAGCCGAAGTGAAAAGCATGGTAACTTACCTGACGCAGAAGCGGTCCCTGCGATACTATTGCCTGCCATGGGAGACGTTGATCTCACAGGTATCTGGGCTTCAGGTCGCGTGTTTCAAGGCAGCGCCAACTCGGCAGGTGGATATCACTGGTTTGCCTCTGATTCATTCTCCCTGGACTATTCACTCATTACACCTTCTGAAAAAATGGTGAAAGCCACCTATGCTGGCACAGAATGGGATCAAGCAGCCTACGAGGTATTTCTAGCCGATTCAATCACCAAGCTGGAACTCATGTCCTTGCCACCCAAAAAGATTGAACCTGGCGATTACAGGACCTTTATTGCTTCTGCCGGTGTGTCTGATATTCTCTCCATGTTCTCATGGGGCGGTGTCTCCGAGGCCGCTATTCGTCAGAGTGAGAGTTGTCTCGGTAAAATGCGCAATGAAAATGTCAGGTTGAGTGATCTATTTAGTTTCTCTGAAGACTTCAGTACCGGTTTTTCACCGCGTTTTAATGGGAATGGTGAAGTCGCCCCTGAGAAGACCATTCTTATCGATGGTGGTGAGTTAACCAACACCCTGGTAAGCACCAGAACCGCCAAAGAATATGGTGTTGAATCAAACTTTGCTTCAGAGGGGGAGAGCATGCGCGCTCCTTCCATGGCAGGTGGCTCATTGAAAGAAGCAGATATTCTGGAAACGCTGGGAACAGGTGTGTATCTCTCAAATCTGCACTATTTGAATTGGAGCGACATGATCGGTGGTCGGATTACCGGTATGACACGCTATGCTTGTTTCTGGGTAGAAGATGGCAAAATTGTGGCTCCCATCGAAAACATGCGCTTTGATGATAGTATCTACAGATTCCTCGGTGAAAATCTGGAAGCAGTAACAGAGAAACTGCACATCAACCCAGATGTGGGAACCTATGAAGGGCGCGAACTGAGTGCCATCGTCTGTCCCGGTGTTTTACTGAAATCATTTTCATTAACCCTATAGGTGCCTATGCCAAAAGCCATTAAAAAACATCGATATTTACTGATTGTCAATCCTGAAGCAGGTAACCGTTCCACGATGAAGGCTTTGCCAGACATCGAGCGACTCCTGCGGGAACGAAAAGCCGAATATGAATTCCATTTCACCAAGGAACGTCGGCATGCTACAGAGTTGGTCAAGGAATTCGGTTCTGGTTTTGATGTAATCGTTTCGGTGGGTGGTGACGGTACCATCAATGAAATTGTAAACGGAATGCCGGATCTCAATAAGCCCATGGGAATATTGCCAATTGGAACAGGCAATGATTTCGCCAGAAGCTGCTCAATCAAAATCGGTGATCTTGAAGCTGCAGTTGATACCCTTATGGCTCATGATGTCAAAAAAATTGATGTGGGTGAAGTCAATGGACGAAGATTTGTGAATGTTATGGGTCTGGGCTTTGAGGGCTTGGCCAACGATTACGGCGCTATTTTATCCTTCTTAAAGGGGACTCCCAAATACTTGCTGGCTATTGGCGGTGCTTTTATCACATATCGACGAATGCCTCTGCGGATAAAAATCAATGATCTTGAAATAGATGAAAAAGTTTTTCTTATGAGTATTGGTAATGGCTGGAACGTGGGTGGTGGCTTGCAGCTAACCCCCAAAGCGATTATTGATGATGGTTTTTTTGATGTTTGTTATGTGCAGAACATTAGCAGATTGAGAATTATCCAGGTATTTACAAAACTATATGATGGAACCGCCGATGAGGTCTCAGAAATGGAGATACACCAGACCAAAGCATTGACCATAGAAAGTGATCTCCCCATTCCAGCTCATATCGATGGAGAGTCATTTGATCCTGTTCAGAAATCGTTTAAGGTTAAACTGATTCCCAAGGCTCAGGAGATTATTGGAAACTGGTCAGCGGACACAAGATTTAACCAATAGAGTAAGCAATAACCATATATGTCAGAGGTGATTTTGATGAAACGTTTAGTTATCCTAGTAATGGTGTTGGTTCTGGCGAGTACTATGCTTCTCGGGCAAGAGTTAAAGCCCTATACCATGGGAGCACAGAGTTCTGAAGCGTTGGATGTGGTTCGTGAAAAAACCAGTCAGGCACTTACTGATGCCGGTTTTACTATCCTGGGTGACTATCAACCCGCAAAGGATGAAACGAGATGGGTCTATGTCGTGAATTCACCTGAGATGACTGAAGCTGTTCAAGAAGTTGGTGAATTAACAGGATTTGCTGCCACCCTGCGCGTAGCTCTTACTGTAGAGGGAGGCGGGGTAAATATTTCATATACAAATCCTATCTATCTGGGGAATGCTTATTTCCAAAAGAATTTTTCAGATGTTGAAGACAAATTTCTCATCGTTCAGGGTAAATTGAAAAAAGCAATGGCTGCTCTGGGGACTGTAAAGGACCAACCCTTTGGCGCAGAAGAAGGTATGACAGCCAAAGATATTGGTCACTACCACTATATGTTTGGTATGGAATATTTTGAAGATGTGGTTGAACTCACTGAATTTTCCAGCTATGACGTAGGAAAAAGCATTATTAAATCCAAACTGTCCAAAGGTGGAGATACGAAACTCGTCTATACCTATGAGGTTCCGGGTCAAGATTTAACACTATATGGTGTTGCCTTGAGTGGTGAAACTGGTGAAGAACGTTTTCTACCCATCATCGATATTGGCAGCCCTAAACATACCGCATTTTTACCCTACGAGATTCTTCTCATGGGAAATACTGCCGTCATGATGCATGGTCGTTATCGAATTGCTCTAGCTTTTCCTGATCTGACCATGACTACCTTTTTGAAAATCATGTCTACGCCTGGTGATATAGAAGATTTGATGCGGAGTGTTACGGAATAGTCGTCTTGCCGGGTTGAAGCTTAATGTGAATGGGGATGTCGCGTCAAAGAATGTGGCACTTCCAGCTTATGGCTTTCCATCAACTGCAGATCTCCAAGAATTTCAGCAGTTTTACCTATCTTTATGATCTGACCTTCATCAAGTAGGATCATCTGTTTACAAGTCTCCAATACAAGTTCCAGATCATGGGTGGCCAGAATCAGGGTTCCGGCCATCTTGTCAAACAGTTTGATGAAATTGCGTCGCCCATAGGGATCCAGTTCACGCGTCGGTTCGTCAAAGAGGGTAATGTCAGAACGTCGAGCGAGAGCCGTGGCGATACATACCTTTCTACGTTCTCCATAACTCAAATGGTGAGCAGATCTTTGCTCATAGCCGTCAAGAGAGACTTGAGAGAGTGCCGCTTGCCCTCGTTCCAAAGCCATTTTCTCGTCAAGACCAAGCGTATCCAGCCCAAAGCAGACATCTTCAATGACGGTGGGCATAAATAGCATTTCGTCTGGGTTTTGAAATACAAAGCTCATTTGCTCCCGGAGACTGTCGGCGTTCTTTGCAGATAAAGGCGTATCATTGATCAGGATTTCCCCTTGGGTGTGAATCAGCCCGGTAATGGCCAATAGCAACGATGTTTTGCCGGCTCCATTGGGTCCCACCAGGGCGGTTCTTGAACCTTTTTCCAGTTGGAATTCAAGATCATTAAGTGCTGGAACGCCGTCACTATAAGTATAGCTAAGTCGTCGAACTGAGATTTGGCTCATCGAAAATCTCCAGTAAAACCCCTCATTTGCATGGCCTGGTAGACATGCTCAGCTCGTTCATAACTCCGTACGAGTAACATACCGATCATGTTTGCATATACTCCGATCCGTTTCCAACCGGAAACCGAACTATGCCGCATGTGGACTGCCCTTTCCAAGGCTTCAATTTCACCGATCAGTAGGAAAAAGTAACGATACATAAATGAAAGAATGATGATAAATAGTTTTGGTGTTTTCCAGCGAGATAATTGTTTAAGAATCTCATGGAATGGGGTAGTAGAAGTGAGTAGCAGCAGGGTGAATATGCTTAATAAGGATTTTATAGTGGTTTCGACCATTTGAGCAAACGAGAAATTTCCTGATACATAATTCACAATAACAATGAGGACAGAAAAGGGGAGGACCAATGCGGAACGGGAAAGCAGAAAAGAAAAAGGTACTCGAGAGCTATGTGTGATCGCCACCATAATGATAACATAAATCAGCAATCCAGTCCAGATGTGAGGGGGATTCATGAGGGGGATCACAAAGAGGAGTGTTATTAAGGCTAGGAAAACTCCCCTTATTTTCAATGACGGGGAGCGCCTATGTATGGGACTGTCGAGTTTTGAATAACGATCTATAAAGGCACGATTCATGCGGTGCTTTCCAATAATTCAGGCTTGATTTTCTTAAGGAATTCTAGAATAAACATGCTTACAACTCCCTCTATTGTTCCGGTTATCCCGTATATAAGCAACATGGTTGTAAAAGCGCTGGATAATTCCAACATGCCTGAAAGAGCAAGTTCCAGAGCACAAAAACTGGCTGAAACCAGTCCGGAGAGTAAACCTGCAATAATAAGCGATGCTCTACGCCCGGGGATCAATTGATAGATTCCATATCCCAAAAAGCATCCCACAACGCCCATATTCAGAATATTTGCCCCCAGGCTGAGCATCCCACCATGTTGAAATAGCAATGCCAGCGCAAAAAGGGAGATGGTCATGATGAGAAAACCTGCGAGGGGACCAACAAGGATTGAAATCAGCAGGGCACCCGTGAGATGAATGGAGGTGCCTATACCAATGGGAAAGCTGAAAAGCTGGATCATAAACACGAAACTGGCTAATAAACCCAGGAGGGGTATTTGTTCAGGTCGGATGGATTGATTGACTTTTTTAAGGCTGTATACGAGCGTAAGACCGGAGACTCCTACAGTGGCCAGGGTAACCGGTGTATTCAAAAATCCATCAGGAATGTGCATGGCGATGCCTTTTTCTCTGGATATAGTAATACCAGGCACTAAAAATGAAAAGAATATACCCGAGTCCAGAGATGATTCTTTGGATGCGTGAGATGCCAGGAGTCTCAGTACTGCTGGGACCCATTTCATCAACCGGAAGTTGTATGATCTTTCCGTGTCCCAGACCATCGGAAACTTTTACAGTCCAGGATCCGGTGGTATCCGGTTTGAACATGAACACTCCGTTTTCATCAGTCATCCCGGTTTGAAATTCAAAAGCTGTTTCACCTGGCCTGAATATCTCAACATCTGCGAATGCCATGGGATCATTATTATCGTAAGTGATGTGAATTCCAACGCCATCATGCAGTTCCTTGTAAACAACTCCATGGGCAAAAAGATTGGAGCAAACCATGAGCAGTGAAATAAATCGAGATAATGATCTCATGTCATTCACCAATGTACAATGAATAGGAGGTGGTTTGTCGTCTGAAATGACAGATCAGCACATGCAAACCGGGTTGACCGGGGGAAAAACGACTTAGCCCTTCTCGATCCATGATGAGAGACCGTTCCGAGCCATCAGGCGCAAGCAGGGTGAGGGGCGCTTTGACAGGAGCTGTTCCTGCAAATACGGTAAAAGAAGTATCTGAATCCACACCCATTATCTCAAGTTCCTGAGTTGGTTTCGGGTGGAATGCATTGAGCTGTGTACCAACCTGAACCTGCGTCTTCAGAAGATAGATTGAAGGTCCCTTGTTGCGTTTCCGAAGATTCACGAGAATTGTGTAAATACCAGGTTCCAGGGCCTGGAAAGAAGCAATATGCTCTTGACCCTGTGGCATCAATTGGATTGGTTCTCGCGTATTATCAGGATGGATGACCACCGCATTCTGGATAAGCTTGGTATCAATTAGAAATTCACTTTCACCCACTGCGTGACCACTTCGAAGAGAGATCTCTACAGCATCACCGACTGAAAAGTGGGATGATTCAGAAAACAGCCAGTGCTCATGTGCGCTTAAGCCTGTGATCATGAACAGGCATAATGTGGATACTTTGCTAAAGAGTGACATCGTCTAGAATAGATACATCAGGGTTAGATTCGAGCGGGAGGCTCCCTCTCGATTAAATTCAAGACCAGTTTTAAACACAATATCCTGCATCCCCAGTGGGAAATAGATGCCTGGTAGAATGGAAACATCGCCATCAAAATCTCCTAAAAACTCGACTCCTGCTGAGATGCCATGCGCATCTGGGGTGAGTGGTGAACGAAGACCCAGACCCCAAGCATACCCCAATTCGTCTCCATCCATTTCGCTGGTGAGATTGAGAAGCAGATTTCTATGGCCGCTGAAGCTTCTATTAAGGATTAATTTGGCTGCAAACACACGTTGTCCATCCAGCAGTTCAACACTTCGATTCATGGGTTCTTCATAGCTGAGCGATATCCCCACATCGATAGGAAAATTTTGTGTGATTTGATATTGCATAGCAAAAGCGAAGGCTTCGATAAAGGGTGAAGGTCCCATGGGCAAGTAATCTATTCGATGTGCAGCTAATACATGGTCATTCCCAAACTTGGCAAAATGCCCATGAATATCTACCATCAAACGATCTGTGATCCCGTATGATAGACCGGGAGTTAATTCCCAGTGATCCAGATTCGGCTGGTCTCTGTCATCCACCATATAATCATGATGAAGATGGAATACAAAAGCACCCTGTGGAGCTGTCGTATGGCTCTCCATTTCAATAAACTCCATGGCGTGGTGAGCCTGAAGTGCGACTGTGCCTGCCAGTAGTAAAAAAAGAATGCGTGATTGGAAATGTTTCAATGTAGTCCCCCTACAGTGTTTTTCCGGTTGTGGATCGGAGCAGATCGATATGCTTTACGCCCTTCATGGAACGAATAGCGTCATAAAGATGTCCGATCTGGTTGGCGGGTCCTTTGGCAACAATAATTTCCATGCAGTTGTCATGATCCAGATGAATATGCTGTGACGAGATGATGATGTGGAAATAATCATGTTGAACATCCATGAGGTGGTTAACCAGGTGTCCATGATGATGATCATAGACGAATGCAATGGCACCCGCGATGGTTTCATCTTCCTTCCATTGTTCCCGGACCAGAGCTTCACGCATGAGATCACGTAAAGCTTCAGAACGGTTCTGGTAATTCCTTTCACGAATAAATTCATCGAACTTATCCAGAAGATCCGTTTCCACGGAAACGCCAAATCGTTGTAATTTTGTCATGATTTTTCCTAATGTAACACGAATACACAATTCGTGCCACGAAATAGATAAATGATTTAATCACATGGTTCGTGCTCACTTCAGCCTGGTGAGGTCATGTTCATCAATCAGATCAATCTGCAAATATTCAAAACTGGCATTTCACTAGGCTGGAATGCAATTTCTAGGCAATAACAAAATTGAGGAATGAGATGCAATTCACAGCATTAGGTAAGCGGGGACCAAAAGTATCAACTATTGGCTTTGGAGCCTGGGCAATTGGAGGTATGAACTGGGGACCCACCGATGATGAGGTTTCTCTAAAGGCTCTGCATACAGCGCTGGATGAAGGGGTCACTTTTATTGACACCGCCGATGTCTATGGCTTTGGTCATTCTGAAGATCTCATTGCCAAAGTATTAAAAGAACGGGGCAAAGGAGATGTGGTCATTGCCACCAAAGCAGGAAATGACTTTTACTATGCCGGCAAAGAGACTGATGACGGCTATGGTGCAATCCAGCAGAACTACAAAAAAGAATATCTTATTGAAGCTGCTGAGAAAAGCCTCAAAAGGCTGGGTGTGGAAACCCTGGATCTGCTCCAGCTCCACAGTCCCGATCTTGAGAAACTTGAGTGGGATGACCCCTGGGAGGCATTGACCAGACTGAAGGAGCAAGGCAAAATTCAACATGCCGGACTCTCCATTCAATCCTTCAAGGAATCAGAGCAAGCCTACCTTTTAGAACGACATCAGGATCTTCTGGATGTTATTCAGGTTCGTTATAATCTCCTGGAGCGTAAAGCTGAGAAATTACTTTTTTCTGAAGCCATGAAATATGGGGTTGGCGTCATTGTTCGCATCCCCATGCTCTTTGGACTCCTCAGCGGAAAATTTGATCGGAAAAGCATTTTTGAGGGTGATGATCATCGACGTTTTAATCTGGATCCTGAAAAGCTGGATAGCTATCTCTCCAAGATGGAGTCCATGGATGAATTGTACAGCCGCTATTCTGAATGGAGCCCAGCTCAAATTGCCCTGCGCTATGGAATTTCTCATCCAGCTTGTCATGTGTCCATACCTGGCGGAAAAACCCCTGAGCAGGTCAGGGAAAATTGTGGAGCTTCAGATATGCCGAAGGTCATTCTATAATGATTTGAATAGACTAAACCATATTTTGTCTTCCCGAGCCCTTCGACTACGCTCAGGACAGGCTTTGTCGAGGGATAAGAAACAATTGAAAGTTGAGCAACTGGTGAAGTGAAATCACGATCACAACTAAAAAAAACTACTGAGGGAATACAAGTGGGGACAACATACAAAAAGATATTCATCACAGGTGCCAGCACAGGGATCGGTAGACAAATGGCTCTGGATTATGGCAGGGAGGGGTCCGAACTTTGGCTTTTGGCAAGATCTGAAGCCAAATTGACTTCACTGGCTCAAGAAATTGAGGCCGTTGGTGGACAGGCCCATGCCTTGGCATGTGATGCCACAGATGAACCAGCTTTTCTTAAATCGCTAGGGATTGCTCAGGAGGAATCTGGTGGATTTGATCTGGTGATTGCCAATGCAGGCTGGGGGGGCAGAATGCAATACCCTGGCGACAAGAATATTGAAGTCCTGAATCAGGTCATTGATCTGAATTTTCGCGCCGCTACCCAGACTCTGGAATATTTCGCAAAATACATGGTGATAGCTAAACAGGGTCACCTTGTAGGGGTCTCAAGTATTGCTGGTTTTCGGGGTGCACCAGGTGGAGCAGCCTATAGCGCCACCAAAGCTGCACTCATTTCCTATACAGAATCTCTCCGTTTTTCTGTGCAACCCTTTGGCGTGTATGTGACTGATATACGTCCAGGCTTTGTGAGAACGCCTATGACAGATAAAAATATCGTTCCCATGCCCTTCCTCATGGAGGTGGATCGAGCCAGTCAAAAGATCAGAAGAGCCATCGCCAGAAAGAGAAAACGATTCTCCTTCCCCTGGCAAATGGCAGTGCTTATTCACCTGGTTAAAGCTGTTCCTGATTTTCTATACGATTGGGTCGCGGCACTCACCTTCGGAAAACAGGCCGTATCAGGTCGCCTAGGGAAATCAGAAACCAATACTTCTGGTTAGGAAATTTCTATTCAGAGCCCTCGATCTAGTAGTGCTAAAGACTACATTTACATCACTCACTGTGGGGGGAGACTCAGTTCATTTATATGGTCAGTATAAAACCCTGCGGATGAATCAATATTGGGGTATTGACTTGAGCATCAAAAACTTACAATAAAAAGAAGTGTTTATCCTGGCGTTTTAAGGAGGTGTTCATCTTATACGAGACCGTACAAACTCTGTTAGCAGGAATCTGAAAATCGCATTACTTGAAAAAATATGCAGAAACATAGCCGTATCAGGGCTATATTCATCTGAATAACATTGAGAGGTGAGTAATGAGTAAGTCGACAACAGTAAGAGCAATGATGGATCCTAAGAAAAAGGATAAGGTTAATCATATCCTTGGAAGACTTGGTTTGAATCATTCAGAAGCGATAAATATATACTATAGCTTAATCGAAGAGTACCAAGGGCTTCCATTTCCTCTTTCGTTACCTGATTCAGATGCTGTAACTGAAACTACTACCGAACTTCTTCCTGACGTGTTAAAACATTTGAAGCTAAGCGTGCGTAAAAATCATCGATTGGGTGAGTTACTCGCTCAATGAGAATCTTCCCGACAACTGCTGAAATATTAGCAATTCATGAATATCTCATCAAGGAATTTGGGGGAAAGAGCGGGTTGCGAGATTTAGGTTCACTGGAATCGGCTCTTGGTAGGCTCACAACAGGGTATTACTCTAATATTGAGGAAGAGGCAACAGCCTTGATGCAAAGCCTTTCCCAAAATCATCCCTTCATAGATGGTAATAAGAGGGTTGCATTTTTCACGACAGATACCTTTTTAAGAATGAACGGGCATTTCATCAATTGTGATGATGATGAAGCCTATTCCTTTTTCCAGTCTTTGTTTGACACGAATACGTTTGATTACGATCACTTAATCCTATGGTTAAAAGATCACATTGAGGAAATGCCTTAGGACACCCTGCTCATAAAGGCTTAGAGCTGACTCACAGGCAGGTGAGTGGAAAACAAAAATGATGTGGATGGGATACAGTGAACTTACAAAGCGATGCTTTCTCAGGAAGCATCTCAAGCCTAAAGCGTTATGTGTGAATAAAGAAAACGAGAAAAGGAGTTACGAATGAACAGCGATATACTCAGGTCTGTAGCAAAAGCGATCGTCGCGAAACAGAAGGGCGTGCTTGCGGCAGACGAAAGCAACCCCACGATCAAGAAGCGCTTCGATTCGATCAAGATCGAGTCCACCGAAGAAAACCGCCGGCGATACCGCGAAATCCTTTTTACGACCGAGGGGATCGAACAATATATTGGTGGTGTCATTCTCTTCGACGAAACGTTGCGCCAAAGCACTCAAGACGGCACTCTCTTCGCTAGACTACTGTCGAGCCGGGGGATCATACCTGGGATCAAGGTGGACAAAGGTACCAAAGCGCTGGCACTGTACCCTGGCGACAAGATTTCCGAAGGTCTGGACGGCCTGCGCGATCGGCTCGTCGAGTACAAACAGATGGGGGCGAAGTTCGCGAAGTGGCGGGCAGTTATTGAAATCAACGAGCGTGATGTTCCTACAACGTTCGGTATTCGTGCGAATGCCCATGTATTGGCGCGTTACGCCGCGCTCTGCCAGGAACTGGATATCGTGCCGATCGTGGAGCCGGAAGTGCTCATGGATGGTGCACACAGCATCGAACGTTGCGAAGTGGTTACATCCAGGGTGCTCGAGGCGGTGTTCACCGAGCTTGATGCCCACGGCGTGCTGTTCGAGGGCATGTTGCTAAAGCCGAATATGGTGATTGCCGGTATGAAATGCGCGCAGCAGGAAAGCGCGCAGCAGGTCGCCGAGGCCACGATTCGTTGCCTGGCCCGCTACGTGCCGACGGCTGTTCCCGGGATCGTATTTTTGTCCGGCGGGCAGAGTGCGGAAGATGCCACTGACCACCTGAACGCAATGAACACGATAGGCCCGCATCCGTGGCAGATCAGCTTTTCCTATGGGCGCGCGTTGCAGGCACCGGTGCTCGTAGCCTGGAAAGGTCAGGAAAGCAATCTGGCTGCCGCGCAAAAGACGTTCTTGAAACGCTGTCAATTGAACGGTTTGGCCCGCGATGGAAAGTATGTCCGGGCAATGGAGACGGCTGAATAATCAACCGCTGATGGTTGTCGTTCGTTGTGTCCATCAAATCCAGATGATTTCATTGTAATAGAACCGGAACACTATTGGATAAAAGGAAATTTCATGTACAAACTTGTCCTGCTTCGCCACGGTCTCAGTGAATGGAACATCCAGAATAGGTTTACCGGCTGGCACGATGTCGATCTGGCAGACGCTGGCATGACCGAGTCACGCAAAGCCGGACAAGCATTGCGTGACGCGGGTTTCCAGTTCGATATCGCCTATACGTCGCTGCTTAAGCGGGCTATACGCACACTCTGGGTGGTTCTTGACCAACTTGACCAAATGTGGATTCCAGTTCTGCGCGATTGGCGGCTGAATGAGCGACATTACGGGGCATTGCAGGGGCGCAACAAAGCCGAGACAGCCGCAAAATATGGCGAGGATCAGGTTCTGATCTGGAGAAGAAGTTACGATACTTCACCACCGCCTGTTTCTGAAGAGGACGATCGTTTTCCCGGCAACGATCCACGATACGCCAGCATTAAGAAAGGCAGACTTCCCAGATCCGAGTGTCTGAAAAATACAGTTGAGAGGGTAATCGAGTGCTGGAACGAAACACTATCCAAAGAGATAAGATCAGGTAAAAGGCTTCTCATCGTTGCACATGGCAACAGCCTTCGGGCACTCGTCAAGTATTTGGACCAAATCACGGACAAAGAAATAATCGAACTCAATATCCCCACAGGTATTCCTTTGGTCTACGAGCTTGATTCTGATCTCAAGATTGTACGTCATTACTACCTTGCGGATGAGGATACGATCAAGGACGCGATGTCCGCAGTTGCAAATCAGGGAAAGGCGAAATAGTTTACTGTTATCGGCAAAAGAAGTACACATAACCCGCCGCTTAACTCAATGTTAGAGACTCACTTAGAAATTTTACCTAGGAGGAGAAATGAAACGAGCCGAATTGTTTCATCCACAGATATTCAGCGACCAGGAATGGGCTGAAGGATACTATCAACGCAATGCAAAGAATATCCAGCGAGTCGGAAAACGGTTTGTTCAGATTCTGAAGCGCTCTGGATTCGAAAAAGGAAAAATCCTTGATACAGGATGTGGTTTTGGTGCCGTAGCGATCGAAATAGCACAAAGCTTTAAGGATGTTGAGATAGTAGGAATCGATTTAGGTAAACCGCTATTGGAAATGGGACAATCACTTGCCGAGAAATCCGGTGTCGCAGATCGGATTCATTTCTCTGAAGGCGATGTGCAAAAACTGGATTTAGAGAACGATTCCTTTGATGTTGTGATTAACACCTTCATGCTTCACATCGTTGATGACCCGGTGGTTATGCTTAATGAGATTGAACGAGTAACAAAAAAACAAGGGATAATCATGATGACCGATTTAAGGCGGATCTGGCTATCCTTGGTCGTTAAGAAGCTCAAGACAGCCTTTGTATTGGATGAAGCAAAGGAAATTATCAACAAATCCAATATGAGACCCGGAAGATATTCCAAAGGACCGTTTTGGTGGGATTACATGATCGGCGTTTAGACGGATCAAAAAGAAACCGGAAATAGAATCTATACCCATGTTTGACAGGAAATTCTCTAACAAGATAAATGCAACCGACGTTTGCACTTCGCATGGCTGATTTGTGATGTTATACCAATAAATGAGTGAATTGTGATTGAGCATAGGAAGCTACTTAGTTTTGTAATGGTAACATTTTTGATGATTTCTTGTAGTGATCCGAAAGAATCTTTTGAGCCAGATTTCGGTGCTCTTTAAAGAATCGTTGAATCAGATAATTTGCCAAAAATTGAAGGTGATTCACTGCAAATCTGTTTACGGTGGGAAGGTTGTGGAGATTCTGCTGATTACGAGTTTCTACTTGATTATGAGATGGTAGGAGAGGTGCAAAATATTTGGCTAGAGAAAATGGTCGACGAATCTTGCAGAGCAGTGTTCGAAACTGAAATGTCATTCTTACTTCCTCATGCAGTATTGGGTTCAATGCGTATTCAATTGATGAATCCAGAGGGAAATGATTTTGCTCTACGTTAGATGGATTTACGGCATAACTGGGTAGTTCTGGCTTGCAGAAGAGGGCCAGCCTGCAGACCCTAGGGATATGATTTCCAGGAGCTGAAAAGTTCATCTTTCTCCTAGACTCCAACTCAATCCCTCCTATACTTGAGCGATGTTTAAAACCTTAGACAAATACGTTTTCCGGGAATTACTCACCCCCTTTATGTATTCATTGTTGGTCCTGACAATGATCTTTCTGGTGAATTTTATCATCCGCGCCATGGATCGGATTCTGGGTAAGGGTCTTTCCTTTCTTGTAATTCTTGAATACATCGTACTAAACCTGGCCTGGATACTGGCGTTGGCTATACCTCTCTCGGTTTTGGTGGCTGTATTGCTGGGCTATGGACGTCTCGCCACGGACCACGAAGTTACCGCCATGCGTTCCGGGGGCATCTCATTGCCCCGTATTATGGCGCCAGCCCTGGTCTTCGCCATTCTGGTGGGGAGCTTCACGCTCTACTTCAATACATCAATTCTCCCCGATGTCAATCACCGTGCCCGACTCCTGGGTTCGGATATCTACCGCAAGCGTCCTGATATGGATATCGTCCCGGGGTACTTTATTGATGATTTACCTGACTACAATATTCGGGTCAATGAAGTCACAGAAGAAGGTCTCAAGGGCGTGGTTATTTTCTCAAAAAGCGATCTTCGAGAACAGGTCTCCATTTTTGCAGAAACCGGACGCACTGAAACCATCGGTGGTCAGATCATTTTCACCCTTTATAACGGTGAAAAGCACCTTCTGGATTTGGACAAGCTGGATGACTATCAGCGGGAGTATTTTGACTCCACCCGTCTCACGGTAAAAGTTAATAATCTGGAATTGAAACGCAGGGAATCAGCCGTCAGGGGAGATCGCGAAATGACCCCGGCGATGATGTATGTCAGGATCGAAGAGAATAAGGAAAGATTCAATCGAACTGTTGATAGAATGAACAGCATCAGGCTCAAAAGCCCTGTTTTTAATGGTGACTCACTGATTGATATGATGGCTCTCATGGATACCCTCAAACGCATTCCAATCCCTGATAAGACTCCTACGGAAGCCAGGACCAAAGTCTGGAACCGCACCGTTGACAAACTGGAGAGCCAGGAACGTTTGCTTAACAGTTATTTAAAGCAGGTTAATAAGTACCTCGTGGAAATTCATAAGAAATACGCCATGTCGGTCACCTGTATTGTCTTTGTCCTGGTTGGCGTCCCCCTGGGGATTATGACCCGCAAATCGAGCGGGACTATCGGAGTGGCGATAGGTATGTTCTTTATCTACTGGGCTGCCTTGATTGCTGGAGAGGAGTTAGCGGATCGGCGTTATGTGGATCCGGTTCTGGCTATGTGGGCTCCCAATGGGATTATGGCCGTGGTGGGAATCTGGATCAGCTTCCAGGTTTCCAGGGAAAGAACAGTCATCAATATTCTCTGGTTAAAAACGATTCTAAACCCCCTGAATTGGAAAATTATTCCAGGCAAAAAAACTTGACAAAGTAAGCATTTCCATAAGTGAGGTATCGGTCTATATTGCCCACTAATTTTCTGCTTAGGAGAGATAATTAATGTCACTTCACACTATAGTTTTAGTGAAACAAGTTCCCGATACTTCAAATATTTCAGGCGATGTTATGCGCCCTGATGGAACTGTTAATCGAGCGAGACTTCCTGCTATTTTTAATCCTGAGGATCAGGAGGCTTTAGAACTGGCGCTGCGATTGAAGGATAAACACGGCGGCAAAGTTACTGCTCTCACCATGGGACCGCCCAACGCAGCCAACATGCTTCGCGAATGTTTATACATGGGGGCAGATCGCGCTATTTTGGTCAGTGACAGGAGATTTGCCGCTGCTGATACGCTGGCTACCTCATACGCCCTCCACAAGGCAGTGCATCGCATTGGAGACTATGATCTCATCTTTGGTGGTCGTCAGGCTATTGATGGGGATACGGCTCAAGTAGGACCACAAACTGCGGAGAAACTGGGCATCCCTCAAATCTCCTATACTTTAGAAGTGCAGGAACTGGATCTGAAGAAAAAAACCATTCGTGCCAAACGTGCCATTAAGAATGGCTATGAGATTCTGGAAGCTCCATTGCCTGTCCTCCTTACCGTCACAAAAGATGCTGCTGAACCGCGTCCCTTTGATGTCAAGAGATTGTGTACCTACAAACGGGCTCAGTCCAGATTCGAAATTGAAGCCACAGTGGATGACAGTCATGATCTGGTCTGGATGGATGAATTGATGGAGAAAGCCAAATCAAATGATTTGCTCATCGAGACCTGGAATATTGAAGACATCGATGCAGATGTTGAATGGTGTGGACTGGCCGGATCTCCAACCAAGGTCCACAAGGTGGAAAATGTGGTCCTAAGTGGAGCCGAGTTTAAAAAAGTGCCGGCCACGTCAGAGGGCCTGAACGATATGATTACTGATCTGATGCAAGATCACATTTTTGGATAGAACAGATATGAATTCAAAACTAAAAGATATGGTATGGGTTTTTGCTGAGCAAACTGATGGGGTTATGGCTGATGTGAGCCTGGAATTGCTCCACAAAGCCAGAATCCTCGCTGAAAAGATGAAATCACAGGTGAGTGCTGTCCTTCTTGGAGATAAGGTTGAGGGATTATCCGCGACCTTGTTTGCTCATGGTGCCGATAATGTGTATCTACTGGATGATGCCGAGCTCAAAGATTTTCGCAGCATGCCTTATGCGAATCTCATCACCACCCTTGTAGAAGAGAAAAGACCCCGTGTCGTATTGTTTGGTGCCACACATATCGGTCGGGATATTGCTCCCAGAGTTGCCTCGCATACTCGTTCAGGGCTCACAGCGGATTGTACAGAATTGAAGATTGAAACTTTGACCATTAGAAAGGTCGAGCACGAAGATTTATTGCTTCAGATTCGACCCGCTTTTGGTGGAAATATCATTGCCACCATCATTTCCCCTGATGTAGAGATTCAAATGGCCACCATTCGTGAAGGTGTCATGGAGATGGGTGAGCCAGATGCATCCCGGAAGGGGACTATCATTCCTGTGAAGGTTGAACTGGATCCTGTTGAAGTTGCTGTGAAGATTATTGAAAAACATCAGGAAGCTTCCAGTGTCAACCTAAAAGGGGCTCCCATCATTGTGGCTGGGGGGTATGGAGCAGATACACCTGAAAAATTTCAACTGATCAAGGATCTGGCCAAAGTTCTGGGTGCTGAGGTCGCAGGCTCTAGAGCGGCTGTAGATGCCGGGCTCATCGATTCTGAACGCCAGGTTGGACAGACCGGAACGACAGTGCGCCCCAAGTTGTACATTGCCATCGGTATTTCAGGTGCCATTCAGCATCGTGCCGGCATGCAGGAATCTCAAAAAATTATTGCCATTAACAGTGATGCCGAAGCTCCAATATTTCAGGTTGCCCACTATGGGATTCATGGTGATCTCACAGATGTGATCCCCAAATTAATTGCTGCTTACAAAAGCCAGCTGCATTAAGCGAGAATAGTCTATGTCCAATTTTTTCAATGAAAACGCCGATATTCAATTTCAATTCAATCGTATTGATCTGGAAGAAATCACCAGAGTCCGCGAAGATGACTATAAGCAGGCTGAAAAGTATTCTTTTGCTCCCCGAGATTATGAGGATGCCAAAGACAACTTTAAACGCATCCTGGAAGTCGTTGGAGATATCGCAGGCAATTTTGTAGCTGAACGTGCCCGCGAAGTTGATGAATTAGGTTCCACGTTTGAAGATGGAGTCGTCACCTACGCCAAAGGTCTGGAAGAAGCTATGACCCGCCTGAATCAGGCTGGGTTGATGGGATTCATTCTGGAGCGCAAATACGGTGGACTCAATCTGCCCATTTCTCTCTATATCTTTGCCATTGAGATGGTCTCCCGCGGGGATGCCTCACTTATGAACCTTTTTGGTCTTCAGGATATCTCTGAAACCATAGAGAATTATGCTACCGATGAAATCAAAGACGAATTCCTGCCAAAATTCAGCAGTGGTGAAGTAACCGGTGCCATGGTTCTCACGGAGCCAGATGCTGGTTCGGATTTGCAGGCAGTCAAGACGCGAGCCTACCAGGATGAAAACGGAAATTGGTTCCTCAGTGGAGTCAAACGTTTCATTACCAATGGCAATGCAGATGTGAATCTGGTGTTGGCCCGTTCTGAGGAAGGCACCCGAGATGGTCGTGGTCTCTCATTATTCGTCTGCTATGGCGATGATACGGTTCAAATCAGACGCATTGAACACAAATTGGGTATCAAGGGTTCACCAACCTGTGAGATGCAATTCCATGATACACCTGCCCAACTGATTGGTGCAAGGAAACGTGGACTCATTGCTTACGTCATGGCCCTGATGAATGGAGCCCGTCTTGGTGTAGCTGCACAGGCTCTGGGAATTGCCCAGGCAGCCTATGTGGAAGCCAGAAGGTATGCCCAGGAGCGTGAACAATTTGGCAAGTCCATCCTGAATTTCCCGGCAGTAGCAGATATGCTCATCAAAATGAAGGTAGATCTGGAGAGCTCCAGGACTTTGATTTATGCCACAGCACGTGCCGTAGATATGCACAAGATTAGTGAGATGAAACTGGCAAGACTGAAGGCATCAGGTGAATCATTCACCGATGTGAAGACAGAGGTCAAACACTGGAAAGCCATGGCGGACTTTCTAACACCTCTTTCAAAATTTGTTATCTCCGAAAAAGCCAATCGGATTTGTTATGATGCCATCCAGATTCATGGTGGAACCGGCTATATGCAGGAGTTCAATGTGGAACGGCACTATCGTGACGTCCGTATTACCAATATTTATGAGGGTACCTCTCAACTCCAGGTTATAGCCGCGATTGGTGGTGTGATTAAGGGAGTATGTGATGATCAATTTGACGCTTTTGAAGCCCGTGAATATCGTCATGAAGCCCGACAACTGGCCAATAAGCTGAAAAAGATTCGCACGCTTCTTGATAAGTGTAAAGTTCATGTTCTGGATAAAGAGGACAAAGCTTACCAGGAATTGCATTCTGCTGAACTGGTAGAAATGTATGGCTCCATCTATGTGGGCTACCTGATTCTCGACGAAGCATCTGAGAATTCCAGAAAAATGCTGATTGCCAAAAAGTATATCATGGATGCCCTGGCAACAGCCATGCACCACACCGAATCCATCACCCGTGGTTTTGATACCCTCTTTGCTGATGTGGAGCAGATACTTACCAAAGAGTAGTTAAGGCTTCGAGTCTACTTCTGAGATTCGTTGTTTATAGTCTTTGCGAGAAGGTCGAAGACCGACGAAGCAATCTCGAATTAATTGATATGCGTGAACATGGGGATTGCCACGTTCATTCCATTCACTCAATGACCAATAACAAATATTCAGCATAAAAAAAGCCCCATAATAGGGGCTTTTTCTAAATCTGTAATGGTAGTGTAAACTAACCAGCGTTGTCTTCTCCGCCATCAATACCAATGACATTACCAGTAATCCAGGTACTCATGCCCGCAAAGGTGAGTACGGCTTCAGCCACATCCTCAGGGGTGGTAAGACGACCACCAGGATTCGACTGAAGCGCTCTGGCAATCATTTGTTCGTTGCCTGGAATCTTTCTCAGGGCAGGTGTATCAGTTACGCCAGCTCGCAATGCATTGGCAGCAATACTTTTTGGTGCTAATTCAAATGCGATCTGACGGGTATGGGCTTCCAGGGCTGCTTTGGCAGCTGAGACCGCTCCATAATTTGGCCAGGCTGTATGTCCGCCTGAGCTGGTCATACAGAAGATATGTCCACCTTCTTTCATCAGCTTGTGACCCACCAGATCCTGAGTCCAGTAAATCAGTGAATGACCCATAACATCCAGAGTCATATCCATCTGATTTTTGTGGACTACACCACCTTGACCGGGATTGTAAACGACGGGTAAGAGGGTACCAAAGGCCAGGGAGTGAACCAGTACTTGAATGGTTCCTTCTTCATTGGAGAAAGTCTCTTCTATGATCCGGATAGCTTCTTTTCTGGCACGAGTATCTGCAGCGTTAATATTGAAGAAAAGCGATTTAGAGCCTGCGGCTTCAATGTCTGCCTTGATAGCTTCGACATTGTGCATGGTTGCTTTGCGATCGAGGTGTACCCCGAAAATATTATATCCATTGGCGGCAAGTTTTCTGGAGATGGCTCCACCAAATCCACTTGAAGCGCCTAAAATCAATGCCCATTTCTGCATATCTAATCCTTTCGTTGGTCAATATCCAAACTGACGATGAATATAGATTTAGCCATAGCGATGAAAAGCGATTTTATTGATGATAATAGATGTCATGTAATTTGGAAATGAATCTCATCAGACACTCAGAACGCAGTGAAACGTCTTGATCCTAAGAAAGTTTATTGTAGAGGATCAAGATCCTTCCACTTCGCTGTGCTTCGTGTCAGGATTTCTAGGTGGAACAGGATAAACTGCCTAACGCCTAACACCTAATTCCAAAGAGCTTCCCCTGCCAGGTATCCCTTTGATTTAATTCCAGGTCCATGAGGTGGGTAAGTTTGGGGATGTTGTAACCCCAGCGAGGAGCGATGAGGATATCATCAGGGGCATCCCCAAAAAGTCTTTGAATCACGATCTCAGAATTTAGTTTTTCCAGAATATTTGCCACCAATTCGATATACTCATCTGCCTGGAATAGAGGAAAGGGCTCATCATGATATCGTTTGGCTAAAACCGTACCCTTCACAATATGTAGCTGGTGAATTTTCAAGAAATCCAATCCAAGATCATTGGCAGCTAATCCGGTTTCCAACATCATTGCTTTTGATTCCACAGGGAATCCCAGAATGATATGACCAGCGACTTTTATGCCGTACTGTTTGGTTAATTCCACCGCCTTAATAACGGACTCATAATCATGACCCCGATTCATCCAATCAAGTGTCTCGTCATGCACGGATTCAATGCCATATTCAAGAGTGACATTCACATCTTCATTTAACCTGGCGAGATACTCCAATAAGGGTTCATCTATGCAATCACTCCGGGTGCCAATATCCAGTCCGACAACATTGGGATAGTTGATGGCCTCTTCATACATGCACTTCAGTTTGTCCAACTCGTCATAAGTATTCGAATACGCTTGAAAATAGGCGATGTACTTCTGAACATCATAACGATCGACCATAAATGGAATGGAGGCTTCCATCTGCAATGGAATGGACATATCTCTATTAATGTAGTGGGGGACAAAGCTGTCATTATTGCAATATACACACCCCCCGTGTCCCTTTGAACCATCCCGATTGGGGCAGGTAAATCCACCATGTAGTGAAACCTTACGGATTTTTTCCCCATAGATTTTTTGGAGGTAATAATTGTAGTTATGGTAACGCCGGTTTAACCAGATTTTTGCTTGATTTCCCGCATCTGTTGTTGAATTTGCACTCATGTCACTATTTAACTCCGATCATACGCATCTCGAACTTCTTTTCGCACTGAGATCTGTAGAATATTCAATCACTGGGAGCATTTTTTCATGCCAATGACCTTACGGATAATATTTGTTTTAACAATCATTGCCAGTATGAGTGCACAGGACAAAATCTGCGAGGTAAAACACAAAGATATTGACGAGCAGAGTGCTATTATCAAGAGTCAAACCTATGATAATGTCTACTGGGTTTGCAATGATTCAGGAAATAAGCCTTTTGTTTTTCCCCTGACTGGGCAAGGTGAAATGATTGTACCAGATTTCATGAAAAAACACTATACCGGTAAAAAAATTAATGATTACCCCGGCATCAAAATTAAAAGTGCCAGTCTTCTGGATTGGGAAGCAATGACAGTTCTAGGCGATACCCTTGTGATTGCCGATGTGGGCAATAACGGCAATACCAGACGGGATTTGGGTGTCTATCTTATCCCAGAGCCCAATCCTCGTACAACTTATGAAACTCGTCCCCTTGTCTGGCTCCCTGTGCGCTTTGAAGATCAGTCCAATTATCCCGCCTTAGAATGGGAATTCGATTGTGAGGCTATTTTTACTTTTCAGGGAAAGATATATTTCCTTACCAAGCATAGGGCAGATCGAAATATCAGGAAACCTGCCCCCTCAACCAAACTATACCGTATGGATACTCGATTTACCAACAAGGTAAATGTGCTGAAGCTGGTCAATCGCAAGGATAACTTGGGTGGCTGGGTGACTGATGCCAGTATGGCACAAGATGAATCTGCCATGGTGATGTTAGCTCAAAATCCTCTGGCAACCATGATTTGGTATTTTCCAAGACCCAAACAGAGTGATGATTTCCTTTCACAAAAACCCAGAACATATAGCCTCGTTAAAGCTGACCAGGCTGAGGGGGTTTGCTTCAAGGATCCCCAAACAATTATTGTATCCAACGAGCAGAGAGAATGGTATGAAATCCCACTCTCTGCTTTCAGCAAATAGATTTTGTAAGGACTTCTCATGAAATACGAACTATTGTCTCGTCGTAATCAGCACAAACATGTTGATTTTACTCTGGCAGGTGCCATTAAAAATTATGCTCCAGATTTGAAGCTTGAGCCTGTTCATACAGAGGTACATCTCAATGTTGATTTGAATCAGAAATCTGCTTCTGGGTACGCCTTGGTTACCCTGAGATCCAATGTGAGTGGTGAGCATTCCATCAAATTGGATGCGGTGGATTTTGAAAACATAAAAGTCAAAGATCTCAGCGACAAAGGCATGAGTTACAGTTATGATGATTCAACCATCAACGTGAGCTTTGATAGACCTTTTGAGGCAAATGAAACGTGTGTCATCCAGGTGGATTACAGCATTCAAGAGCCCATCTCTGGCCTTCAATTTTCAGCACCGGATGAGAAACGCCCTGATTTCCCCTTTTATGCCATTACAGACAATGAAACAGAGCGAGCCAGGTACTGGTTCCCCTGCGTGGATTTTCCAACGGTTCGATCAAAAATGGAATACTATCTCACAGCAGGTGAGAATTTAACTATCCTGGCAAACGGGGCTCTGGTATCTGAGGATATCAAAGATGGATTAAAAACCGCTCACTGGAAGCTGGATTACCCCTGCCCCAGTTATCTCGCCTGTTTTGCCATCGGTGAATTTACCACTTACGAAGATGAGCCTCTGAAAGATATGCCAATAGCTTACTTCGCTGACAAATCCTACACGCCTGAACAACTCCAACGCACCTTTGAACCCACACGGAAAATGTTGATTTGGATGGAGAAGAAACTGGGTATGTCATTCCCGTATCCCAAGTATTTCCAGATTGCCGGTCGGGAAGTGGGTGGCGCCATGGAAAACATTTCGCTCGTCTCCTGGGATGACAAATTCATGCTGGATGACACCATGGCCAAGGAATGGAAATACATCATGGATTTGATCAATGTCCACGAAATGTCCCACTCCTATTTTGGGGACGCAGTCGTAGCCTATGATTTTGCCCATGTCTGGCTCAAAGAGAGCTGGGCGACCTATATCGAATCCGTTTGGCTGGAGGACTCTGAGGGAAAAGATGCCATGCACTGGCAACTCGCGGAAGAAGCCAGCAGCTACATCGGTGAAGCCAAGAATCGTTATGTGCGTCCCATCATTACCAGAGAATATGATCACTCCTGGAATATGTTTGACATGCATCTCTATCCAGGTGGCGCGTGGCGATTGCACATGTTGCGTCAACTTGTGGGAGATGACAAGTTCTGGGCTGGGGTCCAGGAGTATGTCAACACCTATGCAGCCCATACGGTAAAATCTTTGGACTTTCAGCGTTGTATTGAGCATCACTCCGGGCTGAATCTGGATAGTTTTTTTGATATGTGGTTCCATTCCAAAGGCTACCCCATTCTGAAAGCCAGCTTCGACTATGATAAGAAAAAGGGAGTTGGCAAATTCACTTTTGAACAGACTCAGGTAGATGACAAAAAGGGTATAGAACTTTTTGAAATGGATCTTGAGATTGGGTGGCAGGATGCTGGAGGTGTTGATCACCTGGAAATGGTTCACTTGAGCAAGGGAACCCAGATTGTGAACACCAGGATGGATGAACCTGCACATGTCATCCTGGATCCTAATATGAAATCACTTTTTGAAGCAGAGTTTAACCCCGGCGATGACAAATTGCGCCACCTCCTTGAAAACGGAAAAACAGTTCGTGGCCTGATGCAGGCTATGAGCGAATTGGCCAAAACTGGCAAGCGTAAAAATCTCAATGCTATTCGGGACTATTTGGGAAAAGAAAAGCGCTGGGGACTCAGAATTCACGCCTATCGTGCCCTTGGAAGTGTGGGGAATGCATATGCATATCGTCATTTAGCTGAGCTTTTACCTGGTGAAGTCAACCCCATGGTTATTGAGGAAGCTGCCCGAGCTTGTGGAGCTCATCAATATGCAGCCCTGAGAGAATCTATTTTTACAAAGCTCAAAGATAATAATCTCCCATATCGCGGGGAGATGGCTTTGCTGGAAAGTCTGGGTAAACAACGCAATCCAGAGGATATTCCTGTCTTGGCGGAGTATGCCCAAAGAGATGGTTGGAGAAATCTGGTTCGTGCAGGTGCCTATCTTGGTTTGGGAGCCAGTCGAAATGAAGCAGCCCTTGAGACCCTGCTGGAGGGTATTGATGCACCTGTTCATTTTTATGATGAGAAGGTGGCCCGTATGGCAGCCCTCACATCCATGAAGGAATGGATGGCTCCACACCTCCAGAAAAAAATTACACAAGCCATCGGCGAGGCTACAGAAGATCCCAGTTATCCCGTTCATATCAATGCAGCCAAAAATCTGGGTATGACCCGCGAAGCTGCCGGAATCCCCTTTTTGACCGCTCTACAGACTCGTCTTCCCGTCCAGGACCATCCCCTGGTGAAACGACAGATTCAGGCTATTCAAGCTTCTGGGGATGGGACCGAGACCAAGAAGTTGCAGAAACAACTTGATGAACTCACTGAGAAACTAGGTGGTCTGGAAAAACGTCTCCAGGAGGTTGAAGCTGAAAAATAGGAAATCGCTAAAGCCGATTCTGCTGATCATCGGGCTGACTCTTTTCTTCACATCCTGTGAAAAGGAATCAAAGATTCTTGTGCTGGAAATGGACATTGCTGAGTTGGTATGTATGGATGGTCAAAAAATATTTGAAGGTCGTATCCTTGAATTGGAGGGTATTCGGGCTGTTTCCGCCAATATTCAAACCCGGAAAGTACTGATACGCTATCGGGATAGCCAGGTCTCAAGCCTGGAAATAAAGGCACATCTCGCTGAATTCGGTTTTACCCTTGATGGAGAACCTGGCAATACAATCGCCCGGGGTCGCCTACCCCAATGCTGTTTTAACACACAATCCCAGCCTTGATATAAGGACAGATATGATCACTCAAGAACAATTCAGATCCTACTTTGATGTAGCCGGAAAGCGGTTGTATTTCAATCACGCTGCTTTTAGCCCCCTCTCAAAACCAGTCGTCAATGTCATGAATGAATTTTTTGAGCAGCGACAACTTGGTAGCCCGCTTTCCTGGAAAATCGCTGAAGATCATATGGAAGGTCTCCGGTCAAATTACGGGAAGTTGGTGGGAGCTCCTTCAGAACGAATTGCACATATGGGGAATACAGTTTCAGGTATTAGTGTACTTGCCAACGGGCTGGAATGGAAGTCTGGGGATCATATCCTGCTGTATATCGATGAATTTCCCTCCAATGTTATGCCCTTTCTGAATCTGCGAGATAGGGGGGTGGACATTGAATTCATCACGGCTCCAGATGGCAGACTTACTCCTGAATTGTTTGAGGCAGCTATAAAACCACAGACCAGACTCATATCGGTGAGCAGTGTTCAATATTTAACAGGTTATCTTGCCGATCTAAAAACACTCTCAGAGCTCTGTCATTCCAGGAATATTATCTTTTCTGTGGATGGCATCCAATCTGTTGGTGTCATACCCATGGATGTCATTAATGCAGGAATCGATTTTATGGCAGTTGGCGGACATAAGTGGATGATGTCGCCCCTGGGAACAGGATTTCTATATGTTACTGAGGAGTTGCAGGCCCAACTGAAATTAGCCAACAGGGGCTATATGGGTCATGTTAATCCAATGGATTTTGGAAATTTTGAACAGGAATTAACACCCGATGCGAAGCGATTCGAAATGGGTGCCTTTAATGCCTCAGGAATGGTCGGTGCTGAAAAGGCCACCGAATTGCTCCTGGAGTGTGGTGTTGAAAGTATTTACCGTCATGTTCATAAACTACTCAGTCAATTTAAATGGGGTCTGGAAGAACTACCCTATAAGCTTATGTATCAATTTGAAGACTCTGAGTTAAGTGGTATCTGCATGTTCTCTCACATTGATGATTCTAAAAACGAAGCCATCTTCCAAAAACTTTCAGAGTCTGACGTTAATATCTCTTTACGCGGTGGTGGTCTGCGCTTGGCACCTCACTACTACAATTCATCAGATGAAATTGAACAACTGCTTGTTCTTTTGAAGGAAAATATCTGAGAATTTCAGCGGAACCCATCTGAATTGTGAGCGTTGACTAAGCATCAGCATCATGTTATGAAAAACTGGAAACGAATCGAGGGATCAGCCATGAACCGATCACGAAGAATTAGTTTAATTTTCATTCTGGGAATTGTGTTTTGTCTGTCATATTGCACCAAGGAGGATATCACTCCTGTGTCTCTTGACAAGATTCCTATTACGACTGAATCTACCGTTGCTTTAAATGAATTTCAGCAGGGGATGAGCTATGCAAACACCCTGCAAAGAGTGCAGGCTGCCACCCATTTTCGCCTGGCTCTGGATGCTGATCCCACTTTTGCAACAGCCTGGCTCAACCTGGCCTATGTTTCCCCTGGTACTGATTTGTTTGTCGCTGCCCTGGACTCAGCAAAGGCTTATGCTCCTACGGCCAGCGAAGGCGAACAACTTATCATTCTGGCAGCAAAATACGGATTCGAAAGAAAGAATAAAAAGCAAGAGGAGACCTTGCAAAAACTTGTAGAAATGTATCCTGGGGATGAAAATGCTCACCTGCTCCTGGGAAATTTACATTTTGGATTGCGACAATATCATCAGGCTATTGTTTCCTATAATCTGGCAACCCAGGTGAATAACAACCTTGCTATTCTACACAATCAACTTGGCTATTCCCAAAGAGCGCTTGGTAATTATGGAGAGGCTGAAAAAGCATTTAAATTTTATATTAAATTGAATTCTGAAAATCCCAATGCCTATGACTCATATGCTGAGTTGCTCATGGAGATGGGTCGTTTTCATGAATCCATCGAATTCTATGCGAAGGCTCTGGAACAGGATCCCAATTTTGTGGCGAGTCATATTGGAATTTCATGTAATTATGCCTTTTTGGGAGAACCGCAGAGAGCACGTACACAACTTCAAATCTTAAAAGAGATTGCCAGGAATGCTTCCGATACGCGACAGGCAATTTTTACGGAAGCCATGACTTATATCTGTGAGGGTAAGCTCTCTTTTGCCGTGGAGGCCATGCTTGAAAGTTTAAAGTTAGCTGAGGAGAGGCAAGATGTAGGCAATATGGCCAACGATCTGGTTATTCTTGGTAACCTTTATCTGGAATTGAATACGCCTGCTAGGGCACTGTCCAGCTTCAATCGATCAATGGAAGTGATTGACTTGTCAAATCTGCCCCAAGCTGTCAAGGTCAACAGCCGCACGACACACCTGTTTAATATTTCCAGGGTTTTTGCAGCTAGAGGTGAATATGAAAAAGCCGAAGACGCATCAGATCTATTTGCAGAACAAGTTGGTATCAGGAACAACCCGATTCAGCTCAAGCTTGTATCCCAATTAAACGGAATAATTGCGTTGAATGAAAAAGACTATCTAACCGCGATCGAAGAGCTGGAAAAGGCCAATCAGCTCAATCCCTACAACCTCTTCCGTATTGGACAGGCTTACGCCGCACTGGGAGAACTGGAGAAAGCAACGAGTTACAAGCTACAAGCTGAAGAACTGAATGTTTTGAACAGTATGGATCAGGCTATTGTCTTGAGTAAAACAAAGTTCGCAAAAAAGTCTTCTTAAGCACTGGGAGCAATATGAAAGAACACTGCAAAAAAGTGGAAGAAGCTCCCTGCTAGAACAAATCCATGCCAGATCGCATGGTTGTAAGGCAATTTTTCCCAGGCATAAAAAATAACCCCGAGAGAATAAGCTAACCCTCCGGCAACCAGCCACAGCAGTCCAGCTAGTGGTAGAGCAGCTATGAGTGGTTTGATAGCTATGATTACCACCCATCCCATGAGTAGATAGAAAATCGTACTGAGGATATCATACTTTGGCCCAAAGATAAGCTTGAAGGTGATTCCCAGAATGGCCAGTCCCCAGATGGTACCAAATAAACTCCAACCCCAGGGTCCCCTTAAAGTGACCAGTAAAAACGGGGTATAGGTACCTGCGATGAGGAGATAAATCGCTGAATGGTCAAAGATGCGCAAAACCTCCTTAACCCGGGGAGATCGGAAGCCATGGTAGAGAGTAGAGGCCAAATACAGAAGAATCAGTGAGGCTCCGTAGATACTGAAGCTAACAACTTGCCAGGCATTGCCATAGATGGCTGCCCGAACCACCAAGAGAACCAATCCTGTGATGCTGAAACCTACACCAATACCATGGGTGATGGTGTTGGCTATCTCTTCATAATGGGCGCGAGATTTACTCATTTCAAATTGCCAATCTCTTCAAAGAAGTAGACAATACTCTCAATGCCTTTATGGAAATTGTAGAGGCTGAAGTTTTCATCTGGGGCGTGTGCATTTTGATCGGGTAGTCCATAACCCATGAGGAGAACCGGAGCCTTGACAATATCCGCAAAAACCTTCACGATAGGAATTGATCCACCTTCCCGCAGAAAATCTACATCTTTACCAAAAGCCTTTTTTAAGGCTCTTACCCCTGCTTGCAGTCCTGGATTATCCAGATCAGTCACATATCCAAATCCACCGTGCATTGCTTTAATCTCGGCTTCCATGCTTTCGGGGATGAGAGATTTAACATACGCAGTAAATTTTTCAGCAATATCCTCTGGATCCTGATCTGCTACCAAACGCATGGATACCTTGGCGTGTGCTTCTGCGGGGATGACAGTTTTAGCTCCTTCACCCTGAAATCCACCCCAGATACCGTTGATATCAAAAGTCGGTCGTGCCCAGAGGCGCTCTAAGTCATCGTAACCCGCTTCACCAAACAGTGCCGGTGCATTAATGCTGTTAGCAAACTCCTCTGCACTGAAGGGCAAGTTACTGAGTTTTTCATGCTCGATTTCTGTGATAGGTAAAACATCATCGTAAAAGCCAGGGATCAGAATGCGGCCATCCTCATCTTTCATTTGAGCCAGTATTTCCACGAGAGCATTGATGGGATTTTTTACAAGTCCACCAAAGGAACCGGAATGCAAATCTGTGGATGTACCACGGAGGTTTACCTGGAGATATGCCAGACCACGTAAGCCGTAGGTAATTCCAGGATACCCTTCTCTGAACATAGGAGTATCGGAAATGACGACGTAATCTGCAGCCAACATATCCTGGTGTTCTATGATGAAGTCTTCCAGATGAACAGAACCAACTTCTTCTTCACCCTCAAAAATCAATTTCACATTGACCGGTAGTGTGCCTTTTGTGGAGAGCCAAGCTTCGATAGCCTTGAGGTGGATATAGATCTGACCCTTGTCGTCTGCAGAACCACGGGCAAATATTTTGCCATTTTTGATGACGGGTTCAAAAGGTGGAGAGCTCCACAACTCAATTGGATCAACAGGTTGAACATCGTAATGACCATAAATCAGAATGGTTGGTTTGTCCGGGGCGGCCAGCCACTCAGAATACACGACGGGGTGTCCTCCGGTTTCGAATATTTTCACCTCATCCATACCAATGCTGCGCATTTCCTTTTTCAAAAGCTCAGCCATATCCTTCATGTCATTCTGATTGTCAGGATTGGAGCTGATACTGGGAATCTTAAGAATATCTATGAGTTCCTTTTCATATCTGTCATGGTGTTGTCCTAAAAAGTCGAGTGTTTTTTTCATAGTTTAGTCCTGCAGGTTATTCAATTCTTGTTGTACAAATTCAACCAGCTCCTTTAGGGTATCAGCTGAAAAATCAAACTTGATGCCCATCGCTTCCCATACCTCTGGTAATGGCTTGGAGCTTCCGAGACTCAGGCCTTTGATATATCCCTTTAGAGCCGCTTCAGGATCTTCTTTGTACAGGCGATAGACCTGAAGTGCACCAAGTTGGGCAATGCCATATTCAACATAATAGAAAGGCATTCCGAAGATGTGGAGCTGACGCTGCCAGCCATTCTTTCTGTAATGATCGTATCCATCCCAGTTCATCAATCCAGATGTAAAGCGACCATTGAGTTCATCAAAATAGGCATCGCGCTCTTCAACAGTGTGGTCAGGATTCAAATAGACCCAATGCTGGAAAGCATCTACAGTGGCGCACCATGGGAAGAAGGAAATAATGCCTTCGAGGTGTTCGCGACGCGCTCTGATATGATCCTTAGGATCATAAAATTTATTCCATCGTTCCGCGGTAAATAACTCCATACTCATAGAAGCGGTTTCGGCCATTTCAGAAGGTGTATCACGGTAGTGAATCATGGGCTCGTCATTGGTGAGGAAAGTGTGCATGGCGTGTCCGCCTTCATGGCACATGGTAACCACATCACGATGGGTTCCAGCTGCGTTCATAAAAATGAAAGGCATACCTGTGGTTTCAAGACCATAGTTGTAGCCGCCAGGGGCTTTGCCTTTCCGCGATTCTAGATCGAATAGGTCAGCTGCTTTCATGGCTTTCAGATTTTTACCAAATTGTGGATGAATCTCACTGAAAATGTTCATGGCATGTTCAAGTAACTCAGCACCTGTTTTGAATGGTTTCAAGGCTTCCTGACCTTCAGGTTCACCAGCTCCATCCCAGGGGCGATAATCATCTGCTTTTAGACCCAGCTTATCACGGTGAGATTCACCAATTTTTTTAGCAAGAGGAACGATATGTTCTTCAATGGCATTCTGGAAGTTGACGGCGTCTTGAGGGGTATAATCAAAGCGTTGGTGCTGATCATGGCTAAAATCTCGGTAGTTATCATACCCGGCATTTTTGGCGGTCTCGACACGCAGCTTCAGCATGTCATTATATATCCGGTCAGCTTCATCTTTAATGGAGTAGCGTTTTTCGCTGATAGCTAACCAGGCTTCTTTACGTTTAGTTCTATCAGAAGACTGTAGTCTCACAGAAGCCTTGGGCATGGGCATTTCTTCACCATCCAATGTGACGGTGAGTCCACCGGTGAGTTGATCGTACTGGGTGCTCAGCTTGGAGATTTCTGCTGATAATTCAACATTTTCTTCCCGGAATAATTCAAGTTCACGTCTAAGCTTTTTCTTCAGTTGGCCAAAACGATCATCTGGTAAATTAGAGAATGCGGGATGGTTGACGATCATTTTCTCAACAACATTGGCAGCTTTTTCCAATTCTGGGGAAATTTTTGTGGCAAATAATTCGTGACGATCCAGATATTCCTGATTTGTGGTTTCACGAGACATATTGATATATGACCAGGCATTCTGCTCATGAAAAACACTCAGAGTTTCACTGTAGTGCAGGATTAATTGCGCCAAATCTTCGCTATTGCTGATCTGACTATTGGTCAGAGATTCAAAATAAGGTTTCAAATCTTCCCATGAGTTTATAGTTAAATCGATTGGGATAAAGTTGGTTGGTTGGTACATATCTAGCTCCTCATTGTAAAAACGTTCAAACTGTGGCCATGTTACACGAGTCCCTTTCTGAAACAAGGGCATTTTCTGTGCCAAGGAGATGAGTCAATTCCTCACTTTGGTGAACGTAATTATTGGTTAACATGCTGGCGACGGGGGTCTGGTCGAACATTAGAAGGGTTTGCACGCATGGAAAAAACCGGGAAAAAGCTCAGTTTCCTCGATCGATATCTCACACTTTGGATACTTCTGTTTATGGCGGCTGGTGTCCTGGCTGGATATGCGATGCCAGGTATAAGCGAGTTCTGGAATAGTATGCAGTCTGGTACCACCAATATTCCCATCGCCATTGGTTTGATTGTCATGATGTATCCACCGCTGGCCAAGGTTCGCTACGAACGTCTTGGCAGTCTTTTTAGAGATGTGCCGGTTCTGAGCTTTTCATTGATTCTAAACTGGGTCATCGGACCACTGCTTATGTTCCTGTTGGCCATCGTATTCCTCCAGGGATATCCCCACTATATGACAGGCCTGATTCTCATTGGGCTGGCTCGTTGTATTGCCATGGTTATTGTCTGGAGCGATCTGGCAGGAGGGGATCGAGAGTATACGGCAGGTCTCGTGGCTCTCAACTCAATATTTCAGATTCTTTTCTTCTCACTATTTGCGTACCTGTATCTCACTGTCTTTCCAGCCTGGTTCGGATTCGAGCTTGAAGCAGCCAGTATTTCCATGCTGGAGATTGCGAAAAGTGTAGGGATCTATCTGGGGATCCCCTTTTTTGCAGGCTTGATGTCCCGCCTGATTCTCATGCGAATGAAAGGGGAGGAATGGTACAATAAAATATTTATCAAAACAATCAGTCCAATCACTCTGGTAGCATTGCTATTTACCATCTTTGTGATGTTTTCCTTGAAAGGTGAGCTCATTGTTGAAATTCCCCTTGATGTATTGAGAATTGCACTGCCTCTGGTCATTTACTTCTTGATCATGTTTTTTCTGTCTTTTTATCTCGGCAGAAGAATCAGTGACTCATATGAGAAGGTGACTTCCCTGGCGTTCACCGCAGCCAGTAACAATTTTGAATTGGCTATTGCAGTTGCTGTAGCAGTGTTTGGAATCAATTCAGGGGAGGCTTTTGCAGCAGTCATTGGACCACTGGTTGAGGTCCCAGTCCTCATCGCCCTGGTGAATGTGTCGCTACGTTTCAAGTCTTCGTTTGAAACGACCTAAATTGATATTGAAAGGAATTCCATGCAGATAGGAACCTATAAATTGACATCTCTGGTTACATCCACTTTTGCCCTGGATGGGGGAGCCATGTTTGGTGTTGTGCCCAAGACACTTTGGTCAAAACAGGTTGAAGTAGATGATTTAAACCGCATTGATATGGTGACGCGAACCCTGCTATTAGAGTCCAAGGATAGAAAAATTCTTATTGATACAGGCAATGGCGATAAATGGAAACCTCGCCACAAAGAAATCTTCAAGATTGAATTGGATTCCTATATTCTGCCCCAGAGTCTGGCAACCCGAGGTATCAGTGTCGACGACATTACGGATGTTATTTGCACCCATTTGCATTTCGATCATGTTGGTGGGAATACCAGAATCGAGAATGGTAAAGTGGTTCCTGTTTTCCCCAATGCTACGTATTGGGTTCAATCAGAAAACTGGAAACTGGCCAATAGTCCCTCAGAAAAAGACCGAGCCAGTTATCTCACTGAAAACTGGGCTGTTTTGGCTGAGAACGGCATGCTGCAAATTTTAAATTCAGAGCGTGAACTGTTTGATGATATCAAGTTGGAAATCGTACATGGCCATACGCTTGGTCAGCAGTTGCCTGTCATTTCTGATGGGACCTCAACTCTCATGTATGGCGCTGATCTCTTCCCCATGAAAGCGCATATTCCCATACCGTGGGTTATGGCTTATGACAATGAGCCCATGCGCAGCATTGCCGAGAAAAAACGAATCTTGCCCGATCTGCTGGATAGGGATGCCATGATATTCTTTGAGCATGATCCTCACACCATCGCCTGTAAGCTTACCTCAACTGAAAAGGGGATCTTTGGCGGTGAGGATATCACGATTTAAGTAATCCATTATGTTAAAGTATACTGATCTTCAGCAATTCGGTTCTGAGCTTGGAATCCATAAAATCGGGGTGGCTGCTGTTCAAAGTATTGAATCTGACAGGCTGAATGAGTGGCTGAACCGTGGCTATCAGGCTGAGATGTCTTACCTGGAGCGGAATCTGGAGAAGCGTTTGGATCCCAGTGTACTGCTGTCAGGAGCGAAATCTGTCATTTCTATTTTTGTGAATTATCACCAGGATGAAAAGTTGCCTGATCTGGATGGGGTTATTTCCAAATATGCCAGGAGTGTAGACTACCATACCGTCCTCAAGGATATGCTCCATGAATTGGCTAATCAGCTTCATGCAGATCAAGTTGAGGGATTAAGTCGCAAGGAGAAAGCTCGACTATTTCGAGTGTTTGTCGATTCTGCACCTGTCATGGAGAAAAATTGGGCTATAGCAGCTGGTATTGGGTGGCAGGGGAAACATAGCAATATTATCACCCGCGAGTATGGCAGCTGGGGTTTCTTGGGTGAAATTATCACTACTGAGGAATTCGATCAATATAATCTGGAGGTTCCTGACTTATGTGGGACTTGTACTGCTTGTATTGATGCCTGTCCCACTCAAGCCATCACTGAGCCCTATGTTGTGGATGGTTCAAAATGTATATCCTACGCCACCATAGAGCTTGATGCTGAAACACCCATTCCTGATGAATTAAAGTCAAATATGGGTGATTGGATATTTGGCTGCGATATTTGCCAGGATGTCTGTCCCTGGAATCGCTTTGCGAAACCATCTCAAGTTCAGGCATTGTTGCCTATTGAAGCATTAAAGCAAGGTGGTGTTCCTGATTTTGGAGAGATGGACGGGGATACGTTTAAAGAAATATTTGCATCGACCCCCCTGGACCGTCCTGGCCTGAAGGGTCTACAGCGAAATCAAGCTGTTAGGCATCCATCGAAGAAATAAGCTCAACCTTCCAGTTTTCATCAACCCACAACATGAGAATATTCATTTCAAGATTCCAGGTTGCCATAATTTTGGCTGCCTGCGTGAGCTGTTCCATGTGCTTCTCTTTGGAAACAGGATTTCCAGCACAGTCGTGATGAGCTACCAGGGCGAGTTGTTTGGATTTGTGTTTATCTCGAGATACTAATATTCTTTTCAGAATGAGACGTGATGCTGTGGCTGTTGAAGCCATAATCTTGTCTGGACCTGCTTCGGTGATAACGTCAATATAGGTAGCGCCAGTGTATGCTTTCATCCACGCATTAACTGTGTCTTGAACGCGACCATCCATACAATTAATTACAGCAGCAAACTTGGGTTTCATGTGGACTTTCCTTAATCTGAAGTTGGATCCAGGCCAGTGGACAGCCTGCTTTTTAAATCTATGATACGAGCATATGATTCGTGAATACGCTGAGGGTCGATTTGTCCATCTGCGATGGCTTGAAGCACGATATCTTTAATTTTCGAGGGAAGATTCTTATCTAGATCCAGGGGATCAGAGAACTGTAGGATATCACAGCCGGCATTGATGGCGGCGATGACAATCTCTTCCAAATCAAAGCGTTTGATAATTGCGCCCATTTGTAGATCGTCAGTAATCACCACACCTGAAAAACCTATTTCATCTCTCAGGATCACCTGAATATGCGCGTTAGAAATGGAAGCTGGATATTTTGAATCAACATTTCTATCCATGAGATGCCCAGCCATGATCATGTCGACTCGAGCGGAGTCAACCAGGCGCTTAAAGGGCACTTGTTCTGAAGATCGCCAAGTACTGCTGATATCGGTGATACCGTTATGTGAATCCTCTCTCGAACTTCCATGGCCAGGATAATGCTTTATGGTGGTCAATACACCAGCGTCGTTATGGGCTCGAATAAACGCTTCGCTATAGTCAAATACCACCCCAGGGTTTCTCGAGAAACTTCGGTTGAGTTGACCAATGGCTGGCGAAATTCGATTGATGTTTACATCCACTACTGGAGCCAGGTTCACATTTAGTCCGGTTTGATGAATCTGGTCTGCCATACGAGAGTAGAGATCGTAGGATTCTCCAATACTCAGTTTTGCACCCACATGGGCGGCTGACGGAAATTCTTCAAAGCCCTGACTCTTACGGAGCCTTCTTACCTGTCCACCTTCTTCATCGACGGCTAAAAGGAGTGGCTGTTCAACCTCAAGTGCTTTGAGGCTTTTTACAAATATGCGAAATTGCCTACTATTTTTGATATTGTGTTTAAAAAAGATAATTCCACCAATATCACCTCTGAGAATTTGTGTTCGTGTCAGCTCCGTGGCTTGAGCATTCAGGTGAGTCCCACGGATTCCGACCATAATCATTTGGCCAATTTTTCGCTCAATAGATACTTGATCAAGGGAATCAAGGAGAGCCTGTGTCTGGCCACTGGCTGTGAAGCTAAAAAGACACACTAATACAAAATAGACAACTGTCTTTGAAAGGTGATTGAATGTGCTGTGTTGAATCATAGAGCCATGAAGCTAGACGAGTTTATGAAAACTATCAAGTATTTGCAGACTGAGTCGGATATTAATTATGGTTCAAATCAGTCTGCCAATCCGGCCATCCTACCCAACAGCCAATGAGAATACAGGCCATTATGGCATGAGTATGTCAAAAGCGAGATCGCTAAATTGTATAAATGCGCCATTATGGCTTAAGAATGCATGTGGCACGGGATTCGAATATAGTAAGGCTGTGTTTGAGTGATTGACAAAAGAATTAAACAATAAAAGGAGATAACACCATGACACTCGTAAAAGCAGCCCGCCCAAGAATCAATAGAAGTTTTGACAACATGTTGAACAGCTTTTTTGAAGATATGAATTTTGACACTCAGAGAAGCAGCCTGTGGCGTCCAGCGATGGATGCTGTGGAGGATGAAAAGAACTTCGAATTGTCCTTCTCACTACCTGGTTTTGAAAAGGATGATATCACTGTCTCAGTGAAAAATAACACGCTCAACCTCAAAGCAACAAAGGCAGAGGTCAAGGAGGATGAAGGTCCGAAGTACCTAACGCGTGAGATCGCTCAAGGAAGTTATGAACGAAATATAGAACTTCCGGAGAATGTGAACACAGATAAGACCGCTGCCGAATACAAGAACGGCATTCTAACCTTGAGCATACCTAAGACCAAGGAAGCTCTTCCCAAGGAGATTGCAGTCACAATCAAATAAACCATGTGAATTCGAGCCTTGCGAATTCACGACGAAGGTCAAACCACAAAAAAAGGGCTCAGAAACGAGCCCTTTTTTTGTATAAGTTAAGTCTTATTTGCGTTCGGCAACCAGACTATCCACAACAGATGGATCAGCCAGTGTGGAAATATCACCCAGACTATCGAGTTCATTCTCGGCAATCTTACGTAGAATTCTACGCATGATTTTACCAGAACGCGTCTTGGGCAACGCTGGTGTAAACTGAACCTTATCTGGTTTTGCGTGAGGTCCGATTTCCTTTTTAACAGAAGCAGCGATGCCGGCCAGAATTTCGTCTGAACCTTCAACGCCAGCCATGAGAGTGACATAGGCATAAATACCCTGTCCCTTAATGTCATGCGGGTATCCAACCACAGCTGCTTCGGCAACACCATTTGCTTTACCAATGGCGCCTTCAACTTCTGCCGTTCCGATTCTATGTCCGGAAATGTTCAATACATCATCAACACGACCCGTAATCCAGTAGTCACCATCAATATCACGACGGGCACCATCACCACTAAAGTAGTAACCGGGGTACATTGAAAAATAAGCGAGTTTGAAGCGCTCATGATCACCATAAAGGGTTCTCATCATACCTGGCCAGGCAGCTTTCATAGCCAACAAACCAGACTTGTCGTTGCCTTCAATTTCTTTACCGTTTTCAGTAAGAAGTACTGGTTGAACACCAAAGAAAGGAATGGTTGCACTACCTGGTTTCAAAGGAGTAATACCTGGGAGAGGTGTAATAAGAATTCCACCTGTCTCTGTTTGCCACCAGGTATCTACGATAGGACATTTATCCTTGCCAACAATGCTATAGTACCAGTTCCATTCAGGAGACTTAATGGTTTCACCCACAGTACCCAGCAAGCGGAGCGAAGAAAGATCACGGCTCTCGACCCACTCATTTCCTTCACGCATCAATGCACGGAGGGCAGTTGGAGCTGTATAAAAAAGATTAACTTTATGTTTATCAACCACATCCCAGAAACGACCAAAATCTGGATAATTTGGAACACCTTCAAACATCACGGTAATGGCGCGGTTGGCCAATGGACCATATACAATGTAGGAGTGACCTGTTACCCAACCTATATCAGCGGTACACCAGTAAACATCATCCTCATGATAATCAAAAACCAATTCATGGGTCAATGCTGCATATACCAGATATCCACCTGTTGTGTGGAGTACACCCTTTGGTTTGCCGGTTGAACCTGAGGTATAAAGAATAAACAATGGATCTTCAGCATCCATTTCTTCAGGTGCACATACAGCATCAGCTTTAGCCATACCTTCGTGCCACCAGATATCTCTAGGGCTGTCCATCTTGATTTCTGCACCCGTTCTTTTGACCACAACGCAGGTCTCGATGGAAGGGGTTTCGGTGAGTGCTTTATCAGCATTGGATTTCATTGGAATATCAAGTTTGGTACCGCGTACACCAGTATCCTGAGTGATAAGTACCTTACATTCTGAATCATTGATACGATCACGCAGAGATTCAGGACTGAAAGCACCAAAAACGATTGAATGGATGGCACCAATCCGTGAACAGGCCAGCATGGCAACAGATAATTCAGGAATCATCTGCATGTAGATACAAACACGGTCGCCTTTAACAACACCGTGATCCTTCAGGACATTAGCAAATTTTTGTACATCACCGAGAAGTTCAGTATAGGTAAAAGTTTTGTCTTCACTGGGGTTATTGCCTTCCCAGATCAGTGCAGTTCTATCACCGTAGCCATCTTCAACATGGCGATCGAGACAGTTATAGCTCACATTGAGCTTACCGCCTTCAAACCATTTGATATCAGCAGTGGTAAAATCATAATTAGCGACAGTGTCCCACTTTTTAAACCATGTTAAACGTTCTGCTTGCTCAGCCCAGAACCCATCCTCGTCATTGACGGAACGGTCGTACATTTCCTGATATTGTTCCATTGACTTGATGTGTGCATTGGCTGTGAATTCAGCAGCAGGATTAAATTTCTTTACCTCGCTCATTTCGGCTCCCTTATAATCGTTATTTTTCCAAGATAATATTAGACGTCTTTATGCATCTGCAAACAATGCGCCAAAAGTTTCAATACCAACTCATGATGGCATTAATATTTATTATTGCACAATTAAAAAAATCAGAGCCAGGTAAGGATAAAGTAACTCTTATTTCAGAAATGATGCGATTATACGACCTATATGGTCTTCAGAAAATTTACTGACATCGAAGACTTTATAGTCCAAACCCCATTTGGCAATAACCGTATCCAATAGAGTAGGACGCACTGTCCAGATCATCCTGATCTTATTGTTGACCAAATCGTTCATACATTTACTCCAGCCCTGATCATTCAGCTCGAGATGACCGATTTCGTCGATCACCGCGATGGTCTTAGGATTCCCAGTAGGAATCGATTCCAGAACCTTACAACCAAACTCGAGTCCGGGTTGGCGGAAATTAAAGGGTCCTGCTCTCAACTTTGAAACAGGGTCTTTTCGCTCACAGAGAAGTTCAGATACCTGACTTTGAATATCTACGATATAATAAGTATCCCTCTCATTATCTACCCAGTTGCCATCAGAATAGAAGCCACAAAAATTGATTCCATCCAGACTTTTGTTTCTGATCAATGCTCTGACCATATTGGTTTTCCCATTCCCTGGATTACCCGTTAGAATAATGACTCTGGGTTTTTCGGAATAATGTTCAACACGTAAATCCTCCAGTGCAGCCAGTAATTGACTCAATGTCAAGAAGGGGTGTCTCCAAATTCTATCGATTTCAGAAACACGTTTTAAAAGGCGCGGTAAGACTTCGAAGGCTAGCGAGATTGAATCAAGCAGTACGCCCATCCCCATGCGGGTGAACCAGCCAATGATGACAGGATTTCGCATCTCGATACTCAGCGCTGAAAAGGTGAAGATCACCAGCAAAGCTCTGATTGCCATAGCAATCCCAGTTTCAAGTCCAACCACTAGCGATGCTGTGCTATCCCAGCCTCCCAGAAGTAATCCAGATAAGCCCATCATCGCGATCAGCTGAATCCAGAGCTGGGGTCGCTTTAAGCGTTTTAGAGACCTGTTATACCTGAAAATATTGAGAGTAACGTAGGTGATGACCAGAAATCCACTTTGAGGAATAGAAAATGTATCCAGGTAGGTAAGACCCAGGATAAGGATCAAAAAGTTTACTAGAAATAACAATATTGAGTAGGGTTGTGTTGCCGAGGCAACCAGGAGATTCTCCTTCTTCGGTGAAGGTTCAAATTGGGATTCAGGGAAAGCGATTGAACGTTGAGGTTGAATTTTTCTGTAAGCCAATCCAGCGACCAGGGCACCAAAGCTTAGATCGACAATAAAGATAGCTATTACTAGATCAAAGGGTGCATCGCCTTGAAATTTAAAACTTCTGGAAGCCATGAAGTAGAGTTGTTCATAGAGTTTAACAAAATCTGGACCGTAGGTCATAAGGAGCACAAAAATTTTCTGAAATAGACTCCAGGAAACCGCCAGAGCTCCTCCCAGTAGGAATCCCGGCCATTTACCCCTGAAAAGGCGTACAAATATTTCCAGGATTAGACCTTCCATGAAGATGCCCACCATAGGACCAAAAATGATAGCCGAAGGGGAAATGGATTTCATGGCTGCTGTGACCAGGGCAGTACGCCAAAACAGACCCCTGTCTGGCCACAACTTGTAGCCATTAATCATGAGAATCAATCCCAGGGATGCCAGAAAAGTCCCTGCAAAGGGTATATGCAAGTTATGGAGAAAACTACCCAGGATGATTTCGATGGATGCCCAGAGACTGCCAAGCATGGCGGCTTTGAGCCAGATGTCAGGTAGAATATTGCCTTTTGGTCGGGAGCGCTTTTTTAAATCGATAGCACTCATCGGCTACACGATTCGTGGTAAAACTTTTTTAATAACATGACTTCTCTTTCCAAATACGGGAGCTGATTTCCTCATTTCCAAGAAAACCGTGTCGGTCTCAGATCATATCCAATGTGGACGTAGACCTTTCGACTAGGAGATTTTATGTTTTTCTAATAAATATGACAAGCAATCTTTAAAAGCCTGGTTAATCTAAGGTAGGATTGCCATGAACAAAATAAATCAACGACTAAATCTTTTATATCGATTACATCGGAATGGATTGAAAGATCAGTATTCTACAAAAGCATGCATTTTGGCAGAATTTATGCAGGTTCCTAATTATAACTTGATAACTAAGAAGGAGATATATAATGGGTAAAAGTGTTAGAGGTACTCAAACCGAAAAAAATCTACTGATTGCTTTCGCAGGTGAATCACAGGCTAGAAATAGGTACACCTATTTTGCCAGTGCTGCCAAGAAAGAGGGTTTGGTTCAGATTTCACAGATCTTTACTGAAACCGCCAATCAGGAAAAAGAACACGCCAAACGTTTCTTTAAATTTTTGGAAGGCGGCGAATTAGAAGTCACCGAGACGTTTCCTGCTGGAAAAATTGGCACCACTCTGGAAAATCTAAAGGCAGCCGCTGCAGGTGAAGAATACGAATGGACCACCATGTATCCAGAATTTGCTAAAATCGCTCGTGAAGAAGGCTTGAATGCTGTAGCGATTGCTTTTGAGGCCATCTCAATCGCTGAAAAGCAACACGATAAGAGATATGTTGATCTGGCCAAGAACCTGGAAGAAGGTCGCGTGTTCAAGCGCAATGGCAAAGTGGTCTGGCGCTGTATCAACTGTGGCTATCTCCATGAAGGCGAAGATGCCCCCAAAGCATGCCCAGCCTGTCTACACCCACAGGCGTATTTTGAGCTCCTCGGTGAAAACTGGTAAACCATTAAGTCAGTGAATATTAAAAGAGCTCTCTTTTGGAGGGCTCTTTTAGTTTTATTTGGTAACTCGAAATTGTGTGGCTCTTGGATGTCTTTCAATATCCATCCATACCCACCCTGCCAGCAGACAAATGAGAGTTAATACTCCCACAATTGGGTGAGAAAGAATTTGCGGGGATATGCCACTATAGCCAAGCATGTTCTGAGAGATGGACGCAATCATCTGGGCCAGGGGTGTCCAGAAAAACATGACCAAACCTGCACCCCATAAAATCAGGATGGCATTTAGTATGAATGAGAACCGATCTAGAGAATGGCTTGGGACCAGTGAAATCTCTGTAGGGATTGCCATGAGTTGTTTTTCGAGATGTGTAGGAGGGCTTTCCCACGATTTCTCAAGCAAGGTGTCAATGACATCTCGTTTATGTGAATTTTCAGGTCTCATCGTAGACCTCCTTTAATAATTGTCTCAAATTGACTTTGGCTCTGCGAATATGTGATTTTACTGTGTTCAGGGGAATATTCATTATATCTGCCACTTCCGAGTATTGGAATTCTTTCAAATAATACAATGTGATGGCATCAGATTGAAGGGGAGGTAAGGCTGATATCGCTCGTCTGATTTCATCCTTTTGAACATCCCTCATGAAAATTTCCTGAACATCCCCATGCTCTTCAATAGGCTCCAAATCGGCTCGATCATTAAGAGGAACCGTATTTAATGAGATCCGAGACTCCTTTTTAATCATGGTGTGACATACATTTAATGCAATTCTATATATCCATGTCCCAAGCTGTGATTCATCTCTGAAATTGTGTAGACCCTTGTAAACTCGGATAAAAGTGACCTGACAAATATCCTCTGCCAGGGTGACCTGATTGCATTTCATGAGAGCCAGATTATAAATACGATCAGCATGATCCTTCACAATTTCATGGAACACTTGCTCCGCTTTGTTTTGTGCTTTTGGAATCATATTGATCATATTAATACTTAGACCCAGAATAATGGCAATTTGTTGCAGGTAGTCTAAAAATAATATTTAAAAAAAAACAGCCAAATACTGCAACAAATACAATCCGCCCTGGGTCTAATACCACGATGAACTTAAAATCTATATAAAGGAGAATAAAATGGGTCACGCAATGGAAGCTTTTATTCCAATCACAATGTTTTTAGTCACCGGCGGTGTTGTAATCGCAGCTATGATTTTTAGAAACCAAAAGAGAAAAACAGAGAGTGTTGAAATACTTGCTGCCCTCGAAAAAGGTGTGGAAGTTAAATTCCCAGATGTAAACAATAATCGCCTCTTACCTGGTCTCATATGGCTCTTCCTAGGCATTATCATGACTATCGGCCTGGCTGTGTCCATCCCCGATGATGTCCCCTCTGGAATGTGGGTCTGGGGCTTGATCCCCGTTGCAGTGGGAGCAGCCTACCTTATCGTTTATCGCATCGAAGAACAAAAAGGAGATTCTGAAGAGAACTAGTCAACTCTCAGATATTATCCTTTTCATATGAAAAGAAGGTAGGGGTCCTGCCTTCTTTTTGTTTATCGCAGGATAGACATGTTAAACTCGATTAATTTCAGGTTCTTCGATTAAAAGTTACCCCCCTCAGGTTAAAGATTACATTCGCCCCATGTTGAGCCGGAAGCATGAAGTGAATGTACCTGTCTACCTGGCAATACTCTCCAAGTGGGATGTGAAAGCTTAAATGCCAATAACGCGCATAACGCTCATATTTTATTTGCGTCTTGGCAATTCAGGATTAACATGTTGGTGTGAGTAAACAGTCCTGAAAATAAATGGCTGACAAAGAAAGATGACTGAATGAAAAGAAATATCCTGTTGAGTTTGACCCTGATAATGTCATTCCTTACAGTGGACCAGAGTGTTGCCCAGTCCAGATCTGGTAGAATAAATGGAGTGCTTCGTGATGCCGATACAGGTGAACCACTACTGTATGCCAATGTAACCTTAAAAGGTACTGGAATCGGAGCAGCCAGTGATATCGCTGGATACTATATCATTCCTGGCATACCGGCTGGCAATTATACCATGTTAGTCACTGTGATAGGCCACGAACGTACCGAGCGGGAAATCTCTGTTGTTGCCGGCCTTGAGCAACGTCAGGATTTTGAGATTAAACCCATTTCTATAGAAGGTGAGGAAGTTGTTGTCACCGGGGAAAGACAACGCTTCGAGAAGCAGATCGAAGTCAGTGCTGTCAGTCTTTCCATGCGAGATGTGAAAGTCATACCAGCCTTTGTAGAAGCTGATATTTTCCGGACACTCCAATTGCTTCCAGGCGTCCAATCATCCAGTGATTTTTCATCCGCTCTGGTCGTCCGTGGAGGGAGTCCCGATGAAAACCTCATCATGCTGGACGGAATTGAAATTTACAATCCCTTCCATCTCGGTGGTGTGTTTTCCACCTTTAATGCAGATGCTATTGCTGATGCAGAATTCCTGGCTGGTGGATTTCCCGCTAGATATGGCAATCGCATATCCTCTGTTTTGAGCATTACTGGACGTGAAGGTGACTCAAAACACAATAAACTTTTTGAGGGAAAACCCATGGGTGAATACTTCGATGTGAGCCAACTCCGTGGTGAAGTGAACTTGCTCAGCTCCAAACTTCTGGCTGAAGGTCCTATTGGCAAAGGTTCCTGGATGTTCTCTGGTCGACGAACCTATTTTGATCAAATCGCACGTCTATACTACTGGGCCAAGGACGAACCCATGGACTGGAAATACTATTTTTATGATTTCCAAGGGAAGGTCATCCAAAATATCAACCCCACCAACCGCTTGAGCTTTTCCCATTACAAGGGCAAGGATCGCATTGCCTTTGAATTGGAGCAATCTGAGTCTGAGGTTGACTTTGGTTGGAACTGGGGCAACTCAACAAAAAGTATTGAATGGCGCTGGATCCCAAACTCGAAATTTGTCTCAACGCTGTCCGCTGCGAATACCACCTATGAATTTGATGTGAATTTATCCTACGCATCCATTGACAGTAATGGAAGTAGTGCTGAGAACCAATTTGTTGTTTACAATCAGATTGATGATTGGACGGTTAAGGAGAATCTGGATTGGTTTATTTCACCAGCACATACAGTGACCCTGGGATTTGAAGCGAAAGATTTGGGTGTGAGGTTCAATATTGGGGATGGCGATATATCTTTTATTGATGAAAAAGAAAACAATATCATCTACAGTGGTATTATTCAGGAAAAATGGCAACCCAATCCAGTGATTATGTTGCAGACCGGTTTGCGTATTTCCAGATATTCGGCCCATGAAGAACCCTATTACGAGCCACGTCTTGGCTTTAAGTATTTACTCAATACCAATCTTGCTCTCAAGGGAGCCTGGGGAAAATACAATCAATTCATTTTTACTGCCCAGGATGAGGATGCCATCCTGAGTATTGTGGATTTCTGGAACCCCATCCCCAAGAATTACAAGGCAAAATCCGTTGAGCATTACATCCTTGGACTTGAACAATGGCTTGGTGAAGGGTGGTTCGCCAGCGTCGAAGGTTATTACAAGCCCTACAGCAATACCCTGGTAATCAATCCAAACCAAAATTTTATTGATCCCGATGATGACTATACTGAAGGAACTGCTGAAGTATATGGGACCGAGTTTCTTCTGAAAAAGAATGCTGGTAAGGTGACTGGCTGGCTGGGTGTCTCTTACATGAATAGCTCCCAGGAATTTGATTTTAATGGTGACGGTCAGATTATTGAGAGTGACGGTGAGATTTATAAATCCAAATATGATCAACCCTATTCAGTCAATCTGGTTGTGAGCTATGCCGCTTCAAAGAAAAACAACTTTGGTCTTACGCTGAGTAGTAGTAGTTCAAATTTGTATACCCCAACCGTTGGGTATATCTACACCCAGAATGGCTCCACCTTTGACTTTAGTAACCCCTACACAAATCTTAAAGAGATAAAGGGTGATCGCAATTCAGCTCGCTATCCAGATTATTTCAGGGTGGATGTAAGCTATTCCAGGGCTATCAATCCTTTCAATATTGAGGGCTTGTTCAAGATTCAGGTTATAAATGTAACCAACCATTTTAATACCTTTGTCTATAACTGGGATCTGTCGGCTGGAACCGTGGAAGGCGTTGGCATGTTTCCATTTCTACCAACCTTTGGCGTTGAGTTCAAATTTTAGGTGATGAAGATGAAAAAAACATATAGAAGAAACTTAGTCGTTCTCCCCTTGTTACTATTTGTGCTTGGAGCTTGCACTGAGGAATTAAGTATTGCTGACTTCGCAGATGATTTTGAAAACTATGAAGTTGAATTGAGGATTGAAGGAATTCTGGATCATTCTGACTTTTCCAATTCCATTATACGTGTTGATCGAACCATTCTGGTGACGGATACTTCATTGTTTAACGGGATCGATGACAATGGTGACTGGGAAAGCTACACGGATGAAAATGGTAATGGTCGCTGGGATGAAGGCGAACCCTTGAACGATGACGTGGGTGGACAATATCAGGGACCTGAGCTACCGCCTCTGGGGCAGGGAAATGGAATTCCCGATCCAGGCGAACCCCATGTGGATGATTACATTGAAGTATTGCCAAAGATTCATGACTCCACCATGGTGTCAGTGGTTCTCAGAGATGCCATGAGTTCAATCTTAGTAGCTGAATTTGTCTGGAAATCCAGAGCTGCGACCTTTGATGTGAGCTATGGACCCGGCGGTCCACCTGATGTGGCTGCACAGAATCCATATATCACATATACCTATGGGGGGTATGTACCTGATATTCCTTATGCCAATGTAGAACTGGATTCAAGTATGCAGTATACGGTTGAAATAACCACTTCCTCTAGGAAGATAATTTCTGCAACCACTGACATCATTGCTGCCCCTCAAAATTTGAATTGGGAAAATACGACCTGGGTAAATGATACACTGGTTACACCGGCAAATAATTATGCTTACATGACCTGGAACAATCCTCAGGATTCATTTTTTGGTGCGCTAAAATTGGATCTTTATTTTCGACCAGATTCCATCAAAGGATTCTATGCCTATACGAAAGCGGCCATCCAGGAAGATAAGGAAACAGGTTTACCCCTTTTTCAACAAAGCTTCGTCGGGTATCCCCTGGGGATGTATCATTTGACGGTGAGTAGTTTAAACAATAGTTATGGCAACTATATCTATACGGGCTTGCCTCTTGGAGACAGGGAAATATCTAACTGGAGGGACCAGGATGGGAATGTGGTATTGGGAAATCTAGGCTCAAAATCTTCCATTACCTTTTATCTACGCTTGGCTTCGGTGACTGGGTAAAGAAAAAACTGACTGATATCCGTTTCACCGGTAAGCGCCATCAATAAGCGCTCCACACCAATAGCAATGCCTCCTGTTGGAGGCATTTTTCCAACGGCTTCAATAAAATCCATATCAATGGGATGTGGAGAATAACCAAGCGCTTCTCGCTCTTGATTCGCATTTTCAAAACGCTTGAGTTGCTCCTTAGAATCTGTTAATTCACTGAATGCATTGCCAATTTCCACTCCTTTGATGTAAAGCTCGAAGCGTTCTGCCCAGATATTTTGGGGTTCTTTGAGCTTTGAGAGAGCAGCCATGAAAGCTGGATAATCGAATACAATTTCGGGACGGTTTTGTCCCAGAAGGGGTTCGATCAATTTTAGCCAGATGCGGAAGAAAATATCTTCGAATGTATCATCTGACGGGATCTGTTCAGATAAGACCTCCGAGGCGGTCGCACGCCAGAATTCGAGATCCTTTAGACCGGATTCAAGATCGATACCTGCATATGTCTTGAAACAGTCTTTTATCGTCGTTCGCTTCATGGATTTCGTCCAATACTCTCCCTCAGACAGGGGTAAGGCATTGAAGTGTTTGGCCAGATATTCAAGCAAAACCTCCACATCCTCCATGATCTGGAGATATGAACCAGGACGATACCACTCCAGCATGTTGAACTCAGGGTGATGTTGTGGACCCAGCTCTCCCTGATTCCGAAAGACACGTGCAATTTCAAAGACCTTCTCAAACCCCGCACCCAGAGCCTTCTTGATGGCAAATTCAGGTGAAGTTGGCAGGTGAAGAACCTCTTCAGAACCATCATGTCGTACATATCTGGTGGCAAAACTATGGAGATGTACTTCCATCCCAGGAGAATGTACCAATAGGGGTGTCTCTATCTCGAAAAAATCCTGTTCTGTAAAAAATTCACGGATGAGATTTATGAATTTACGCTTCTGCTGGAGCCTCAGTTGATTCATGCCGACAATATGTCGATACTGAATTCAAATTCAAACACTTCGAGCTAATATGATTGTCATCAGTAATACTTCTTTATGAATGTCATTCCTGATTTATTTTGAGAAATGAAAAATTCGCAAATAAGTGATAGAATAAAACGTCTCGCAGCTATGATGACACTTCTGGAAGAAAATCCTTTCAAGATCAGAAATTTTGAAAATGCAGCGCGCATTGTCCGGGATCATAATGAAGATATGGGTGTGCTCGTCGATGAGGATCGGCTGAAAGATGTTCCAGGTGTAGGGAAAACGTTAGCCTATGTCATTATGTACTATGCCAAGGCTGGCACCGTTGGTTTGGAACAGGAGCTGAAAGCCCAACTTCCTGAGGGTTTACCTGACCTGCTTGATTTGCCCGATCTGGGTATGAAGAAGGTTCAATCACTCTGGCAAGATTATGAAATCACCAACCTGGAAGCACTAAAAAAAGCCTGTGAAGCAAATACTCTCGCCGACATGAAGGGATTTGGCGCCAAGTTGCAGGTGAAACTCATGAATGCCATCTCATTCCAGGAAAAACACGCCAGAGATTTTTATCTGGATACCGCATTGTTTGTTGCTCAGGAATGGATGGACAGATTAAAGCCATTGAAGGGTATCACTCGAATCGAGTTGACTGGCAAACTGAGACGAGGTGACAAGCTCATCCAGTCCTGTGAATTTCTTATTGAGGCAGATGCATCAGAATTAATTGCTGAATTAAATGATCAATTTGATTGTGGACTATCAGATTCAGAGCCTCTTATAATCAAGGATAAATCAGGTTTGCCAATTCATTTTTGGGTTTGTAAACCTGAGGCCTTCGCAGCTGAACAACTTATTCGTACAGGGGGTGAAGTATATTCGGAAAAACTCCTGGATAGATTTGGCGATGACGCCGAATCAGCCATCAAATCTCTTGCTCGAGTTCAGGGCTCTCCCAGTGAAAAGGAGCTCTGCAAATCCATTGATATCCAGTGGATTGAACCTGAATTGAGAGATGTGTACAATCAATATCCAGAAGACTTTGAACTGATTGCCCAGGAGCATATAAAAGGTGCTTTTCATGCCCATTCGACCTGGAGTGATGGTCGGAATTCTCTCGAGGAGATGGCACAGGCATCCCGCGATCTGGGATACCAATATCTTGGTATCAGTGAACATTCACAGGCCGCCTACTATGCCAATGGTTTAAAACCTGACCGAGTCAAAGCTCAATGGGACCGTATCGATGAGCTAAACGATCAATCCAAGGATTTTCACATTTTCAAGGGCATTGAAGCTGACATATTAAGTGATGGTAGTTTAGACTATGATGAAGAACTCCTCGCGGGTTTCGATTTTGTAATTGCCTCCATTCACAGTCATTTTCATCTGGATCCAGTCAAACAAACTGATCGGATTGTTAGAGCCCTCCAGAGTCCTTTTACCACCATCCTCGGACATCCAACGGGCAGAATGCTCATGGCTAGACCAGGGTACAATCCTGACCTTACAACGCTTATAGATGTGGCAGCTGAGAATGACAAACTGATTGAGATAAATACCACACCGAAGCGGCTTGATCTGGATTGGACATATCTAGAATATGCCAAAGGTAAGGGTTTAAAAATTTCCATTGATCCTGATGCTCACAGTATCAGGGGACTTCAGACAATCCACCTGGGAGTCCTCTTGGCACGCAAGGGGGGCTTTACATCAAGTGAGGTTTTGAATACACTCGATGTGGTTGAGATGAAAAAATATTTACAGGATCGGAGAGTTCGATGAGAGAATTGCTGAAGAACAAGCGAGCAAGGATGCAGAAGATTATCGACATCCTCTACGAAACATATCCCAACTCAAAATGTAGCCTGGAACATCGATCGCCCTTTCAGCTACTCATTTCTACCATGCTTTCTGCCCAATGTACCGATGAACGGGTGAACATGGTCACACCCAAATTATTCGAACACTATCCTACAGCCGAGAGCATGGCCAGCGCACCAGTTGATCATCTCGCAGAATTGGTCCGATCCACAGGGTTTTTTAATAGCAAATCAAGAAACATGAGTGCTTGTGCACAAACCCTCATGCAAGAGCATGAAGGGGAAGTTCCAGCAGATTTAGATGCCCTCGTGAAGCTCCCGGGAGTCGGTCGCAAGACAGCCAATGTGGTCCTGGGAACAGCCTTTCACATACCCGGCCTGGTGGTTGATACCCATGTCATTCGGATATCCAACCTTTTGAGAATGACCAACCAGAAGGATGCAGTTAAAATTGAAATGGAACTCCAGAAAATCATTGAGAAGGAACATTGGGTCATGTTTACCCACCTCATTATTGATCATGGCAGAGCAGTCTGTATTGCACGCCGACCCCAATGTCACATCTGTGTTTTGGCTGAATTTTGTCCCAGTGTCCTACCTGAGGAAGCCATAAACAAAAAGAATTAGTCATGGATACATCAACTGCATTTAGAATATCGGGAAAAGTCCAAGGGGTTGGTTTTAGATATTTTGTTCAAACCACGGCTCGGCAATTAGGACTCTCAGGCTGGGTTAAGAATTATTCTGATGGCTCAGTTATTGGGGTGGCTGAAGGCGAACACGGCTTGATTGTGGCTTTTCTCAAAGAGTTGAAAGTTGGCAATAGGTGGTCCCGGGTTGAGGAGATTGAGAATCAGCCTCAGGGCTATAGTGGAGAGTTCAAAAGTTTTGAAATTCGGTATTAGGAAACTGAGGGGGCTTTAATTATTTATGATGAAGAATTGGAAGAGGTTATGGTATGAAGCCAATATTTTATGATAAAAAAACATGTGGGACCTGTAAAAAGGCACAGATGTACCTGAATGAAAGTAAGGTTGCATTTGAAAAGGTGGATATCATAAACAGCCCTCCCAGTCGCGAGCTTCTGGAAAAATTCATCGATGCAAACGATGTTAAACCCTACTTAAATTCACGGTCAACCATTTATCGTGAATTGAAACTGGGACAGAATCTTCCAGATAAAACCAAAGCGATTAAGCTGATGCTTCAAGATCCCAATCTCATCAAAAGACCTTTTATTGTGAGGGGAGATGTTGGTTCGTTTGGATTTACTTCAAATGAGTTTGATGCAAAGTGGGGCACTTCGAATAAGTAAATTTTGAACTAAGAAAAGGATAAATAATGGAAAAGATTATTGGTGAAGTAGAGAGAAGTGAAACGGAAAAGATTATCATTCAGGTCAAAGAATTCAAGGGTCGCACCTATGTAGATTTCAGAATTCATTATCTGGCTGACGAAGATGAATGGCGTCCAACCCAGAAGGGTATCACAGTAGCTCCTGCTTTGTGGGAAGACTTCAAAAAACACGTCGAAGAAGCTAACAAATTCCTCGGCGAAGAAGGTTTGATCTAACTCTTCTCCCTCAGCAGCTCACGCTTGAGCTGTAATCTTGGTGTAAAAAATTGACGGTATACGATGGCCAGCATAATCATGTTGGCCATAGTTGCTGTTGTAAACCACATGTACATTATCATGATCTGATATCGCACCGCAATAATCGGATCAATTCCGGCTAGAATCTGACCGGTCATCACACCAGGGAGCTGTACCAATCCCACCGTCATCATGGCATTGATGTTAGGGATTAGTGCAGCGTGTATGGAAGCCTTCATGGCATCATAGACAGCCAGTTTTGGCGTGGCACCAAGCGCCAGGAGGGTTTCAATTTCCTTCTCACGATGTTTTAGCTCACCTACAAATCGATTGGCCGTCAATGCGGTTGAATTGAGGCCATTGCCAATGATCATTCCTCCAATGGGAATAGCCGCGTAGGGAGAGTACCAGGGCTTCACGTCTAGAATAAAGAGCAGAATGGTCCCCAGGATGAGGATAGCAGCACTCAGCAAGGCTACGAACATGGCAAGGAAGAAATGCGGGATTTCATTCTTCTGTCGTCGCGTCCCCTCATAACTGGCAATCACGATCATGATCAAGAGCAGCATGAGCATAAACGCCCAATGTTGCTGATCAAAAAAATAGGTTAACACATAACCCATGAGGGTCAATTGAACAAAGGTTCGTAGCGTTCCAATGAGGAGTGTGTTCTCCAGACCCAGTTTCCATTTCTTGATTAAAAATAGCGAAAACGCAATAAACAGGAGTGATACCAGTAGATCGTTCCAACTTAGGACGTAAAAATCAGGTCGCATCGTTGACCTCATTCTTTAACAAGCCGGCTTCTTCGAAGGCGCGGGATTTATCTAGAGTCTTAAAGTTACCATCACCAATAATTTTCCCATGAGATAAAATAATAACCCGCTTGGCATAGCGACGCATGAGCATGTGATCATGAGAGACAGCGATGACCGTTAATTCCAATTCTTTTCTGAGTATTTCGATCTGATCCATGATTTCGCGAGCAAGTTTTGAATCCAGATTAGAGGTAGGTTCATCAAGCAGGAGTACCTGAGGATGATTCAGTAGGGTTCGCGCCAGAGCAAGTCTCTGTTGCTCTCCTCCTGATAGATCCCGAGCATGCTGGGTCAATTTGATGTCGACCAGACCCACCTGATCCAGAGCGGCTATAATTTCATGATCTAAAGTTTGTGAAATTTTTGAATCCCAGCGGCCTGCTATCAATAGATTTTCCCTGACAGTGCCCTCAAAGACAATGGGATTTTGGAAAAGGACACCTACGTTTTTTCGCAGTGCTTGTATATCTGAATCAATATCCAAACCCCGAAAGGTGATGTCACCCTGGCTTGGGCTGGTCAGGGCATTGAACATCCGCAATAGGGAGCTTTTTCCAGCCCCCGAAGCACCAATGACAGCTACAAACTCACCTTTGGAAATTTCAAAATTAAGCTCCTGCAGGATGTGCAAATCAGCAACCCTAAGATGCACATCTTTAAACTGAAATATCACATCATTTTCCATGGGCTAATTATATGCGATACTGATGCAGAAAGAAGTGATATATGACATCCCTGCGTTTGTGTTTTTTGTTTGCCTGATTTTTACAGGGTTTACCTTTGCGGCTGAAATTGGAGAACCTTCATGGCTTTAAAAATAGTTGGACCAGATTTTTTCGATTTATCAGCACTTCTCTCTGAAGAGGAGATAGCTGTTCAAAATATGACCCATGAATGGGTACAAAATCGTTTTCGTCCCCTCATCGCAACACACTACAGGGAGGGCAGCTTTCCTTTTGAATTACAGGCGGAAATGGGTGAAATGGGTTTCTTTGGTTCTACCCTTCCTGAAAAATATGGTACTGCTGGGATTAATGGGGTGGCTTACGGCTTGATGATGCAGGAACTGGAGCGCGGAGATTCAGGTCTACGCAGTTTTGCATCGGTTCAAGGATCACTGGTGATGTGGCCCATCTGGAAATATGGTTCAGAGGAACAAAAGGATAAATGGCTCCCACTGCTTGCTTCAGGCGAGAGCGTTGGTTGTTTTGGACTTACAGAACCAGACTATGGTTCAAACCCTGGTGGAATGATCACTGGAGTGAAGCAAGATGGTGACCACTTCGTTCTCAATGGCACCAAGATGTGGATTACCAACTCACCCGTAGCTGATGTAGCTGTAATCTGGGCTAAAGATGAAGCAGGTGAAGTCAAAGGATTCCTTGTTGAGCGGGGTATCCCTGGATTTGAGACCCCTGAAATAAAAGGCAAATTATCACTAAGAGCATCTGTGACAGGTGAAATTGTTCTGAACAATTGCAGAATTCCATTGGAAAACAAACTCCCTGAGGCTAATGGTCTCAAAGCACCTCTCAGTTGTCTGACTCAAGCCCGCTATGGTATCAACTGGGGTGTTATGGGCGCGGCCATAGCTTGTTATGAAGAAGCTGTGAATTACGCCAAAACCCGCATCCAATTTGACAAACCCATCGCTGCGTTTCAATTGACCCAGCAAAAGCTGGCCGAAATGCTGAACGAAATCACAAAAGCTCAATTTTTAACCCTGCAGCTCGGTCGGCTCAAAGACAGAGAGACACTGAATCATAAGCAGGTCAGTCTGGTTAAAATGAACAATGTTCGTATGGCCATCGAGATTGCACGTTCTGCTCGTAGCATCCTGGGTGCTAGTGGGATTACAGATGAGTACGTTTCCATGCGGCATGCTGCCAACCTGGAATCAGTACTCACTTATGAGGGAACTCATGAGATGCACACACTGGTTGTTGGAGAAAGCATCACCGGCATACCTGCCTATCGTTGAAACATTGTCTCTACTGAGTCGTTTAAATCGTACTAATGTTGAATTTTAAGAAGAAAGAAAATCTATGTCTACAATCCTGGTAACTGGTGGAGCTGGATATATCGGTAGCCACACTGTCTTGGAATTGCTTTCAAAAGGGGATGAGGTTATCGTCATTGACAATCTCTCCAATAGCAGTCGTGAATCCCTCAGGCGCGTTGAAGAACTCACAGGTAAGCAGCCTGTTTTCTATGAGATCGATTTATTGGATCAGGAAGCTCTGTCAACCCCGTTCCTGAATCATCACATAGATGCCGTCATTCACTTCGCTGGTTTAAAGGCGGTTGGAGAATCCGTTGAAATCCCCCTCAAATATTATCAGAACAACCTCACGGGAACCTTGAATCTTTTGGAAGAGATGAGAGTCAATGATGTGAAACGTCTCGTGTTTTCATCTTCGGCTACCGTATATGGTGATCCCCGTTCTGTCCCGATTACTGAAGATTTTCCTGTTTCAGCCACCAACCCATACGGGCGCTCAAAACTAATCATTGAAGAAATGTTGGGTGATCTATATGTTTCTGACCCTGGTTGGGACATCGCACTTTTGAGATATTTTAATCCGGTAGGCGCACACATCAGTGGAAGAATTGGTGAGGATCCCAATGGTATACCCAATAATCTTATGCCCCATATCTCCCAGGTTGCAGTGGGCAAATTGGAGAAATTGTCTGTATATGGCGATGACTATGAGACTCGGGATGGCACTGGTGTCCGAGACTATATCCATGTTGTTGATCTAGCCCAGGGGCATCTGAAAGCACTTGATCATTTGAAGACAAAGCCCGGCTTGGTGACCGTAAATCTTGGGACTGGTCAAGGGTATAGTGTTTTAGAGATGGTTAAAGCATTTGAATCAGCCTCAGGAAAAGCAGTGGCCTACCAGATCGTAGAGCGTCGCACCGGTGACATTGCTGAATGTTATGCAGACACCCAAAAAGCTCTGAATGTCCTGAATTGGAAAGCCTCAAAAGGTCTTAAAGAGATGTGCGATGATGCCTGGCGCTGGCAATCCAACAATCCCCTTGGATATGGCAAATAATTCAGTCGCTCCTCTGAATCCCCTCGCCTAAGAAACTCAGGGATGTAAAAATGCTAGTTGAGTAAATTTATTTTCAAATCTTTTCAGCTATCATTTCACCAATCAAAATCATAGACGTAGTCTATAGGGTAAAATGTCCCTGAAATAAATGCCTTAATGTGCTTATACGAGGTGTTGCATTTAGGTGGGTGGCTGAATATTATTCACGACTTGAAATTAAGGAACACTAAAGGAACAGCATGTCTCAATACCTCGTCATCGTCGAATCACCCTCAAAAGCAGGCACAATCAAAAAATATTTAGGGGATGAATATAAGGTTCTTTCTACAGTTGGTCACATCCGAGATTTACCGCGAACTCAGCTCGGTGTGGACTTAAAGGATAATTTTAAGCCACTCTATGTCACCATTCCCGGTAAGAAAAAAAATGTAGATGCTTTGAGAGATGCAGCCAAACAAGTTGCCCACATATTTGTAGCAACTGACCCTGATCGCGAAGGAGAAGCCATTGGCTGGCATGTTACGCGTGTACTAAAAAATCTTAACAAGCCCATATCCCGCGTCATGTTTTACGAAATTACCAAAAGCGGCGTATTGGATGGAATGCGCAAAGCCACTGAACTTGACATGAATATGGTCAATGCTCAGCAGGCTCGAAGAATCATTGATCGCCTCGTAGGCTTTAAAGTGAGTCCATTCTTATGGCGTGTACTCTATTCTGGGCTGAGTGCTGGTCGTGTTCAATCCGTAGCTTTGCGACTGATCTGTGAGCGCCAGGAAGAAATTGATCGATTTGAACCTCAGGAATACTGGACCATTAAAGCCGATGTTGAAACGAAGAAAAAGAAAAACTTTGAAGCTGAGTTGCAAAAAGTTGATGGTAAAAAGACTTATATTCCTAACGAGTCCATTGCAATGGAGCTTAAGCATGCTCTAAAAGATGAACAATATCTTGTATCTAAAGTGACGAAAAAACGCGTTCGTAGAAATCCACACGCACCCTTCACAACATCCACACTTCAGCAAGCAGCTTTTCAAAAATTAGGGTTTACAACCAAACGCACCATGACCCTGGCTCAGCAATTGTATGAGGGTGTTACTCTGGCAGACGGAGAAACGACCGGTTTGATTACCTATATGCGAACTGATTCAACCCGTGTGGCGAATTCTGCCGTTGAAACAGCCAGATCCCAGATTAAATCAAAATATGGCCAGGACTATTTACCATCGGCGGGGCGTCAATTTGGTAAAAAGGGTGGAAAAATTCAGGATGCTCACGAAGCCGTTCGTCCAGCAAATCCAGATCTGGCTCCAGATGATATAAAGGCTGCTCTCACCGCACCACAAGCCAAACTCTATGATCTCATCTGGCGTCGCTTTATTGCTTCACAGATGGCTGTAGCGGTGTTTGACCAATCAACTGTTGACGTTAAAGCTGGTCCTCGATTTGACCTCAGAGCGTCAGGTTCCGATCTTGTATTTGATGGTTACAGGATCGTTTATTTTGAGAACGTCGAAGATCAGGAGAGTCATCTTCCGGCAGATTTGATTGAAAATGAAGAACTTCAACCGCTGGAGGTCAAAGCAGATCAGCATTTTACCAAGCCACCAGCTCCATATACCGAGAGTAGTCTGGTAAAAGTTCTGGATAAGGAAGGGATCGGTAGACCATCGACCTATGCCAATATCATCTCAGTTGTACAGGCCAGAAACTATGTTCAATCGGAAAAGCGAAAACTTTATCCAACTGAATTAGGGAAAGTGACTAACAAGTTGTTGGTTGAAAATTTTTCAGAATTAGTGAATAAAACTTTCACCCGTGAAATGGAAAGCTCTCTCGATAAGGTTGAAGCGGGTGAAAGTACTTATCTGGAAGTGATGACTGAGTTCTGGTCACATCTGGAAAAATGGCTGGAAGAATCTTCAAAATCTTATAGCGAACTTAAAAAATCTCTTCAGGAAGACAGTGGTGAAGCCTGTGACAAGTGTGGCAAACCCATGGTCATCAAATGGAGTAAAAATGGACGTTTCCTGGCTTGCTCCGGTTTCCCAACCTGTAAAAATGCCCGACCACTTGATAGTCCCAGCAATGGGGAAGAAGGTGAAGAGAAAGTTGCTGAAGATCACGGCAAATGCGAAAAGTGTGATTCACCCCTGGTCCTTAGAGATGGTAGATATGGAAAGTTTTATGCCTGTTCTGCATATCCAAAATGCAAGTTTACCAAACCATTCACGATATTAATGCCTTGTCCCAAACCTGATTGTAAGGGGGATATTTCTCCTAGAAGGTCAAAGAGGGGCAGGACATTTTACGGATGCACCAAATATCCAGACTGTGATTTCGTAAGTTGGGATCCGCCAATTGCACACAAATGCCCGGCTTGTGGGAATCCATACATGGTTGCAAAATCAACCAAGAAAAAGGGTGATTATGCCCTTTGCCCGAAATGTAAGCATGAAGTGAGCGTTGACGAGACCGAAGCTTCCTAGTATTAGAAATTGAGAGAATAACATGGCACGTTTAGAAAGTTTTGATAAACTCGTTTCTCTATCAAAGAGGCGGGGATTTGTTTTTCAATCGAGTGAGATTTATGGCGGAATCAACGCTTGTTACGACTACGGACCTCTCGGTGTAGAACTCAAGATGAATGTTAAGCAGGCATGGTGGAACGCCATGACCCGGGAGTATGATAATATTGTTGGTCTTGATGCCGCTATTTTGATGCATCCCAAAGTGTGGGAAGCCAGTGGCCATGTTGGTGGATTTACGGATCCTCTGGTTGACTGTAAAAAATGTAAAACCCGCTTTCGTGAAGATACACTTCCAGAAGCCAATATGACTTCGAAGGAATGTCCTGAATGCGGTGGAGAACTAACAGAGTCCAGACAATTCAACCTCATGTTCAAGACTCAGATGGGAGCTGTCGAGGATACAGCATCAACTATTTATTTAAGACCTGAGACTGCCCAGGGTATTTTTGTAAACTTCCCCAATGTGGTGGATACCTCCCGTCAGCAGATTCCATTTGGAATTGCTCAGATTGGAAAAGCTTTTAGAAATGAGATTACTCCTGGAAACTTTATTTTCAGGACGCGTGAGTTTGAGCAGATGGAAATGCAGTTTTTTGTTAATCCAGAGGAATCTGATGAATGGTTTGAAACCTGGATGGAACGTCGTAAGGCTTTCTATAATACCATCGGAATTGATCAAGATAATTTGCGGTTCCATGAACACGGTCCAGATGAACTAGCCCATTATGCCAGAGCTGCCTTTGATGTGGAATATAAGTTTCCTATTGGCTGGAGCGAGTTGGAGGGAATTCATAACCGCTCTGATTTTGATTTGAAGCAACATGCAGAATTCTCTGGGAAGAATATGAGCTATAGAGATCCCCAGACAAATCAAGTCTATACTCCATTTATCATCGAGACCTCAGCTGGTTGCGACCGCACAACCCTGGCGGTGATGTGTGAAGCTTATGAGGAAGAAACTCTGGAAGATGGTTCTGTAAGAACCGTTATGCATTTTCACCCCAGTCTGGCGCCCATTAAAGTGGCTATCTTACCCCTGGTAAAAAAAGGTGGTTTAAAGGAATTAGCTGGGGAGATCAAGGATCAGCTCAAGCGCCATTTTAATGTGTTTTATGATGAAAAAGGGGCAATCGGTCGTCGTTATCGTCGTATGGATGAAGCAGGAACACCTTATTGCGTGACTATTGATTTTGACACCCTTGACGATAAGGCAGTCACGGTTCGGGATCGAGATTCCATGGAGCAAATTCGAGTGCCTATTGCTGAGCTTCAATCCTGGCTGGCAGAACGTATACTGATTAGTTAAAATCTTGGTTTGACTCTTATTGGGTTAAACAAATTTAGACATAAACAGGCTGTGGGTTCATCCTCAGCCTGTTTTGCATTTACCAGGCATTTGTAAAAAAAATGCACAATCTATTTATAGCTACTTGCTGTCCCTCAGAAGCCATTTATATTGTGTGACGTGATTAGGCGAGCATCAAAGCAACCATTCTTTTTCAAACAGCAATTTTCTGATCTACTTCGAATTAAATTAATATGTGCACCGCTAGGTGCACTTTTCATATGATATACCCAGAGAGTAGGTGTAAATGAACAACACGTTAAAAATTTTGATTGAACTTCAGGAGATTGATCGTCAACTCTTCGAAATTGATGAAAAAAAGGGTAGTTTGCCCCAACAAGTAGAAAAACTGGAATCTCAAGCTGCCAGTGTTAAAACTGAATTAGAGACGACTCGATTGACCCTGGAAGAGAATCAGAAAGAGTTATTGACCATCAAGGGATCCCTTATGGATGCCGAGGGAAAGGTCAAAAAATATCAGGATCAGCTTTACCTTGTGAACACCAACCGGGAATACGATGCTTTGACCAATGAGATTGAAACGGTAAAAGCTGAGATGGCCGAGGGTGAAGCGCGTCAATTGTTGCTGGAAACGGAGATTGAGAAGTTGGAAGAAACCATTGCCACTTCTGAAGAGCAAAGTACTGCCTTCATTGAAAAGCTTGATGCAAATCGTGACGAACTTAAAGAGAAATCAGATCTTACTGACGCCCGAGAAGAAGAATTGAAGGCTGAAAGAACTGAAATGATCAAAAAAATCGGACAACGCTATTTAAGGAAGTACGATAGGATTCTCAAAGCTCGCAAACGTGCGGTGGTTCCAATTGTGCGGGGATCCTGTACAGGCTGCCATAAACAACTTAATCCTCAGACCATTTATGAAATCCAACAAATGGACGCCTTTATTGAATGCGAAAATTGTGGCCGGATTTTGGTGGTCATTCCAGGAGATGATGACTAGTCATCCTACATTCAAACAGATGTGTTATTTAGAAATGATCCGAGAATTCGGATCATTTCTCTTTTAGTAGACTTACAATACCTTAGTTTGATACTGCTTTTTTAAATGGGTGGATCGGGCAGTCACCTGGCATTTGCTGGGAGGAAAGTCCGGACTCCGCAGGACAGGTTGCCCATGTTTGGAGCATGGGACTCTACTTTCTAGTAGGGATGGAAAGTGCCGCAGAAAAGATACCGCCCATCTACGCTCAATCTCCGCCTTTGGCGTCCATTGAGCTTCGCTGGGCAGGCCCATGTATATATTTTTATAGGTCTGCCAACCGAAGCCCAGGATCAGACGAAGGCTGAGCTTGGGCGTAGGTTGGGTAAGGGTGAAAACGTGAGGTAAGAGCTCACGCCTGGTTCAGGTAACTGGGTCAGGTGGTAAACCCCAACTGGAGCAATTTCAAGCAGAAGAGCATGGTAGTCCGCCAATTCATCTCTGATGATACTCTTCGGGTAGGAAGCTAGTATCTCCATGCAAATGGAGATCCAGATCAATGGCTGCCTCATCCTCGATTGAGGGTAAGACAGAATCCGGCTTACAGATCCACCCATTTATTTTCCTGCTATGGACTGAAGCCAATCTCAAATGACGTGTTATCTGGTCAAAACAGCGCTGTTTTTACCGTGAATTAAACCGATATGATGTTTATACTATAGAACAACTTATTTATGGAAAAAATCTGGATCATTCAAGACAGTCCCCAAGGGGAAATTGAGAATCTCACAAGCTCTCTGGGTGTCTCACCAATTGTAGCAGGCATGCTCTGGCGACGTGAATTGCGTACAATGGATGAAGCTCGACAATTCTTCAATCCGTCTATTTCTCATCTCCTTGATCCCTTCCTCATGCTCAATATGGAAACCGCTGTGGATGAGATTTCGAAGTGTCTTGATGCAAATGCGCCCATTCTGGTTTATGGCGATTATGATGTGGATGGAACCACTGCCGCATCCTTATTACACTTGTTTTTGCAATCAATCGGCGCAAAATCGGAATTTTATATTCCAGATAGAAATACTGAGGGATATGGAGTTTCACACAAGGGTATTGATTACGCAGCTTCGATAGGTGCAAAATTAATTATTACCTGTGATTGTGGTATCACGGCAGTCGAGCAGGCAGATTACGCCAAGCAGCAGGGTGTAAATATGATGATCACTGACCATCATATTCCTGATGAAAAACTTCCGGATGCCGTTGCCATACTGAATCCCAAGCAAGCAGATTGCGAATACCCCAATAAGAATTTATGTGGAGCCGGAGTAGCCTTCAAACTCACCCAGGCCTTGGCCAAGAAACGGAACTTCGCCGCTGAGCAGGCGCTTCAGTTTATGGATCTCGCAGCCATCGGAACTGCCGCAGATATTGTGAAAGTGACTGGAGAAAACCGAATTATCGTCGGTGAAGGTCTCAAATTGATCAGCCAGGGAAAACGTCCTGGGATCAAGGCTCTCAAGAAGGTCGCCGGGATAACTCGCGATGAAGTAACGGTGTCAGATGTCCTTTTCGGTTTAGGACCCAGAATTAATGCTGTCGGTCGCCTTGGCGAGGCTATGCGGGCAGTGCGACTCATGACAGCGACTACTGAGGCGGAAGCCAAGGAATTATCAGCTGTCCTCAATTCCGAAAATGAAGCCCGCAAAGCAGTTGAAGGTAAGATATATGACGAAGCAGTTCGTCTTTCCAACGCAAAATATGATCCGCGGGAAAAAAGATCTCTGGTGCTCTATCAAGAGGGCTGGCACCACGGTGTCATTGGGATTGTAGCTTCAAAGTTGAAAGAAAGATACTTTGTCCCGACAGTAATAATTGCAGTGAATGATGGGGTTGGGAAAGCATCCGCACGGAGTATCAGCGGCTTTGATCTCCACGCCGCCTTTTCAAAATGTGCCGATTTACTCCTCAGCTTTGGTGGACATACCATGGCAGCCGGAATGTCAATCGATCCAGCTAATCTGGAGGCCTTCGAACAGCGTTTCCAGGAAGTAGCCATGGATCAGGTGACAGAAGAAATGATGCGTCCCAGGTTGAAAATCGAATCAATCATAGAGTTTTCAGATATTAATTCTCAGCTGATGGAAACACTCAGACGTCTGGCACCCTATGGTCCAGGAAATATGCGTCCAATGTTTGCCAGCCAAAATTTAGAAGTAATCGGATATCCACGACCCAAGATCGTGGGCAAAAATCACTTAAAATTTAAAGTACGTCAGGGACGAACTGTTCTGGATGCCATTGGGTTTGGTATGGCAGAGTCTCTAGAGTTACTTTACTCGAAGAAGGCTCTGGAAATGGCCTATATCCTTGCTGAAAATGAATGGCAGGGTCGTAAAACTATCCAATTAGAATTAAAAGATATTAGGGTAATGGATTAGGAGTTCACAATGCGTAAAGCTTACATCGATTCGATCGGGATGTACGTCCCTTCCAATGTTGTAACCAATCATGATTTAGAAAAACTGATGGACACTACTGATGAATGGATCCGGGACAGAAGCGGTATTCAGGAACGCCATCATGTGGATGGGGAATGTACCACTGATTTAGGATTGAAAGCGTCTGAAGAGGCACTGGAAAAGGCTGGGATGCAACCAGAGGATGTGGAGCATATCATTTTTTCAACCATGGCCAGTGATTATTTCGTACCTGGTGGTGGTCCCATGATGACCCGACGACTGGGAATTCCTGGAACCCCGGCCTTAGATATTCGTAATGCTTGTTCAGGGTTTCTATATGGGCTTTCGGTTTCAAAGGCATTCATCGAATCAGGAGCCTATAACAATATTCTCCTCATCACTTCTGAAGTTCAATCAGTGGCACTGGATTTTTCGACAGGCGGGCGGGATACAGCCGTCCTCTTTGGCGATGGAGCAGCAGCCACCATTATAAAAGCGACTGATGAGGATAGAGGACTGTTATCGGTGAGAACCCACTCTGATGGACGTTACGCAGAAGATCTCATGCTGCGTACACCATCAACACAGGATAATCCCTTTTTAACCAAGGAATTGTTGGATAAGGGTTATGGGCATGTGAAAATGAATGGTCGCACCGTCTTTAAACATGCCATCATCAAGTTTCCGCAAGTGATATATGAGGCCCTGGAAGCAGCTGGAGTTGAGAAGTCTGAAGTGAAACTTGTCGTTCCTCATCAGGCAAATCTGCGGATTACCGAAGCTGTGGCAAAACGCCTGGATCTTGAAATGCATAGTGTCGTCTATTCGAATATCCATAAGTATGGGAATACGACGTCGGCTTCCATTCCCATAGCGCTATATGAAGCTATGCAAGAGGGGAAGATCAACCGCGGTGATATAATTGTAGTGGCTTCGTTTGGAGCTGGGTTTACTTGGGGTGCTTCTGTAATGAGGTGGTAAATTAATCGTTTTATTCAAAGACAAGGGGGATAACATGAAACAATACTTTCAGGATGAGCATTATATGCTTCAGGATATGGTTCGCGATTTTGCAGCCAATGAAGTGGCACCCATTGCTGAATCCCTGGACAAGGAAGAACGCTTCCCGCTGGAACTTATTCCCAAGTTAGCTGAGGTGGGGCTCCTGGGAATTCCCTTCCCCGAGGAATACGGTGGAGCAGGTATGGATACCCTGGCCTATACCCTCGTCATTGAGGAATTGGCCAAGGTTGATTCATCCGTTGCCATCACCGTAGCTGCCCATATATCATTAGGCACAAGTCCCATCCACCTATTTGGCAATGAGGCCCAAAAAAACACCCATCTCGCCAACTTGATTGCAGGTAAATATCTCGGCTGTTTTGGCTTAACAGAACCAGAAGCCGGTTCAGATGCTCGTGGCACAAAGACAACAGCTGTGCGTGAGGGTGATGAGTGGATCATCAATGGCTCGAAAAATTTCATCACGAATGCGGGTTTTTCAGGTGTCTGCAATTTAACTGCTGTGACTGATCCTGAAGCCCGACGACCAGGTGGGGTTTCGGTTTTCATGGTTGATCCCAAAACACCGGGTTTCATTATAGGACCTCCTGAAAAGAAAATGGGTTGGCGTGGATCTGACACACGGGCTCTTACCTTTGAAAATATGCGGGTGCCTGCAGATGCTCTCCTCGGTGAACTGGATGTTGGTTTCAGTCAAATGATGACTGCTCTGGTAGGAGGCAGGATAAGTGTGGCAGCCCTATCCCTTGGCTTGGCTGAAGGTGCCTTACAGGCGGCTTTAAAATATGCTGATGAACGAGAAGCTTTCGGAAAAAAGATACACCGTTTTCAGGGAGTAGGTATGCAATTGGCAGAAATAGCCACAGAAATTGAAGCTGCTCGGCATCTTGTTTATCAGGCGAGTTATGTGAAAGATCATGGTGGAAATGTAGTAAAAGCAGCAGCCATGGCTAAATTAAAGGCTTCTGAAACTGCTGTTCTAGCAACCAATATGGCTGTTCAGGTACATGGTGGTTACGGATATATAAAGGAATTTCAGGTTGAACGATTTTTTCGCGATGCCAAAGTTCTCACCATTGGTGAAGGGACTTCTGAGGTTCAAAAACTTGTGATTTTGAAGCAGCTTATGAAAGGGTTATAATAACTCCATGTTGCCACAGTCAAAAAAGGTCGTCAGCGACGAAAAGAAATATCACCTCTGGCTGAGAATCAGTCAGATAGCTCTCATTGCCACCCTTCTCGTTGTTACTGCACTATTCTTCCCCAGGGGGAAAATGTTTCAATTTGCATATGATGTTGATCAGATCACGATTGAGACCATCATTGCACCTTTTGATTTTGATATTTTAAAAACTGATGAGGCACTTGAACAAGACCGAAATGCTCGCGAAAGCACCATTCAACCTGTTTTTATCTGGGATAATACCAGTCGCGATAAGGTGAACGCGGATGTAGATGATCTCAGGGAGCAAATCGCACTTTGGTATCAGGCCGAGAAAGATCTATCAGCGAAGAAAAACTACTGGAGCACCATCACTGATAGCCTGGCAACTGACTCCGTGGGCCTTCAATTACAGGAAGATTCACTGCATGTTTTGAATATTCGCCTGGAGTTGCAAAATCGCGGTTTAAAAAATCTTGGCACTCCTCGGTGGAGCTATTTCCTTGAGAAAGGACCGTCAACACGTCAACTGGCTAATACAGTCAAACAAGCGCTTCTACCTCAATATATGCTTGGAATCATTGGGGATCTCCCAACCGGGGTTGATGTGGCCAGAATCACCATGATTATGCGAGGCAAGGAATCAAGCCGCAACCCCAAGGACTTTCGGAATATGGGGCAGTCCTGGGAGGGCGTACAGAAAGTTTTTAGCTCAATTTATTTTGAACGCGACCCGCGGCTGCAACAACTTGCCGAAGACATCGCCAAAGCCGTGATGATTCCGAATCTGAATTATTCTGCTGAACTAACTGAAAACCGTATTGCTGAAGCTCGGAATTTGGTGCCAATCAGTGTAGGAAAAGTTTTTAAAAACGAACGTATTGTTGATGCCAATACCCGTGTCACTCCCCAGATAAAACAAAAACTGAATTCATTGGAGAAAGAATATATCCGCAAGGGATATGGTGAGTCTGCTGCCAACCAGGTAACCACCTTCATCGGTAAGATGATGCTCTCTGCATTTCTGCTATTTTTCTTCTTTGCCTATCTTCAGACCTACCGGAGTCAGATTTATAATGATATAAAACTTATTACCCTGGTCGGTGTTGTTTTTATTCTGCAAATTGCTTCAGCTCATTTGATTGTTTATCAATTGGGCTGGTCCGAGTTTTTTGTCCCAATGAGTATTGCCGCCATGATATTCACCGTGGTGTTTGATGGTCGAATCGCCTTTATCATCATGGTAACACTCACCCTGCTTACCGGGATCATTCTCAGTAACAATATTCCGTTTATTGTCGCCAATCTCTTTGTTTCCTCTCTGGCCATCTATACAGTTCGACGATTAAGGTCAAGATCACAGATATTATGGAGTATCCTGGCTGTGACCTCAGGTTATGTCGCCGTTATTGCTGTTTTTGAAATGATCAAATTCAGTAACTGGGAATCGGTCATGGAACACATGGTTTTTGCCACTGCCAATGGAATTTTATCTCCCCTGTTGTCCTATGGCCTGCTGGTATTAATTGAGAGAGTATTTAAGATCACCACAAATTTAACATTGCTTGAGCTTCTGGATTTCAACAATAAACTTTTAAGCAAATTGGCCATGAAGGCTCCAGGCACATTTAAACACAGTATTGATGTTGGGAATTTAGCAGTAGCCGCTGCTGAGGCGGTTGGGGCAAACTCTCTGCTGGCCAGGGTAGGTGCCTATTATCATGACATTGGTAAGGCAGAAAAGCCGGAATACTTTATTGAAAACCAAATGCGTGGGACCAATAAGCATGAAAAACTCTCACCTCGTTTGAGTGCTACTGTCATCGTCGCCCACGTAAAAGATGGTATCAAGCTGGCTGATGAGAATCGATTGCCATCTATCGTCGCAGATTTTATTCCCATGCATCATGGTAAAACCAGAGTTGAATACTTTTATCAACAAGCTTTGGAACGTGCGAAAGAGAATAACTCCGAGATTAATGAAGCAGATTTCAGGTATCCTGGTCCTCGGCCGAATACCAAGGAAACGGGTATTCTCATGATAGCAGAGGCTATTGAAGCGGCTTCTCGTAGTCTGAAGAGTCCAAATCCACAACGTATTGAAGCCCTCATGGATACCATTATCGAAAGCAGAATTAAAAGTGGAGAGTTAACCAATTGTCCACTCACATTTCGAGATCTTGAGATTATTAAAAGTGCCATGATGCCCGTACTCACTGGAAGCATGCATGAGAGAATTGAATATCCAGGGCAACGACAAAAGTTGCATATAATGGATAATGAAGACTGATCAACCACAACGTAACTCAGTTGAAGATACCAAAGACTTAACACATGAAAATTGATATCATCGATCAAGTAGGGAGGGTAAGCGCGCCTCTATTCGCAAAGTGTGTACAGAATGTTTTTGCAGGTGAGCATAAAACCGCTGAATATGTAAATATCATTTTTAAGGCACGTGACGACCTTCGTCTTATGAAAAAAGAATATTTCGGTCTGGATGTATATACCGATGTCATCGCGTTTAATCTGAATGAGCCTGATAATCAAATCGAAGGTGAAATATATCTATCCTACGATCAGATAAATGACAATGCCGAAATGTTTAACACCGAACCACAAGATGAACTCGTCAGAGTTCTCATACATGGTTGTTTGCATTTATGTGGGTACGAGGATGATACGCAAGCGTTGAAAGATCAAATGACTGCCTTAGAAAACATGTACATGAAAAAACTCAAGGACTCAGATATATAGTGGAACTCTCTGAATTCTTCAAATCCACGCTTCCCTGGCAAATCGCTGGCTTCATTGTTTTGCTGGGTATGTCTGCCTTCTTTTCAGGATCCGAAACTGCTTTATTTAACCTGAAGAGAAATGATGTTGAAAAATTAAAACATGATCTGGCTCCATCTTCGAGGCTTATTGTACGTCTATTGAACACACCCAAAAGATTGTTGATCACCATATTGACGGGTAATACCATTGTGAATGTTGCTCTTGCTTCCATGGCAGCCTTGATTACAGCTGAAATTGCCAGTCAGAGTGGAGTCAATCAGATATTGGCTCTGGTCATAGAGACCATCGTTCTCACAATAGTGCTTGTCATCTTGGGTGAGATAACTCCGAAAGTATTAGCCATGCGTCATTCATTGGGCTTTGCTTCAAGAATTATTGGAAGCCTCTCCATCATATTCAAACTATTCTCTCCCTTTGCTTCGGTTGTGTATAATCTGGTTGAAAAAATGGTGGCGTTTACCGGGTTGCAGCCTGAGGAAAACTTTACTTCAGATGAAGAAATCAAAGAGTTGGTAGAATTGGGACAGGATCAGGGTGTTATTGGGGCGGACGAGAAAGAGATGATTCACTCCATTATTGAGTTTGGTGATACCCAGGCTAAAGAGATCATGATACCGCGACCCGATGTTGAAATGTTTCATACTGAGATGAGTCGAGATGAAGTTTTAACACTCATCAGGGAAACTGGTTACTCCAAGTACCCACTATACCGTGACCAAATTGATCAGATTAGGGGCATTGTGTTTATCAAAGATATTTTGCCTTACCTGCATAGCACTTCTCAGCGCATAAATCTTGAACGTCTTGCCCGACAAGCCATGTTTGTTCCAGAGCATCAACATGTGGATTCCCTGTTAAGGGATATGCAAAAGCAGAAACAGAAGCTGGCTATTGTTGTAGATGAATACGGTGGGTTTTCTGGTATGGTTGCTGTCGAAGATATCATCGAGGAAGTACTGGGCGATCTTAAAGATGAGATCGATGATTCCGAAGAAGAGACTGAAATTGTTGAATTGGAGAAACACGTCTATTTAATTGAAGGATCAACGCATCTCGACGATGTGGCCGAAGTGCTAGGGGTTGCGTTTATCGAAGATCGTGACTATGATTCTATTGGTGGCTTGATCTATTCAAGTCTGGGAACAATCCCTGAATCAGGTGAAATAGTCAAGTATGAAAACTTTAAATTTGAAGTTTTATCTGTTGAGAAAAATCGTATTGAGAAAGTTAAAGCGACCAGAATTGAGAATGGATAAATGACAGAAGCATTAAAGTCTTCTCCTGAGAATGAATTACGCCGTTTAATAAATATTGTTTCCAAACTGCGTAGTTCTGAGGGGTGTCCCTGGGATATTGAACAAACACCAGAAAGTATGATTCCCTTTCTCCTTGAAGAAGCCTATGAGGTCGTCGAAAGTATTGAGGATGGGAAACAAGAAGATATTCTGGCTGAGCTAGGTGATCTTTTATTGAACATTGTCATGCAAGCACAAATGGCTGAAGAAAAGAATGAATTTCAGCTTCGCGATACAATCTATTCAATCAATGAAAAACTCATTCGGCGTCACCCCCACGTATTCGGAGATGACAACAGTAAATCCCGGCGAATAGAAGATGCCAGGGAGAACTGGGAAAAGGTTAAAAAAAGTGAGGGCCGCAAAAGCTGGATCGACGGGGTTCCGAAAAACCTGCCTGGGTTGATACGGGCACAGCGTATACAAGAAAAAGCCTCTACTGTTGGTTTCGACTGGGATGATATTGCACCTGCCTTGGCCAAGTCCCATGAAGAGATAGATGAATTGTTAGAAGTGTGGTTAGAAGGGAACCAAGAGCGTTCGCGGGAAGAATTTGGAGACGTGCTATTTAGTATTGTCAATGTGGGCAGGCTAATGAAGATTGATAGTGAAACATCTATGCGGCAGGCCATTGATAAATTTGATGTCCGTTTTCGCGCGCTGGAAAAAGTGTTTGAAGATGAAAATAGAGATATTGAGACAGCCTCACTTGAAGAGATGGACGAAGTCTGGGATCGCATAAAACATAGCGTAGATTTCCGAAAATAGGCTCCATCATACCCAACCTACAACTCTGCGTACATATTAAATAATTTCGTGAAGTTTGTTGTATGAGCATGAAAAAGATGCTCAAAATAAATTCTTGTTATTAACAAATTAAAACTATAGTTTTACCTTGACATTTTTATCAATCAATACCAGGAGGTTTTTTAATGACTGATGGACCAGCAGTTGGTAAGCAGGGAAAACGCTATTCAGCAGATGAAAAGGCAGAGATTGTAGCATATATCGTTGCCTATGATGCTGAGAATAAACGCGGAGGTATGAAAGCCGCCAGCGACAAGTATGGTGTTTCTGTGGTTACTCTCAGTAATTGGAAGAAAAAGGACAAAGGTCCCAAGAAACGTAAAACTAAAGCTAAAAAAGCTGTGGCGAAGAAGACTGTTAAAGCTTCAGCAGCCCAAGCAAGAGTTGTTACTGATACTCCCGAGGCAATCCTAAGTCGTTTACAGGCAATTCGATCAGAAATTTATACGCTTGAAAAAGAATATGATGGACTGAAGGAAAAACTATAAACATCTACTAACCGATATACCGGATCTGTGCGAAATAATAAGAGGTGAGTTAATACTCACCTCTTATTATTTCTATAATCTTTATTTGGAAATCTGATTAAAAGTAAGACTCACAAAAGCAGCTTAAGGATATTGAAAAGTATAAGTGTCCAGACTGCACCGTGCATCCAGCCAGCAACAACATCCAGAGGAAAGTGAGCTCCACAATAAATTCTCGAATAACCTACGAGAAGAGAAAGTGGGATTAGTATCCAGGTTGTCCATGAGAACATAAAACTGAATGCTAGAGCAAATGACATCGTATTGGAAGCATGGTTTGATGGGAATGATTTCTTTCCATGATTCATGGAACCAAGCGAACGAATTTCTTCAAATTGTTTACCGGGGCGGACACGATCAGTATTCTTTTTTAATAAACGAGAATTTATACCATCTGCAAAACTGGCACTAACTCCTCCAAGAAGCAAAGCAAGTATGGCTCCTTGCCAATCTAGGTAGATGAGCATCATGGCAAAAATGAGAGTTGGCATCAGCCATCGATACGGGTTGGAAACAAAAATCATGAATTTATCTAAATTGGTATGTGACCATTTGCTTGCGATTAAATATGTTAATCTTAGTTCGGCTTCAGATATAGAAAGTTTTAGCATGCTTTAAAAATGGATACTCCTCCCTGTAATTGCTACTATTTTATCAGTGTCTTGCCGAGATGGGATTAGAGTATTGTCAGATCAGTGAATTGATACAAAATAGGAAATAGGATAATAAATAATGAGGCTATTAAATTTTGTAGTATTGAGTGTCGTCGTGGTGTTTGCATCATGTGTTTCCCCTGAAGTATCAAAAACAACACCGCCAGTACCTGGTCAATTAAAGGTGGGCTTTGATATCGATGATACGATTCTTTTTTCTCGTGACAATTTTTTGAAAGCTCCTCACAGCAGTGAGGATCCTGACCATGTGGACTTCGGGTGGGTAAACACTCATGACAGCCTTTACTCAGTGACCATTCAACCCATTGCTGACCTGGTATCATTTTTAAAAGCAGGCGGACACGAGGTCTACTTTATTACTGCCCGGCCTGGCACCAATGGAAAGGCAGTGGGTCGTCATTTGACTAGGGAGCTCGGCTTTCCTGTTGTTCTTGGCGAGAACTTGTATTTTTCTGCAAAGAAAAAGGATCCTGTGAGCGGAAATAAATTTACCACCAAACACGAACTCATCAGCAAGTTAGGTTTACATATTTTCTTTGGAGATTCTGATACAGACATAATTGCCGCCAGTATCGCAGGTGTACGCGCAGTGCGAGTTGTCCGGGATGCCCGTTCAGTGGAGGCCTACAGTAAAAATTATTTTGGAAATACCAAATCTGAGTCCGGACCCCAAGCCCCCTATGCTGAGGATGACTATCAGAAATTTTTATCCGCCGGAGTGGGACCCTATGGAGAAACGATTTATCCCATCTATTTTGTCGAGCCAGTCACCACTAATTAAGATTACAGTGGGATAATTTCCACACTAAACACCCGAAATAGATTTTTCTTTTCATTCATGTTGGTAACAGGAAGTGATTCCTGATTCAACATGAGCATATTATTGCCCTTTTTGAATTGAGCCTTAGCCCATGAGGTCGTTGAGAGGTTCTTCCAGGAGGCAGTATGTGGAAAACTGATCATCTGTTCTAGCCACCAATCGTTGATGACCAGTTTCGCCAACCCGCAGGTATTGCCTGTGTTAACGGGACCTGATCCATTGGTATAAATAAATCGGATGAGATAGTTTCCATTTGCTGGCACTAAAAAATTCATATCGATGTAGGTGTTTTCATTCCCCAATTCAATATAGTATGGTTCCTGGGCACTGAGCATCAATGTGGCTGAAGGACCCAGATAATGAGGCTTGGTGGGCACACTCATCCGGCCGCTTGAATCAATCGAGCGTAGAGAAAAGAAACCATTCAGGGAATCTGAAATAATGACATGAGGTTCACGGAGCGTATCCAGAAAAGTTCCATTCAATTCAAGAATACCCTGGCCTGAATTTGATGCCCAGATCAACGTGTCATTTGACCAAAATACAATAGGTGATTCTGGTAATATATAATCAGCCAGCACGATGACATCTGTGGATGCTTCTCCGCCAGTTGCCAGTTCTACAACAATATCCAGAGCACCACCATCTAGAGGAATGGGATCACCAATTACATGGGAGTCACCATTAATAACCATGGATTGTATCTCCCCACCAGATCCCTTGAGGTGAATTGAAAGCATGGTATTGTGAAGTGTGAGTTGAGAAATTGAAAAACGGTCCCATTCAAACGGATTGTTTGGTTCAAGCTGGAGGTCAAATCCCTTACGGTCAAAGTCATAGTTTACAGTAATTCCAAAAAGACCCTTATAGATGGCACCCAACCACCCTGCAATACTCCAGAGCTGACGGTCAGAATTGATCTCAGTAGCATCTGGTCGTCCAGATGTATAGTGGAAATTTTCACGGTGCGACAAGAACAAAGCCGCTGATCTGATCAGACTATTGAATCCATGTGAATAAGCCTGGCTATTGCCTGTTTGTTTAGCCGCAAGAAGTCCATATGTCTCTACAAAAGGCCAGATCGCCTTATTATGATAGGGAGGAGCATGGGGGAGCTGATGAGAGATCACGGGTGTCCCATATGGCGTTCGAGGGTAGGATGCAACCAGTTGGGAATCAATTGATGCAAATGAACTCAAATAAAGAATACCTAACGATTCTCCCAGAATATCTCTGTGAGTGGCCGGTGTCCAGGCTGGGTTGGTCATGACATAACTGGCAGGGGCATTGAGAGTCGTACTCCAGAAATGCATGGCAATATTTTGATCCAGTCTTTGAATGAGTTGAGGCCAGGACCGAATGATGTCTTGATTCCCCTCAGCCAGAACCAGACCAATTTCCAGGGCACGCTTGAAAATGATATTTGTGGAGAGTGCGTGAGAGGAGTGAATATTTGAGGGCGTCATCCATGGTGGATAGGTTTGCTCGCGCCAATCTTCGAAACTGGTTTCACCCAAAAGCATCCCGGAAACTGGATCTCTATTCCAGAGAATATCTTCCTGAAGGGCTCTGATGACGGGTAGTCTGATTTCATTGAGCCACTCCTCATCTCCCGTTGCCAGATAGACTTCCCAGGCTGCCAAGCTCCAGATATGACGATCACTTGATATGGGCCATGCCCCACCGGTTCCAGTATCCTGAATAATTCTTCCTGACTTGCTGAGTTTTGCCCTCAAGCTTGCTTTTACATTTTCTGGAAAGAGGTAAGCCAGTGAAAGCTGGGCTGCATAAGAAATGTCCCGGGTCCAGATACCCCGCCACTCCTTGCCGGCTGAAAAAGCGCCATCACTGCGGATATCCAACAGGGCTTCTTCAAGCGCCAGATTGGTGAGTGCTTCCAATAGGGGTGCCTGGGGACTTGAAAATTTTGGCAAATGAGAAATGTCCTGGCTGAGTGTCCAATTGCGGGCATTCGTGCCCAGAGTGGCAGGTGTAAATCTGAGACTTAATTCATATATAGAATCCTGGTCTGAATCTTCAAATCGAAGATGCTCAGGTGCTTCGGCACTATCCCAAATCCACTCCAGGGGTGCGGTTCCTCCAGCAATATATAAGCCCTTAAAATTTTCAGCATAAATGGTGTCTTTGGTAGGGGTGACGAAAAAGGATTGTGCTTCAAAAGCTTCTAATACGGGTCGCAGGTCCACTCGAAAATGGACGTTGGTAGCCTGCTTAATTGATCCAGGTTTACCGGGAGGGGTTGGAGCTTGAAGTCCAAATTGCAACCGGGGAGCAAAGAATTCAGAAATTTCAGGGGGGACAATGAGATGATGATCCTGTCCGAAACCAGCTTCATTGTCTCTTCCATTCAAACTGAGCTTAAACAGAATGGGCTGGGGGATGGAGGTGTCCAGCTTCATTGGATAATTAGAACTCATCTGGGTAGGGCTGAGGGCTCGGGCGGTGTACTCTCCCTCCATAACCATTTTTGATCCAATTTTGAAGGGAGTGTCACTGCGATCACAGCCTACAAATAGAATCACGAATAGACCGAGTATCAATAGAGTTTTAAATTTCATAGCTTCCATCCTTTTCCTTCCCCTAAACTAATCTATACGCACGGGATGGCTATTTTCTTTGTTCTGAATTGTGTCATATCAACAAAGACACTTGAGGCAAAAGCAGTTATTGAATTTCGAAAAACAAACTATATATTACAAACCGACCAGTCGGTATGTTGAATCAATTTACTTATTGACCTTAAGATTCTAATTTCAAGTATTGTCTACAGTTACTGATTATTAGAATTCAAAACAGGTTTGGATCAATTGAGGAGGAGCTAAGAATGAAGATTGTTGTATGTGTCAAGCAGGTGCCTGATACTGAAACAAAAGTGGTCATTGGTGATGATGGTCTATCCATTGAACCCGCTGATGTAAAATATATCATGAACCCCTATGATGAAATCGCTGTGGAAGAAGCCCTCAAGCTCAAAGAAGCTGCCGGGGAAGGTGAGGTTGTTGTTCTGGCACTGGGTAGTGAAGATGCCCAGCCAGTGATGCGAACCGCCATGGCTATGGGTGCCGATAGTGGGATTCTTCTCAAAGCTGAAAATGCTGCTCTGGCCGATGGGTTAGCAGTCGCAAAAGCGCTGGCTAATGAAATCAAATCACTGGATGCAGATCTCATATTGACCGGAAAAATTGCTATTGATGGCTATGGTCATCAGGTGGCTAGTATGCTGGGTGAATTGCTTGGTATGCCCGTCTTGCCTACGGCGAAGACGCTGGAAATTGCTGGGGGTGTTGCTACCATTCAGAGAGACATCGAAGGTGGCACGGAAACGGTGAAAGCCAATACGCCTTGTGTTATTACTGCTGAAAAAGGATTGAATGACCCTCGATACCCTGCTTTAAAGGGCATTATGCAGGCCAAGCGCAAACCACTTGAGATCAAGGATATTGTTCTTGATGCGGGTGGTATTGAAATTCTGGAGATGAGTTATCCTGCCAAGAAACCTGAAGGTAAAATTGTGGGTGAAGGTCCAGAAGCTGCAGCTGAATTGGTCAAATTGCTTCGTGATGAAGCTCAGGTCATATAGGAGGCTATCATGAGTAATATTCTAGTTTTTGCAGAACAACGTGACGGACAGTTAAAATCTTACGCTCTTGAGGCAATCTCTGAAGGTAGACGTTTAGCTGATGGAGCAGGGGGAACTCTATCAGTATGTGTGATAGGTGCTGGGATTTCAGATCTAGGTGCCACAATCGGTGGCTATGGCGCTGATAAAATTCTCATGGCCGATGATGGCGGATTGGCAGTCTATAGCCCGGGTGCCTATGCCAAATTACTCCAGGACGCCTTAGCCAACAGTGTTGCAGAGGTGGTTCTGTTGAGTTCTTCAGCCATGGGTCGGGAACTTGCTGCCATTCTAGCCGCTAAAGCTGACGCCAGCCTTTTAAGCGATGTGGTCGAAACCTTCTGGGAAGGTGATCATCTCGTTGTAAAAAGACCGGTTTATGCTGGTAAGGCATTTTTGAAAGTTGCTGCTAAAAAGGTTCCTGTTCTGGTGACTTTAAGACCCAATGTGTTCCCTTCAGATGAAAAATCTGGTGCAGGAGCAGTTGAAAACCTGCCTGTTGCCTTAGGTGATGCAGATACACAAGTGACTGTAGTTGAAACTGCCATGAAAGCTAGCTCCAGGCCTGAGCTTACGGAAGCCAACATCATTGTTTCTGGTGGTCGTGGAATAGGTGGTCCTGAGAATTTCAATATCATTGAAGAACTTGCTGATTCACTGGGAGCTGCTGTTGGCGCTTCTCGAGCCACCGTGGATGCAGGATGGCGAGCACATGCTGATCAGGTTGGACAGACCGGGAAGACGGTTTCACCCAACTTGTACATCGCCTGTGGAATCTCCGGTGCTATTCAGCATCTGGCAGGAATGAATTCATCCAAATGCATTGTGGCAATCAACACTGATCCTGAAGCCCCGATCTTCAAGGTGGCCAATTATGGAATTGTTGCTGATCTCTTCGATGTGGTACCCGCACTGAATACAGCAGTAAAGGAACTGCTGGCTTAAAGTTTTTTTCCTTGTTCTATCCGAAAAGAGGCTGGCTTTTTGCTGGCCTCTTTTATTTTGAAGCAAGTATAATATGAAAGATGATGTATATAATTAAATTTTAAATTATTTCACAACGAATATAACGAAGGAAACGAATTGAGAGCTTGGTAATAAATTCTTCCTATCGGTGCTGTGAACACAAAAAATATATTCGTAATTTTCGTCGAATTCGTTGTAAAGAAATTATGGATCATTGAAATGAGGACACATGTTAAATCCCCGTGGAATATTGTTTGATCTGGATGGAACTCTGGTTGATACCAGTCGAGATATTACATCAAATATAAATAGAGCTTTTCAATCCATGGGATATCCTCAGTTACCCCATG
>CAZDVD010000004.1:0-134706 GCA_964508765.1 uncultured Lentisphaeria bacterium
CAGACCGTATGGCCGAAGAGATTATCGCCTTAAATCGTATGATGTCCCGCGGTGTGATCAGTGAAAAGGACTTTGAAAGAGCCAAAAAGACACTTCTCAACCGTATTGGTATGTCTATGAATCCCCAGGCTCAGGAAGCCACCACAGCAGATATCCTGGAGCAAATAGAAACCCTGTACCAAATGAAATCGGGACAACTCATTACTTCGAAAGAATTCAAGAAGCAAAAGAATAAGCTGTTGGCTATGATATAGTAAATTTTAAAAATATTTACCAAAAAAAAGCTCCTCGTTTTGAGGAGCTTTTCAATGTCATGACCGTCAACGACGGTGCACTATCAGCCTCAGCCACCGCCAGAGGCTTTTTTCACCTTCATTTTCACCTTGGGTGTATATTCAAATTCATGTTCATGAATAACCGGATCAGCAACTGCATAATTGCTTCCCAGGGCAGCCTGAAATGAATAGCGAAGCTCATCGCTGTTGTGCGTTCCCTTTTCCATGGCTTGTATCATCGACACATGGCCGGGATATTCTCTTTCATGAACCAAGCTGCTGAATGTGTCCAGCCACCCATTCACGCCTCCCTCGAGGATGTAGACATTTTCAATGCTTTCAGCCCGCATCACTTTCCAGGCTTTTGTAGCATTTGCTTCATCATTGCTCATAACAACGAACAGGGTGTTGGAAGGTGCCAGAAGAAACTCATTTTGCGTCAATTCAGATAGCTCATTCAATGGGACGTGCTGGGCATCTACAAGGTGGAAAAGATTGAAATCACTATCTTTTCGCACATCAAGAAGAACCGTCCGCACCAGATCATTTTCGATGAACTCCAACATTTCAGCCGGAGCGATCTGCACTTCTCGATTATCAAGGCGTGGTTGCTCGGCAGTGGACATCCATTCCCATTTCTGCTCAACCGTTGGTTGGCCTTTAATCATAACAAGGAATGCAAGGCCTGCCAGGATTACAGCGCCAGTTAATTTTTGTTTGCGATATTTGAAACGATGCTTTTTGGTTTGGTTTACCTGATCTTCAACAAATTCCACGATGCCAAATAGGAGTATCGCCATAACCACGACACCGAAAACTACGGTACCCGTAGGTACATCAAAAAGTTCCGGTAGTGTAAAACGACCAAGATTGGATGAATTCCAAAAATTACTAAAGAGGGCATCAATATTTTCACCAAAAGTAAATATCCCAACGGTAAGACCAGCGAGAAAAAACATTCCATCTTTTTTCAGGGTGGCGACCGCCACCAAAGAGGTACCAGGTCAGAAGCCCCCGATGACGAATCCGACACCCATAATCAACCCGCCTACAATTCCAGGCCACAGATAAGTTGGATTCACAAAAACACGACCATAGTCTAACCAGCCCAGGGCTGAGGAACCGAAAATCAGCACCATGGCTACAATGATTCCAGTGAACATGACCTTGAAGACCGTCATATCCGTCAAATAAAATTGGGCAGCTAACTTGCGAGATTGGCCGAAACCAGCCATTTCCAGTGTATACCCAAAAGCAACACCTATCAGCATAGCAATGATATAAAAAACCATTTTTCCGTACATGGCCTCTAGAGGCAATGGGCCAGGAAACGCTTGAAGCAATTGTTCCATCATATCCTCCTAGGTCCACAGTTTTCTAAGGAGATGTGCCACACCATAAGCACCTGCGAAAACAGCCAACAAAAACACCCAACTCCCCACCGACAGAACGGCGCCCCCTGACAGTCCTTGACCAGATGTACAGCCACGGGCAAAACGGGCTCCATAGCCCATGAGGATACCTCCTAGAAAAGCCATTCCCCAGCGTGTCTTATTGGTAATGCGGGGTCCTTTTCCTGTGGTGAAACTCAAGCGATTGTGAAAATATCCTGAGGTAAAACCACCGATAAGAATGCCAATGGTTAAAAATACGAAAGCATTATCCAGGGGGTTTGTGCTGCCACCTGCCATGGGAATAAGATAGGGTGTTGTATTTACATGCTGGGGAGCGATGATATCTTCAATGAAGACCAGCACCCTGTTAATGGGTCCTGAGGCTCCCAATCCACTTCCTGTGAGTAAAAAAGCCATAAAGAGCACAATACCCAGTAGTGTCCCAGCCACATACGGATTGGCGAAGGGCTTAGCCGTTTTCATTGCGGTTTCGCTCATTTTATTTTTTCCTCTAATTCTGTCTCATTGCCTGAAGATTTTCCATGAGAGTGATCGTTTATATCATCCCAACCATTGATCATAGCCCGGATACCATCCAGAGGTCTGTGTCCAGTCGTGGTCAGATATACATGTAGCAGAATGAAAGTAGCAAACAGCCACGCCAACAGGGTATGAATGGGTCCCAAAACGCTTAAACCACCCAAAGCTGTTGATATGACAGGCCAGGTCTGGACGCTCCAAATCAGTAGCCCTGTAATAATCTGAACGGGTAATAGAAAGTTCAACAAGCCGAAGTAGGTCATCTGCTGCAAGGGGTTCAATTTCTTCTCTCGAGATTTTTCGAAAGGATGATCATCACCCCGGAATATTCCCTTCAAATAATAACCTGCCTGGGCCACGGCCTGATCAAAGAACCCTTTGGGTTGAAGGATGTATTGTTTTATTTCCCCACTCACGAGATGATAGAATACGGATAGAAATGCATTGGCAAGCAGAATGAAACCCAATGCATTGTGAACCTGCACAACGTATGGGAAAAACATGATGCCCAACATTTCAGGCTTATGAATAATAATACCTGTAAGCAATAACAGGAAGATGGCCAGCACTTGTACCCAATGCCACAACCTCTCATAAAAACGGTACATGTAAACGGGCTTGGTTTTGTGGGCTTTGGGTGCATTGCGGCGGGAAAAAATCACCCGGTAGGTAGCATGAACAACCACACCAGCCATCGTTCCCAGAAACAGTAGCAATCCCAGCCAATCCACCCATTTCACAGGGTTTAGACCAAAGATATAAAGTGAATTTCCACTAACATCCAGTGCATAGAACAAACGTCCTTGATCATCTGAAACCATGGAACCCATTTGGTCAAGAGGTAGATTTCCTGCCAACTCAGGCAATACACCTCCGGGTGTATAGGTCGTCAGTTCAAATTCAGCACCGATGCGGGAATCTTTACTGTGACAGGTTCCACATTCACGCGTGGCCCACTTACCATTGGTCACATCGTGATTGATCTTAAAAGCCTGAACATCAGCCTGAATTTGGAGATGCGTCAACCCCAGGTCTTCGAGATTCCTCTGAACTTTTTGTGATTTCTCAGGTGTATCCAGACGCAATTCCAGTTCTGAGAGTTGTCCATCCCCATCTGTATCGAAGACCTGAAGAATGTCCTGTCGATATTGATCATTTTCAAAAAACGCTGTTTCTAGATCAGCTTTGCGTACGGGCTTTGGCTCGACGCCATAGACCCAGTACCAGGCACTGATCAGATTGTAGGGTCTCAGTTTAATTTGATCATCAGAGCTCTTGGTGGGTAGAAGTATGGGCTCAAAACCTTCAATAGTCGTCGTAATATCACGGGGATCCCCTTCAGCTCCACGACAGTCATGCAAGCCTGCCTTTTCCAGGGTCAAAACCGTCCAGTCAACCTGTTCATAAGCGGGGCCGTGCATGCGCGGAATATGACAGCTTTCACAACTGACCGCTTGAAAGTGAGCATCCTCGTAAGGTAGCCAGTTATGCACCGCATGGGCATCATGGCACGCATCACAACTTCGCATCGTCTCACCTTGTGCCCGCTGATCGCTGGTGACAGAGAAACCACCTCGGGCAAATTCATGGGAGGGACGATATAAAAAATCAACCACATCAACACGTCGGGCATCAAATTTCAAATGGGCAAGTTGGTGATCTTTTTCATCCTGGTAATAGATGGGGTTATTGGCTGAGGGATGACAATCCACGCACTCCACGGCACGCTCTGCGTGAATATCCCAGGAACGGTTCAATTCATGCTTGTTCAGAAGATTCAACCCGGTACGATTGATGCGCTGCGGTGCAATGATCTCTCCGCGAGTAGCCGTATTCCAATCACAGCTTTTCAGACCATCGGGCATGTCAGTGGCGGTAAATACCAACCCATGGCATTGTCCACAATTGTTATTGGTTGGATCTATGGGCGTCAGAAATTCGCGCTTGACCTCTCCGCGCTCATTAAAAGCGGTGGAATTCCATTTGTACGTTTCATTTTGGAGAGAGATCACACCTGTTTCCATCAGAGTAGCTGAATTGGCCCAGCCAAAAGCACCCTTCTCCAGTGCTCGGCTGCGACTGGCGTTGTCCGGTTGCCGTGTGTGGCATAAAAAACAATTCATTTCCACAACGCCGGACTTTTTCCAATCCCAATCCGATGATGAGGGCTTCTTGTCCAGGCGCTCACCATGCATGTCAAATTCTGCAGGACCGCCACCTATATGGCGAAAACCCTGAATTTTGATCCATTCAGCACGGCTTAGGTCAGTTAGACTATCCTGAGATCCTGACAGGTATCGATAGTTCAGGGGATTCCATTTCCCGAAATATCCGGTACTACGATCCCAAGGATAATCCTCGGCGCCAGGAGAGTAGCCTTTCATGGAAGACAATCCCGCATCCGAATGTCGGCTGTGGGTGGCTATATATTCAGTATCATGACAGAATCCGCAACTCTGCATGGTTGACAGAGGCTTTCCGCTGACCAGCACGTTTTGGCCATCTTCATCAAGCAAGGCGAATTCCGGATGCAGTGCTGGTGTTTTCGCCATTACAACTGATATCATGGCAAACAGGAACACTAACCTAAATCGATTTTTTTTCATTATTGATCTCATTTCCGTCCCCCGATCAGTACACGACTACCATGTTTAATGGGATCCCCGTCATATCCCAGCGCCAGCCAATCCAGGCGACCAGCTTCGCTATGACAATCCACGCACTGGAGCGCGTCACCTAACGGAGCGATCATATGACTGGTTGTCCAATGGAACGAAGTTTCTGCGAAATCATAGCTGCCAGAGTATGGTATTCCTGAATTCTCAGCACCAAGCCGCAGGGCTTGATCCCAGTCGAAATCGGTCCAATACCCCCCCTCACCAACTGTTTTAGGGAGCAGAAAATAATTGAATTTCGTATCATATACCTGTTTTCCATAATGAATCTTGAAGGGCCAGATCTTGGAGTGGGCATCATTGATATCACCATTGGGCTGGGTAAAGGATGTGACATTTTCCGGATCAATGATGTCACCCTTCAGATAGCGTTGGGTCGTTCCATTATACCAGGCATACTCAGGTTTATGGTTTTTCTGATAGACAAACGAGCCTTTGATCTTCAGATATTGATGCGTGTTCTGGGGAATATCCTGACCGGCAGTTGACCAGTCCCAATGAATCTTGGTTGCTTCCTTGCGAGCCATGGCAGGCACATGGCAGGTCTGACAGGCAACAGCTTTGGTGTGAGCATTTAAACGCCCATCATAATGGGGTTCAGGGCTATGACAATCAACACACTGCACTTGATTGTCTTTATTGAGCTCACCAACACTAACAGAAGAGGCACGTCCTCTGATCTGATGATCTGTTGTACGGTGGCAGGTGACGCAGGTAAAATCGAGACGACCCATATGAACATCAATGCGTTCTGAGGGGTATTTCAAACTGCCATCCAGATCACCATGTTTCACCGCGTTTCCACCCCCACCATCAAAATGACAACCACCGCAATTTTCACGCGTTGGTGCTCCAACGCTTTGGGCTGAAGCCAGTAAATCTACACCTTCGGCGGGCAATCCCTTATTTCCTTTTTTATAGTCACCGGACTGGTCATGACATACAAGACAATCCACATTTTCTTTGTGGCTGAAATCATAGTTACCATCTTCCCATCCGTACCCGACGTGGCAGGCGGTACAGGCTGGCCAATTACTTTCTATGCTGATACAAAAATTGTTGATGGCATTTTTCTTTCCTAGGGTGACCATACGATCATGATCCGGGGAATAGACTGAATCACTTTCCCAAGTATAATGACTGGTATGCATGACCTGCTCGCTGGCATCAGGGTGACAAACCAGGCAAGCCTTGGTCACTTCTTGCCCAGAATTGAAGGGTCCTTCCATCAAAGCACTATGGTCCACATGAATAGCCACCTCTGGAAGCTTGCTCATGGGATCGTCGATGGGTTGAGCCTTCCGCGGTAGAGCAATCAGAATGGGGATGATAATAATTGCCAGAGAGAGAATGGTGCCCAACAGCCAGGTGTGTTTATAGTTTCGCATTGTTCCTCGTGGGTTTTGTCTTCAAATCGAATTATTCGTGGATCAGGTCGTGTTCTTTGCGGATGATATCCAGTTTGATGGATCGCATAATATCCAGCGCTTTGATAATGCGTTGATATCCCAGAGAGTAGGTGATAAAGGCACCCTCCCTGCGTGTTTCCACAAGAGATTGCTCCCTTAAGACTTTGAGATGTCTCGAAATAGTTGCTTGGGGAATCTGCAGTTGAGTCACCAGTTCATTGACGTGGCAGGGTTTCTCGTTCAGCGCATACAGGATGGATATACGTGTGGGTTCGGCAATGGCCTGGCAAAGGCTGGCATGTAGGTCAGTTGCCTCTCTCATGTCATGTTCTCCGTATTCGGATATTCGCTTATTCGTATATACGAGCATGATATAATAATTGCTTAGCTGAAAGACTAAAAGCATTATTTGCCAACAATATTGTATTTACCATTAGCAAGTAATGTGAGCCGGACCAAACCTGAGGATATGACTTACTTAGAAGCTATGCACCAAAAATTGAGGCCCTGCCTATTCTTGCCGTTGGGGAGAACACTTATAAGCAGGTTATAGATCCCTGTTATTCATAATCAACGCGTGAAATCTCCAGCTTGATATAAGTAAATTCACCCTCTGGATGATCCCAAATAGCTCGCCCCTTATTTGATAGCTGTAAACCACCTAGACTTGCATAATCATCAACGGGTGTGCGCCAGGGTAAGAATAGTTTTTCATCGCCTTTTATATAATAACGATTACAGGTAAATTCTTTAAACTTACCCATACTGTCAAAATGAAACACCCCCGAGACAGATTTCTCCCCAATGGTCAGAGTTGCTCTGGCAGTCAGAGAGTCCAGTTCTTCCCAGGTGATATGCTCATCCAGAAATGCCTGGGGGAACCAGATCGTTTCCGATAGATAGCGTGTCATAGCGCCTTGATCTAATTCTGGTCCTTTGGCGTTCACCACTGGAATAAGCCCAAAAAGTTTAATCTTCATGCTACCAAAGCCATCCCTAAGCGCGTCAGTGCCTTTGACAAACATCAGGGGTGCCATTTTCATGCGGACTTTCCACTCAAAGGAAGCCCCTGGGATATTGTAGACCTGCGTTGCTGTAAAAGGTGTCCATGGTTTGTCAGGAGCGGTTTTAAAAAAACCCGTTTGTTCGATAGTCGCCTGGGTAATCCGAGGTGTTCCTATGACACCGGAGTATTCAAGAAATCGCTGTACTGGTTGTGGAAGATGTTGAATCTCTTCTTGAGTGATCACGTCATTTTTCATTGTTTTTGCCTCTGCTATGAATGGGGGAGTTATTAATAATACTGCCAGGATGACAATTTTCAGCCTTGTGGCATGTTGTCCTGACGTTCCTGTTCTGCTCATATGTTGCATACACCCATCCACTTTTCACCTCACTTCAGAAGGTCTCCACTGATATCCATCAATGCTTTTATTGTCTTGCGGGTCATCTGAATTTCCCCTGCGGGTAATTCAGCAAAAAGTGATTTTATAAAACGGTCATCACTATCCGCCCGTTTATCCCAAAAGGTCTGATTTTTTGGAGTCAATTTGAATCGCTGCACCCGCTTATCATGCATATCTTGATAAATTTCAATAAACCCCTGCTTCTCAAGATTGATTGCTAATTGTTTTACATTTTGTCGGGTACTTCCCATGGTTAGAGCCAACTCATTGAGGTTGGGCGGCATATCAAACAAGGCGTGCAGAGTCACCAGCAGAAACCATTGTTTGGTGGTTACCCCTGAATCTTTCAATTCACGATCACCTATATATTGCCAGCGCTGGGCTAACATGAAGATCATTCCAAAGAGATCCTTTTGATCCTGACTTACCGAGTTTGTGGACATAAGCGCCTCCATTTTATGCAATATATTACATTTATATGCAACATGTTACCTTTTTCTGAAAACTCGGAAATTTATCTTTGGATATCATTGCCCCGTGTTAGCATGCTGGAGTAGACGAAAATATGTGAAGGATATATAAATGTACCCCTACTTACGAACCGTAAAAACCATTCTATCTGCTCGTTTCCGTAGCTCATTGAATTTTGGCGATACTGGCATTCTCAATCTTAGAGCAGGTTTATTCGATATTGATCACTATGGCGAAATCAACAATGGACGCCAACTCACACTCATGGATTTAGGGCGTTATGATATTGGGGTCCGGGGTGGTTTAATGAAGCTGATTGCTAAGAAGAAATGGGGCTTTGCTGTAGGGGGTTCCAGTATCCGCTATCGTCGTAGAATAAGACTTTGGAAGAAATTTCAATTACACAGTGAAGTGATTGGTCATGATGACCGCTGGTTCTATTTTCTCCAGAAAATGTGTCTCGGTGACACCATCTGCTCTTCTGCCCTGATCAAAGCAGGGGTTATTTCTAAAGATGGACTGGTGCCTGCGGCTGATGTCATGAAGGAATTTCCAGACAATACCTGGACTGGAGAATTACCTGGCTGGGTGAAAGCCTGGATTGAAGCAGAAAGTCAGCGACCCTGGCCATCGGGTTCTACTAAATAATAAAAGCCACATCAATCGAAACTGACATGGCTAAAATTTCAGATTTGGTCCGAACAATAAGAAAATTTACTGTGTGTCTACCTACCCGTCCCCGAGGAAACTGAAGCTTGAGCCTTTAACTCCAGAATGGCCGGCTCAACCTCTTCAGGGCTTACCTCTACGCCATGGTACAATTTCATCCACATGACTCTCGCTTTGTTTGTCACGAGGTAGCTGGCTGGCAAAACCACCAGGATAAGGAAGGTTCCGAAGAGTAATCCGTAGGCCAGCGATATGGCCATGGGAATCAGAAACTGAGCCTGTCGACTGGTCTCGAAAATGAGAGGGGCTAATCCAAAGGCCGTTGTGAATGTCGTGAGTAGAATTGGGCGCAATCGAGAAACACCTGCATCATAGACAGCATCATATAACAGCATGCCGGATTTCAGGTTCCGGTTGATCTTGTCCACCAACACAATACTATCATTTACAATGATACCGGTCAGGGCCAGAATGCCGTAGACAGATAGCGTGTTTACCTGAACCCCCTGAATCCCATGTCCCCAGAAAGCACCGATGACACCAAAAGGAATCAAACCAAAGATAAGTAAAACCTGGATATAGGAACGAAAAACCAGGATCAACAGGATGAACATGCCTGCAAAAGCCAATGGAAAGGTACGCTGAAAACTGGCACCCGTTTTGGCCTGGTCACGAGATTGACCTTCATATGAAACACTGACGCCCTGCACTTTAGAGAGGACACGGGGTATAACCTCTTCACGAATCTCTGCCAAAATGGGAGGAAGATCCAGACTGGCATCAGAAAGGTCGGCCTCAACGGTGAGTTCACGTTTTTTGTCCAGATGGCTGATAGAGGTGATTCCACGTTTCAGGGTGTATTCAGCAAGTTCACCAAAAGGATATTCGGACCCATCCTGAGTTCTGATACTCATGCGGTCGAGGAAACCCAGGGAGGAACGATCCTCTGGTGAGTATCTGACCCAGACACGAACCTCATCCTGACCACGTTGGATGCGCTGTACTTCCTGGCCAAAGAAACCCTGACGGACCTGTCCAGCTACATCTCTTAACGTAAGACCTAATGAGTAGGCGCGGGGTTTCAAGGTGATATCGATCTCCCGCCGACCTTCTTTGCTACCCAAAGAGACATCTTGCAGGGTAGAAAATTGCTCCAGTTCCTCTGTGAGAAGCATACTGGCTTTGCGAAGCTCATCAATATTGCTGCCCAGCAAACTTACTTGAACAGGCTTACCAAAGAAGCTTGCCCTACCAAAAGATATTTTCTGAGCTTCTGGAACAGCTCCGATTGCATCTCGAAGCCGGTTGCCAATGATATAGCTATCCATACCTCTTTTTTCGCCATCCAACAGTTGCAGGGTCAATTTTCCTGTATGGCTACCGTTATCTCCAAAATCGTTAGAGCCAATATCACGCTTGATACCCAGAATGAGCTGTTCCCCGTCTTCACGCTCGGCGCTCATCTCGGTATTGACCTCCCACACAACCGTCTCGATTTTCTTCAATACGCGTTCAACATCTGCCTCTTGTCGCCCAGCGACCAGGCTGACGTTCACAGGCAAGGTGTCCCCATCAATAAAAGGGAAAAAGGTGAAACCGATAAAGCCTCCACTGAAAAGACCTACAGTGACCAGGACGGTGGCGATAGGTGCACTCACAGTGATCCATTTATGATCCAGTGCAAATTTTAAGGAAGGTGCATACATCCGGTGGGTCATAAAATGAATAATCTTTTCGATTCGCTTCCTCACGGCTGAATCCTTTGCATGGTCGTGCAACCCTTTGGAGTGCGCGAGGTGGGCAGGCAGAATGAGGAATGATTCAATGAGTGAAAAGATCAGGGCAGCCACAACGACAGCAGCCAGATTCCAGATAAAGCGACCTAAAAAGCCATCCAAAAAGAAGAAAGGCAGGAAAACAAGGATGGTTGTCATTACAGAGGTCGTTACCGGCCCCAACATGATAATGCTTCCATCAATGGCGGCACGTATCCCTTTTTTACCACGCTCAAATTCAGAGAATATTGACTCCGAAACCACGATGGCATCATCCACCAGAATACCAATGACGATAATCATCCCGAAAAGGGAGATGACATTCAGCGTAATCCCTGCAAAGCTCAAAACCAGGAACATACCTGCAAAGGAGAACGGAATACCAATGGCCACCCAGAAAGAGATTCGCAGGTTCAGGAAGAAGCTCAAACTCAGAACTACCAGGATTAAACCGATAAACCCATTGTTAATCAGGAGATCTATTCTTTGACGCAGACTGATGGTATTATCATTTAATACCATGGCTGTAATAACCGTATTCTCCTCATTGAATTCAGCCACCATTTCCTTGGCCAACTCAGCGACCTCAAGGACATTCTCCTCTTTGGTCTTATCAATATTCAAGACAACGGCTGTCCGATTATTGTAATAAGTCTTATCAGGTGTGTCAGCCCAACGTTCGCGAATCGTGGCCACATCCTTGAGATAGATGAGATTGCCATCACTGTCGCCCCTGAGGACTAAATTCTCCAGGTCAGCTGCAGTATATTCTCGACCATAGGCTCGAATGAGAATCTCTTCATCCTGAGTCTCAAATTTCCCCCCTGACAGATTTACATTTTCTGATTGTACGCGACGAGATATCTCATCAAAGGATAGTTTATAGCGTCTAAGATCGGCCTCAGATACCTCAATGGAAATCTCAACACCTGGATATCCCTGAATACCTACCTGAGAAATGGTAGGCGTGCCAATAAGACGGTCACGCAGGTCCTCAGCATAAATCTTCATGGTCCGCAGATCAGTTTCTCCATAAAGCACAATAGAAAGAGCCCGGCTTCGGAATTTCTGCTGAAAGACGACGGGTTTTTCAGCTCCCAAGGGGAATGAGCTAATTCGATCCACTGCATTTTTAACTTCAGTCAGGACCTTATCCATATCGGCACCACTGAGGGTCTCAACATTCACACGCCCAATATTTTCACTTGAGGTTGAGGTGACACGGTCGATGCCATCCAGACCATCCAGGTTTTCCTCAATCTTAAGAATCACACCTTCTTCCACTTCCTCAGGTGAGGCGCCAGGGTAGAGAACTTGAATAATGATGTTACTTGGTTCTATCTCCGGGAAGGTGGAATATCGTAGATTACTAAGTGCGATCCCTCCAAACACCATAACTCCAACGAGCAAGACATTGGTCCAAACGGGATAGCGTGCAAAAAATTCAATGACACGTTTCATCAGCTATCCTAATCTTTCAGATCAAGGCTTGGAATGGCCTTGGCCGGCATTCCTGCGGAGACGCCCTGAAGAAGCTCAGAAACCAAGGTATCACCTGATGCCAAGCCTCCATCCAGGATGTAGTAGTCCCCTTCGTCAAAGGCGATATCAATATCACGTTGGACAAACTTTGAGTCCTGAACCAAAAACACATAAGACTCTTCATAGACTGCTTTTCTGGACACTTTTATTCCATTGGGGATGGTCTCTGCTTCTATATCAGCCCGCAAAAATACACCTGCTGTAGGCGTCACATCTGCCGTGTCATCCAGTTTGATATAGGCAAAAATAGATTGAGACCTGGTATCGATGACATTCCCGATACGGTCAATATGACCCTTCCATTGGATAGAGCCGTCGGGTGTGGTCAGGTCAACCTTGGCATTCATTTCAATCCAGCGAATATCTGCTGCCGGGGCTTGTATTTCTACTTCCAGTTCATCCAGGTTGATGATCTCAGCCAATCGGGTACCAGGAGTAGCGGTGCTACCTACTCTCAGCTGGGCACTGACAATGGAGCCATTAAAAGGCGCGTAGAAATAGTGTTTTCCAGCACGTATCTCCAGGTCTTGAACAGAAAAATACAGTCTGTAAATATTGTATCGAGCCAGAAGAGCTTTCAAACGCTGATCGCTGGTTTCGGGAAGGGGCTGAATAGGATCTTCAAAATTAATGGTATCAAAATATGATTGCCATATCTGGAATATTTTAGGCGTACTCACTTTAATCTCTGGCATGAGGGTCGCCAGAGCAGTCAGTAAATCACTTTTGGTGCTGTTTAATTGCAACTTAATCTGGCGATCATCAACCTTAAGCAGGAGATCTCCCTTTTTAAAGGATTGGGCTGGCTGGAACTTGATTGTCCCTGGTTTGAGGGTTCCAGAGACCTCGCTGATCAAACTCACGGGTTGGCTTGAGGCCAATGTCCCGAAGGTGGTCAGGCTGGCAGGAACATCCCCCAACTCAACAATCTGTGTTTCCACAAGACGGGGTTTGACCGTGGCACTTCGTTTGGGTTGTTCTTCCTTAAAGGACGTAAGTACTTTCATAACCAAAAATGCCAGAACCAAGATGATCAGGGGTGACACTACTATTAATTTTCGTTTCATTATTTTCTTTTCCCTCATCCCTAAGGACTTAAAATTTATACTTAAATCACACAATGTGCGTTATGCGCGTTTTATCTTAATTGGATTTACCTTAAAGTCAAGTGAACCCTTCGAACTTCAGAATAGTCGATAAAGGTGCCCTTGGCAAGTGTTCTTACTGAAGGGCACAGTAGGAGAAGTGTGTGAGTTAGGCGCGGCAGTGGTGGTAAATATTTTAGTCGAAAAATCTATGCAGGATGGGGGTGGATCGTTGAGGCCGAGGCATTTTTACCACTTCTGGGGTAGCTGGTTTTATCAAGTTTTTTGTCACATCTACACTGACTGTATAAGACCCTTTTTCATCATCCAATGAATTGCCTGGATCCAGGTAATCCCAATATTTTTTAACAACAAAATAGTAATCACCAGTCCCTGGGCAGATCCATTCTAGTTTTGGATCAACATTGGAAGTGGTTTGATCATCATTGTAGTCAACCAGATCCCCCGAAAAGGAATACAGTGATAAGGTTAAATCAATATCAGTGTTTCCAACAGCACTGGCTTCAATGATATATTTTGTACTGTCCAGAGCTTCAAAAATAAAATAATCCTCATCGTCGCAAACGGCTGAATAATGAGTCTGTATAACACCTGCTGCAGAAAGCCGAGTAGACAGACTCAAGCTACTATCTGGTTCATATAGGTCATTTGTCAACAACGCTGGGTCTGTCCAGGACAGGGGCGGAAAAACGAGGTCATAGTCAACGAGAGTGATGATATCATCATTATTTAAGAGCAGGAGCTGCCCATCTTCTACCACATAATACAGCCGTGTATCATCAGTAAAAATAATCGCAGTGTCAGTTATTGAATCAATTACCCTGGCATCTATTTCGAAGGTTGAATCACAGAGATTAACATCATTCTCATAGGACAATAAACTGGCAGAAGTAATATCAATAATCCAGGCCTCCTCAATAGGTAGATCACTATAATCAGTATAGCCCCCATCAATGGTCGCAGTTTCAACAATATAGACACCAACAATATCTGAGGCGTAGTCAATGGTGGCATCTTCGCAGGCTACCGTGATGAGCCCCAGAAACAACAAGTATCCATTTTTGAGCCATTGATTCAAATTGATTACCTTCCAATTCTGTGCGCTGTCAAAAACTATTTCTCCGGGGAACACATGCAATAACTATTGTGAGCTTTATATGCTCTGGACCGGAGGCAAAGTCATCATATATGCAAAGAGGCTACCCTTCAGGGAGAATCAGCGCACAATTATGAACTCGGGAAATTACTTATACCTGCTTTGTCGTTTCCAAGACAGAAGCAAATCGAGATAAAAGTTACCCTGTCAGCAGAATTTAAAACTCGTTGAAAGGAGTTAATTTTGAAACTGAAAAATTTGATCGCTATGACAATCATAATTCTCCCTCTTTTAAGTTGGGCCAATATCACTATCACGGAAGCAAATGGTAGCTTTGAAGGTTTAGGTCATGCCCGAACCCATGACTTCCCCGTAGAAGCAAGAATTTTTACTGTCACAGTAAGTAACGCCGACACCAGTGGTAACCGAACCGTGAGTGTGGAGGTTTCGGTAAATGATCTTCATACAGGAAACGGCATGCGCGACTCCCACATGCGTATGTCCGTTCTAGACCGTAAAAAGCATCCCCTAATTACTTTTGAATCTAAGGTGTTTCTACCTGCCTTAAAAGCCGGAGAAGTATCTCTAGGTGGCAATCTTCAAGTCAATGGAATCACGAAACCCTATACCTTAAAATTGAACCTGAAACAATCATCTGGAAAATGGAACGCTACAGGTAGTTTTCTTATTGTACCCACGGATTTTGATCTTCCCCTGGTTGGAATGGGACCCATGAAACTATTAGATAAGGTCAACTTGAATCTGGATGTCACTTTCTAGCAGAAGTTTTTGCTGCATTTTTCCTCTGTAAGTTCGAAGGCACCCTGTTTTTCATACTAATTCAGGGTGCTTTTGTTAAGTTCCCCCACCAATCAATTATTAAGAAAAAGATTACTTAAGGCTTTGAAGCAGTTATGAACAATTCAAGGGAAATACAGCATTTAAGAACACAGCTAATTGAAAAATACTCAGCGGTTCGAGGATTTACAGAGCAGCTTTGTAAGCCACTGGAAAAAGAAGATTTTGTGGTTCAGTCCATGCCTGATGTCAGTCCAACGCGTTGGCATCTCGCTCACACCGCCTGGTTTTTTGAAACCTTCATTCTCAAGCCAGAGCTGAAAGACTATGAAACCCCCAATGAGCTTTACAACTATATGTTCAACTCCTACTACAATGCAGTTGGCCAGCAATTTCCACGTCCAGAGCGGGGAAATCTCAGCCGCCCTACGGTGAAAGAAGTTTTTGCATATCGACATCATGTAGATCAAGAGATAATGCGTCTTTTTAAGATACTGGATGAACAGAAGGTCACCAAACTAGAATCAATTTTTGTTTTAGGACTTCACCACGAACAACAGCACCAGGAGTTGATGCTCACTGATATCAAACACGTCTTTTTCCAGAATCCGCTCTACCCTGTCTACGCAAATACTGATCTACCAAAGAGCTCCCCGAGTCCTCAAGATCTCCAGTGGACTGCTTTTAAAAGTAGACAAGTTCATCATGGATTTTCAGGTCGTGAGTTCAGTTTTGACAATGAGACCCCCCGACATGACGTTCTCCTCCAACCCTTTAAGCTCGGCAATCGACTCATCACAAATAGGGAATATCTCGCATTTATTGACGATGATGGATATAACCAGGCAGCCCTCTGGTTGTCAGATGGCTGGTCTCTGATAAACAAGGAAGATTGGAAAGCTCCTCTTTATTGGGTTCAAAAGGAAGGTAAATGGTTCGAGTTCACCTTATCAGGTCTGATTCCATTAAATTTGGACACTCCCCTTACCCATGTCAGCTATTACGAGGCCGATGCCTATGCGAACTGGGCTGGAGCGCGTCTTCCCAGTGAACATGAATGGGAGTATGCCGCACGGAGCCTCCCCATCGAGGGTAACTTTGTTCAGAACCAACTATTTCATCCCACCACATTAAAATCTGTCCCGACTTCAGAGTTGAGTCAAGTGTTTGGGGATGTCTGGGAGTGGACTCGCAGCCCTTACACGCCCTACCCTGGATTTAAATCGGCCAGTGGAGCCGTGGGAGAGTACAATGGAAAATTCATGTCCAGCCAGATGGTGTTACGAGGAGGCTCTTGCGTCAGCAGCAAGGATCATCTGCGATCAACATATCGCAACTTCTTTTATCCCCATTCACGCTGGCAATTCATGGGCATCCGGCTCGCCCGAGATGTTTAGATTGGAAAAATAATGAGTACAATAGATACACCCTGGAAAAAACTGACAGAAATCGATGATAGCAGATTATTGGAGGCACGCGGACAACTCCACCAAGCTGTCCAGATCCTCACGGCTATCGGCATCTCCTTTGCTGAGCATCGAGCTGATGATAGCCATACATCCCTGCTTTGGGATTCTGAAATCAATACTTTTTTGAGTCAACCTTTTGGTCCTGAGCAAAATTTTCAGATAGGTCTAAATCCCCAAAATCTAAATTGTTATGTATTTCATAATCATGAGACCTTGCTAGAGCTAAAATTTAATGGGTCCACCCTCAGGCAGGTTGCCTCTGACCTACAATTCTTTCTGGAAGACCATGGTCTCCCCAAAAATGTCTTCACCATGAAGCGACATTTTGATTTACCAGACTACCCCGATCGTTGGTTAAGTGCTTTTGACACATCAGATCAGGAAGCCTTCGACCTACTATCCTCAGCCTACTCCAATGCCTATCCTCTGATCAAGGAAATTGCCCGAAAAGATAGTCGCGCGGGAACCCTGTTGACCTGGCCTCATCATTTTGACATGGCTATACTGCTTACACTCGGCAAGGGAAAATCAATTGGCATAGGCCTATCTCCCGGTGATACCAGCTATACGGCTCCCTATTATTATGTAAACGTCTGGCCTTATCCTTCTGAAGGTCAAATTCTAAATCTGCCCCTGACTTTTGGAAAATGGCATACCGAAGGGTGGACAGGTATGGTCTTACCCCTGGAACAAATAGTTGTTGAGGATGACCCTGACGCTCAAAGAAAAAGAGTGGAAACATTTTTAAAAGAGGCGCTGAGTTATGCAAAACTGATTGGCAAAGAATAGCCAATTGTGATGCTTGAATTCATGGATCAAAGCGGATTGTCTTTAGACCCTTCGATACTTCGACGGAGTTTATCCTGAGCGGAGCCGAAGGACTTAGCACAGGCTTGCTCAAAGAGACAAGCCCTCGTCATCCCGAGTACTTCGACTCCGCTCAGCACAGGCTCTGTCGAGGGATATTGTTTTCACCTGAAATGATAGCTCTATGATCCATTTAGACCATATAAGCAAAAGTTTTAACAGCAATGAGGTCATCCATGACCTTTCCCTTGAAATACCTCAAGGGAAAACCGTCGTTCTCATTGGCCCCAGTGGATGTGGAAAATCTACTTTACTGAGACTTATGGTGGGTTTGCTATGGCCTGAGAAGGGTAATATCTCTATTTTTCAAGAGCATCTTACCAAAAACAATATCGAAAACTTACGCCAACAGGTTGGTTTTGTGCTCCAGGATGGGGGTCTGTTTCCCCATATGACCGCCCTTCAAAATATGCGTCTCATGGCAGATTACTTACAACATGATCCCAAAAAAACAGAACATCGCATTCATGAACTCTGTGAATTGACCCATATTTCTAGCGACCAGCTGAAACGTTACCCCTCAGAACTTTCCGGAGGTCAGGTTCAACGGGTTGCCCTCATGCGCGCCCTCATGCTGGATCCGGAGATATTATTTCTAGATGAACCCCTGGGGGCTCTGGATCCACTGAATAGGGTCAGCTTGCAAGAAGAGATGAAGACTATTTTCAGTCAATTAGGAAAAACCGTTGTGCTGGTCACACATGATATGGGTGAGGCAGCCTCGCTGGCCGACCTGATTGTGATCATGAAAGATGGATACCTCCTTCAGTATGATACCCTGTCAAATCTTTCAGCACAGCCCGCTGATCCATTTGTAACTGAATTTATCAATGCACAGAGAAAACCCTGGCAACAGCTTGAGGATCAGATTCAATGAAATATTTGATCTTATACCTAACTGCATTTTGTTTTGGTATTCTACCAATTTATGCTGAATCAAATCTTGAAGTTCAAATTGGCTCAAAGAAGTTTACGGAATCTGTTATCCTCAGTGAGGTCATCACCCAACACCTCCAAAGCAACGGGGTTAAAGCTGTCCATAAAGATCAATTGGGTGGCACCCGATTACTCTGGAAGGCGCTGGTTCAGGGGGAGCTGGATATTTACCCCGATTATACAGGTACAATTATTTACGAGATTCTTCAGGGTGAGGAAATTTCATCAGATACAGATATCAAAGTGGCACTGGCCAGATATGGTGTGAGTATGACGGAGCCACTGGGTTTCAATAATACCTATGCCCTGGGAGTCAGCCACGCTACAGCAAGAAAGTTCTTACTGAAAAACATAAGTGATTTGAGCCAACACCCTGAGTTACGCTTCGGATTTACCAATGAATTCATGGATCGGGAAGATGGCTGGCCCAGTCTCAGGGATCATTATCGATTACCCCAGACATCGGTGCGTGGATTGGATCATGATCTGGCCTATAAGGGTCTGGAGGCAGGCTCCATTGACCTGATTGATCTCTATTCTACAGATGCTGAAATTGCCTATTACCAATTGAGTGTTCTTGAAGATGACAAGAACTACTTCCCCGATTACCGAGCTGTGATATTATACCGCACCGATCTTTTAGATCGTGGGCCTCAAGTTCAAACCTGCCTGAATCAATTAAGCGGCATCGTCTCGGAAACTGAGATGATCAAGATGAATTCCGATGTCAAGCTGGATGATAAGAGCGAACCCGAAGTGGCTCAGGATTTTTTGAATGTCAAATTCAATACACTTTCTGAGATTGAAATTTCTACCCGATTGAGCAGGTTGATATCCACGACAAGAGAACATTTATTTCTGGTCTGCATCTCTCTGGGAGCGGCCATCCTGGTGGCCATACCCTTAGGTATCTGGGGTGCCAAAAATGCAACTCTGGGTCAAGTTATTCTCAGTATTGTCGGCATTATTCAGACCATCCCCTCGCTGGCACTCCTGGTATTCATGATCCCCCTGTTGGGGATTGGAGGACCGCCTGCCTTCGTAGCATTATTTTTATACAGTCTGCTCCCAATTGTTCGAAACACTTTAAGTGGTTTAACTGGAATACCTCGAGATATCCAGGAATCTGCTCGAGTACTGGGATTACCTGCCTCAGCTCGATTGCGATTGATAGAAATTCCGCTGGCTACCCGCTCAATTTTGGCTGGTATAAAAACATCAGCCGTTATCAATGTTGGTACCGCAACGCTAGGTGCCCTCATCGGTGCTGGAGGCTATGGCCAGCCTATACTTACAGGCATACGGCTGGATGACACCAGTCTCATTCTCGAAGGTGCTATTCCAGCAGCAGTCCTCGCTCTGCTTGTGCAGTGGAGTTTTGATTTTGCTGAACGCACCTTGCTCTCACCTGGACTACAAACCAAACAGGAAACCAGCTCATGACTGAAACGATCTCTTCTCCCCAGATAATCCAAGCCCAGGATCATACTGAGAATCCTACCATTGCTTTTGCTAAGGATGTTCTCAAAGGCTTAAACAGCACTCCGAAACGCCTGTCTTCTGTATATTTTTATGATGAACGCGGATCCCAGCTTTTTGAGGAGATTTGCAAACTGGAAGAATATTATCTCACACGGAAAGAGACCGAAATTCTCCAGCGCTCAGCCGCAGAAATCATCTCAAAGCTACCCCATAACACCCATCTCATTGAATTGGGTAGCGGTAGCTCAACCAAAACCCGCATATTGCTGGAAGCTGCTCTGGCAAGTTTTAGTCAGACACAATATTCCCCCATTGACGTCTCTGCTGAAATTCTAACAGACACAGTCAATAGTCTAAACCAGCGATATCCTGAACTACAATTGGAAGCTGTGGCTGGTCGTTATGAATTCGGTATGGAATACATCCTGAAAAACAGCACTAGCTCTAATTGCATCATGTGGTTAGGGTCCAGTATGGGGAATCTAACGCGGGTTGAGTCAGCCCATTTTCTGAGAGAAGTTCGCAAGAATATAGGTGATCAGGATTGTCTACTCCTGGGTATTGACCTCCGCAAGGAACGGGAAATTCTGGAGCCAGCCTACGATGATGCCAGAGGTGTTACAGCCGATTTTAATTTGAATTTGCTGGACCGTCTAAACACCGAATTGGGTGGTACTTTTGAACGCAATAATTTCCATCACCAGGCCGTTTACAATATGGAAGAAGGACGCATTGAAATGTATCTGGTAAGTGATGTTGATCAGAAAGTTGAAATCAAAAATATCGGAGTGAGTATCTCGTTCGAGAAGGATGAGAAGATTTTAACAGAATACTCATATAAATATTCACATACCGAAATAAATGCTCTGGCTGAAGCCTCAGGCTTCATTCTGGAACAGCAGTGGTTGGACGAAGAGGGTTGGTTCAGCCTGAATTGTTTTAAACCCCAAAATAACGCGCCTGAGTTGCGCGCCCTATAAAGGAGCTACACATGAAAGCCATTTGGAATGATAAAGTTATTGCTGAAAGCGACAAAACCGTATTCATCGAGGGGAATCATTATTTCCCAGTTGCTTCAGTGGATCCTGCATATTTAAGAGACAGCCAAACCCATACAATTTGCCCCTGGAAAGGTACGGCCAGCTATTACCATATTGATGTAGATGGTATGGATAATCGTGATGCCGCTTGGTATTACCCTGACCCATCAGATGCGGCTCAACCCATTAGAGATCATATTGCCTTCTGGAAGGGTATTGAGGTTAAAGCTTAGTCCTTTTTCTGAATGGATAGTACTTGCACAATTTTCAATCATCCCTAAAATAAGTGCACGCTCTCTAAAATGGTTCAATCGCTGTATTGATTTACTCCATTGATGTTTTTTCTGTTGGTGTAAGCAATATCGTCGGGCACTTCAAAATCAGGTATTTGAGATGTACAATTCTCAGATCAATCATAAGAAAAAGGAAAACAGCATGAAAAAAGTATCACTTAGTATTTTGTTTGTTTTGTTAAGCGTTGGCTTGTTTGCGGGTCTGCCCGTTGGTCAGAACCCCCCCCTCTTAGAGCTCTCTGGTGATGATGGTGGTAGGGTTGATGATTCAGCCTGGAGTAGCAGCGAATTAGTTGGTAAAGTTTGGGTCGTTGTCCATGCAGATCCAGATGAGAGTGAACTAAATAATGCTGCAACTGAAGCATTAAAAGCTGAAGATTATCCCAAGGATGTCTATGGCTCAGTTGCTATGATTAATATGGCTGCAACCTGGAAACCTAATTTTGCAATCAATCTGATTCTTAAGGGAAAACAGGAAGATTATCCCAGCACGATTTATGTTCGCGATAATGATAATATGGTTGGCGAAAAATGGGGTCTGGCCGATGACTCAAATAACATTGTTGTTCTTGATCCCACTGGAAAAGTCATCTTAAGTGTTGATGGTCAACTTTCTGAGAATGATATCAAAAAGATGATTGCTTTGATTAACGCTGAAATTGAACTGCTGAGAAATCCTCCTCCGCCACCCGTTGAAGAAGAAGTTGTAGAAGAGGAAGTCGTAGAAGAACCTGTGACTGACCAATAGGCGAGATTCACAAACTCAATCTACTTTTTATCGTTTAAAAAAGACCGTTCTCTTCAGGGCGGTCTTTTTTTTGCCCACTACCCTAACCAATCAATTTCCGTCGGGCAAGTGACCCAGATACACAGTTTGGGTGGTAACTCCTTTTTCTGCTCTAGATAACTGAAAACAGTCCCCATAAAAATCGGGTCCCAGGTATGACCGGTCAATTCTCTTACCTCGTGCATTGTTTTGATGCGCTGATTCAATGAAGTTTTCCAGAGACCTGATGCATTTTTCATGCTCATATATTTCAGAATTCGTATTGCCAGGGGTTGTGTGAGGACACCTGTAACTGCAGGGGTCTCGGTAGCTATACTTGAGAGGAGATCACCTGAGGCCACAGCCACCACATGGTGAAATGCTTCTCCAATTGTCTTAATCGTTTCATCAACTGCTGATTTTGTAGAGGTATCTATTCCAAGACTGCCACCAATGTGCATAAAATGATGAGCCGGTCTCGATTTCCATTTCTGCTTGTTAAATGCCAAACCCATAGTCCAAAAAGAACCGATCTGCTGATGGACATTCTCACGAGCTTCCAGTTGCTTGACCATGGCTGCCTCATAGGCACCACCGTCATAGTGTGTGCCATAGAGATGAATCACCACTTCTGGTAAAAGTCTGGAAAGGGTAAAGGCAGTGTGGGATCCTGCATAGGAAAGTAAGTGGATGTGTTTGATGTCACTGAGTTCTTCTGCGAAACATGCCAGTACCCGCCTTTTCTTACCCCCGCCATCTGGGAGCAAATCTTCGCGAACCAGGGCAACTTCCTCAACGCCCAGCCAGCGTGCCAGAGCCGAGCTGAATTCAACTCGAGTTTCTAATGCTGTCATCGCGCCAGAAGTCTTGACAACCTGGGGGCAACATACTGTGACCCAATCATGAACTTCATAGGCGGTCCAAAAAACATTTCAGTTGAGGGTCCGATGAAATACAAATCTCGCATGGAACTCATGAAATTTTTGTCAATCCGGGGCATGGCTGCTCTCATCTCTAGATTATCTCTTAATTCGTCTGCCAGAAAGTTCATATGATTCAATGTGTAGTTATAACCCGTCGCTGAAATAACATGATCGTACTTACTCAAGTTAGGCATATTGGAAAATCGACTCATTCCAACCAGTTTATTCTCATGATCCGGTGTCATGGTTGTTGCTGAAAATATTGAGAATAAATATTGAACTAGCCTATGTGGTAAACGTCGAAAAAGACCTGTACTTTTCACAACCAGATCAAATATCCATTTGGGAAGATCCAGGGGCTCTGAATAAAATCGGGGTTCCTTGCGGGCATACCAATCAACCTGATTTTTATTTTTCCTGCAAATTTCCATGGCTTCTGCTGCTGATTGCCCCGCACCTACAACCAACACCTTCTTCCCCTGTAGAGCTTCGATTTTCTGTGTGAAATAACTGTGAATGATGTCTGCAGCTTCAGAAAATTCTGTTGGAATATTCAGATGATGAGCGACTCCCGTGGCAATCACAACCTGTTTGGCTTTGAGGACTTCTCCGGATTCCAATTCAGCCTGGAAATAGTCCTTTTTTTGTGAAAGATTTGCCAAATATTCTAATTGAATCTCATAGGGTATTGAAGCCAATACCCAGTCTATATATTGACGATATTCCCTGACGTCGATTCTTTCACTTCGCTGGCCTATATCGAGACCATGCTGCATTCGGAATGTCTGAATGGAATAGGCATTCTGGGGATGAGCAATTTCTGAGGTCGCCATCTCCGAGCGCAACGAAGCATCGGTGAAGGTATGCTTCCTCCAGAGCTCCATGGGTTTGCCAATAATCTTGAATTCCTGTCCCATTTCGGACATATAGTTTGCCAGGGACAGACCATATGGTCCGGCTCCTACGATTAATACAGGTATCATTACCATTTTCCTATTTTCCGGCCATGGGTTCCAAAGGCGAGGGCCAATATAGTTGAAGCCAAAACAAGTATCCCCAGAGCTGATTTTAAGCTTTCCAGACCAATTCCAAAATTGATGAGACTGGTGGGTATACCATTTGAAAAGACAAATGCCAGGGTGCTCAATCCAAGTATGATAAATGCAAGACTAAACCATTGCCAGACAGTGAGACCCATAAAATAAACTCTGGGAAACTCACCTCTAAAAAACTCAACATTAAAGCGCTTGAGACCATACAAGGTCATATATACTGCTGCAAGGGTTCCCAATGGACGTGTCTCCCAGGTTAATGCTAAAATTAAAATGATTGTATAAATAGTGGCATTGGCGATTATGGAATAGACTTGTGTTGGATAAAGTCGCTTTCCTTTCAATCCTGGGTCATATCTGAGTGCTTTGGATTGGTTGTTGTGATAGCGGATGCCAAAACGTGAGGATGACTGGCACTCTTTCCCATGGCAACAGCCATAGTTGAGACATCCTAATCTTCCAAAGACCTGAGCTAGAGGCACACCAACAGCAAAGGCATCTAGAAGTGCCAATAGAGATGTCTGTGTCAACAAGGCAAAGCTGCTCAAAATAAGCAATCCACCAACCAGACCACCCCAGAGACCAAAGCTCACAGTTCGAATATATTCGATAAAAGTTTTTTCACCTGATATCAATGTTTTAAGGTCTAGTAGCCGCGTCACCAAATAGGATGAAACCGGAATTCCCAATGCGAAGGCCAAGGCCAGTTGATTGGCTTGTGAAGTACTTGCGATAACCTCGTGCGCTCCGAGATAAAACCAGATATTGATCAATCCTAAAATGGCTCCAATTCCTGTCAAGAGACCAAAACTCACAAAGGTAAAGGACTGTCCCTGGACGAGAACGACTGGACCATAATCACCTTTCCTGCTGAGTGTTTTCACCCCCATCCCAGCATCTGCTATTTGATCTAATATTTCTACACGCTCATTCATTAAGCTTCCCTCTGAGTTACTACGTAATCGTGACTGTTTCGATCACAATATACGTTGGTTTTGAAGTGGGAGTGTCAGAAGGATTACATTTTCTGAAAAGAAATGAATAAAAAGTTTTGCTATAAATGAATGATCGTTTATTATAGAGCGTGAGAGTCAAAGACGAAAATAAGCAATACGCCATTATTGAAGCCACCGTAACACTGGTGAATGAAATAGGATTTGCTTCCAGTTCCGTGGCAAAGATTGCCAAACGGGCAGGAGTATCTCCTGCGACCTTATATGTCTATTATAAGAACAAGGAAGATTTGATCGTATCCACCTACATGGAGATTAAAACGTGCCTTGGGAATGCGGTCATGGAACAATTTGACCCCACTATACCGGTGCGGGATGCAGTCATGCAGGCGGGAAGAAACCTGTTTAAGCATATCGGTGCAAACCCTGATGTGTTCTACTTTGCAGAGCAGTTTGCAAATTCACCTTATAACAATCTGGTGGACCAACAAAAGCTTCAACTCACCTTTAAACCCCTGATAGATATCCTACAATATGGGATGGATCAGAAGATCATCAAAAGAGCACCTTTTGAAATCCTGTTCGCCCATTTGTATATTCCCATCTATGGCCTGGTCAATGCTCGACTAAATCCAGACTTCAAAGCGACTCCAGAGAATATCGAACTCTCCATGAACATGGCCTGGGACGCGATTAAACTGTAAAAAAATTTGCAAGGATAACTGAATGAACATTCGTTTAAATATACTACAAAGAAGACCTGGAAAGATCATCATCGCCTTGATATTGATCTTTACCGGTTCCATTTTTACCATTAACACCGTCTTATCGGCGGCACAATATGATCAAGGAGATAATCCTTTGAATAAAATCCAAGCCTCCCCTCAGTACAAAGATGGGAAATTCACCAATCCGAAACCTTTGAATATGAATCCATCCTTTGGGATGATAAAAAAATATCTCTTTGGCAAAGAGCAGCGTTCTCCCGAAGAAATCCTTCCTCAAAATGAAATCGACCTGAGCCAACTTGAATCGGCTGATACATCCTACTTGAAAGTAACCAATGCAGGACATTCCTCTCTTCTCATTCACATGGATGGGTATCGCATCCTCACCGATCCTGTATATGAGGCCAAGATCAGCCCGATGGGTCCTACTCGTTTTAACAAGGAAATCCCCCTTGATCCCACAGAGTTGAAAAACATAGATGTGGTGGTTATTTCTCACAATCACTACGATCACCTTAATAAATACTCCATCAAAATAATTCACCCCGAAGTCTCACAGTTTCTCGTCCCTCTCGGTGTGGGCGCTCAACTTGAAAAATGGGGAGTTCCCCGGGAGAAGATTACTGAACTGGATTGGTGGGATTCCTATAATTTCGATGAAAAACTGACCATCACATCTACTCCCAGCCAGCATTTTTCCGGTCGAGGACTCTCCGATCGCAATGAAACGCTCTGGACTTCCTATGTCATAGCAACCCTGGATCATAATATCTACTTCAGTGGAGACTCGGGCTACTTCGATGGATTCAAAACGATTGGTGAAAAATATGGCCCCTTTGACATCGCCTTCATGGAATGTGGCGCATACAATCTGGAATGGGCAGATGTGCACATGTTCCCCGAGGAAACGGTTCAGGCTTCTCTGGATTTGAAGGCTCATTATGTCTGGCCCATCCACTGGGGTGCCTTCAATCTTGCGCTGCATGACTGGTTTGATCCCATGAAACGGGTCACCAAGGCTGCGGAGGCCAATGGTGTACGACTATTAACACCCATTTTTGGACAGGTCGTCGAGTATCCAGGCAGAATGCAGACAGGAAAATGGTGGGCACCTTATGTTCCTGATGTGACCGAAGTGACAGATACCAATCCTGTTCCACAGGTTGAAGCACCATAAATTTGAATTGAGGATTAATAGCGATGTCAATTAAAGCAATAATTACGGGATCTACTGGAATGGTTGGTGAAGGGGTTCTCCATGAATGCCTGAATCATCCAGACGTGGAATCAGTCCTGATGATCAATAGAAAACCATGTGGTAAGGAGCATCCGAAATTAAAAGAGATTCTCCATGGCGATTTCTCAGACTTCTCTGCGATTGAGCAAGAACTGGTGGGATATAATGCTGCCTACCTTTGTATGGGAACCACATCATTCATGATGAGTGAAGAGAACTACAGCAGGATCACCCATGATATGACTTTAGCCTTAGCACAACCACTTTCCAGGCTGAATCCGAATATGACTGTCTGTTATGTTTCAGGAGCCGGAACAGATTCAAGCGAAAACGGCAGATTAATGTGGACCAATGTAAAAGGCAAAACTGAGAATGATCTTCTGAAACTGCCCTTCCGCCAGGCCTTTATGTTCCGTGCCGGTCTTATCCAGCCAACGAAGGGTCTTGAAAATGCTTATCTCATGTATAAACTCGTAAACCCAATCATCCCTCTCCTTCGGAAACTATTTCCAGGTATGGTCAGTTCACTGAGAGAAATTGGGCAGGCAATGATAGAGGCAACCCGTTCTGGTTATAAAGAACAAATAATTGAAGTTAAAGATATCGTGCAGCTCGCAGCCGACAACCAGGGGAAGAAATAAACTCATGATAAACTCAAATTGGACAACAGAAAACATTCCTGATCAATCAGGTCGCACTGCAATAGTTACAGGAAGCAATAGCGGAATAGGGTTTGAAGCAGCCAGGGCTCTAGCCCTCAAGAATGCCTCTATTATCCTGGCCGTCAGAAATCTGGAAAAAGGGGAAGCCGCCAAAGCTGCTATAGCAAAAGAATACTCCGATGCAAAAGTTGATGTCGCTCTGCTTGATTTAAGCAGTTTAAAATCAGTAAATACTTTTGCTAAGTCCTTTGCTAAAGAAAATGACAGGCTGGATCTTCTTATAAACAATGCTGGAATCATGATTCCACCCTATAGCAAAACGGAGGATGGGTTTGAATCACAGATGGGGACAAATCATCTCGGTCACTTTGCCCTGACCTCAAAACTATTTAACCTCCTGGATAAAACACCAGATAGCCGAATAGTGAACTTGAGCAGTGGAGCCCATAAAGCAGGAAATATCAATTTTGATGATATCAACTGGGAGAAACGTAAATATTCAGCCTGGAAAGCTTATGGCGACAGTAAGCTTGCTAACTTGTATTTTACTTTTGAGCTAAGACGGCGCATTGAAAAAAGTGATTCCAAAGTGAAAGTGGTAGTTGCCCACCCTGGATATACAGCCACTGGTCTTCAAAAATCAACATTCTTCAAAGCATTAAATTTTCTGGTCGCACAACCAGGTCCTCAGGGTGCCTTGCCGACACTCAGGGCTGCAATTGATCCTGATGCTAAAGCTGGAGATTACTATGGTCCTTCAGGTTTTGGAGAGATGCGCGGCTTCCCTAAAAAGGTCTATGCTACCAAACTCGCCCATGATGAAGGGATTGCCCAGCGTCTGTGGGATATTTCAGAAGAGTTGACCGGCACTAAGTTTTCTCTCTAGAACCTATATTTACATACCCTTTTCGGGGCAGGTAAACCTTGACTTATCTGCCCTGTATTCCCACATTTCATACGATGAAGCTTTGGTTGATGTCCTTGTACAAATATTGAAGACTGAGGGGACTTAATGTCGATTTGGGTAATTCAGTGATTGATTTTCGCGGGAATCAGGAAAAGAAGGCGAAGATTTTTGCAGGTATGATCTCTGAAGTGCTTCAAAAACCTGTTAGAAATCGACAGAACGAATTTTACATAGACAAGGGCAAAAGATACTTCAGTGGATCAGGGAAAAGCGACGGATCAATTGCTTCATGACACACCGAGCATGGCATTAAAAAATCCCTGCACTTGCGATACTGCCTTTTATAAAAAATTAATAAAATCTAAGGATCAATTATATGGAATTCTTACTTGGCATGCATCCCGTCCTCCTCGCTCTAATAGCTGGACTCTTTACCTGGAGTCTCACCGCCCTTGGTGCAGCCGGTGTTTTATTTCACAATAAAAAATCATTCTCAAACATGGATGGTATGCTGGGGTTTGCTGCCGGTATTATGATAGCTGCCAGTTTCTGGTCACTTCTGGCACCTGCATTAGAAATGGCAGAGGGACGCTCCTTACCTCCCTGGGTGCCTGTATCATTGGGGTTTTTATCTGGTGGAGGGGTTCTCTGGGGTATCGATAAAATTTTGCCTCATCTGCATATCGGGGCCAAAGATTCTGAAGTAGAGGGGATCTCCACATCCTGGAGACGCACCACCCTGCTAGTCCTGGCCATAACCTTACACAACATACCTGAAGGCCTGGCAGTAGGTGTGGCCTTTGGGGCCATCTCAGCCGGACTACCGGGTGCTGATCTCCAGGGGGCCATTGCCTTGGCCATTGGCATAGGGATTCAGAATTTCCCTGAAGGATTAGCTATCTCCATGCCACTGCGACGTGAAGGACTGTCCAGGGGGAAAAGTTTTTGGTACGGTCAGCTTTCCGGTATCGTAGAGCCCATTGCTGCTGTATTTGGCGCACTCATTGTCATGACCTCTACCGCAATACTGCCCTTTGCCCTGTCCTTTGCAGCTGGTGCAATGATCTTTGTTGTTGTCGAAGAACTCATCCCTGAATCCCAACGCGCAGGAAACACGGATAAACCTACTATTGGTGCTATGCTGGGTTTTACCGTCATGATGGTGCTGGATGTAGCTCTTGGTTAATTGAGTTGAACTTTTATTTTACCAAAATCAAACCCTCAAAACCGTTTTTAAAACCAGCTTGAACACCCTCACATCGGAATTATATTTGCCGCGCTTTTTAATTGACGGGTGTTTTTAAATTATTTGTAACAAATCATTGTCTGGGACCATCTGATATATGTTCTACAGCGATTTTTTTTACACAGGGAACCTTGGCGTTTCTTACACATAAAACCCATTGAAAACTTGATATTTGGGAGAGAGATAAAAAATGACTAAACATGTATTTCAAACAGAGGTTAATGAACTTCTGCACCTCATCATTCATTCGCTGTATTCACACAAAGAAATTTTCCTGCGCGAGCTGGTGTCAAATGCATCAGATGCGCTGGATAAATTAAAATATTTGACCCTCACAGAAGACAAATTCAAGAAAATATCCTTTGATCCAAAAATTGATATTGTCTTTAATGATTCTGCAGATGGCCGCTCCATCACCATCTCAGATTCTGGTATAGGTATGAACGAGGAAGATCTCATCGAGCATCTCGGAACCATCGCCCGCTCAGGCACCAAGAACTTCCTTGGCAAGCTCACTGGAGATGCTAAAAAAGATTCCAATCTGATTGGTCAGTTTGGCGTCGGTTTCTATTCCTGTTTCATGGTAGCGGATCAGGTTGAGGTGATCACTCGCAAGGCGGGGGAAAAAGATGCCTATCGCTGGGTCAGTGATGGCAAGTCTGGTTTTGAGATGGATAAGACTGAAAAGAAAGAGACCGGAACCCAAATCACCCTCCATCTCAATGATGAGGGAAAAGAGTACGCCAACCGCTGGTCAATTACTGAGATTCTGAAGAAGTACTCCAACCATATTGCCTTTCCTATCTATCTTCACTATGAAGAAAGCACCTTCGATGGAGAGGGTGATGACAAAAAAGAGATCAAAGAGCAAAAGACCGAACAGGTTAACGATGCGACAGCATTCTGGAAAAAGCCCAAAGCGGAGCTGAAGAAAAAAGACTATAACGAGTTCTACAAAACCTTCAGTAATGATTTTAAGGATCCAGCCCTGCATGTTCACACCCAGGCAGAGGGTGCCATGGATTATACCACCCTGTTTTTCGTCCCGGAGAAAGCACCTCAGGATCTGTTTTATGCAGACTATAAGCCGGGTGTAAAATTATATGTGAAGCGTGTGTTTATCACCGATGATGAAAAAGAACTGCTACCTACCTATCTTCGCTTTGTAAAGGGGATTATTGATTCTGAAGACCTACCTCTCAATGTGAGTCGCGAAATTCTTCAACAGAACCGTATCCTGGATAATATTCGCAAAGCTTCTGTCAAAAAGCTCCTGAAGTCCTTTGAAACCCTGGCTAAGAAAGACAAAGAATACATCAAGTTCTATGAACAGTTCGGTCGTCCACTTAAAGAAGGTTACTATCAGGATCGCGACAATCGTGACCTTCTGGAAAAATTGGTCCGATTTAAATCAACCAAGGCAGATGGCTATACCACACTGGCAGATTATGTGAGCCGCATGCCGGAAGATCAAAAAGGTATCTACTACATCACGGGTGACAATGAAGCAACTCTGCGTCGTTCACCCCTCATTGAAATGTACACCAAGAAAGATATCGAAGTCTTAATTGCTGACGATGAAATTGATGAAATCATCATTCCCGGCGCCGCAAAATTTGGTGATCACGACTTCAAGTCTGTCAACCGCAGCAATGCTGGTGATGAACTGAAGAAGGATGGTGATGAGCCAGATGAAGCAACCATTGAGAAAGAAGTCAAGCCCTTCATCAACAAAGTTAAAAAGGTTCTCGGTGACAAGGTCAAAGATGTGAAGGTCTCTTCCCGTCTGACTGATTCTCCTTCTGTCCTCGTGGCAGATGCAGATGATCCCACCTTCCAGATGCAGGAAATGATGCGCGCTATGGGTCAGGCTGGCATGCCAGATGCCAAACCCATCCTTGAGATCAATTTGGATCATCCCATCTTGAAAAAGATGAAGGGTATGCGCAAATCCAAAGATTTCGATAATGCGACAGAGTTGCTTTATGAGCAGGCATTATTGCTTGAGGGTATGAAACTGGAAAATCCGGCAGACTTTGTAAAACGCCTGAATGAGGTGCTTACCAAGTCCCTATAGACCCATTTTTGTCTCCCTGAGGCCGAGTGAAACGAGGAAACTCGAAGGGGCTATTGTAGCCCTGTCTTCGAGAGCCTCAGACAGGCAAAGACAAAACCCCTTCTGACAAAAACAGCCCTCAACTTTGAGGGCTGTTTTTTTTAGGCAAATACTAATAAGCCTTGGATTGGCTCCATTGATTCGGAGTAAAAAAGACCAGCAGCGCATATATTTCAAGTCGACCAAGTATCATAAGCGCACTCAACACCCATTTGGCCAAGCCTGAAAGTGCGCCATAATTGCCTAGACTTCCGATCTGTCCAAAGCCGGGACCTACATTGCCCATCGCCGCCACAGATCCGGAAAATGCTTCCTCAAGTGACACTCCACCCGTTGCTATAATACCTGTTCCCACGGTGACAATCAGAAGATAGACAACAATGTATAGAACTGCTTGGCTGGCGAATTCTTCCTTGATCACGTTGCCCTCGTACTTCATAAAGACCACGGCTCGTGGTCTCATGATCTGTTTCAATCTCAAGATGATGGACTTGAATAATAAAATGATACGATCCACCTTAATACCACCTGATGTTGAACCAGCTCCCGCACATTGCAAAGCAAAGTATAGAAGGATTAATTTCGATAATCCCGGCCAAAGAGAGGTATCTGCTGTGGCGAAACCTGTTGATGTTCCCACTGATATCAGATTAAAAGCAGCCTCCCTGAATGCTTCCAGTGGTCCACGTCCCTGCTGAAAGATCAAATCCAGTGAGGTGAAGAGGGTCCCCAGAAAAAGCAGGAAGAGATAAAGACGAACGACCCCTGAGCGTAGCAAAACCATGAGTGATCGACCAGTGATCGCCGCAAACATGGCAGCAAAATGGATTCCTGAGAGGATCATAAAAACAATGATGATTCCCTCGATCCATATACTGTCAAAGGCAGCCACACTATTGTTTCTAGGAGAGAATCCACCAGTAGCGATGGTTCCAAAGGCATGGGTAACCGCATCGAACAGGCCCATCCCTGCGACAGAGAGCAGGATTATCTCCGCCACGGTCAATCCCAGATAGACACTAAGCAGGACACGAGTTGACTTTCGAGCCCTCATCTGGAAATCCTTCTGTGCAAGACTTGAAACCTCGCTACGGAAAAGAATAACTGTAGAAAAACCTAGAAATGGTAGGAGAGCCAGGGCGAATATTACAATTCCGATTCCTCCAATCCAGTGTGTGGCGGATCTCCAGAACAACAATCCATGCGGTAGACTTTCGATGTCACTTAGAATTGTAGAACCCGTCGTGGTAAAACCAGAGATACTTTCAAAAAAGGCATTGGTGAGAGTAAAGGGATCCCCGTATAGAATATAGGGAACAGCCCCCAGAACACATGCTGAGAACCAACTAAGCACCACAATAAGCAATCCTTCCTTATTGGAAATATGCGGCACCTTATGTACGAAAAGGATGGGGAAAATACCCATGATTAAAGCAATGGCAGCCGAAAACAGTAAAGGTGCCATATCAGGGGTCTGTTCAGACCAGGCGATCCCTCCGGAAATAAGCATGAAAAAAGCAGAAACTGGAAATGTGAGAACCGTATAGCGCAAGACGACATAGAAACGCATGCGCGATCACCTCGTACCCTTGGTGCGCTTGGCAACTAGACGGATCTCGTTAGCAAGATCTTGAATCTCATCTCCAGTATGGATATCCAACTTATGCAATTCGCCTCCCTCCCGAAAAGCTCTAACCCTATCCGTCATTCTCACAATGGGACTGACCACCAATGCTGAAATAAAATAACTGAAAATGGCGATGAGAATAAGAGTAACAATAATTGCGATGATACCTGGTTTCATGGCGCGTTCAGCAATGGTTTCCAGGTTCGAGGCCGTACTGTACATGGAGGTATCATTCAATTCAGCGAGATATTCAATTTCATGTTTGACCTTTTGAAAGGCAACATGGGCCACCTTCTGATACCACTGCAGGTCGCCCTCCTTATCTGTGCTTACGATGGGACGCTCCCATATCGTCTTGTACTCTCCATATACTGAATTGAGGTTCGCTAAGAGCTGAGCCTCACCCTCAATGGTGATATTGTCCTTCGCAACTTCAAGTTCAGCGATGAAGCTGCTGTCAGCAATCTCCAGTTGCTCCCTGCCATGCTCCCAGTCACCGTGCATCAGCAGGAGGATTGCACTATCCTCTCTTTCAAGCGCCTGAAGCATGTTGTGAGCAGCCTGGATAGTACGGTAATTTTCATCCAGTATGTTCTTAATAGATATTTGGACATCTTTGAAGCCTTTGATGGACCATAAGCCAGCAACAATTAGCAATGTCGCAATGGTTAAAAATGCAGAAAGAAGCTTTAATTTTAGATGCATACTATCCCCTCGATGTGAAGCTAAATAGCTAGTGTCGCTGTTTGTTGGGTTGATTTTTTATTTAGGGAGGGTGTGGAACAAAGGAGGTTGGACGATATGGAGTTGAATCACATAACACAAAGGCAAATTAATCGCAATTAATACAAAATCAATTGCTTTACTGGCGAAAATAGGGTTTGGTTAATTGAACCCGATCCTATGAATCACAACATCATATCGGTGATTAAAAAAAGGAGCCCAAGGACTCCTTTCTGTGGTCGATCAGCCTACGCTCAAAGAGCTACGGCTGACAAGTACAGGACTACCCCTACAAATTAAATTTGCGCGATTTGTGCAATTAGCGGTTTGCTTGCTTGAAGTGGTCGATGTAGGACTCGAACCTACGACCTCCCGGATGTGAACCGAGCGCTCTAACCAGCTGAGCCAATCGACCGTTGTCATGCAATATAACCTCATGCATGGACGACTCATATTCGAGATTGCCGCGGTCGAATAAATTCTCCCTCGCAATGACGATTTGAAAAACAATCCGTGTTTTTCGTTTAATTCGTTGTAAAAAATACTGTCTTCTAAAGTAGTTCAATCCATGCTGTTCTAATCATCTCAATCGCCAGGGCAACCAACAAAAGACCCATGACTCGACTCATGATTTCCAGACCTTGTTCTCCCAGGAATTTTTTGATATAGCGGGCGTAATACATGGCCAGCCAAAAAATGAAGAGATTCACCAGCATAGCCAGTAATGGGATCCAATAACCGTATTTAGATACCAAAATGATAATAGCTGTAATTGCACCAGGACCAGCAATCAAAGGCGTGGCCATGGGAATGACAATATCTTTGGAGTAATCCTTATCATCACCCAGGGTGACACCCAGGACATATAATAATCCCAGCGCAAGCAGGATAAGCCCTCCACCAACCTGAAAAGAAAACATCGAAATACCAAAAAAATCAAGAACCCCTTCGCCCACAAAGACAAAAATAGTTAGTAATATGAGAGAAACACGCGTTGCTCGATGGGCACTTCGTTTTGCCCGCTCTTCAGGGTAATCCTTGGTCAATGTCATAAACACTGGCAATCCACCAAAGGGATCCAAAATGACCAGCAGGGTTACGAAAGCAGTCATAAAAGCATTAAAATCCAGTGTCATTTTCCCTCCTCCCAAGCGCTTTTAATGGCATCAACGGCCAGTTTAATCATTAATGTTGGAATCCCGCTCTGCATATAGGCCTCACCAAGACGATGGAGTAAAACAAAATTTAATTGTGAGTTTGCTACCTTTTTATCCAGACGGGTTGCCTGTTCGATAGCTTCTGGGTTTAACGACTTTAGTGAGAGCTTCAAAGGGATCTTTATCAACATGGCTGACAACTTATCCCAATCTTTCTGTGAAAGGTCTCCAACCTGATTGGAAAGCCATCCAGCACCATACATACCCAGAATGACAGCCTCCCCGTGTCGGACAACACCATATCCCAGGGTGAACTCAATGGCATGACCGAGAGTATGTCCAAAATTCAGAATGCGCCTAAGATCTGCTTCCTTTTCATCAGCCTCAACCACCTGCGCCTTCAAGGCGCAGCTGCGGGAAATGGCCTTAATAAGTACTTCACTAGATTCCGTTCCCAGACATGCATCCATATTATCTACCAGGAATTCCAGATAGTCAGTATCACGAATGGCACCCATTTTAAACATTTCAGCATATCCAGAAATACGATCACGTGACTGGAGGGTTTTTAAAGTGTTTACATCCATGATGACCAGATCAGGTTGATAAAAGCTACCAATCAGGTTTTTTCCACTGCTATGATTAACCCCCGTTTTTCCACCAACTGCTGCATCAACCATGGACAATAATGTGGATGGGATATGAACCAGTTTGACCCCGCGATAGAGGATACTGGCGACAAAGCCGCCCAGGTCTGTTACCACACCACCACCCAGGGTGAGAATGGTTCCTGAGCGTTCCATGCCCTGGGCGATCAGCGCAGACATAACCTGCTCTGCGGAAGCCAGAGTCTTGTACTCCTCGCCTTCAGGAATCAAAATTGTGCGAGTTACCAATCCAGCCCCATTTAAAGCCTCTCGAATCCTGCCACCATACAGATCATTGACTGTGGCATTGCTAATAATGCCAATTGGACCTGAAGCTCCAACACTCGACAATAGATCAGCGACTTTATCCATCATATTCTGGCCAACATGAATCTCGTAAGAACCGACCTGATGGGTAATTTTAATGATTGAAGACTTAGTCATAATAAGATTCTAATTTTTCCAGAATTTCACTCGCAATTATATCTGGGGCTCGTTGACCCGTATGGATATGCAGTGAAGCAGCTTCATCATAGCTTACCTGGCGGCTATCCAAGATTTCCTGCAATTTTTTTATGGTATCCTGGCATTGATTTAAGAGGGGACGATGATCGGAGTGCTCCAGACGAGCAGCAGCCTCTTCCGGTGATACATCAAGCCAGATCGTCAAATGATCTTTCAAATACTTTACATTCTCGGGCTTGGTGACAATGCCACCTCCGCAAGGGATAATGGCATCGTTCAGTGAGTCTGTCTCCATGAGAACCTGAGCTTCAAAGTCGCGAAATCCATCTTCACCCCGCTCTTCAAAAATGGAGGGAATATCGTTTCCTGCAATTTTTTCGATTTCATGATCAATATCCAGCAATTGCCAGTTGAGTGTATCAGCCAGAATTCGACCAACCGTACTTTTCCCAGCGCCCATGAGGCCGATCAAATAGACTTTGCCAATACTCAAAATATTGTACCCTTCGACAGGCTCAGGGTGACATTCCAGCAGGCGTGTGTCTTGCTGAGCTCGTCGAAGTAACACACGCTCATTACGTAATTATCGTTATGAATTTTTATTTCACGCTCCTGTGGCAGCCAAATGGGCTTTTACCTGTTCAAGAGAATCTCCACCAAATTTTTCCAGGATGGCATCGGTCAAAACCAGAGCCATCATCGCTTCTCCAATCACAGAAGCGGCAGGGACAGCACATGCATCGGTTCTCTCTTTATGAGCGATGCCTGGTTCACGGGTTTTGATGTCCACAGATCGCAAGGGTCTCGCCAGGGTCGGGATGGGCTTCATGGTAACCTGAACCTGAATCAGTTCACCGTTTGACATGCCACCTTCAATACCACCAGCATGATTTGTGGCTCGACGAATAGTATCAGCCTCTTTGACAATTTCATCATGAACCTGGGACCCAGAAACTTCGGCTACATCAAGACCATCTCCAATGCTCACTGATTTCATGGCATTGATGGACATCATTGCAGCAGCCAGTCTGGCATCCAGTTTGCGATCCCAATGGGTATACGAGCCCAGACCAGGCGGTAGGCCCGAAGCCAGGACTTCAAAGACACCACCAATAGAATCACCTGCTTTGCGGGTGACATCGATATGTTTGATCATGTCTTCAGCCGCATTTTTATCAAGGCATCTCACATCAGATGCATCTGCCGTGCTGTTTAATTCACTATCCAGTTGAGAAGGCTCAATAGTAGCTTTGACAGGTCCGATCTGAATAACGTGACTGAATATTTCAATCCCTAATTCTTTCAAAAAGGAGCGACATATTGCGCCAAGGGCTACTCTCATAGCCGTTTCACGAGCTGATGAACGTTCCAGAACATTGCGAATATCTGTAAATCCAAACTTTTGGATCCCTGCCAGATCAGCATGTCCGGGTCGTGGCAAGGTTACCTCGGGGACGGGATTCAGGGGTGCTTCATGGGACATTTTTTCTTGTTTCCAGTTTTCCCAATCCCGGTTCTGGATCCACAGGGCGATGGGAGATCCCAGGGTATATCCATGACGCAAGCCGCTGGTTATCTCAGCATGATCTTTCTCTATGGTCATGCGACCACCACGACCATGACCCATTTGTCTTCGGGCCAGATCAAGGGCGATAAAATCTTCTGAAAGGGGCACGCCAGCAGGGAACCCTTCCAGAATTCCTGATAGGCCTTTGCCGTGTGATTCGCCTGCTGTTAAAAATTTGAGGTGTTGCAGCATCTCGTAAGTCCCTTTTTCCTCACCTAATTCGTGGTTGATGTTTCTTCTTTACAACGAACCAGATGAAAGCCACGAAATTTGATTCTGGTTAACCTTTCAAATCTCTCTGCGTCTCTGCGATCTTTGCGAGAGAAAGTTTAGGTGTTGTAGCATTCCAATTATCCTTATCCCTCGACTCCGCTTGGGATGACAGTCTGTTTTTCGTTTTGACAACTAATTTTTACTAGCGAATATCATTCAAATTTTCGTTTGAAACCGGTAATCTTGTTATGGACTGCCTCGCGCATCTCGTTCATCTTAATCTGGCTCCAATCCTGGGGACCAAACCAGACATCTACTGAAGCCATGGCCTGGTAGAGATACATATCCAGACCAGAAACGGTTTGACAGTCCGAAAAAATTGCTTCTGACAGCAGACGCGTATTCAAAGGATTAAAAATGGTGTCAACCACAACATCGATGGACTCTAGAAGATCTCCATCCAGAGGACTCTTATTCTGTTTGGGCTTCATGCCAATGGGCGTACAATTCACCAGGCAATACGCATCTTCAATGGGATCAACGGCGCTCTCATCCCAGGCACAACCCGCCAGTTTCATTCCTTCGGCAGAATCGCTCATATCTTTGATGAGCGTTTTGGCTCTGGAAGGATCTCGTGCAATAATGGTTGTTAAGCCCACCCCTGCACGAGCCAAACCAAAAGTGATGGCTCTTGCAGCCCCACCACTTCCCAAAACAACCACTTTCTTCCCAGCGAGATCTACTCCAGCTGCTTCAAGGGATTTCACAAAGCCGTACCAGTCAGTATTATACCCGGTGAGTTTTCCATCGTGGCGTCTCACACAATTCACAGCACCAATAGGTGCTGTGCGATCATTCACACTGTCTAGAAAAGGAATTATATCTTCTTTGTGGGGGATGGTGACATTAAATCCATCAAGCTTTTTAGCAGATGGGAGGTTTACCCAACGTTCCAAATCTCCCTGGATAACTTTGATCTTCTTGTACTCAGCCTCGAGACCCAACTGTTCATATATCCAACCATGCATAAAATCGCTGACACTTTGTCTGAGAGGATCACCAATAACTGCAAATTTCACTTTTATCTCCTCGTTCGTTTACTCAAATAAAAATTTTATACTAACCTATTAAACCCCGGAGTTTATCAAAGAAACCCGGATATGATATATCTATGCAATCTGGATTATCCAGTTTGGCAGGCGACTTACTCATCAAGCCTGCGACACCCATCGTCATGGCAATCCGATGATCGTCATAGGTTTTTACCTTGCCTCCCTTGAGAGGTGTGGGTCCTTCTACATTAAACCCATCAGGACGCTCAAATATTTTGGCACCCCAGGCACTTAAATTGGTCACAATCGCTGTTATTCGATCCGACTCCTTCACGCGCAACTCTTCAGCGCCTACCACCACCGTTTCGCCCTTGGCTTGGGTAGCTAGAAGTGCAATCAGAGGTAGTTCATCGATGAGATTGGGAATCTGCTCCGGATAGATTTGAATACCTTTTAGTTTTGATGCACGAATGCGTAAATCAGCAACCGCCTCTCCACTGTGCTTTGCTTTATTCGCCACAGTCACCTTGCCACCCATTTCCTTCACAGCAGTGAGAAATGCTGTGCGAGTTGGATTGATGCCCACACCCCGAAGTATCAAATCTGACCCCGGTACCAGTAAGGCAGCTGCAATAAAAAATGCGGCAGCGGAAAAATCACCAGGAACCACAAAATCGATGGGGTCGAGGGGCTTGGTCAGTTGGTGAACCGTCACTTCGCGACCCTTGACCTTTAGTCGTGCCCCCATGGCTTTGAGCATCTGCTCGGTATGATCGCGACTAAAAGCTGGAGATTTGACCGTCGTTTGTCCCTTGGCATGTAGTCCGGCAAGTAGGATGGCTGACTTAACCTGGGCACTGGCATAGGGAAGTTGATAATCCAGAGCCCACAGATCACGTCCACTGAGCATGAGGGGTAAAAATTTTCTTTTGTTGGCAGATATGTTGGCTCCCATTTGCTGGAGGGGTCTGAAGACTCGGTCCATGGGTCGCTTACTCAGAGATTGATCTCCGGTAAATTGTACGTGGATGGGATGGGCTGCCAGAAGGCCCATCATCAAGCGGGCCGTTGTTCCTGAATTGCCACAATCGAGACCAAGCTCAGGCTGCTTGAAGGGTCGCAATCCCCCTCCCTGCACATGGACGACGCCATGCTTTTCTTCAATCTGGATACCACAATTGACCAGAGCACTTTGTGTCGTAGCAACATCAGCTCCTGGGTTCAGATTTTCAAGGCGGCTAAGCCCAGCGCTCAATGCGGTAAACATGAGTGCTCGGTGACTTATTGATTTGTCACCAGGTAGCCTAATTTCTCCAAGTAAAGCCATGGGTGACTCCTTTTCGGGATCAGTCCAGTTTTCTTCCAACTGCTTCCGCAACCAGCCGAATTCGATCTACCAGATCTTTGAACTGTGAAGGCAGCAATTGCTGGGGACCATCACTGAGTGCTTCTTCTGGATTGGGATGTACTTCAACCATGACACCCTGGGCTCCAGCTGCAACACCAGCCAAAGATAAGGGCAGCACTTTGGATCGTTTTCCAGCGGCATGACTGGGATCAACCACAACAGGAAGATGAGTCAAACGCTGAAAGGCTGGAATGGCACTCACATCCAGAGTGTTTCGGGTATGGTCAACAAAGGTTCGTATTCCTCGTTCGCAAAGCACCACCTTCTCATTGCCTTCATTCAATATGTATTCAGCAGCCAGAATCGTTTCCTTCACGGTTGCTGACATGCCACGTTTCAAAAAGATGGGCATACCCGTCCGTGCAGCTTCTTTTATAAGGGTAAAGTTTTGCATGTTCCGAGTACCAATTTGGAGCATATCTGTATGCTGTGCTGTGATCTCTAATACCGCTGTATCAGTTACTTCCGTCACTGTTGGCAATCCAACTTCTTCACCTACCTGCTTGAGTATCTTAAGTCCTTCAACACCCATTCCCTGGAAGGAGTATGGTGAGGTTCTTGGTTTGAAAGCACCACCTCTCAGGATGTGACCTCCAGCAGCTTTTACTGCTTCTCCGACTGTCTTGGTTTGCTCATATGATTCAATGGAACAAGGACCTGCAATAATTGATACCTTGGAACCACCAATGCGGGTACCACCAACATTAACGATGGTATCATTTGGCTGCCATTCACGTGAAGCCAGCTTATAGGGTGTACTGATTTCCAGAACATCAGAAACATCAGGCAGTGCTTGCAGGTGTTGTTTTCCACGCAGGGGTTTTTGACCGAGAACACCAACCACCGTTCTGGAGTCTCCAATAATAGGCCGGGGGGTGTAACCCAATTTTTCAATCTCCTCTTGTACTCTATCAAGCGAGCTTTGAGAAGCATTTACTTTCATTATTACAAGCATAGTCTGATATCCTTTTTACTGGGCTTATAAGCTTTTATAATTATTAATTGTTTGCAACTCAAATCGGTGTCCCTGTTCGCTCCACTACGAGGAATAGAGTCTTATTATCACTGAGATCCTGGATACTGTTTTTTAGTACCTTTAAACCATATATCTCAGCTGCGCGAGCCGGGGCAATAACTGCCGTTGTATCTGAATATTGATTGTCATGCAATTTCCTGGCTGACTCAGCAGTATCTTTTGATTCAATGTGAGGAATATGAGCAAGTTTCTCGCTCAAATATCTAGAACACTGTTTGAGAGCCTGGGGATGAGAGCGAACCTCTGTGATCTCATCGTGGTTCACACCGTCTTTAACAATCAGGCACTGGTTCACCTGGATATGAAACATGGAGCCAACTTTGCAACGGGCTCTTGCGAGTGAATGGATACTTTCGTGAACCACACCACCCCGGGCATTTTCCATGGCAATGATCCCTCGGTCTATCTCATACCGAGCCAGACTGTCCATGACCCCCTGGCTGGTAAGACAGGGTTTGGTCTCGATATTTCCAAGCACCTCGCTCTCAATATATTTTCGCGTGGCTTCCTCAGAAAAGCTCCCTGGAATCCCCTGATAACCAATAAGCTCGATGGGAGCATCTGGTCGATAAATTTTGGTCTTTACGGCATGCACTGATTTCGAAAAATCGGTAAGCATCTCAGCAGTGTATGGGTTGTAGTATTGGAGATCATGGAATAATTCTTCAGTGTCCTGACAGGTTTGCTCGACAACATGTCTAACTTGTTGGAATCCCTGGGTATCTACGGCAGTGGGTTGAATATCCATCCCCTTCATGACACGTCCCATAAAATGGGTAATTCCTTGAGAGCGAGCTGCTAGCCTATCATGTTCTTCAACTTCTAGATTGATGAGTCGACAACCCCATGACTCAAATACATCTCGCCAGGTATTTTCCACCTCTGAATCAACACGCGTGGGACAGAACACCATACGTAGATCTCTATCTCGTTTATATGAATCCGGTCCGAACATCGGGTGGGTGTTCAAAATTTGTACATGAGGTGGTAATTCGGCCACCATCCAGTCACGTATGCGAGTTTTTACAGAGGCTACATCAATCAAAACCTGTCCAGGACTGGTTAGAGACGATATCTGCTTCAGCAAGTTTGCAGTACGGCTGATGGGAACTGCCAAAAATACCGTGTTCAACTTCATCACAGTTTCCAGATCGGCCCAGGGATATCCTGCAGTTTCTACCTGCTCAGACAAATCCCTCTCATCGGTAATGACAGGTTGATAATCTTTACCCAAGAGGTCTGCAAGCAAAGCTCCAAAGCGTCCGAAGCCAATGAGACCCACGGTTTGTTTATTCTGTGCCAAAATACTTTATCCCCTTCTCTCAATTTTCCTTGCTCTCCTGTACGGGAGCGACTCCTGCTCAGGGCATCTAACTTACCCGGCTACGCCAAGGCTTCGCCGCGGTACAATCAAGCTCTGCTTGATTGTAAAAAAAAACCCCCGTCAATTGACGAGGGTGAAATTGTTCAAATATACAGATTTAAACCATCACCCTGATCGCATAAAAAAGTAATATGATACTTGCCATTTCATTTCGAGCTGAATATAGACCCGAGTTATGCGCATGCAAAGATTTTGAATTTTAATTTTCCGATGATGGTTTGAGTTAGCGAATAAGGGATATTTTCTGTGTCTGAATCTGTGTCCCCACCGACATCACCACGACATATATCCCGGAGTCTACCTGTTGGCCACTTGCATTCATGCCATGCCAGATCAGCTCATGGACACCAGCTGAGACCTGCTCACACTGTAGTGATTTCATCAGCTTTCCTCTGATATCAATAATATCAACATTGACTATATCTGTCTTTGATATTTCGTAAGTAATTATTGTAGAAGGGTTAAATGGATTAGGAACGTTCGGATAAAGTAAACTACGCTTAGGAAATTGTATTTCTTCATTAATAAGATCACTCACTTCACTATCTTGAATAGCTCGTATCGAGTATTTCATTATTTTATACCAATTGAAGGATATGCTGGCAGCAGCATCAAAGGCCAGATATCTTTCATTTGCAAACGTGGCACTTATTTCTGTGGACGTCCAAAATACTGCATAATCATTAATCAATCTAAATTGATGTGGAGAATCGTGTGCATCATACTCTCCACCAGGTAAAGCGGTAAAACCACTGCTGTTATCGGCACCGACATTGAAACGTCGCCAATGGCTTATACCAATCTCTTTCATCTTTCCCCCGGCTATTGAGGAGCCCCCTAGATAGTTCTCTAGCGTATTCCATTCTGCAGCACTTGGAATATGCCATCCAGTTGGACAGATTCCCCGAGCCCCCTCACTTGTCATACCATCCATGGCTGCGTCCCATGTGTAAAGACGACCATAGATGTTTGCATTGCTCTCATTGTTATCATAGGATACAACATCAGGAATGGCTGTCCCATCACTATAGTGGAGTGCCTTTATATTTTCCTGAAGCCATATCTGGTCCCCAATAACGATACTGTGATATTCATTCCCATCAAAATCTGTAACAATATCCTGAGCGAATACTTCACTCATAAAAATCAACAGGCTCACTGAAATGGACGAAGTCAAGAATGTATGGACTGTCATGATTTTCCTCTCTAATTGCACGAATTTGCCCTCCATATGATTCATTTAAGTACCTAAATCGATAAACGGACATTCTATTATCCAAATGGTATGATTCCTGGGTGAAAGGATCTGATCTCGAATTTGTCTTTGTGTGATACCCGTCTATATTTCATTGAAAAGAATTCACCATGAGTATAATCAAACAAATACGTCCCGCGGCTGTAACAGGTATGTTTTATCCTGGTGATCCAGCTGAGTTACGTGATCAGATTACCGGCTTTATCCATGAAAAACCCAGTGAGACAACTGAAATCCCAAAAGCTATCATTGTTCCACATGCGGGAACTGTATATTCGGGTTCAATTGCTGCGTCAGCCTATCGTTCACTACTCCAGTACAGACACGTCATCCGTAAAATTATACTTCTCGGACCAGCCCACCGTGTTTCCCTGAACGGTTTAGCACTTCCCACTGTAGATCAGTTCCAAACACCCCTGGGTGAAATCGACCTGGATACAAAAACCATCCAAAAACTGGTTGATGAGTTTGTGCAAGTCACATTTTCTGACAATGCTCATGCTGAGGAACATTCCCTGGAAGTGCAGCTGCCCTTTCTTCAAGAGGTACTGGCCAGTTTCAGATTGATTCCTTTCGTAGTAGGTGATGCGACACAACAGCAAGTTGCAGACGTAATTGAACAGCTCTGGGGTGGGGATGAGTGTCTCATCGTCATTTCCACTGACTTGAGTCATTTTCACAATTACGAAGAAGCGGTCGAGCTGGATACTAAAACGGCCGCCAGGATTGAGACTTTTCAGGGTGACCTGCTTGGGGATAATTCAGCCTGTGGCCGCATCCCCCTGCGAGGCCTGCTCCATCTTGCCGAGCAGAAGGGAATGTCCATCAAACGACTGGATCTACGCAACTCCGGTGACACATCCGGCCGCAAAGATCAGGTTGTAGGATATGGTGCTTGGGGATTATTTGAATCTTAAACCATGTAAGGGAATGTGATGAAACATCTTCAAACAATATTGATCCTGACACTTCTGACGGTTCTCACTCTCATAGCCCAGCCAACCACTCCATTTGAAAAGGGCGTCAATCTCAGTAACTGGTTTCAAGAAAGTTCCATTCAAAAGGTTCAGTTCTCCAAATATACTTATGATGATTTTGTGGATATTCAAAGCCTTGGTGTAGATGTGATCCGTCTGCCTATAAATTTCCATGGGATGAGTACTGGAGATCCCGACTATCTCGTAGATCCCATCCTGTTAAATTTTCTGGATCAAATCATTGATTGGACGGAAGCATTAGGTCTGCATCTCATCCTGGACAACCATAGTTTCGACTCTGGTGGAGCCACAACACCAGCTATTAATCAACCCCTGTCCAAAATTTGGCCGCAACTTGCAGAGCATTTCCAGGATAGAGATTCAACACTTTACTTTGAGATCAAAAATGAGCCCTGGGGTATTTCGGATTTTATCTGGGATACGATTCAGCAAAATATTGTGAACATCATACGACAGACAGATCCAAACCGAACCTTAATCGTGGGACCACCTAGCTGGAACAGCTACAATAATCTTGACGAAATGATGAACTATACTGATGACAATCTGATCTATACCTTTCACTTTTATGATCCGTTCATCTTCACACACCAGGGAGCCAGTTGGACTGACCCTTCCATGGAACCCCTTACCGGAATACCTTTTCCATACAGCGCATCAGCCATGCCGGCCTGCCCTCCCTCGTTAGTGGGTACATGGATTCAGAGCAATATGGCCAGTTACTCCACCCAGGGCACAGTTGCTCATATGCAAAGTCTCATTGATATTGCGGTAGCGTTTAGCACATCCAGGAATGTCCCTATTTATTGTGGGGAATTTGGGGTTCTTAATCACAACTCAGACCCTGCCCATCGGGTGGAGTGGTATCGCGCAACCACACAATATCTTGATTCATTAAATATCGGCTGGACCATGTGGGATTATCACGGTGGCTTTGGGTTATTTGAAAGATATAGTCGAGGCATGTTTGATCATGATTTGAATATCCCACTGCTGGAGGTCATGGGCTTCAATACGCCGTCTCAGACCGAGTTTGTCTCTCAGCCTGACTCAGTGGGCTTTTCCATCTATGATGATTATATCGGGCAAAATATTCAGTCTGATTTTAACACCGATGGTATGGTAACCTTATATAATGCAGAGAATCCTCGTATTGGAGATTATAGTCTAAACTGGTCTCAAGCTACCCAGTATGAAAGGATTGGCTTCAACTTCTCACCTAACCGGGATCTTTCCAGACTCCTGAGTGAGAATTATATCCTCACTTTTTGGGTAAAAGGTACCGGATCCGAAGTCGCTTTTGATATCCGATTCCTCGACACGAAAACCGATGTTCCTGAGGATCACCCCTGGCGTATGACCAAAACGATGTCTACAACGGATATGGCGTGGGATGGAACCTGGCAGTATATCCAGATTCCCCTGACAAGTATGGTTGAAACTGGGTCCTGGGATGGTGTCTGGTATGATCCAGTTGGTCTTTTTGATTGGTCAGATATTGATGTCCTCGATTTTGTGGCTGAGCATGGGGATTTCGGTACCAGTAAATTGTCCTTAGATGATATCCGCATTGTCAATCAAAGCACGGCTGGTTTGATTGAGAGAAATGAACTTCCCTCTTCATTCATTCTATCTCAAAATTTCCCCAATCCCTTTAATCCGAGTACCACAATCAAATATTCATTGCCAGAAAATGCTTTCACCCAACTAACCATATATGACCTGCATGGTCGGGTAATAGAATCCCTGGTTTCAGAGAAACAAGCAGCTGGTGTGTACGCAGCCACCTGGAGTACTCGTAAGAGTTCTACAGCAGCGGGAATATATTTCGCACGGCTGGATGCTGGAGCTCATTCACAGGTGATAAAGATGCTCCTTTTAAAATGACAGCTGTCCCTTTTACTCGATCTGAGCAAAAGCAATTGTTGGCTTTGGCCCGTGCATCCATTCAACATGGCCTGGATTATGGTGCTCCAATAAAAGTAAATCCTGATGATTGTAGCGCTACCTTAGCCTCACCAGGGGCTGCCTTTGTTACCCTGGAAAAGCATCACGAGTTAAGGGGTTGTATCGGCTCTGTGGAAGCCTACCGTCCACTGCTTGACGATGTGGCAGAACACGCCTGGAATGCTGCCTTTGCCGATCCTCGTTTTGGTCCGCTTACCTCAACTGAATTCAATTTGATTCAAATAAAAATCTCGGTACTTACTCAACCTGAGGACATGAATGTCACTTCTGAAGAGGATTTGAAGCAACGGCTTGTACCTGGCCAGGATGGATTGATTATCCGAAATGGGCTTCACCGTGGTCTTTTTCTACCAGCTGTGTGGGATAAACTTCCTGATGTGGAATCCTTTCTGTCCCATCTCATGCAAAAGACAGGACTTCCTACTGGATACTGGTCAGATACGATAACCTTTCAGAGATTCTATAGTTTTGAATTCAGCGATGCAGCTCGTTAGGATCACTGCATTACAACCCCCGGAGAGAGAACATGAATACTGAACACCCACAATTCAGTGAAAAGCAGGCCGATGGGCGTCTCAAGTGTACCCTGTGTCCACGGGACTGTAAGCTTGGAGATGAACAGCGTGGCTTATGCTTTGTCCGCAAGCGGCGTGGTGACCGCATTGAGTTAACGACTTATGGTCGCTCAAGTGGCTTTGTCATCGATCCCATTGAAAAGAAACCACTCAATCACTTTTACCCTGGAACTTCGGTGCTCTCCTTTGGAACTGCAGGATGTAATCTGAGCTGTAGGTTTTGCCAGAACTGGGACATGAGTAAATCCAGGGAGATGGATATTCTCCAATCACCAGCGACCCCTCAAGCTATCGCTCAGGCAGCCAGGGATCACCAGTGTCATAGTGTCGCTTTCACATATAATGATCCTGTCATTTTTTATGAATACGCTGTGGATACTTCAATCGCCTGTCACGAGGCAGGGATTAAAACTGTGGCTGTTACAGCCGGATATATAAATGAAATCGCCAGAGAAGGTTTCTTTCAGCATATTGACGCCGTTAATGTGGACCTCAAGGGCTTTAGTGAATCGTTTTATCATGAGCTCTGTGCGGGTTCTTTACAGCCAGTCTTGGCTACACTTGAATATCTGGTACGGGAGACTTCGGTGTGGACGGAAATTACCACACTACTTATCCCTGGTGAAAATGATTCGGATAAGGAATTGGATGCCATGACCGCCTGGATTGCTGAACACCTGGGTCCGGATATACCCCTACATTTCTCTGCCTTCCATCCCGATTATAAATTGATAAAACATCCACCAACGACCCACAAATCCCTTCTTAATGCAAAACGAATTGCTCAAGAAAACGGTCTCAACCATGTCTATCTAGGAAATGTACATGATCCAGAGAATGCCTCCACGCGCTGTCCTGCCTGTGGCAAAATCATCATTAGCCGCGTTGGCTACACAATCAATGGGTGGCATCTGGATGAAAAGGGTGGCTGTAATTCATGTGGACACATTCTCCCGGGAGTGTTTGAGTATACCCCTGGAAGCTGGGGGAATCGGTCTCAACGGATACAGATATAAAAAAGGGCACCCGTGGGAACCCTTTTTTCTATTTATATAAATCTGCGTTAATTAACCGCAGTAAAAGTCTCTTCGTCTTCATGAATGGTACTGGCATATTCAATGTTATCACCCTGGTGATACAGAATACCAGACTTTCTACCAAATTGCACAGCTTTGTCATAATCCAGCATAAATACATCCCCACGACCGCGCCAGCGTTTATTCATAGTATCCTCAACTTGCATGGGCATGACCACCCAGACTTTGTCGCCGTAATCAATATCACCACCATAACCATAGCGTGTAATTAGCTCACGGCTTAAGGCTAGGACACCAGGAAATATCTGCTTGTTACTGGCTGTGATATTTGGTGTGTCGTCTGTCTGACCAACCAGAGCATTATAGGCGGTAAAAACCAGAGGATGTCCTTCAGTGAAGAGATCCAGGGCAGCTGCCATTTCTACCATATAGGTATTTAGTGAATCCTTGATCATGGATTCATGAGCAAGAATATCTTTAATTTCTGTTTGATGTCTCGCCTTACGATTTAGATGAAATGCCCAAAATGCTAGCAAGATCATGGTGTAGGCGATTATGTGTCTGTATTTCATTTGTCTTCTATCGTCTCTCTCGGTTTCAAATATTTTATGTAAGTTGGATTTTTTCATAGGCTTATATTCTTTCGGCCGGCATTATAGACGAGGCAAATTGGGTCAACAAGGGCAAAATGCCTTTATTTCTGACCCTCTTTTTTGTGTATGATAAATATCACAATCCCATCCTTTCCACACAACGGAAACAACTTAACTTGCTGATTATAATATGATTGTGATGTGTATCAAAAATCAGTAACTCTTCCCATAGTGACTATTAATCTTGAGATATCAGAAATTAGTTACTTAATAGGTCATGAAATTAGGTGTTTCGCATGCAAGAAAAAGGGAGGCGACCAGCCATCTCTTTCAGGATCTGGGTTAAAAACAGCGCTTGAGACTTGGTTGAGCATCTGTTTTAGCAGGGGAAGTTTTTGCTTGGATGATATCCATAAACAGCATAATACTTGATAAATATTGAAAAACCTCCAAAAGGAATATCCATGAAAGCTTATGTTCTCAATAAAGCTGGAAATGCAGACGTCTTAAAAATCTCAGATATAGACTCCCCATCTGTGGGGTCAAATCAAGTTCGGGTGCAGATTGAAACCATTGGTTTGAATTACGCCGAAATTCAGAGTCGCAAGGGTCTTTATGGGTGGGCCACCCAAACGACCCTATATCCCCGGCATGGAAGCGTTTGGAAAGATTAGCGCCATTGGTGAGGAAGTCTCACATCTGGAAATAGGAACCCCTGTGATCGTAGTAAGTCAGTTTGGTTGCTATGCTGAAGAAGTGGTAGTTCCTGTCAGTCAAATTTTACCTGCCTTTGATATTTTTAACCCAGCAGAAAATGCAGCTTTTGCAGTTCAGTTTATGACAGCCTGGGTAGCCTTGTTTGAAGTCTGCAGAATGAGAGCGACGGATCGTGTTCTGATTCAAGCTGCTGCTGGAGGGGTTGGTACCGCTGCCGTGCAAATGGCAAAAGCCCTGGGTTGCGAGGTTTTTGGTACGGCCAGCAAGGATATCAAACTGGATCTGATTCGCAAGCTGGGAGCAGACCATCCCATAAATTATCACACCAATGATTTTGTAGAATTCATCAGTGAGAAGACAGATGGGCAGGGTGTGGATGTGATCCTTGAAGTCGTGGGCGGCGAGGTCTTCCGCAAAAGCATGGATGTGTTGAATCCTTTTGGTCGACTTGTGGTGATAGGATTTGCCAGTCTGAACCTGAATAAAATCAACCCCTTTTCCTGGTGGAAGACTTGGCAGGACATCCCCCGTGTAAAAATTGATGCCATGGCGACAGCCTCCCAGGTTGTGGGCGCCAGCCATCTCGGATACCTCCTCAAGGACACGCCGAGGATGATGAAAATCTGGCATGACTTGAGCACCTACACTATGAAGCACGAACTAAAGCCAATTGTTGGACATGAATTTAAATTTGAAGAGATGCCCGATGCTCACAGGCTCATGGAATCACGCAATAGCCATGGGAAAATTGTAGTCCACATATAAATGCAGATTTTATTTGATTGTCATCTCGAGCGGAGTCGAGAGATAAGAAATCAAATTTTCCGAAAAATCCATATCCCTTGACTCCGCTCGGGATGACAGAACAAGTATTTCAATGTTAGAAGCATTGCATCAGAAATTCTGATTATATTCCCTCATGAATTTTTCTCGAATCTTATTTCAAAATGTAGCTGAAGCTGACCAGAGCTGTGTGGGTATTCTAGGTGGTGGCGGTAAGACTGCCCTACTCCATGTACTGGGAGAGGAACTATCCAAGACCTATGACCATGTCATGCTCTCCTCCCTCACCAAAGCTGGAATATCAGCACAACATGCCGTGCACTTCTTTCCTGAATTTGAAGCCGAAGAAGGTCGCGAAGCTTTATTGGAAATCAACCCTCTCTATATCATGGGTGAGCAGGAAAGTGAGTATAAACTTATTGGACTTGATCCTGGACAACTGCACCTATTGCATGATGTTTCGGACCTGACTCTTTTTGAATGCGATGGCGCGAGGAAGAAACCGATCAAGGCTCACCAACCCTTTGATCCCGTTATTCCTTATTTTGCTACTCATGCCATCATCGTGGTTGGAGCAGATGCTGTGGGTGCCAAAGTAGATGGTAAGATGGTCCACCGACCCGAGTTATTTAGAGAGCTTTGGGATGTTAAGGCCAACCAGATACTTGACCCCGTTTTTATCTCCCGTGTCCTCACCAGCGAATATGGTTATCTCCAGAAGGTGCCTAAAGAGGTCGAATTGACCTATTTTGTAAACAAGGCTGATGCCTATCCGACTCAAGCCCTTGAATTGGCAAAAACCCTTTCAAGATTAAGCCATAGATCCGTTTACTATGGAAGTGTTGAGCAAGGGACCCTCCAGAAGGTTAATTAATGCTTAATCTGGCAATGATTATCACAGCAGCTGGTCGTTCCACACGCTTTCCACCCAATAAACTCCTTGAAGTTCTGGAAGACCGCACCGCCATCGAACATACCGTGAATACCTTTGTCAGTTTTGATCTGGATGTATACGTCATTCTCGGATATCAGAGCGAACAAATTCAGGATGTTCTAGACCAGCGCTTCAATGATAAAATTATTTATGAATTCAATACTGACTTTCATTCTGGCATGGCCAGCTCTGTAGTGACCGGTGTCAAGGCAGCAGGACGGACTTACGATTACTGGTGCTTTTGTCCCGGCGATAAACCTTTTATACAGCAAAAGACTGTGGCTATGCTCATTGATAAATTAAATGACAAGAAACCCCTTATATTGGCGCCACGTCACCAGAACAAACCTGGGCACCCCACCTTTTTCTCTACTGAATTATCCTCCTTCTTTCTGGCAGCCACTGGTGATGTGGGGGGGCGTCAAGTGATTGAAACATTCAGGTCCGACACCTTGTTTATTGATGTCCCCGATGAGGGCGTCAGCATGGATATGGACCATTACCTGGAGTTTGAAAATGCTCGATAATGAACTTGTTTGGGTGAGAGGTGCAGGAGAACTAGGCAGCAGTGTTGCCCATTTGCTGCATCGGGTTGGCGTACACGTATACATTTCTGACATAATTCCACCCCTCGCGATTCGGAGACCAGTTACCTTCAGCTGCGCTCTGACTGAGGGACATTCTGTGGTAGAAAGTGTCGAAGCTAAAAGAGCAAAATCTAAGAAATTGGATTTATCCAAGACATGGAAGTACATCCCCATGTTTGAGGATGATCCTGAGAGGCTGCTAGCATTTAAACCCACTGTCGTCGTCGATGCACGTATGCTAAAAAAGTATACTCAAGATTATAGATCATGGACGGATCTGGCTATCGGATTAGGACCAGGCTTTGAAGCGAATAATAATTGCCATAGAGTTATTGAAACCATGCGCGGTCACAATCTGGGACGCATCATCAATAATGGTGCCCCCCTGGCAGATACGGGTATTCCTGGAAAGCTTGGAGGAGAGACCCATCGACGATTAGTCAGAGCTACGCGCAGTGGTCAAATCAAATGGTCTACTCAATTTGGGGAACTTGTGACCAAAGGTCAGCAACTTGCTCTAATCAATAACGACAAGCCTGTATTTGCACCGCTTGATGGCATTGTACGCGGCATGATCTCTGAGCACACACCCGTGGTCAAAGGAATGAAAATTGGTGATGTCGACCCCCGGGGGAAAGCTGTGCAATTCCAACAAATCTCAGAAAAAGCCCGTGGTATAGCTGCCGGTGTTTTTGAAGCAATTATTCTTCATCATAATGAGAAGAAAACATGATTAAATCTCTCCTGACCCAATGGAAAGCACAAAGCACCAGCGGAAAAGCCATGCTGTGCTCAGTGGTTGAGTGGAAGGGATCCGTCCCCAGAAAAGACTACCCCATGATGCTGGTCTTGGATGACGGCACCCTCCTCGGAACCATTGGTGGCGGCTCCATGGAATTGAAAGTCAGTCAGGCCGCTCTCAAAATGATTTCTCAACCGGGGTCAACCCTGTTTGATTTTGATATGACAGGGAAGGACGTGGACGCAGATGTGGGTCTGTGTGGCGGTACCTTAAAAGTATTGGTGGAACCTTTTTCATCTGAACTCGAAGCCTTTTATAAAGACATGCTCCAACGATCAGCCCAAAACCAGAAGCTCATGGTGAAAATTCATATAAATACTGGGTCACCTACTCAAGTCGAGAGACAAATTGTGACTTCTCGTAAGAACATTGAAGAAATTGATACTGATGTGGAGAAACGGCTCAAGACCATCTTTGAAAACCAGCTAACAAGATCCCTGATTCATGATGAATCCCTCTACCTCATGTGGCAGGTGTTTGCTCCGCCGACCCTCCACATTTTTGGAGCAGGACATGTGGGCCAGGCTGTGGCTCAACTTGCCCATTTTAATGAGCTCCAGGTCAAGGTTTACGATGACCGAACAGAATTGATAACTCCTGAGCGATTCCCTTACGCAGAAAGGGTTCAAACAAACTTCCCGATAAAACGGGAAGACATTTCTCACATACCTGAGCATGATTTTATCCTCATTGCCAGTCGGGAACACAAACATGACCGCGAACTTCTCGGACATGCCCTGCACATTTCAACGCGCTACATTGGACTTGTGAGTAGTACCCGGAAATGGAGGCTTCTTTCAGAGAATCTACACTCCAGAGGGTTTGCTCAAGAAGAACTGGCGAAGGTTCATGCGCCAGTAGGTCTTGATATCGATGCCCAGACCGTTCCTGAAATCGCCATCAGCATTTTATCAGAAATGATATCCGTTTATCGAGAAAAACCCGCTTGAGTACTGTGCTTATAAAGCAGGGGCTGCTCATTGGTGACAACAACCAGGAATTCCAGGATATCCTTATCCGCGATGAGATCATCGTCAAGATTGCCCCAGAAATTGAGCCCGAGGAAAGCACTAAAATTATTGACGCCCATGGGAAATGGATCTTTCCTGGAGCGATTGACCCACACACACATATGGGAGTCCCCATTAAAAGTGGCTATTCTGCGGACACATTCGCCTCAGGAACCCGTTCGGCCCTTCATGGAGGGGTAACCACCATACTGGACTTTAGCGTCCTGGAATCGGGACAATCCCTGAGCGACAGTCTCAATGCACGTATTGAACTGGCAGGTGAGTCGCTTTGTGATGTAGGCATTCATGTGAATATCACTTGTTTTGAACCGGAAATACTCGCAGAGATTCCAGAGCTGATCGCCAAAGGCTTTTATAGCTTTAAAGTTTTTACCACCTATGCTGAAGCTGACATGATGCTGACCTATGAGCAAATCGAGAGTGTCGCTGAAATTATCTCACAGCACAAGGGTGTTCTCATGGTTCATTCCGAGGATAATGATGTCATTACAAAGGCGTCCGCACCTTTTGCTCATGGTCATAAAACCGAACCTCGCTTGCATGGTTTGAGTCGACCTGCTGAAGCAGAGCTCGTGGCAGTGAGTCGTCTTGGAGAAATCTCATCCCGAACGGGTTGTACTATTTACATCGTGCATTTAAATACGACAGCTGGATTGGCGAAGGCTGCTGAATATCCCCTGCTAAAAGTTGAGACCTGTCCTCACTATCTGCTGCTATCGGACAAAATGTATGAACGAACGGATGGACAGATGTATGTATCCAGTCCTCCCTTGCGTTCCGAAGCAGATTGTGAAGCATTATGGCAAGGACTCCAGAATGGTCAGATTCACACCATCGGTTCTGATCATTGTCCCTTTTGCCAGAACGACAAACCAAGGGACACACCTTTTCAGGATATTCCCAATGGAATGGGAGGTGTGGAAACGCTCTTCCCAATCTTACTGGCTCAATTCATGGAGCGTCAACTTGATCTGGAATTGTTTGTCCGCCTGACGAGCAGAAATCCGGCAAAAATTTTCGGACTAGATCATATCAAGGGCAATCTCAAACCAGGGTTTCATGCGGATCTACTCATTGTGGATCCCTGGTCAATCAGCACCACCTGGGAAGCCCAATTGGATACCATTCTTGACTGGAACGCCTATTCTGAATTCCCTGCATTGTTTCCAGAGATAGTCATAAGACGGGGAGAAATTGTCGTTGAAAATGGCTCTCTGAAATCACCATCCTCAGGCACCCTGCTCAAATCAAAATAGCTACACCTTACCAAAAAAGATATTCCTTACCCGAGAATTGAGGTTAGCCTAGCAGCCTATGCAAAAAGCCCGACAAGATCGTATGTTCCTTTTTCTTGCTGTTATGTCCATTGTGACAACCATGGGCTTTCAGGTTTGGCGTACCCTCTTTAACAATTTTGCCGTAGATGTCGTAGGGTTAGGTGGCAACCACATTGGGGTCATTCAATCCGTGAGGGAAGTCCCCGGTTTTTTGGCTCTCCTCGTCGTTTTTGTAACTCTCGTCATCAAAGAGCACCGCCTTTCAGCCATATCCGTTGCCATTCTAGGTATTGGAATCAGTTTTACAGGCGTATTTCCCTCGTTTACAGGTTTGATTTTCACGACTCTCCTGATGAGCTTTGGTTTTCACTATTTTGAAACCACCAATCAATCCCTAACCCTACAATACTTTGATACACATACCTCCCCCTGGGTCATGGGAAAGCTGCGCAGCTATTCTTCTGCCTCCGCCATTGTCATCGGTTTTGTTTTACTGGGTGCCAGCTCTGTTCTCAGCTATGAATTGATGTTTGGTATATTAGGTGGACTCATCGTTATTGCCGGAATCTGGGGGATGTTTCAGAACCCCACCCGAGAGGATGTGGTTCCCCAACAAAAAAAGATGATCTTCAGGAAACGCTACAGCCTGTATTATTTCCTCACCTTCATGGCTGGAGCCCGTCGTCAAATCTTTGTGGCTTTCGCCGTTTTTCTTCTCGTGGAAAAATTCCACTTCAGTGTCAAAGAAATTACCATGCTCTTTATGCTCAACAATGCCATCAATTATTTCCTGAGCCCCCTGATTGGAAAAGCCATAATCCGTTTTGGTGAGCAAAAGGTTCTCTCCACCGAATACCTGAGTTTGATCTTTGTTTTTATTGCCTATGCTACCGTTGAAACCAAAGCAGTTATGGCAGTCCTATATATTCTTGATCATATCTTCTTCAATTTTTCCATGGCTATCCGTACCTTCTTCCAAAAAGTGGGTGATGCTGACCATATGGCTCCCACCATGGCCATGGGTTTCACCATCAATCACATCGCTGCTGTAGTTATTCCTGTTTTGGGAGGCCTGGCGTGGATTGTTGACTATCGGATTCCGTTTATTGCCGGTGCTGTGATGAGCGTTATTTCACTTATCGCCGTTCAATTTATTTCAGGGAGTATCCGCAAGGCGGAGATCAGACACACAGCCATGACCACTTAGGAGAGAAAGCGGTCTTCCAACTCACGCATGGGAATCATACAGACATCCTTTTTGCCAAACCAAGCATATCTATTCCCAGCGATCCAGTCATATATCCAATCGCGCAATGACCGAGGCAGAATTCTCAATATCGCCAATAGTCCATATAAGCCCCCCAGTAAGTGAAAAACATCCAGGACAGCATCACTTTTAATTGAACATGATTCATTTTGAATCAGAACGACAGAATCAATATCCTCTTGCTTAAGATCATTTTGAGCAAGCAGGGCTTGTCCCAATTCCGACTGTAAACTGGTAAAACGAAAGAGACCTTGGGGATCCCGCTTTATCACAGACAACACGGTCCGACTACATAAATTGCAATAGCCATCAAAAAGCAAGACAGGGTGCTCCAATATGGCGGTCCTTTTAGGCATCCTCTGATTCTAATCCAATTTTTCAGGAGTTGTCAAGCTGTGTTTCAAAATTTAGTTTAAACAGAAGGAGAAAAGCATGCAAATTAAAATCGAGTACTGCGTCATCTGAAACTACTTACCACGAGCAACCAGTCTGGTTGCAGGTATTTTAGATAAATTTGGTAATAAAGTCGAAAACCTAACCATCCTGCCCTCATCAGGAGGAGCATACAATATCTGGAAAGATGATAAATTGATCTTTTCAAAACATGAGGTGAGTCGCTTTCCCTTTAGTGATGACGAGGTGATTAATAAACTCAGATAAAGGCTTTCCAGGATTCAAACGACTAACCTGCTTGTAAATAAGTCGACCCAGGTTCAATTTGACTCTGGGTCTTTTTAATTTACCCTCTTTAGACACCCTTCGAAAACAGCATTAAGTATTATGATTGTTAAGGTTTTGATATTTGCAGGTAGGCACGAACGCATTTAGTTTGGTAAGAAGATTTACAAACTTGTTGAGGCATAGATCATCACGACATATATGGAGATAGCCATGACAAAAAAAGTGGGAATTCTGACGAGCTTGCTGATTCTCTGTTTTGCAGTTGCTCAAGCAAAACAAATTGAGGTCAAGGGTGATCCAGTCGCCATGAGTAGATCTGGTGAATATTATATGGGTCCCATCTGGTCACCATCTGGTGATCAGATGGTTCTGAAATAGAGAAATAAATTTGGCATTTAAGCCAGATCACATGATTCAAAGCCTTCGATTATTATGTTTTGGGGGGGTTCACATGCGACATATCGCATAGAAACATAAACAGTAACGGGGGACTAGAAAAACCTCCCCGGGGAAGTAGTACCTCGAAAATTAAATCTTTTGTTTTGATTTTAGTCGTGGCCTCTGGTCTTCTGGCTAAAGACATCGTCATTGAAGACACTCGCGTGCTTCTGAATGATCCCACAAGTCCCTTTTATTTTCCTGTCTACACCGTTGATTGTGAATCCATTTTAATGACTCAAAATGCCTATACTGGACTCTGGATTCTAAATAGATCCTCAGAGGAAATCAGCCAGCTCACAAATTCACAAGGTGCCGGATTCCAGCCCCGCAGTCTCTCAAATGGTGCCATTATTTACCGACATGATGAATATGAAAAAGGCCGAAAATTTACATCCCTTTACAAAGCGGATGCCAGTGGAAAACACCTCATCGCCGCCGCAGCCCGGTTTGTTTCATCGGCCAATATGGTCGATGACCGAATGATTTACCTCATCGATGAATCCCCTGCCATACACAATGGAATCACCGGACAACGTGAAAGCAGTCTGGCAGACTAGACAACGGTTCTCAATGACAGGCTTACTTTAAAGTTTTTGCAGGGAGGGAATACCACTGTCATCGCCCCACAAGGTGAAGGAAATTACATCTGGTCAGAAATGTCCCCAACTGGTGATAAGCTGGTCTATACCAAAACAGGTGAGGGAACTTTTGTATGTGACCTCAATGGAGCTATTATTTCCGACCTGGGCCTATGCCCATGCTTCCCAATGGTCCCCAGATGGAGAATATCTCGTCTACATGAAGGATATGGATGACGGAGAACAATTTACAGCCTCTGAAATTTGGGTTTCAACCGCAGATGGTTCCCAGCAATGGATGATCACAGATACTCACGACAAAATTGAAATGTATCCACAGTGGTCACCTGATGGAAACAGCATTGTCTATCATTCGCTTCGGGGTGAATTGATTGAAACAACTATTCAGATCACAGACTAAGAGGTTAAGATGAAAAAAAGCATTCTACTCCTACTTGTGATTGTTTCCATTTCACTTTCCCAGGACCTAACCGGAGTAAGAATCTGTATTGATCCCGGTCATGGTGGTCATGAATCTGACGATAGATATATGAGCACAACCGGTTTTTGGGAATCCGAGTCGAATTTGACCAAGGGTTTGGAGTTGAGAGATATTCTTTTAGGCTTGGGTGCTGACGTGGCGGTTACCCGAACCGGAAATTATGACCCCCCTCCCGTTGAGCCATATTATGGTGGGACGACAGATGATCCCTCACTTTCAGAGAGAGTAGGTATGGCCAATTCGTTTCAGGCGGATTACTTCAACAGTAACCATAGCAATGGTTATAATGGCACAGCCAACTATACCATGGTTATTTATAATGGGACCAGCACCAATCCAACTTTTCCCGCTGCTCGTACCATGGCAAATTACATGGCTCCACTGATACATGAGGTAGATTATACAACCCACAGCACCGTCATTGGTGATCTGACCTTGAACCCTACATGGACCAACGGGTATGGTGTACTCTATCCTGCAAATATGCCAGCGACTATTTCTGAGGGGTCCTTCCACGATTACATCCCTGAATCCTGGCGTCTGATGAATCTCGATTACCGTAAACATGAAGCTCGTGCTCTGGCAAGAAGCTATCTGCAATATTTTAATGAACCTGGGTCTTCTTCTGGATGGGAATCAAGATGGTACTGGTGGAGATGACTGGTCCATTATATTTAGAACAGGACCTCCTGATTTTTCTCCCCCCAATATTGTCCATACATCTTCCAGCTCTGCACTTGAAAATATGGATTTACAGCCCATTTTCAATATCGTTTGGGATGAACCCATTAATCCTGCAAGCGTTTCACCTGAATTAATTAAACTCGAACGTATGCTTAACCTTTCTGCTGAAAACACCTATCTGGAACATTTTGTTCAAGATGGGAAAAGTATGGTTGTCTTATATGCCGAAAATAGACTTTATGAAGAAGAAAATTATCGAGTTGTGATTTTTCCGGGTATTGAGGATCAACTTGGAAATGTACAAACTGAAGGTACTGTAATAAATTTTACGACGGCTGAATATGATTATAGCGTAACTGCCATCGATGATTTTGAATCAGGTCTTGAATCAAATTGGTTTTTACCCAGTGACTCTGGTGGCACCACAGGGATAATAGGTGCATGGACTTCACAATCGGAAAACAGCTCCATTACAGTGGTGAATAAAAATAGCAACAAATCTATGAAGTTACAATATGCCTGGGATACTGCAGCAGGATCCTGGCTTATCCGAGAATATTTAGCCAGCTGTCCTCCCCGCAGTGTTCCTTTTACCTCAAGTTCGATTATGCAGGTATATATCTTTGGTGATGGAAATGGCAATAAATTCCGATTCTGTGTCGATGACAATGTAACTGCAGATGGTGGTCTCCATGAGGTCAGTCCCTGGACCACTATTGATTGGTATGGTTGGAAGCTTGTGACCTAGGACATGTCAGTAGATAGCACCGGAATCTGGCTTGGAGATGGTGTATTGAATGGCACGCTTGAATTCGATAGCATGCATTTTACTTACACAAATGGTTAACCCAACATCGGTACCTACTACATTGATGAGCTTCGCGTGGTCACCCGAGCTTATGTTGCACTTGATGAAGCTGAGGACCTACTTCCCTTTGAGTTTGCCCTCTTGCCTAACTATCCCAACCCTTTTAACCCATGAACCAGCATTCCTTTTACACTGCCAGAACAAGCAGATGTATCCGTTCGCGTTTATGATCTCAAGGGGGACATGAGGTTGTCCACTTAATCAGTGGTCCCATGGCTGCAGGACATCATGTAACGCGCTGGAATGCTTCGGACATGTCTTCTGGTCTTTATCTTGTCAAAATGACGGCCAATGATATCTCCATCACACGAAAGATCACCGTTCTGAAGTAACTTGGAATCATGAGCAAAACGAACTATATGCCATACATGAGAATAACCCTCACCATCATCATGCTGTTGGCTGGTCTATTTGTCTATGCAGATCGCGACTCTAAACACGGGTCTGCACCAGCCAGTTGGTCCAATCAGGTTGAAAAAGACCTGGTGAACCTGATTGCTAAGAATGAACAAGCCAGACAGGTGTACGGGAGTGTTATTAAACGTTTGCGCCGCAGTGGTGTCCCGGCTGCTTATGCCTGGCAGGTATTCTCAAACCCCGGCATTAAAATTGAAACCAATATTTCAGATCGCTTTGCCAAGCCGGCTGAAAAAATGGAATATACGGACTACCGCCGGATATTTGTGAACACCAAGCGTATTGATGGTGGCGTTAAATTCTACAATGAGCACGCCGAGCTCCTACATCGTGTGGCAAAGCAATATGGTGTGGATCCCTTTCTTATCCTCAGTTTTGTCGGTGTAGAAACTCAATACGGCTTATATGCATCATCCTACCCCGTGTTTAATTCCCTGCATACCATCATTCACAACATCCCCCGTCGCGCAAAATGGGCAGAAGATGAAATGGTCGCCTGGTTTATGATCTGCAGGGTGGATGGATTGGGACCGCATGATGTGAAGGGATCATATGCTGGTGCCTTTGGCTATGGACAATTCATGCCCACCAGCTTTAAAAGTTATGCAGTAGATATGGATGGTGATGGGGTTCGAGAACCCTTCGAATGGGCCGATGTCATGGCCAGCATTGCAAATTATTTGCTCAAACGAGGTAACTACGATATAAGCAGTACAGATTTTTCCGAGAATTCGGCCAACTGGCGAGCTGTCTGGAAATACAATCCCTCAAAAAATTATGTCAGGGCTGTCCTGGAACTCCGCTCCCAACTTCAGCAAGCCATAGAAAAATCTTAGCACTTCCCTGCGTTATCACTCCAACCACTAAGAGTTTCCTCTTAGTGGTTCCCTTTGGCCAGATCATATTTTTTCATCATATCAATCAGACCGCCAGCTATGATATACAATAGCGATAGTAGCACTAGGGCAAACTTTGGAATAGCACACCAGCGAGCCAGTTGAGGTAAAAACTCACTCTCCGATCCGGTGAGGAGTAGAATCAGCGATATGTTTTCGATTATGTCCAAACCTGCAGCTATGAGAATACCCACAGTCAACCATTTCCCCAATATTTTCAAAACTCCAAGGTTCGTTGCCATTTTATCAGACAGGATCAAACATGCCAGTGCGATAGTCGATGCATAGAGGAAGAGAAACAGGAAATCCAGCCCCATATTGATACCAGCCCAGGTCATGATAGGTCCCTGCCACGAGTCGAGAATACTCTGACTCCCAGATAGTGTCCCGACTAATTCAAAAGTGACAATCCCTGCCGGGGCTACCTCAGTAATAAGAGTCTGTCCTGTGATCTGCATACCCACAATAGTGAGAGCGGTCAGGCTAAATAATAACCAAAATAATCGTCTTACTTTTTGCGATTGTAGTTCCCCGGGAAGAATCATTTCTCTACTTGATGGAGATGAACATCAGTTTGAGGATACGGAATGCTAATACCGGCTTCATCAAGTGCCAGCTTGATCTTTTCTGTGAGCTCCCATTTCAAATCCCAGTAGTCTTCTGTTTTCACCCAGGGGCGAACATTAAAATTCACACTACTATCGGCCAGCTCTGCGACTACAATCTGTGGGGCAGGCTCTTCCAAAATCCGGGTCTCCGATTCAAGGATGTTTTTAAAAATGGCTTTGGCTGTTAGAATGTTATCCTCATAACTGATACCAAAAACCAGATCCAGACGTCGCGTGGGATTGGCATTGATATTAATAATCGTATCGTTGGTGATCTGGCCATTGGGCACAATCATTCGTTGATTGTCGAAGGTCAGAAAGGTCGTGTTAAAGATGCTAATTGCCTCAACCTTACCCGTGACGCCACCAGCTGTAACCACATCATCAATTTTAAAAGGTCGAAAAAATACCAGCATAACGCCACTGGCAAAATTTCCCAGGGAATCTTTAAGTGCCAGACCAACGGCCAGACCGGCAGCTCCAAAGATGGCCAGGAAGGAGGTGGTGTCCACTCCAAGACTATCCGCAGCAGCCATGAGAACAACGACCATGAGAGCATAGTAGACGATATTGTCCAAAAAGCGGATGAGCGTTTCATCAACCTGCTGCTTTGCCAGTAGTTTGCCAAGCAAGGAAACCATTTTTTTAGCAACCCACTTTCCAATAAAGAAAATGAGCAAGCTACCTAGAATATCCAAAGAGTATTCGGTGAAAAAAGTTGTCATCTGATCCATAATTGCCTGTACATCCATAATCTCTCCCGTTCTATTTTTTTCTAAATTTTAATTACCGAGCTGGCTCAGGACTTGAATTTCCCATATCAACGGCTACTTTCCATTGGCCGTCTTCCTGCCTGCTCCAGATATTCAGGTATTTCCCATGGCGTTTTTGTTCAACACCTGCTTCATCCTTAAAGGTCATGACCCACTTACCCCAGGTCCAGCCCATATCTTCGGATCCAGCCACTTCAGCTCTTTGTGGTTCCCAGGCGAGTTGGGAGTCTGCTTGACCCACTCTCATTTCCTGATAGATCTGCTCCCGCCCGATTACGGGATGCTGATTATGGGACATACCCATGGCATCCTCAGTGAGAAAGTGATTGAAAGCTTCAGCGGCACCTTTTTCCAGGGACATTTGAGCAAACCGCTTGTCGGTATTTAATAAGCGACGTCTCTCCGTATCCAGATCATCTCTGATATTACAACTTGATATCATTGCGGTAAAAATAACCAGAATTCCCAGAAATGAGCCTAGTGTTTTACAGGATACACTCATTTATGAAGCTTTGATCTCCATGATGTCCTGCTGGTTGGGAACCAAACATAGAAACTCGAATGCCTCCGAGCTTGTCGTCCGATAACTATGGGGAACATTGGCTGGAATAAAAACCACGTCATTTTTCTTTACGGTGATAAGATCCTCACCGATAACGACTTCTGCCTCACCACCGATGCAAAACTGTTCGTGTTCGACTGTGTTGGTGTGAAGTGGCATATGGCCACCTGCTTCAATCACAAAGCGTCGCATGGCAAAGTTTGGACCTTCCTCGTGGGAGATCAACACTTGCTTGGATGTTTTTTCTCCTGCTGATAGTGGTTCCAGGGGTAAATCGCTTAAATGTTTAACTGACATAATAATTCCTATAATTTTGATTCAATAATATTGACCCTATTGCGAAAGATAATAATGCCACAATATCCTGGCTGCAACTGCGCGATGTGGTCGCCAGGGATTGCCGATTTGTTGAAATTCTTCTCCCTTTGGCCTGTGATCCAATCCGAATAATTTTTGTATAGCTACCTCAAGTGCCAGATCACCGCCAGGCCAGATATCATGACGTCCCAGAGCCATGAGGAGATATATGTTGGCTGTCCAGGGTCCAATTCCGGTGAGTGCAGTCAGCTGCGAGAAGACCACCTCATCTGAGGTAAGGGATAATCCCTCAATATCAAGAGGCCCGTCCAGAATGGCTTTTGCTAATATCCTGGAATAACGGGTTTTCTGACGACTGAATCCAATTTTGAGTAAAGCCTCATCGCTCAAAGTTAAGAAGGTCTTTGGGCTTAAATCTGGTAATGCTGAATTAAGTTTATCAAAGCAGGCTTTTGCAGAAGCCAGGGAAACTTGCTGCTCCATGATAATATGAATAAGGGTGGGGAACCCCGGTTCCCTCGCCCACAGAGGGGGTGATCCAAAACGATCCACAACAGACCGCAGACGTGTATCTGCAGTACAAAGGACTTCAACTGCCCCAGATAAGCGGACTTCATTCAGCCTGATAATCTCATTCATGGGTATATATAGTATTTCTTAGGCACTTCTGGGGGGTAAAAAGATGGCTCCTAAACGGAGCCATCTTAAAGCTATTTAGATACAGTATTAATCTTCAGGATTCAAGGTCACCTGAACCATATGGTCAAGATCAAAGTATTTTGCTGCCGCTGCCTGGGCATCTTCAGCGGAGAAGCCTTCGATGAGTTCGTTGAATTTCATAAAATCTGAGAGTTCACGACCTTCACGGTAATAGACAGCCAGTGAATTCAACCAATATGAATTTTTCTGGATATTGATTTCACGCTCTCTGCGTTGAGATTCTTTAACCTTATCCACGTTCACTTCGTCTGGTGTTTCTTTCATGATCTTTTTGATTTCAACCAAAACCGCATCAGTCAATTCCTGAACCCGATCTGGGGCACAACCAAAAGTCACATTCAATGAGTATTCTGCCTCTGGTTCCTTGGACATACTGGCCCAAACACTGACACCATAGACGCCACCCATGTCTTCGCGGAGCACTTCACGCAAGCGAATACGAAGCACCTGCATCATGGAGTACATCTCATAACGATTCTGGCGTGTATATTCAAACTTTCCAGGGAAGATAATGCGCGTGCGGCTCTTGGGCTCAACACCGCGCTTGACCTCCTTCTGGATTTTACCTTGAGGTGTCATGATACCTTCGTCTATCCAGGTTTCGTTTCTGCCCGTGGCAGGAAGTGAACCAAGATATTGCTGAATGAGTGGCAGCATGGTTTCGTTCTTAAAGTTTCCGACAAATAGAAAGGTAAAATCACCCGCATCAGCAAAACGGTCATCATACAATTCCTGAGCTCTGTTTAGGTCAATCATATCAAGTTTTTCAACCGTCATGGGTTGACGTCTGGGATGGTAGAGATTCATGGTGGCATTGAGTGTGTCACTATAAGCAGCTTCCGGGCTGAGACTCTTATTTTCCAGCTGTGAGCGGAACTGTGTCATAAGGGCTGCCACGGATTCTTCATCCTGACGACTGCCTGTGAATTGGAGATAGATCATCTGGAAAAGCATTTCAAGATCAGTGGGAGACACTGAACCACGCAGACCCTCGTAGAGAGCATTGATATAAGGTGTTGTGGCAACCTCTTTACCTGCCATCAATTTCTGCAAATCCATGAGACTGAAATTTCCTAGACCACTATAGTCCATCAATTTGTCAGCCATCTTACCTGTAATAAGATCTTCGTCCTTGAAGACAGAATAGCCACCTGGGCTAAATGCCTGGAAGAGAATTTCATCGTTTTTGAATTCGGTGGATTTCAATACCACTTTGACGCCATTGCTCAAGCGAAACTCATAGGTATCGATGTCTTCATAATATTTCTTTTCTACAACACTACCTGCTTTGGGAAGTTCTGAAATGAGGGGTTCTGTGGAAACTTGATCAACATAAGGATCGATATTCAAGCCTGAGATGCTGGCCATGACAGCTGTTAATTCAGCTTCTTCAGGTACAGAAACCCCCTCTTTTTCTGGTCCAGATGCCATGACAACACGGTTTTTGTCTGTGATAAATTTCTGTGCAAGCGCATTTACTTCATCAAGACCAATTCCCGGTACAGTTTCCAGGTAAAGTTGATATTCATATTCGATACCGGAGACAGCTTCTTCTTCCAGGAAATGACGAATAAGTTCAGAGGCATAACCACGGGATTCCTGCTTATCACGCTCCTGATAAAGTTTTTCCATGGAACGTATCACTGATTTCCTGGCTCGGTCAAGTTCGGTGGAAGTAAAACCATAACGTCTAACGCGTTCACCCTCAATAAGGACGGCTTCCAGACCTGCAGGAATACCACCATCAACAACACCAGCTCCCAGAGCTAACATTTCGGACGTTCTGGCCCAACCCCATTTGGTGGAGAAAGCATAGAGAAAAGGTGCATCTGCTTTCTGGGACAATTCACTGAAACGTGCATTCAACATTTCGTGGTAAATCCGTTCCACAATATTATCACGATATTCACCGGCGGTGCGATCAACCCGAGCAGGATGTTTAAAAAGAATATTCACACTGGAACGGGTCGCTTCAGGATCAGAGGCAACAGCATATAATACTTCGGCATGACCCGGTGCATCAAAAACAGTTCTTTCCCTGGTTTCAGATCGTTTTGGAATGGCTCCAAAAAGCGCTTTAATCCTGGCTTCAATATCAGCAGGATCAAAATCTCCGACGGCGACAACAGCCATAAGATCTGGACGATACCAGTCCTTGTAAAAACGTCTTACTGTTTCATAACTGGCGTTCTCGATGACATCCATAGACCCAATGGGGAGTCTGTCTGCATAACGAGAACCCTTGAACAGGATAGGGATTTGTTTGTCAAAAATACGTTGACCAGCACCCTGGCCCAAACGCCATTCTTCAATAACAACTCCACGTTCTTTGTCAATTTCTTCACCTTCAAGACTCACTTTGTGAGCCCAGTTTTCTAAAATCTTAAAACCTGTTGCCATCTGGTTGACACTATCAGTGGGAACCTGAAGCATATATACGGTTTCATCAAAACTTGTATATGCATTAAGATCGGGACCGAAACGCATTCCAATACCTTCCAGATAGTTCACCAGATCCTGCTTGGGGAAATCTTCTGTACCGTTGAAGGCCAGATGTTCCAGGAGATGAGCCAAACCCAATTGGTCTTCATCTTCCAGTATGGAACCAGCATTAATAACCAGACGCAATTCAGCGCGATTCTCTGGTTTACTGTTTATCTTGATAAAATATTTTAAGCCATTGTCCAGTTGTCCTTCGATCAAACTGGGATCGACTGGCATTTGAGCGTTTAAGTCAATACTACTTTCAACAGCATCCTGACCTGTAAAAACACAGGCTGATAGTACTAGAGTGAGTGCGACCAGAAGTGACAGAAGACCTAGATGTGATCGTGAGCGGTGCATATACATTTCTCCCTTAATTCGATATCAAAAAATTGCCTGCCAGTATAATTCTAAACTGATGGGAATGTTATGTTTACTTGCTCACAGTAAAATAACGAGAAAAACAAGTATATCGTGTGAAAATGGCCTTATTTTGATGACTCGGCGACCAGCCATTTGAATAAATCAATACCGACAATATCATTCGTTTCAGATTCGGGATGCCATTGAACTGCAATGAGGGGAATGGAGTTGTCTTTGGGTTCCAACACTTCAATAAGTCCATCTGAACTTCGACCAGCTATACTCAAAGTTCCTGGTACATCCCTGACCGCCTGATGGTGAGAACTGTTTGCATCCACCTGCAATTGACCTGTCAGTTTATGGAGGAAGGACCCCTCTTCCAGCATGACGTCATGACGGGCTTCAAACCAATCCCCGATTTTGTGAACCAGCGGCTTTTTTGTTTGCGCTGGAATATCCTGATACAGAGATCCGCCTAAAAATACATTCACTTCCTGCATACCCAGACAGATAGCCAGAGTCGGTATTTTGTGCTCCCAGATATATTCAAATATCTGTCGATCATGTTCACCACGTCTTAGATGGAAAGGGTTTGGTGTCAGAGGGTCGCTGGACTCCCCATAATACTTGGGGTGCAGATCGTCTCCACCAGTGAGAACAATACCATCCAGTTTCTGGATGAGCTGAACCAAGTCTGTTTGCTCGATTATTGGAGGTATCAATACGGGAAGACCACCGGCGCGCTGAACGCTATCCGTATATGATTTACCCAGGATACTTCTATCCATTTCCTTGTGTTCATAATATGAAGGAGTTAATCCGATGAGCGGCTTCATACTTTTTTCCCATCCATGTAAACTGCCCTCACCAATCCCTCAGGAATTTCATCAACAGCATCGAGATGTTGAAAGTCAGGATCAAGGATGACAAAATCAGCAAGATGCCCGGCTTTTAACGTGCCGAGATCATGTTCACGAAAGCCTGCGAAGGCGGCATGATGTGTATGTGCTTTTACTGAGTCAACCATGCCCACTGCTTCATTCATATACCAACCTGCCCGATGAATGGCTCCGTGAATAGTGGCAATGGGATCAGCTGGTGACACTGGCCAATCCGAGCCAAAAGCCAGTAAAGCATCAGTTTTCTGTAGTGACTGGAAGGGATAGGCATAATCACAGCGGTTTCCCAGCAATTTTTCGCCATATAGTGCATCATCCACGCAATGGGCGGGTTGAACCGAAGCAATGATTCCCAGTTGGGCAAATCGAGATTGGTCATGGGGATGAATGTGCTGGGCATGCTCAATACGGAAGCGACGATCACGGGGACCATTCTCTTTGATAACCGATTCATAAACATCCAATACTTCACGCACTGCGCGGTCACCGATGGCATGGATGACTGTTTGATAACCCAGCTTATCAGCCTCGGCTATCGTCTCTCGAATCAACGCAACATTTTTCCATTGATTGTCATAGATTCCTGAGGATTCGGGGCTATCCTCGTAAGGATCCAACATAAGGGCAGTATGGGAGCCAAGGCTACCATCGCAAAAACCTTTTAATCCCATATATTGAAAATACTCGCCTTCATGGATACCCGCTTCGATAAAGGTTTTCATCTCCTGCCATTCCAGAATCGGAGTATAGGCAGTTACTCGTACTTTAAGCTTTCCCTGACGAGCCATATCCTGGAGAAATCGAAAGTGATTCATATCGTAGATCATATCACCCACAGAAGTGACCCCGCGTTCCAGTAAATAATTTTGAGCAGCATCCAGATTATTGATAAGCTCTGCTTCAGACTCATCAGGCATTTTTTGAAACACTATCTCCATCGCGGCATCTCGCAGGATGCCTGTGGGTTGTCCATCTTCATCTTTATCTATGACGCCACCATAGGGGTTAGGAGTCTCCGAATTGATACCGGCCAGTTCGAGGGCTGCTGTGCTGGCTATGGCTGAATGTCCATCATGACGCGTAAGTAGCATGGGGTGCCCGGGTGCTGCTTCATCGAGCCACTTACGCTGAGGAAAGCTGTGATCATTAAAATGGTGCTCGTTCCAGCCCCCACCTTTTAGCCAGGAACCAGTTTGACGACCCTTAGCAAATTTTCTTACGATATCTATGAATTCTTTTTTTGATCTAGCATCATGGGCTGGAATTGTGAGCAGGGACTCCCCACCCCACAAAAAATGGACATGGGCATCAATAAAGCCTGGTACAACTACGGCACCCTCTAAATCGATGGTTTCTGTTTCTGCACTAATATGCTTGCTAAGATCATTTCCTACAGCTAGTATTGATTTGCCACTTGTGGCCAGTTGTGAAACCTGGGTTCTTTCAGCATCCTGGGTAAGAATGATGCCATTAACATATAAATTTTCGGCAATCTGCATATTTATCAAAGTAGATTCTGACGCGCCTGGACCAATGCCTCAATCCGCTGAGGATCGGGTTCATTCTTCCAGTTTCCGTCCTTTTTGAAATAGCTACCCACGATAAATGCGTCTGCCATATCAATGATTTGAGGTAGACCAGTTGGCGTTACTCCACTCCCTACTAGAACTGGAAGTTGTGCAGAAGCATATACACCACCAAGCTCATCTTGATTTACTGGTTTGCCTGTATGGGTCCCGGTGATAATGACACCATCACTGAGAAAAAACTCCGCTGCTTCCACCGTATCCTCCAGGGACACATCTGATGTCATGGCATGACTACTATGCTTTTTCTTGATATCGGTGAATATGTGAATCTGATCGGCACCGATATGCTTCCGAAAGCGCAGGAGCTCACCAGCGTCGGATTGAAGCAATCCTTCATCAGCCATATGGCCAAAAACAAAACCCTCCGCTCGGATAAATTGTAATTCGGCAGCCTGAGCAACCGATAGAGCGGCCTGATTTGCTCCGGCTAGAATCTGGAGTCCCATGGGGAGTTCACTAACGGCACGCACCTCTGAGCATATCCGGGTCAGGGTGGAGGTGATTTCTGGACCTACCTCTCGATTCAAATAGGGTACGTCATGCATATTTTCCAGCATGATGGCTTGCATTCCACTGGTAGCCAGAACTTTTGCTTCTTTCACTGCCTGGGCAGCAATTTCAGAAACAGACAAATGGTTTTGAGGGGTTCCTGGTAGAGCCTGCACATGGATCATACCAATGAGACTCTTCTTCTCTGGAAATAAATTAGAAAACTTGGGTGTATTCATATGTAAAGTCCTGTCGTTATTTTGGGCTTACAATATAGTGTGATATTGGGAGGAGTGAATTGATGTGACGATTTAAGTTATCTAAATATTTTGTCATTCACTCACAAGGAGGTTTCGAGAAAGAGTTGTCGGGGTCTTTTAATGCCGAACTGTCTTAAGTTCTCTTTGATACTCTCCGCTTTAATTGACAGCGCATTAAATTCTTGTCTTTTTATCTCTCCTTGAAGGATTTCATTTATAATAGTTTCTATATTACTGATTTCCTCGTCATTCAGGACAACCTGCTTATCGTTGAGTAAAATTTCTTTTTTTAATATGTATAGTCCTGCCCCAACAACGAGATTTTCAATCTCATCAGAGCTATAAGTGCTATCGTGAAATATTCCATTTAATCGATCTATTTCGGCGCGCAGGCCGTGAAAGTGACAGTAAGTATGTTCTGCTTCAGTAAGATCATTACTTATCAGCTCGGTAATGACAATCTGACCCTGTGGCTTGATCAGTCGCATAAGCTCTGCAAGCACAGCGGGTTTATCCTGGAGATGATGCAAGGTATTCGATAGGGTTATGGTGGAGAAATGATCTGCTTCAATATCAAGGGGGAGCTTTTCTTGGACAATAAAACGGATGTCCACATCAGCTAACGTTGCCCGCGCCTTCTCTACAGATTTTGGATTGATATCAACAGCGGTAACCGTATTGAAGGAAGTGTTGCGGTCCAGGACATATCTGAGGAATCCTCCACCACCACAACCAAACTCCAGATAATCACCAAGATTCAGATTCTTAACCAATCTGGTAAGTGAATCATATTCATTGTACATATATGATTCCTAGCACCCCTAAGTAGTTAGTTTCCATATATTGAGAAATCCTCAATCATTTTATCAAAGAGGGTGTTGAGGTGAGTATCAATCTTCTGACGTTGTGGGGCTGCTTCATACCAGGCAACAATTTCCCTGGCGCCTTCTTCAAACGGAATCTCAGCCGAAAAATCTGGAACCAGCGTCTTAATTTTTGAATTGTCAAATATCATGCTGTGGGCTTTGTCTCCCAATAACCCCTCGCCAAAAACAGGATCATAGCGGGCAATGATCTCAGAAGGAATATGAACGAGTTTTGGCTCAATGCCCAAGGCAGATCCCAGGTGATGAAAGATATTGTCCCAGGATAACCATTCATCTGAAGTGATATGATAGGCCTCATTGATGGCTTCCTGCTTGCCCAACAATCCAACCAAACCTTTGGCAAAATCCTTGTGGTGGGTGAGGGTCCAAATGGAAGCACCATCGCCATGGGAAACCACAGGGAGGCCCTGTTTTAGGCGCATGAGTGTGGTGATCCCGCCTTGCAGGGGAATAAGCGTTTTGTCGTAGGTATGAGAGGGACGCACAATGGTGTAAGGAAAACCTTGCTCCTGATACGTTTTCCTCAAGAGGTCTTCGCAGGCAATTTTCTTGCGGGCATATTCCCAAAATGGATTGCTTAAAATTGTATCTTCGGTTATGGGCAACCTGCTGGGAGGTGTTTCATAGAGCGCAGCCGTGCTAATGTAAACATACTGCTCGGTTCGATCAGTAAACATATCAATATCACTCTGAATATGCTCTGTCGTGAAAGCTATCCAATTGACCACGACATCAAAATGATGATCCCCTAAGGCAGCCTGTGTCTCAGCAAAATTTCGGATGTCTGCCTGGATGGTTTTCACCCCTGAGATGGGTCTCAAGCTCGAGCTTTTACCTCTATTCAGATGGTAGAGATCAATACCTCTCGAAACAGATAACTCTGAACAAGCTGAGCTGATGATACCGGTTCCACCAATAAATAATACTTTCATTCTTTCTCTTCCTTTATCAACTTATTTCTATTCAACCAGAACCGCTGCTCCTGGTTACCAACCTGCAATAGAAATGACCCATCCTCCAACACAGTCTGTCCCAACTTATCGGGAAAACTTAAGTCCCTCTCAGGATGTAACTCAAATTGATACGTGACGGTTTCATTGGGTTGGATATTCTTTTTCTCAAAGTAAACCAGCTCTTTTATTGGTCTGGTAATTGATCCTACCTCATCAGCCACAAACCACAATACAGCCTCTTTCCCCGCACGATCTGAAGTGTTGGTAACGTCCACTGATATCTTGATTGGAGCAGATCCCGAAGTTAGTGAAGTGTCCATTTTGAGATTTGTATAACTAAACTCAGAATAACTCAGACCCTCACCAAAACTTGCTATGCTATAGCGTTTTAACTCATCTGAAACCTGTCTAATCGTAGAATATTCTGATCGTTTATGATTGTACGAGATTATATGGCCAGATTTTTTGGGGTAGGTAAATGCCATTTTTCCCGAAGGATTTACTTCTCCTGAGATTATTTCTGCGATGGCTTGCGCACCATAAATACCAGGTAGCCCGGCAAAGAGAACAGCTTCAATCTCATCATATACATCTGGAATCAAGCGGGGGCGTCCCTCCGTTAGTATGAGTACAACAGGCTTATTGGTTGCTATTGCTTCTTTTATTAGCGTGAGCTGAATTACATCGAGAGTGAGGTCATCGATACTCCCGCCCGTTTCTGCATAAGCATGATCTTCTCCAGTAGCGATGACAATAATATCTGCTTTTCGCGCAGCCTTCTTGATTGATCGCTTGCCCTGGTAGAGGAGTTTCTCTGAGCCAAACTCCTTTTCAAGGGCGTCTTTTATTGTCAACATATCTTCAGGAAACCAGCGATCGCTATCCGCGGCAAAGCGGTAAGTCCATCCACCACATAGTGAAACCTTTTTATCATGAGTAAACCCCGTCAGTAGGATTTTCTTATCCTTCAGGGGCAGTGTTGCCTTTTCATTCTTCATTAATACCATCGACTCACGAGCGGTCTGTAGAGCCAGCTCAATATTCTGAGGGGAATTGATTTTATCGATATATTCAGTGGTGGGCATATAGAATTCAAATAATCCCAGATCCTGTTTCACCTTCAATATGCGCCGCACTGATTCATCAATACGTGACATAGGAATCCGGCCTTCTTCCACCAATTCCTTGAGGTATACACAGTAACTGGTATCAAGAGGCACCATTGACATGTCAACACCAGCCATGATAGCCTGAAAAGTTGCCTCTTTCTCATCTTCAGCTATAAAATGCATGGTTTCCAATGCTTTGATATCCAACCAGTCTGTCACGGCGATACCCTCAAAACCAAGTTCATCCCTGAGTATTTTTGTTAAGATTTCATATGAGGCGTGTACAGGAATGCCGTTAATCTCACCACTGTTTATCATAATGGTAGCAGCTCCTGCATCGATGGCCGCCTTAAAAGGGGGGAGGAAAAATTCGCGAAGAATCTGATCTGGGATTTCTGCAGGGGATCGATCCCACCCCGATTTTGGATCGGAGTATCCCAGATAATGTTTTGCACAAGCCGCTACTTTATACGGTTTGGAGGCTGATTCATTTTGAAGTCCATTGACAACAGCCACACCCATTTGACTGGTTAAATATGGATCCTCACTAAAGGTCTCATAGAACCGACCCCAACTTTTGGCTTTGCCAATTCCAAGCACAGGTCCAAACACCCAATTGTGACCGAGGTGAGCCGTTTCGGAAACGGTTGTGATGGCAGCGTTATAGGCATGGGTCGTATCAAAACTACAACCCACATTCATATTGTGAGGGAAAATAGTACCGTTTTTTAGATAGCTCGCACCATGGACATGGTCAATCCCGTATAAAATTGGAATCTCTGAGTATTCTGCATTGATGCTTTGAATGGTACTGGTTACGTACACCCAGTTTTCAGGAGTAACTGCACGTCCATTTAGAAAGGATCCGATATGCCAATTTTTGACATAGTCGATGACTTTAGCTGTATCCAATTCATAATCTGTCACCTCGCCATAATTTCGGGCAATACGATCCTTGACCAGGGTGGTGATATTAAGTTGGGTCATTTGGCCAATTTTCTGTTCCAGGGTCATTTCAGTTAGAAATTTATCGATCTTTGATTCTGTATTTTCTGCTGAGAGCAGCTGAAATGAGGTAAGTAGTAAAAGTAATATAATGCGGAAATATTTAGACATAAATGTCTTCCTTTAATTGATTGGATCGATCTTCTTTTTGCATCAACACCCCCAATAACGCAAAATCTATTTAACAGTTATCTCTAGGCGTGGGTTTTGGGCAATTTACCCAGAAGACCCCATAGCCAATGGTGAAACTTGTGCAAACCACGGGGCTGGGAAAACATCAGTATACATTCTCCATGAATAACATCCAACCCATGCTCCTTGCAATACTCGATAGCCTGAGCTGAAGTCCGAGCCCTGCTGCATCCAAACTTTCTTGATACCTACCTTATGAGCCTCTTGAACCAGTTTCTCAGTCTGTGCCGGAGGGACCACATTAACAAGACCGCCCACATCATCTGGCAATTCAAATAGAGATCCATAGCAAGTGACCCCATTTATTTCCTTTGCTGAGCGATGAACCAAAAACAATTTATAGTCTTTGCTACTCAACTCCTTATAAACTGCATTACCAAATTTATTAGCTGTGCTGGATGCTCCTGCCAGTGCCAGTCTTCTCTCCGCGAGAAACGACTCAATAATACTTTGATCTACCATAGCCCTCTCCCCTAATTTTTATCTCCGTCTAATGGACTGAATGACCACATCTAATTTCTGGAGAAATTCTGAACGATCTCGTTGTGTGAGAGGCGCTGGCCCCCCGGTGATTTCTCCAGCTCCCCTTAGCTCCGTCAGGAGATCTCGGGTAGCCAGGGTCTGACCAATATTATCATCGGTAAAGCGTTTTCCGGAAGGTCCCAGAACTTCTGCCCCACCGGATATACAGCGACCAGCCAGTGGTATATCTGCGGTGATGACCACATCACCTTCCTGGACATGATCCACAATCCAATCGTCAGCTTCATCAAAACCATCGCCAACAACTTCCAATTTGATCCGTGAACTTTGCGGTACTCGCATCCTGGAATTGGCCACAAGGGTGACCTTAAGCTCATATCTGTCTGCTACCCTGTAAATTTCGTTTTTAACAGGACAGGCATCAGCATCTATATAGATGTGCAACAATTTATTACGTTCCCCTTGGGTTGGTCAGGTTCAAATAAAACGCGACGTCTCAATCAGGGCTTTTTGTAACCATCAATCTTCTTATGTGTTTTCAACCATTCCTGTCCCGCTGTGGTCAGAAAAAAGTCCATCCATTGATAATACATACGCTTATTTTTTTCAACCGTAACCCAGTGGCTGGACCCGATGGGAATATGTAATATCTCCCACTCATGAAATCGGATTGAATCTGAATCCGCATAAACCATAGCATCATTACCAGACAATCCCAGGAACAGCTGATCCAACATGGGATGCTCATGAGCACCTACTGCATCGGGACCCTTGGTGTCTACGGTTCCCATGGCAACCCTGGGCGCATGGTTTTTTGGTAGAACTGTGCGACTTATTGTGTTGGGACTCTTAATTTTCTCTGTATATGCTTCACATTCACTAAAATTCCTGAAATAGATACCACTTCTATTCTCTGGGGGAAATGTTTTAATCTCTTTCATATCCAGCTTAGACAACTGCTTCTGTATGTGGACATAGTGAAGGGTGTCACCAGCAGCAACTACAAGTTCAACCTTCTTTTGGTTGTTGGTTAGTGCAATGGCTTCTGGTTCAATCTTGTAGGTGTCTGATCCCGATATTAAGGTGCCATTTCCCATAATAAAAATAAGGATGTGATCCTTTTTTCGGCCAAGTTTTTCACGATGTGACTGCGGACCAACAAGAATCTTGTGCTCAACTCTTGTTTCTGCAATTTCACCTATCATCAGCTTTTCTGTAAAATACTGATCACCAACAGGCATCTCCATGGTCAACGTCTGCAAGTGAATTTCGGAATTATCTCCATTGACAAGCGGTACTAGAGCAAATACGCTCAATATTATCATCAGGCTTCTTTTCATGTCTTCCCTCCAAGTGGTAAGATAATGGATATTTTAGAACTGTTTATTTTTCTCATTTTCCTTCAAATGTTTGTCCAGTAATGCGATCAATTCATCGCGGGAATAATTGTGTCGGGGATTTGCATTGGCCTGTAACAACTTTTCAAACAAAGCATTTATAACCCTGTCCCCCTCCCATTTGGTACCTACCAAATAGCTATCTTGAGGATAGTCAGAAAAAAGGGCATGAAATACGGCGTCAGAGACAATTGAAGGGTCAGAGGGTTTCCGATTGGTAGCTGATTCTAGTGCATCCGCTGCTTCAGGCGGTGGGGGGTTCTCAAAAGAAGCTAAAATTTCATCTGCTTCTGCTTTAAAGGGTGGTCTGGCTCGCTTTAACCGCTCCACAATCCCCGGCATACTATTGGGTCCAATATTGGAGACGACACCTCCCGGCTGAACAATACTGACATGGATACCATAGGGCTCCAGCTCTTCTCGCATGGCTACCGTGTAGGCCTCCAGGGCATGTTTGGTCATCGTATAGGGTCCAAAGTACTTCTGGGTGATCTGGCCCCCTTGTGAGCCAATATTCACAATGCGCCCTCTGGACTCAATCAGTAATTCTAAAAAGGCATTACTCATTCGCCAGGGACCATAAACATTCACATCAAACAACTCTTGAAGCTCTGCTTCACTCCAAGTGTAGAAAGCACCCAGTCCGCCTAAACCAGCGTTATTTACCAGCCCATACAGACTGGTACCTCTCGATTTTATATGCGATAATGCAGCATCAATTTCTTCTTTCCCGGTGACATCAAGATTGAGGGGTTCAGCGTTTTCGATTTTTGCCACTTTTTTCATGTCATCTGGTGTTCTTACAGTGGCATAAACGCGATGTCCACGACTGGCTAGACTCCTCACGATATCGAGACCGATTCCTGTGCTGGCTCCTGTGACTAAGATGGCTTTTCTCATATCTATTCAACTTTCGCGTGAAGAAAGGGGGTAATTATCCTTTGGTGGGTATTACACCGATCAATTTCAATGCTTGTCGGGTGATTTCCTTATGATATTTAGCCTGCTCATTTGAAGTAATCTCAATATTTGTGGCAAAAAACCAGACTTGTTCTTGCTTTTCCACATAGCCTACCCACCAGGTGTGTTGGCCATCGCCCCGAACCGCCCATCCCGTTTTGGCACGCAAGGTATACTCATCTGATTGCTCTACTATCATGATATCTTTCACCAATCGGAGGTGATCCTGATGGAAGGGTAAGTCATTGTTGTATAAGTTTTCAAGAAATGAAATTTGATCTTCAGCTGTGATTCGTAATTCACCATTTAACCAGAATCTGGTGACATCTGGACCTGTCTGCATATTGCCATAGTTTAGCTGTTTCAAATGATTTTGATATTTCTCATCTCCCACCCGTCTGGCCAATTCCTGGTAAAACCAGACACAAGAAACGGGAAAAGCTGTTCTCAGTGAATGATCCTGGTTCCAGGCATCAACAAATCGCACTTCACCATCCCATTTGAACACTTCATCGGGACTGGAAATGACTGCCTCCTCCATGGCAATGAGGGTGTTGGGGATTTTAAAAGTTGATGCCGGAAGAAAGGGGGTTTTTGCCCTTTCCGGATAGGCTACATATTTCTGTCCGGTGGCAGCGTTGATTATGAATATCGTTCCCTCAACTCCTCGCTTTGTAAAAATGGCTTCTAATTCTTCCTGAATTGTTGCCTTCGTACAGGTACCAAGAGTTAGAACTGCAAGCATCAGGATTAAGTTTTTATTGATGATTTGCATATATCGTCCTGTTTTATTGATGTTACCTATACAGTCAAATAATGGAGTGGCTAACCCGGACTATTGAATTTTTCCCCGGCTTGAACAACTGCCTCTACCATTTTTTTATCATCCACTAACTTATCACCTTCTTCAAGGAATAGATCATAGACTTTGAGAGCCATAATGGCTAATTGAGTAGCATTACCAGGTAATTCACCGGGAGGAAACAGCTTCGATTTGTTTTTTAAAAATGAGGCTGATTTTTTAGCAGCCTTCTGAAGCTCAACATCTTCAGGTTTTGTCAGACTAAATTTCCAGCGTTCAACTTGCCGGTTAATGAGGATTTTGTCTTTTCCACTTATCTGAATGCCCGTCGCCGGGAATATTCTGCAATCATAGCTACGGCAGGTTAAAGGACGGTGCTCATAGATGGAACAGGCCCCGTTTTTGAGCATGGGGCAGTGACCCTTCTCGTCATAGCCCATGAGCACGTTTCCCTCTGGTAAACCTGGGGCAGGAAATAAGAGTTCTCCAGGGATATGAGACAGGGTATCTGTTTCGTCGGGTTTGATATGGATAAAGTAGGATGATCTACAGCAGGAATTACATTTCCCACAAGGGACATCCATCTCAGTATCATTTTTTAGTGCTGTGAGAGTATCTCTAAGCCAGCTCGAAAATTCTCCTGCTTCAATTTCCTGCAGTTTTAACATAGCCTTTAGAATGCGCCCCATTTTTGTTTCCCAGGGATATAATAGGAGGGGCAAAGGAAGCGGAACATTTTAGCAATGCTATGGGCTCGATCAGCTTTTTCCTGACTTTCTTCCAGCATTTTCTGAAGCTCTTCACCGAAGGTTTCTGCAAAGTAAGTGTCTGCAGCTTTTTCCCGATCTGATTCGGTGGTGAATTGATCACGGATTTGACCCAGTTCCCCAGCATCCAGCCAAAAACCACCACAATTGGCGCATTCATCAACTTCCACATCACGTTTGACACTCATGAAATGTTTCATCATAATCACACCCTCACACTTGGGGCAGGCTCGTTTTTGACTGTAGTCTACAGTAACACTTGGATTCTTTTTTGTATTGAGAAGGGCTTCTCCAGCGGCTTCGTGTTTTTCATCGACATGCTTCAGCTCATAATTATCAAACCAGAGACCTCCACAACCATTTTTACAGACATCAACTGTGATCTCACCAACCTTTGTTGCAACAAGTGTATTGGCACATGCCGGACATTTCATTTCAAACCCCTATTCTATGCATTGATTTAACTATAATCGTTCGATGGATAATTTCCAGTTTAAAGCGGAGTATCAAAGCTAAAATTTTCTAGGGCGAGCTATTCTTCATCGCGATGAACAGACGCTGGAGAAAATGCTGGTAAACACACCGCGATATATTCAGCACCGTCCTCCCCAGGGGTACTATAACGAACCCATTCTCCAGGGTCTGTGATAATGGATTGTCCAGTTATCACGTCGCTTGCACCATCGGCATACTCAACGTGAAGTCGCCCCTTTAAAACCAGGGTGATTTCCATAAATTCAGGCCGTTGACCTGGTTCCACCCATCCCCCTGGTGATACCATGCGAGCCACACTCACTTCTCCCTGATTTGAATTGACATGGCCCACGAATTCTTCAATACGCTTGGGTTTGTTACCTACCGATTCGATGATGGTTGGTGATTCTATTATTTTGGGCATTTTTTAATCTTCCTCTCAGGAGTGGATTCGGGCTCCACTTATTTTAATAGGAGCACCTTGTGTGTTGAGACGAAGTTCCCCTGCTCCAATTTCACAAAATAAATACCTGCTGAAACATGGCAACCTGACTGTCATCATAGAGTAAATCAAGATCACTACCACTCAAAAGGCTGCAAAGAAGTCCCAGTGAAATAAGCACATTTTTCATCATGCAAAGGTAGCTTTGGAAATGGCCCAGAGAATTGATTCCTCGTCACATATTAAAAATAAATTGGCCGACCCTTCTCCGTAGGTCATCCCTGATCGGTTCTTCTCAGAACAGAAATAAGGCCTTCGATAACCATCCAGATCGCCAGGAGGAATACAATGGCATTGAGAAAAATCAATAGACCATGGCCGCTTTCCCAATAACTGATTTCGTTGAGAAAGATCGCCCAAATGGTCATGGTCAGAATGATCAATGCTGGGATTGCTGTTATCAAATATGTGAGACCTTTTCTTTTCTTCTTCAGATAAATGCTTATGACGATCAAAGCCATTCCAGCCAGAAGTTGATTGACTGCCCCAAATAGAGGCCAGAGTGTCAATGCCCCTTTGCCATCTGCTCCAGTGATAAATGCCAGTGCAGCAGCAGTCAGGACAGCAAAGGCTGTGGCAATGTAGCGATTGGTGAATACTTTCACTTTTATATCGCGGAACAATTCGGTGATGACATAGCGCTGGATACGAGTTGCTGAATCCAGGGTCGTCCCTGCAAATGAAGCAATAAAGACGCCGATGATGATGATCCCCAGGCTTTTGGGAATCCAGATCGATTCCATCATGTTGGCTGAACCAATAATGACGGCGTTAATTTTTGAAGCTAAACCCTGGGAAGCCGCCCAAGTCGCGTAGTGCTGATGCCAGGCTGCGGTACCAGTTAGGATGGAACCATCAGCCTGCTCATAGGCAAGACCGATCCCCGCCCCCACTGCAATCACCACGAGAGTTGCCAGGATGGCTTCCATGAGCATGGAGCCATAACCAATGAAGAGAGCATCCGGTTCATTGGCAATCTGTTTGGAAGTGGTTCCAGAAGAGACGACAGCGTGAAACCCCGAAAGCGCCCCGCAGGCGATGGTGATGAACAGGAAAGGCAGGAGTGGTGGTGCCCCGGCTGGTGAAACATTGAGAGCGGGTGCCACCATTTCCAAATCTCCCCACAATCCGGATATCATGATTCCCGCTACCAGAACACCCATTGCGATAAAGAGCTGCCAGGCATTTATATAATCTCTGGGTTGCAACAAACGGTTCACGGGAATGACGGAAGCAACTCCGGCGTAAATCAACAGGATGATGGTCCAGACACCCGTTGCAGGCAAACCACCGATAGCAGGCATGCTAAAGGGCAGATAGTGCCCCAGAAATACGGTTATATACATCAAGGTCACTGCTGCTGCAGTTGAAATGAGAATATTGGCACTGCGTTTATATATCAACCAGCCCAGAGTGATTGCTATGGGGATTTCCATCCAGACAGGAAAAACGGATTGGGGGAACATCTGAAAGATCATGGCAATAATGACCCCAAAAATAGCGATGATGATCAGTAACTCCAAAAAGATGATGAGAAAAGCGATATATCGCATTCGCAAATTGACATAGCGGGCAGCAAACTCTGAAAGTGATTCGCCCCTGTTTCTCAGGGATAACACCAAAGATCCAAGATCATGGACAGCCCCCATAAAAATAGAGCCGAAAAAGATCCATATCATGGCCGGCACCCAGCCCCAAATTATTCCGATGGCAGGACCCACAATTGGTCCCGTGCCAGCAATGGAGGTATAGTGGTGACCAAAGATGATACTCTTCCTGGTTGGGATAAAGTCAACCCCGTCTTCCAACTCTCGTGAGGGTACCTGACGATCAAGCTTTAATTTGAAAATCTTGCGTGCCAGAAATTTACCATAGGTATGATAGGCAATCAGATAACCCACAAATGAAAACAGCATCAAGGCTACAACTTTCATGACGTGATCCCCTCCTCTTTCAGTTCTGAATTTTAGTCGGGCAGGAAGATAATGAATCAGGGTTTTGAGCCAAGGGGGAAGTCATAGCTGTAGGGATTGACATTTCGATGAACTCAATGTCCAGGTAGGAGTTATGATTTTACTTCAGTAAGAATAACCTTGCGGGCAGCGACAATTCCGATATTCAACTCAAAGCCAATAATGATAGCGAGAGCATAACAAAAAACCATTAACATGATAATGGGGAGGGTCCCAATGGAACCATATAGGGCATTGTAGCGACTAAAATGATCGATATAGAATCCAAAACCAGTGGTAATCAAAATAGATAGGACTGTAGCCAGACTCGCCCCAGCTGAGATGAATCGGTATTGGCTCTTCTTTGAAGGACCCCAATAATAGAGGAAAGAATATGCAAAATAGAATACGGTTAGAATCACCACCCATTTACCAGTATTCACCATATAGTATAGCCAACCCTGTATCATGAGTTCTTTGGCAACCAAAAAATCCATCAGTCTGTGGGTGATGGTCATGAGAGAGACACCAATTGTGACCAGGGAAAACAGGGAGATTACCAGCACCAGAGCAACGGCGCGCTGCATCAACCAGCTACGACTCTCCTCCACGTGGATAGATACATTAAAAGCATCTATGAGTGCGACAATACCGTTGGTGGAAAACACCAAAGCAAAGGCAAAACCAAATGACAACAAACCACCATGTTTGATCGTTATGATATCCTCAATGATTCTCTGAACCACTACATAAGTACTGGCAGGCAGAATGGATTGAATCATCAGAAGGAGATCAACTTGAAAATTATCAACGGGAATCAGGGGTATGAGGGTAAAGAGGAAGAGAATGGCTGGAAAAACAGCTAAAACCAGATTAAACGAGACTGCTTCAGCTCTTGAAATCACGCGGCCATCACGAATACCCCTAAAGAAAAATAAAAGCACATTGAATACGGGGACCCGGTCAAAACCAGGGAAAGAGGCCTGCTTGGCTCTATTGATATAGGGAATCATCCAGCGAAACTGTTTTCTATGGTAAAAGTGGTGTTGGTCATTCATAGTTAATCAGAGAACCTACAAAAATTAATTCTGCATTCAATTTCTTTTGATGTTCAAACATTAATCATCTAAAAATTATATTCCCTATTCAATACTGCAGAACGAGCCTCAATCACAGCCGCTTCAGCATCAAGTGTAATGGCAATATAGACTTTTAGAATCTCAGAATATTCTTCAATTTTCTGGATGGTTTCTTTTTCCTCTGGCAATTCTGCAGCATGCCCAACTTCAATCAGCTTCTCTTTGTATCTTTTTATCCTGTTATCAATACGCCTCACCACAATTCGAGTATAATTCTGTCTACGATAAATATCGTGGAGTTCTTTCATTAATCGATTATCCAACATCTCAGGATGAAATAGAAACAGATCATTAATTTGATCTCGCAGAGGGTTGATCTTTAAAGCTTCACTGGCTGCCTGAGAGTACAATCTAGTTACCTCATTGATCAATTTGATGGTATCCTCTGAGATTCCACTAATGCGATAATCCTTCATCTCTTCAAACCATTTAAGCTCTGAACTGAGATGGTCGATGGTTTGTTGCTCGAAATGAGGGGCAATGCTTCGAATTAAGGAGACGAGGTCATTCATGTTGTCGATAAGTTGGGCACGCAATCGGCTACGTTTTTGTCGGACACGCAAAACTGATTCAATAATTCTAACACTCAGCCAGACTCCCAGTAACTCTGTACCAATATTCGGAACAATGGCTTCAAAAAACAGGGATTCAGGGTTTCCGCCCTCAACACTGTTGATGTAGTAAATCACCAAAGCCAGACCAACACCAAAGACAGGTATATCTATAAATGACCAGCGGAAAAACCATTTTTTTAACCAGTCCATCATAGTGGATGCTCCCGAGCTAGATACAGGGTAAGTAATATTACTTGTTAAAAGCCTGACTTAATGAACATCATAAATACTGCCACCTATAAATTCACGGAAATGCGAGGTTTCGGGGATGGGAGATTCGTCTGCAACTGGAGTGACAGATTCCAGCATTTCCCGTACTCTTTTGGCTCTTAGATAGGCATCTACGCGACGTGGATCATTCTTATAGTCCTGCTCCCACTCCCTGAAGTGCTCCAGTAGACGATTTCTCATCACCGGCAATTCATAGGGTACAGCTCCATTGATGATATAATCAGCCGTTGTGATATAGGGTAGGATATTTCGCAATTCTGCATTGCGGACGTAATGCCAGTGTGTCAATGTTTGACGGGGATCATAAGCACGGTGCTGTTCATCACGAATCATGCGACGCATGAGTCTCAGATCAGTCCAGCGGATAAATTTTCCGTTAGCACCTTTCATCTGCAACAAAGTTTCGATATACACTTTAAAAACGGTGCTCTGGTCAATTCCGTTGAGCATGTCACCGTAAAGTCCATGGAGGCTATCAATGAGGATGACATCTGTGGATTTAATCTTCAGGGGAATCTGATCCAGAGTCCGTGTGCCTGACTTGAAATCGTAGGATGGAGTGAGCACTTCCTCACCTGCCAACAATTGTTTAATATGTTGATTGATAAGGTGGAGATCCAGAGCTTGAGGGGTCTCAAAATCATGGTCACCAAATTCATCTACAGGATGCATTTCGAGATCAAAAAAGTAGTGATCAACATTCAGCTCAACCAGACCCATGCCCTTTTTTGAGAGATAGTGAGCCAGCTTGCGCGTCGTGGTGGTTTTTCCCGATGAGGATGGACCCGCCACAACCACGATCCGAATGTATCCATCACGCTCGCTGATCAGTTCGGCAGCGGCTTGAACATCAGATTCATAAGCAGCATCTGCTTCCAGACAAATCTGGGGAAATTCACCATTGGCAATTCGCTGGTTTAATTTTTCAACGGAATTGAGATCATGATCTGAAGCCCAGACTAATACCTCATAAATTTTCTGATACGGGATATTCCCTGTGTGAACCGTGCTTTTGCTGAGCTTGGCCTTGCGCTTTTCATTCTGAGTTGCCCTGTATATAATAAAGTGTTTGGCAACGGTGGCATGGCCTTCTTCAATGAGCACTTTTTCAACGATATCCTGGATAGCTTCCACCATGGGTGGTTGTTCAACAGAATAGTTCTCACAGATAATGCCCTCGATTTTCAGCGCGAGTTCATCAGCTTTGTCCTTATCACGTCCACCTACTGCTACAGCGGCCCTATAAATGGCGTTGCTGATACGTTTGCGGGAATAGGGAACGTAGGTTCCATCACGTTTAAATACATGGGTCAGCTTACAAACTTCACTCATCGCTATCACCAAACTTGATCTCGTCACTTAATTCATTGACATCGTCTGCTGCCACAGGAAAGTATTTTGCCAGATTTTCACCTAATTTGTGAATACCAGCCAATAATCCTTCACGCATATTACCCTGACCAAATTGAGCTCTCATCTCATCCACGGTTTCTTCCCAGAAGTCTACCGGAACTTTTTCATGGATACCCACATCGCCATAAACAGCAAATTTATGCTCAGAAAGAAAAAGAACGATGAGTGTGGCATTACGCTCTTTAGTCTGATGAAGCTTCGCTTTTTCGAATATTCGCTTGGCAGTTTTATAGGGTTGATTGTGTGAGCTTGTATTAAAACTGATGACAATCTCACCACTGGTTCGACCTTCAAAAGTTTTTATCTCAGCAGATATATCCTGCAAATCCTGGTCACTAAAAATCTCTTTTGCCAGTTTCTCAGCTTTGCTCATAAACGCTCCTCAGATCGACATCAATAATCGTCGGTGATGTCTTTACCTTGTTTCTTACTGATCACTCGGAATTCATCCATGTTTTTGGATTCATCCTCGACAATTTCAACTTTGATAAAATGCTGCCACTGAATAGAGCGGACCACATTTTTACGACCAGATCTTAAAAATTTCGCCAATTCAGGATTGACCACCAGTTGAAGTCTAAATTCACGTTTCTTGGAATGAAAGCGACGGAACCAACCCTCAATCTGTGTGGTAAGGGCAGCTTTGGACATAATGCGACCCCGTCCCTTACAAACGGGACATTCCTCAGTAGCAGAAAGCAATAAGCTGAGACGAATGCGTTGGCGGGTCATTTCCAGGAGACCGAAATCGGAAATGTAACTTACAGCTACCTTAGCACGGTCTTTACGTAATTCACGTCGGAGTTCGTAATAGACTTTCTTCTTATTGTCCTCACGGGACATGTCAATAAAGTCAATAACGATTAATCCACCCAGATCTCTGAGACGTAGTTGCTGAGCAATCGCTCTGGCAGATTCTAGATTGATCTTCACAGCATTGGCTTCATGGTCTTTGCGGCCAATAAATTTTCCTGAATTCACATCGATGGAAACCAGAGCTTCCGTCTGTTCAATAACGATAGAAGCGCCACTCTTCAGGCCCACTTTGCGAGACATGGAGATATCGATAGCCTTCTGGACATTATAGGCATCAAACATGGGCAATTTTTTATTGTAATGAATGAGTCGATCCAGCAATTGGGGAGCAGCCCCTTTGAGATAGCTGCTGGTTTGCTTGTACATAGATTTATTATCAGTGATGACACGCTGAACATCATTGGTAAAAAGATCCCGAATAAGACTGGAGACCGTCTCCATGTCTTTATAGACAAGCACAGGACCAGGTTTGCTTTTTACCACCTTTTCCATGCGTTTGTAGGAGTCCATGAGGTTATTTAAATCAGCACCCAGGGCTTCATCATCTTTGCCTTCTGTAACCGTTCTGGCGATCAAACCAAAGCCTTCAGGTTTCAATTCCTGACAAGTACGTCTAAGGCGACGCCGCTCAAAATTGTTGTAAATTTTCCGCGAGATTCCAATAGAATTTGAATTCGGTACCAAAACCAGGAAACGACCTGGAAGGGAGATATTCGTTGTAACTCGAGCCCCTTTACCCATATAAGGTTCTTTGATAACCTGAACGAGAATCTGCTGTCCCGTCTTTAATTTTGGGGCATTGTGCCTTCTATGATCATGACGTTGATTCTGATTTCTTGAACGACCACGCCCACCTTTGCGAGGTTTTTCATCCTCATCGTCCTCATCCTGATCCAGGAGAAAGGATTCACCTTCTACCTCAGAAAAGGGCAAAAATGCATTGGCTCCAATGCCAATATCAACAAAAGCCGCCTGCATACCAGGCAACACATTTTCAACAACGCCTTTGTAGATATTGCCAACAATCCTGATGTTTTCGGGTTTTTCAACATAAAGTTCTACGAGAACGTCATCCTCATGGATGGCAATCCGAGTTTCCTTATGTGTTTGGTTTATAAAGATGTCCTTCTTCATTTCAATTCCTTAGATATGAATTGAACCGGTAAAAGAAGAAGGTTGAGGCATTTACTCTCAACGGGGAGGTCATTCACTCTCCTTGAATGAACCTTTCACAAAATTTTTGTGGCGCTTACTCTACTTGAGCGGACTCTCTGTAGTCCTATTCTATCTGATCTTGCGCACTATCGATTCGGAATTTTTTCAGGAATCGATTAAATTCTTTTACCAATTCTGGTTTTAGCAGTCTTATGAGCTGCTATTAATTCAGGTGCATCAAAAGATGTTCACCTGTTTTGCAGTCGTAAAAAGCGTTCCCCTTGCTTGGGTCGAATTTTTATATAAGCGGGAACGTAATGACCTGACAGTAATCCTAGAATAAACAGATTTCAGAATATCCCACCGATCTAAACCTCAATGTTTTTAGGTATGCCGGGGTTGTCTCTCAGAGACAAACATGGATAAACCGCTATACAGACGGGAGGTGTGGATCTGTTCAGGTTCTTTTTACAACGGTACTCACCGATCGTCCAACCAATCACGCTGTGAAGTTCATGAAAACAGCTTCTCTTTGAACAGTGTGTATTGGTAGGCTTTCGATCGGAACTTCAAAAAACGCGGGGAGAAATTCGTTTAATCGGATTCCCTTCCCGTTTTGAACCAGAGTGATAACTTCGAGGCTATTACCCTTTATTTCAATAGACTGGATATATACTTTTATATCCAGGGATATTACGCGCTGTTTTCGCTCGCGTTTAATATACACATTTTTCTTCTGTTCAAAGTTTTGTTTCAATTCCTCCAGAGACATTTCAGCAGGAATATCTTCCAGGTCAATTCTCTGTTTAATGGAGGAAATCTGACCCGTCACAGAATCTATTCTACCCTTGTGCCACGCCACTTCAAGCACAGCAACACCAGCAGGTAGATATTTATTTAAACCCTCAACGATTGAATCAACTTGGCGAAAGAGTAGAATATCCATGTATTCAGCTTCAGATGTGTAACCCAGTGGTAACGCTGGTCCACTGGATATTTTAGGACGGCTATTAAAACCCTGAGAAAAAACAACAGGTAAACCGGCTAGACTGATAGCTCGCATAAAGGAGTTCTGAACATCAAGATGACCGAGATAACTGGCCATGCCTGACTTTGAATATCTCAAGCGGGCAGTATGCACCGGTGTGGTGTTTAGCAGCTCGGGAAGGGGCTCTCTTTCAGGGGCAACATAGGGTTCTGGTTTGATAGTGGATTCACCTGCTGTACCATCTTTGACAACCCGCATAAAGAGTTCGTCGAAATCGCAAACACCACAAGCCAGACAGCCATCTCGACAATCAATAACGGTTGCTTCTTGATACGCATTCCGTTTTTCTCGACGTAGAAACTTTTTCAGGATGCCGTTATCCACAATATCCCAGGGTAGAATCTCTTGATCATCCCGGGCATCCAGATAATCCTGGTAATTAATACCTGCCGTTTCAAAGGCATTCATCCAGCGATCATAGCGGAAGTAATCACCCCAGCTATCAAAGCGGGCACCTTCTCGCCATGCTTCATAGATGGCGGCAGCAACCTTTCGATCCCCCCTGGATAACACTCCCTCAATCTCGGAGTATTTCGGATCACGATAGGAAGCTTTCACATTTTTATGCTTCAAATTTTTCATCAGGAAATCAACCTTTTCCCGGATGACCTCCTTGCTGTCTTGTGCTTCCCATTGGAAGGGTGTTTCCGGTTTGGGAATGAAGGTGGACAGGGTCACATTAATTTTTATCCTACCGTACGGGTTGGACATTTTACGGACATCATTGATGAGATCTACGATTCCCTGCAAATCAGCCTGTGTTTCTGTGGGCAGACCCAACATGAAATAGAACTTGAGTGTCTTCCAGCCCCCATCCAGAGCAATCTGTACCGATGAGTATAAATCTTCATCACTGATCACCTTGTTGATGACCCGGCGCATCCGCCACGTACCGGCTTCAGGAGCAAAGGTTAAACCTGATTTGCGCTCCTCTGAAGCAATTGAAGCAATCTCTTTGGTAAATGTATCTAGGCGCATTGACGGAAATGAAACTGAGACCCGATTTTCTCTGAGATAGGGTTTCATACCCTCAACCACTTCAGTCAGACCTGTATAGTCACTGGTAGATAGCGACAAGAGCGACATGTTTTTCTGACCAGTATTGGCTAGTGTGGTTTTGGCTGTCTCAATGAGTTCTTCGGGTTTACGCTCGCGAACAGGACGATATACCATGCCAGCATGACAGAAACGACATCCCTGTGTGCAGCCCCGCATGACTTCCAGGGCAAACCAGTCCTGGGCTGTTTCAACAATGGGAACGATGGGCTTTGTGGGATAATTGGAGGCTTCCAAAACGGGGATTTTGGCGCTTTTCACCCGATCAGGAGCTTTATCAAAATTTTTGGTGATGGCGATTAATTTACCCGAGGTATCCGTTTCAAAGTCATAGAACGCTGGCACATACACACCTTCAGGCATAGATGCCAGATCCTCCAGTATCTCACGCCGGGAGCGTTTTACTCGACGTCCTTCGCCAATACGGCGCACCAGTTCAACCACCAGTTCCTCGGCATCTCCAATGATCACAAGATCAAAAAAATCTGCCACGGGTTCTGGATTGTAGGCATTGGTTCCACCAGCAATAACAAAGGGATCTTCCTCATTCCTGTCTTTTGTCCAGATGGGGATATCAGATAAATCCAGCATGGTCAAAATGTTGGTGTAGAGAAGATCATAGGGTAGTGAAAACCCTACAATATCAAAGTCACGCAAATGATGCTTGGTTTCAAGACTATGCATGGGCAAGCCATGCTCGCGCATAAGTCCTTCCATATCAGGCCAGGGTGCATAGACCCTTTCTGCTGCGATATCTGCTTCCCGATTCAGGATATGATACAGTATCTGGAAACCATTATATGGCATGGCTGTATCATAGACATCAGGAAAAGCTAAAGCGATACTTGCTCTAATTTTATCCCAATCTTTGATGATAATGTTGTATTCGTTTCCCAGATATCGTCCGGGTTTGGCTACTTTGGGAAGTACCCGCGTATGTAAAATGTGTTCTATTTCTTTGGGTTGCACCCCAATGTTCCTTTCATCAGCTCCCAGCTAAGCCCGCGATTATAATGGTGTTTTATCAAGAAACCATCTTTTCGTGAACTTTCAAATTGCGGCCTCTCCCTTTTTACATTGAGCAAATCAGTACATTTATAGTTAAGTTTAGGCCTTAACTATAAACAGGAGGTAGTCATGAATATGAGTGATGAAAAAAAGTGGGTTGAACTTCGGACTGTTGAAGGTGATATTACTGCTGAAATGCTTCGTGGTGCCCTTGAAAATGCTGATATCCCTTGCGAAATTAAACGCAGTATGCTGGCCTCTGGATTGGGTGCTCATTCTGTCTCCCTGGCAGGAAACCAAGCCACCCTTATGGTCCCTGAAGAAAATCTGGAAGCAGCCGAAGCCGTTTTGGAAGCCATCGATTTTGAACCAGGAGAAGAATAGGTTTCGATTAGCTCAAATCTAACTGCTCCCCACGGTTAGAGATGCAAATTATCCAAGAAATCAATTCTCACTGAGAAACCCATGATTTCAATCATGGGCAGGTGTCCAGATCCAATAGCAACCGCAACCATTTTAATGGTTTATTAGTAGTTTATGGTTTTCCATTAACCTTTCATATTCTTCTAAGAAGGTCATGGTTCGATGATGTTCTTGTTGATTCTGGATATAGTATTCGACCTTGCCCACAGCGGATTCACTTACTGAAAATCCTCCATAACCTACTTGCCAGGCAAATTTAGCATGGATCATATCATTCTGATTTACCCAATGAAATGATTCACCTTTGATCGATTTCATTACTTGAGCAATAGAAAGCTCCCTGGGCAACAAGAACAACGCATGGATGTGGTTACTTGTGCCGTTTATACTCCTTACCCCACAGCCTGTCTTCTCCATTTCTTGCTGGATATGTAAGAATAGTTCTTTTCGTATATCATCCTTTATCAATGACCTGCGCCCCTTGGTTCCAAATACGCTGTGTATCCATATCCTAGTTAGTGAGTGGCTCATCTTGGTGTATCTCCTTTAAACCGTTGAAACGGTTTTCGTTTTTGGGGGCATATTTTACCCCACGATTAAAATCGTGGGTAGCGATTCCCATTTATTAGTTATTCTGGAATTCCAAGCTATAAAGCTTGGTGTTCTAACCGTATTTTGCATGGAATGAGACTAAATTTGGGATTGTGGGTTAGCTAAGCCCTTAAAATATAATCATGAAAGCCACCGTTTCAATTATGAGCTGATTATTCCCAAAAAACATACTTAAGAGCTTCCTTTTTTTCATGAAAGTGGTTTTACTCTGCATGCCCTTTTCAAAGTTGCCTGAACGATGTCCAATAAACGTCTTGACGTTATAGCGTCATAACGCTATTTTCACTCCCTATCTGGAGGAGAATAGCCTATGAAAAAACTATCAACTCGGGCAACGGTTTATCTGGAGCCCACTATTCACAAAGCTTTGAAGTTAAAAGCAGTAGAGACATCCCTCTCTATTTCCCAGATTATCAATGATGCCTTGCGTTCTGATTTATTTGAGGATGCAGAAGATCTGGAAACTTTTCAGAATCGAATTGATGAGCCCTCATTGGATTATGAGACTTTTGTTCAGGAATTGAAGCGAGATGGCATTCTATAAGATTGAATTTAAAAAATCGGTCAAAAAGGATCTTAGACACCTTCCCAAAAATGATATTGTTAAAATTTTAGACCGCATACATAGATTGTCCACCAACCCTAGACCTCAGCAATCAAGAAAATTGTCCAGCCAAGAAAAATATCGTTTACGGCATGGGAAATATCGGATCTTGTATGAAATCCGAGACCAGTTATTGCTTATTACAATTGTAAAGGTTGGCCATAGAAAAAATATCTATCAATAGGACTCAATTCTATATTGTATGGCTGATGCAGTGAACCCAAAGATGAAAGCGACCTAGTCATGCCGCAAAAAGTACAACGTGTAAAAGGTGTCAATGACATACTCCCTGGTGAGACGAAACAATGGCAAGCCCTGGAATCAGTTGTGAAGCATGTCATGGATAGCTACGCTTTTGGTGAGATTCGTCTGCCCATTTTTGAAAAAACTGAGCTCTTCGCCCGGGGTGTTGGTGAAGATACTGATATTGTTTCCAAGGAAATGTATTCCTTTACGGATATGAGCAAATCATCTCTGACTTTGAGACCTGAGCTTACAGCAGGTGTTGTACGCAGCTATATTCAGAACAATCTCCAGCAGATTTCACCAGTACAAAAGCTTTGGTATGAGGGACCTATGTTCCGCCAGGAACGTCCCCAGAAAGGACGCTATCGTCAATTCTGGCAATTTGGGGCAGAAGCCATTGGTTCACCCAATCCTGAACAGGATGCCGAGATGATCGCCCTTTTTTATGCCATTCTCAAAGAGTTGGGTATTGAGAAATCAGTGACCCTTAAAATTAATAGTGTGGGTGATAGTGAAAGCCGGGCGATTTATCGTCATTCGCTACAGGAATATCTACGACCACAGCTCAGCTCACTTTCTGAAACCAGTCAGAAACGTTTTGAATCAAACCCACTACGAATTCTAGACAGCAAAGCACCCAATGACAAAGAGCTTGTGAAAGATGCTCCGAAAATTCGCGAATGTCTCAATGAAGCATCAGCAGCACATTATTCCGAAGTCCTGAAAATGCTTGAAGCCATGGACATACCTTATGTTCAAGACGACTTATTGGTGCGTGGATTGGATTACTACACCCACACCATTTTTGAATTCACCAGTGATGCTCTCGGTGCACAGGATGCCATCTGTGGCGGTGGACGCTATAACGATCTGGTCAAGGAGTTGGGTGGACAAGATGTACCTGCTATTGGCTGGGCCTCTGGCATTGAAAGGCTCCTTCTGGTTGTGGAAGCGTTACAACCTCTGAAAACCGATTCTGGATTGGACATTTTCCTTACTGTTCAGGGTGAGGCTCTGAGAGTTCAAGCACCAAAACTTATTAATGCATGGCGAAGCGCTGGATTGAAGTGTGACATGGACACCCTACGTCGAAGCATGAAGGCTCAGATGCGGGAAGCGAATCGTCAGAAAGCACGTTATGTGGCTATCCTCTGGGAAGAAGAATTTGGACAAGGCATCGTGCAGCTCAAGAATTTCGAAACGGGTGAGCAGGAAGCTGTTGCTTTTGATGATGTGGTCGATGTTGTCCAGGGATAGCAACATCACGTCTTTGCGAGGAGCCCTTCGACTGCGCTCAGGACAGGCTCCGCGACGAAGCAATCTCGGATTCGAGATCGCCGCGCTTCCTCAACTCTTCGAGTTGATTCGCTCGCGATGACAATTCTCTTTTTTATGTGTGAGAATAAAATTCTGCTATCCAAGGAAGGTCTGTAAATGTCGTCACTCCCCTCACTTCTAACCAACGCCCAAACCGCCAGCTACCGGGCTCTCAAACGCTCTAAATTCCGCAAGCAGGAAGGTCTTTTCTTGTTAGAGGGTGCCAGGCTTTGCGAAGAAACCCTTCAGTCAGACCTGGAGATCATTGCCTGTATTACCTCCAAGAATTTTGATAAATTTCCGATTCCTTCTGATGTAAAGCACTTCGAGGCAACTCCAGTTCAAATCGAACAAATTTCAGATAGCAAAAGTCCCCAGGGAATCATTTGTGTGGCTCGCATTCCTGGGGTTCAGACAGAACCTGACTTGGAAAATACGAAAATCCTCCTGGTACTAGATCGTATCTCTGATCCAGGCAATATGGGTACCATTTTCAGGTCAGGTCGATGGTTTGGAGTCACGGATATCCTCCTGGGACCGGAATGCGTGGATCCCTTTAGTCCAAAAGTAGTACGAGGCAGTATGGGAGCCGTCGCCACTCTGAATTTACACACATCCAGCGATCTCTTATCAAGTGCTGAGGAATGGAATGTCGCTGGAGGTGAGGTTGCCGCTTTGCATATGCAGGGCACTGCCATACAAACCTTCAAGCCAGGCAAGCCCCTCTTTCTTATTGTGGGTTCTGAGGCTCATGGCGTTGATCAGAATCTACTTCAAATATCGACACTCCTCTCCATAGAGAAACCTGGTGCAGGTGAATCACTCAATGCTGCCATGGCTACAGGTATTGCTCTATTTGAGCTCACCAAACCCTAGCTGCTCGTCATCACCAACTTAAAGGCATCCAGGAACATCGTCTTGGTATCAGTCTTCAACCCATATATATTGCTTGGCCTTACCCTGATGGGTGAGGGAAAGCATTGAAAATTACAAAGATGAAGCCGGTGGGAGACATTACCTAATTCCAATAAATGGTAGCGGCTAAATTTGATTATAAAATTGACCGTGTGATCAACACATTGAACTGAAAAAGGATCAACAATGGATTTTCTAAAACCTCGTGACATGGTGAAAACCCTCATGGCACTTTTCGTGCTGGTATTCACCTTTTTGATTTACCTGGACACCATGGCGCCGACGGTTTCATTCTGGGATTGTGGTGAATTTATCGCTGTTTCGCATACCCTAAGTGTGCCTCACCCTCCTGGCTCACCACTTTATCTCCTCTTGGGGCGAGTCATTTCCATGCTTCCCATTGTAGGTGGCGCTGCCCTTGATCCTGTTTTAAATGAACCCCAGTTCCACAATATTGCCTATCGTATCAATCTTTTGTCACCGCTGGCTACTGCTTTTGCCAATATGTTTCTATTTCTTATCATCGTCCGTTTGGTTGAAGAGTGGCGTGGAAGAATTAAAGAAACAGCCGACAAGTGGATCGCATATGGTGGTGCGTTGGTGGGATCACTCACCATCGCCTTCTCTGATAGCCATTGGTTTAATGCAGTGGAAGCTGAAGTTTATTCCATGAGTATCTTTTTTACAGCTATTGTAGTATGGCTAATTCTTAAATGGTCCGAGAAGGTGGACGAAGGCGGAGCTGGTTCCCGCTACATTCTGATCATCTCCTATATGATGGGTCTGGCCATCTCGGTTCACATGCTCAACTTGCTTACGATTCCATTTATCGCTCTCATCATGTACATGAAGCTTAATCCTAAAGAGGATGGCATCGAGATGATGACCCATATGCTGGCTGTTGTGGCTATCATGGCCATCGCCCTCTTGATTGGTGTTGAAATAGCACTCCCCGACACCTCTGGTGAATACATGCGTCTTCCCTCCAGTGATTTGAGCTCAGCACTTATGGTTCTCGGGGTGATTTTTGCCATTATAACCGGTGGTGGACTCTGGGGTTTATCCCAGGCTTTTAAGGGTGAACGACGCAGCCGATTCTGGAAGCAAGTTCTGCTTATGGGTGCAGCTGGCGCTTCTTATCTCGTCATATATCTTGGAATTATCAAGGGCATGCCCAAACTGGCCAACTTCATGGGCAACATGATGAATACGGAGAATGCCGTATCAGCCATTGGCGCTACATTTACAGTAAGTATTCTCATTCTCATGGCTTTGATCTGGTTTGCTCCATCAATCTATCGTGCCCGTGCAACTGAGATCAGACTTTCTGTAATGGCTCTTCTCATGGTACTTGTGGGTTTCACCTCTTACGAAACCATATTCATCCGTTCAGCCCAAAACCCTAATATTGATGAAAATGATCCTGAAACTGTATCTCGAGCCGTATCCTATCTGGAACGTGAGCAGTATGGTAGTTATCCCATGTTTTACCGCGATCGCTGGGGTGAAACCCCCCTCAATAGAAATTCTGCAACTCCTGGACGTGTTGTCAAGATCAACAGCACCGGAAAAATCGGAGAGGTTGTTTCTGTTAATGGAGATCAGGTTGTGGTGGGTGTTGGAGGACGAGATGTTAATCAGCGGATGAACAATTTGAGTGTCATCAATGGTGGTTATCGATCGAATTCAGAGTTTTTCTGGCGATATCAGATAAATAAAATGTACATCCGTTACTTTGCCTGGCAATTCTGGGGACGAGATGGGGATAGACCGGATGTTTCTCAGCTCTGGGGCATTCCCTTTCTTTTGGGTCTAGCGGGAATGATTCATCATTTTTCCAAGGATTCACGCCGAGCTTTTGCTGTAATGGCTCTATTTATGCTGACAGGATTTGCCATCCTGCTCTACCTTAATCAGGATGATCCCCAACCGCGCGAGCGAGACTATTCGTATGTGGGGTCCTTTTACGCCTTTGCCATCTGGATAGGTATAGGTGCAGCCGCCCTCCTTGAAAAACTCAAAGATTGGCGCAAAGATTCTCCAATATATTTTGGTTCAGCCATAGCAATAATGCTCCTGGCCGCACCAGCGAATATGCTGAAAGCCAATTATCATACACATGATCGTTCCGGCAATTATGTCGCCTGGGAATATTCATATAACTTGCTCAATACCTGCGAGCCCGATGCCATCCTTTTTACAAATGGAGATAACGACACCTTCCCACTCTGGTATTTACAGGAGGTAGAGGGGATACGCAAGGATGTGCGTGTGGTTAACTTGAGTCTGCTCAACACGCCCTGGTACATCAAACAATTAAAACACATGGAGCCGAAGGTCCCCATCAGTCTCGAGGATGACGAAATTGAAAAGATGAGTCTCTGGAGATGGGAGGAACGTCAAATGACCCTTCCTGGACCGACTCGTTCTGGTGATAAGCCGGAATCTGGATCCTTGGAACAGGACTCAGCCGGTATTACCTGGAATTTGCAGCCTACCATCTCAAGGCAAAAAAATCCCCAAACGGGCAAACTCATGGGCGGTCTACGCGTACAGGACATCATGATTTTTGATATCATGCGGATGAATGAATGGAAACAACCCATATACTTTGCCGTAACCGTTTCCCCCAGTAATCAAATTGGTCTGGGAGATTACCTGCGTATGGATGGACAAGCTTATCAAGTGATGCCATATAAGGTGGGCCTGAGTATCGATGTGGATGTCATGTATGACAAAATCATTGACACATATCGCTATACCAACCTGGATGACCCAGATGTGTACTATCCACCAAATGTCCAGCGTCTGCTACAAAATTACCGCAAGGGTTTCCTCCAGCTCGTTTATGAATATGGTTTAGATGGTGATGAGAACCGCGCGAAGGCCCTGCATGTCCTGCACAAAATGGACGAACTGGTTCCCGATGAAACCATTCCTGTGACTTATATGGATCTTTATCTTCAAATCGCTCAGATGTATTACCAGCTTGAAGATGACTCCAGCGCCTATCGCTATATGGAAAATGCCTTTAGTAACGGTCGTGAAAACGCCCCTCTCATGGAGCGGGTCAAGGTTGCTTCCATCTGGAACGACCTCTTTGATGAGACGGAGAAAAGTTTGGATATCCTGCTTCCCCTCAGCATGGAAGCGCCTATGAATGCACAGCTCATCTACGAGATTGCCCGCGCCTATGTGAAAGACGGCAACACGGTTGATGGTGAGGAGTGGGTCTCTCGTCTGGCCGCAATCGCGCCTATGGCCAGAGAAACCCGTACCCTTCAGAATGCGATAACCAAGCTCAAGGCAGACTCGACGGATTCATAAGTCTTTAGCCTGACAGACAAAGAAACTCAAAGCCCCGGATTATTTCGGGGCTTTTTTTTAAAACTTCCATGGTTATTTTTAAAAAATAATCTTTAGATTAAGCACCAACCCCGGGAGACTCCTTTGAATAGAAAAAGTCCGAGCTGCAATTCCAAAAAAACGGGTCGTCCATTAATGGAATATGACTCCAAGGCCGAGGCAAACTCTGCGGCCAAGCACGCCAATCTTAACTATGCTGGAAACCACATGGTTCCGTATAAGTGTAGCAAATGCGGATTCTGGCACCTTTCACCAGAAGATCGGCAAACCCCTAGCAAGACCTGTACAATTTGCCGAGGCGCGGATGGTAACTTGAAAGAGTCCTATGCCACGGAACGTGATGCTCTCCGACGAGCGGGTCATCTGCGTAAGGAGCAGGGTGTTAAATTACATGTTTATGAATGCGAACACGGGAACGGCTGGCATTTAACAAAAAATCAGAATTAGCTTTCCAGAGGATCAATGGTGGATTGCCATTGATATTGCCGTAAGGGTATCACCCCGGCAACCGTGAATACCACACCTTCATCTTCCAATAATTTCCGCTGAACCGCTCCACCCATATCGAGGTTCAAACTGATTTTGCCCTGTGCATTGATAACTCGGTGCCAGGGAATATCATCTGATGGAACCGCATGGAGAGCATAGCCCACCTGCCGTGCTTGACGGTAATACCCAGCCAATGTGGCGATTTGTCCGTAGGTGGCAACCTTACCTGCAGGAATCTGCTTCACCACAGAATAAATCTGTTCCCATTTACTAAGTTTGGTCATTTACACCTGCTTCATTAATATAACGGTTTTGCATTGCATGAGTAGTCATTGCGAGGACACCGCTTTAGGCGGGGGACGTGGCAATCTCTATTTTCGAGATCGCCGCAGTCCTTACACTCCCTCGCGAAGACAGTAAACAAGGACATTGTGCTTGTCGAAGGGTTTCATCAGATAGCAACATCCTCGATGACAAAGAGTCGACGTTCCGCTCACGCTTCGTCCCTCGACTCCGCCGGGATGACACATGCTCAGCGTGACGACTTAATGACCTAATTACGGCGGTTCAAGCTAGCTCAGTCATCGATAATGAGAATTGCCTCTTTCTCTACTCCACCCGCTGGAGGGTAAGGATCGTTTTGAATAAGAGATAGCCCTCATCTCGGGTTCCATCATTGGCCACATTGTCCTTAATCTCAAGACGCATCTCATCATCATCAATATCACACTGATAGATAGCTCTACCACCCACAAAAGCAGGTGTCTTTGCTACCTCAACATAGGTGGTCAACTCCGTGCCTGACAATTCATAGCGACCCGTATTGGTCACGATGGAGTTATAACTCTGAACCTTTTCTGCATCATTTGGATGCCACTGATCGGCATAGGCTTCCTGCTGCACTTTTAGAGGCATCCAGGTCATACTATAATGATCCTCTGTAAAAATGAAGAGACCAGGAAGTGCTGGGTCAATGGTCGTGACGTCTTCGCCAGATACATAAACGACAGTCAATAGCTTCCACACACCAACAATGGCATTCCCCATAGCTCTAGCCCTTCTTTTTCTTTCTGGACTTACGCTTCTTCTTTTTTATCAGATGTCTATTCTCATGGAAAAAACTGGCCATGATTTTCGAGACCGCAGCAGGAACCACTTTTTTAATGGCTTGCTTGGGAGTGAGCAATTTCCGCTTTCGAAAATGTTTCTCATCCCAGTTGTCTTTGAGCTTGGTGACCTCCATGTAATAGAGACGCACCTTGTAGCTACCCCCCAGTTTTTCATAGGTGTAGGTCCCGATTTCATCAGGAAGAACTTCTCCTTTGATTCCGGCTTCCTCCAAGGCTTCCTTGGCAGCAGATTCCTGGGCTGAAAGCTCCCAGTCAATGGATCCCTTGGGAATAATCCAGCGTTTGCTACCTCGGGCGGTAATAACCACTACCCTCCCCTTGCAAACAGGGATCACCCCAGACTGTTTAAAATATTTTAGCTTTATTTTTGAAGACATCTAATCGAATACAAAAGACTAAGGGTTTCTTAATTCTGCGATGCGCTTAACCAGGCTACCGTCTTCCAGGTAACGATAGATATCCTTACCAGGACACAAAGTCTCTGTATAGTCTTTATGGCTTTTGATCAGGTCATTGGATACAGCATACTTATCTGCCAGCATGGCTGTCAACAGGGCGAGTTGTTCGAACTGGATTTTACTCAGAATCTGGTGCTCATAATTGCCCATAACGCAAATAAGGGCATGTCCACGTACATCATAGTCCGTGTTTGTGTCACCAGGATATTCGATGGGACGTGCTTCATAGATATTTCCCTTCAAGTCAATCATATAGTGATAAGGATTATCAATCCAGTTTTTGTCAGATCGACTCCAGGATTGTAAACCAATCAAATATTTGATAGCATCCTTGTCTTCGGGGAAATCCTCACCGCCGTGATGGATGGTGATGTATTTGATCTCATGAGTTGGAATGGTATCAGTGAGAGAGACCCATCCCCATTCAGCGCGTGTCATAATCTCAAGTTGGGGGGCAATAGGTTCAGGTGTAACTGTCACCACATTTTCCACCTGGGGGGTGCAACAAGCCAGGAATAGTGCAGCAACAAGTACGAGGAGAATTCTTGGGGCCATTTTCGTTTCTTTCTTTTGATTACAAGGTATTGAGTGACTGGCCTGAAGTCAGCATATTTATACATTTCTTAATGCGATTCTGGCGAGTCGTTTCTCTTTTGGCCTGAGCAATCCATCCTAAGTATTGCTGTCGATGAGATGGTGGAAGTTTGTCCCACTTGTTCCTGAGACCTATTGAGGCTTCCAGGGCTGATGCTAATACCCGGGATATTTCAAATTGATTGGGACTCGTGCGAATCACATCCCACTCCCCTGTGGCTCGGGCATGATCGATGAGAACCTGACCAGGTGCTTCAATGAGACCTGCCTCCTCAAGTTTGCTTACGCGTTTCTTGTTAACTTCTGACCACTGACTGTCAGGTTTCCGAGGTGTAAACTTCTGCATATACTTTTCATCATCAATGCCTTTGACCAGACTATCAATCCAACCAAAACAGATAGCATCATCCAGTGCTTCAATTTTGGTAATTGTTTGTTTACCTGAATCTTTTTTATAGATAACCAGCCATACCTCATCACGATTACTATAATTGTGCTCCAACCATTCTCGCCATTCCATGCGAGATTTCACACGCAATGCTGGTTTTCCATCGATGAAATGATTCTGTATCTCAGTCCCATTTTGGAATGTCAAAATATAGTCTCCTCCTTTTTAATTCAAATGATCCACTCTCTGAAAACTGCAAGAACATAAAAAAATTTGCGTTTTCTGATTTCGGAGTATTTTCATGGCAGAAAAGGAGTCTTCAATGCGGATAGTTTCATGGAATGTTAACGGTATACGTGCCGTTGTTAAAAAGGGTTTTTGGGATTGGTTTAACCTGGCTACACCGGATATTATGTGCTTTCAAGAAACCAAGGCACAGCCTGATCAACTGGATGAGTCTTTGACAAAACCTCTGGGATATCATGCCTATTATCATTCGGCAGAAAGAAAAGGCTACAGCAGTGTGGCAACTTGGTGTAAAACAGAACCTCTTTCTGTAGAGACAGCCATTTTGGATGATGCATTCAATCGTGAAGGCCGCATTGTCCTCACCGAGCAAAAAAAATTCTTTTTGTATAATGTCTACTTCCCCAATGGACAAAAAGATCAGGACCGCCTCGATTATAAATTACGTTTTTATGGTGCCTTACAGGAACACATCAGAGAGAAGGATAAAATTAAGCCGGTAATTGTCGTGGGCGATTTTAACACGGCTCATACAGATCTTGACCTTGCTCGTCCAAAGCCCAATGAAAAAACCTCAGGCTTTCTACCTGAAGAGCGAGTTTGGATAGACCGATATCTGGATACGGGATTTGTTGACACCTTTCGTCAGGAGCATCCTGGCGACAAAGGTTACTATTCCTGGTGGAGCTTTCGATCCAATGCCCGCGTTAACAATGTGGGTTGGAGAATTGACTACTTCCTGGTCAGCGAAAAAATTGCTGATGCTGTGGATGCTTCCCGTATTCATCCCAACGTCACCGGTTCTGATCACTGCCCCATCAGCCTCGTCCTTAAGGCTTAATTATCTTCTTGTACAAAAAGTTTTCAACCGCGAAGGGCACAAAGAGCGCAAAAAAAGTGAAATACGAAACGCTCACAACCCCTTCTCAATCTCAGGGAAGAAATGATCAATGGTTATGAGTTCTATCCTGCTGATAAATATTCAAACTTTGCGTCCTCAGCGTCCTTTGCGGTTTGACTGTGCGATTTCCACATTCAATTTGGCTGAAGTTTAGTGCCTGAACTTCCTGAAGTAGAAACCGTCGTACGAGGTCTTCAGAACACCATCGTAGGTGAGACCATCGTGGATTTGGAAGTTCCCTGGGAAAAAGCCCTGGTAGCCGATGATCCATATGAGTCCATTGTTGGCAAAGCCATCACGGGGGTGCGTCGAAGAGCCAAATATATTGTTATTGAGTTAGACCACGGCGCCCTGCTTGTTCATTTGCGCATGACCGGCAAACTCACACCGGTTTTTCCAGAAAAGCACGTGACTGTTATTCTGAATTTTGAATCAGGAAGTAGTCTGTATTTTCAAGATACACGCAAATTTGGGCGCATGGAATATGTCCATAACCCTGATGATACCCTGGACCACCTGGGACCAGAACCACTCAGTGTGGAATTCACTGTGGATGCGTTTTATGATATGCTCAGGGGTAAAAAACGGCAGATAAAACCTCTGCTACTGGATCAAACCTTTCTGGCGGGTCTAGGGAACATCTATGTGGATGAGGCTCTTTTCCAGGCGGGTATTCAACCCTTGAGTATTGCCTCTGTCATACCGAAGGCTCGAGTGGATAGCCTTCATTCAGCAATTCAGTCCATTCTCTCAGCCAGCATTAAGGCTCAGGGAACCACAGTACTCAATTTTAGTCATGGGGATAATCAGAGTGGGACTTATCAGGCTGCTCTACAGGTTTATGGTCGTAAAGATGAGCCCTGTCTCATCTGCGATACCCCTGTTACCAAAATCAAGGTTGGTCAGCGAGGTACCCACTATTGCTCGAGCTGTCAGAAGAAATTCACATAATTATTTTAATGATTTTTAAGAAGGAAGTTATATGCTTTTAGAACAAATCGTTCCCGCTCTCCAGCTTTCCATCGGACCAGTTATTGTCATCTCTGGTGCCGGTCTTGTGTTGTTATCCATGACCAACCGCTATGCTCGTGTAATTGATCGTGCACGTTCACTGGCTGAAGCACTACGGCAAATTTCAGGTGGAAAAAACCAGCGCATTCAATCTCAAATTCAGATTATCTCTCGTCGAGCCCGTAATCTTCGTTTAGCCATAGTGTTTGTTTCCACGTCCTTATTGCTGGCAGCCGTACTGGTAATATCTCTATTCCTTATTGCTCTATTCGATCTTCATGCCGTCGGTTTGATTATGGGGCTTTTCATTTTGTGTATGGGTGCATTAAGCATCGGGCTGATTATTTTTATCCTGGATGTGAATGATTCGATGTCTGCCTTGAAAATTGAAATCGATGGAGAATAATTGGAGTCGGATAACTAGAATTCTTTTAATGATCTAGATGCCAATGAAAGCATGTTGTTCCGGCAACACAATCATTCTTATTCATACTTACTTACAGAAACTCACTCCTGAGTAAATCCTACAATTGAGCTATGAACAAGAGGTTTTCAACCCCCTTCATTTCAATTATTCGGTGAGGAGAAACAACGTGATTCAAAGCAAAAGCATGAAAACCAGTTCTCAATGGATGTGGAGATTTGTTACCTGAAAGACGGTTCTATTTAGAGATGCGTTAGTTGTTTTCTATTCGAGTTGAGTGATTTATTGATCAGAAACTTTGAACATCACCGAAGTTATGTAGAGTTACCTGATCCTCATCAATCTTAAGTTGGGCAATCCCACTCCCCCCAACGAATAATTCAGCCTCAAATTCTTCACACAAACTCCGAAGTTCCTCGAGCTCAGCTTGGGCTTCAGGTACATTTTCAATATATACTGAAGAAAGGTACACGCGTTCAGGCTTGAATGACTCAAAGACGCTTATTGTATCACCTGCTGGGGTTTTTTGACCGCTGAAAAGGACTTGAAAACCGCGTTGCTCCAGGAGGTGTTGAACCATTTTAGCTGGTATATCATGAAGCTCCTCACTCAAAGTAAGAACGAAGGCTTTACCCTGTGATTTTTCCGGTTTGACGACCACATCCTGGAGTTGAATGATGTCATCACGAATGGTTTGAGAAGCAAGATGCTCCTGAGAAACGCTTAACTTTCCATCCATCCATAATTCACCGATTTGATGGAGTACGGGTGTAAGCAAGTCATCATAAATACTAGCTAAATTTTGATTCACCATATACAGACCATTCAAAACTGTTTTGACTGAGGACTGATCGCAGTAGATAGCTCGATCCAGAATGTAGGGAATGAGTTCAACATAGTCAGCTCGTAATATCTGGTGGCTAAGCTCAAGATTCAGCTGGTTGTCCAGAGGTAACAGGGACAAGCGTTGTGAATACTTCTCATGCTCCATGGCAAAGGCGGCAAGATGTCTCAGTAAGAATTTTCTATGCCCACCAGCAGTTTTGACACAGTCCAGTTTACCGGAATCTGTCCATCGCTTTACTGTGGCGACATTCACACCAAGGATTTTGGCAACATCAACGCTGCTGATTAAAGAGGTACTATTGGCAGTTTTTTGCATCTATCATCATTCCTGTTCGGTTTCAAAATAACCCGTTAGACTTAAATTTCTGCACTTATTCCAATGGTGGGCAAAATCCCAAAACCCTGGTTCTCCGAAACCTCACCCGTATTTGGATCAAAAGCGGGGGCAGAAGATGATTTGCGGTTATAAACATTCTGTACATCAATGTAAGTAATCAAACCCCAACCGTTATTGGCCCAACGACGATCCAGACGCACATCGAGATTATGGTTTGCATCCAACCGGAGTGCATTATATGCCTCGGTCATCTGAACTCCTGAATCATTGAGGGGTGTGTAGGGTCGACCAGAAGCATAGCGGAACTTGGCACTGAACTCCCATTTCTCATTGAATACATATCCACCACCCAGATTCATGATCCAGGTCTGATCAAAACTTCCTGGACGCTCAATACCATCCAGAGCCGTAAACATGGACTGGTTATAGCTCATACTGATAGTACCATAGTAGGGAACCTCAGACATTTTCTTCTGGACAAAGAATTCCAGTCCACGTGCCCAGCCTGTTCCTTCACTACTGAGAGGATCAACACCAAAGGATGCAAAACCTTCCGTTGAGCCACCAAAGCCAGCACCTGTATTCACCATAACGAGATAATCTCGAGTTAGACTTACTGGATACTTACGATACTGTTTCGTATATGCTTCCAGAGTGACTTTTGTATCTGAACGCCAGAGATACTCCAAACCCAGAACGAGTTGATCGGCCTGAATGGGATCAAGATCTCGGTTGCTCTCATTGGAGACCAACCAGATCGTGCTGGGGAATTGGTTATATCTCCCAATACTGGTTGATACGCTCACATCACCACTTAGCTTGTAGTTCATGGAAAAGCGGGGTGACAAAACTGGATCTGTATTTAAAAAGGTTGAGTGGTCTGCTCTTAGACCGGCTGTATAGTTAAATCGGAAAAAGCGCTGGGATAATTGAGTATAAACACCGGATTTATAACCCACCTTCGCATACTCCTCTTCAATGCTCAAGGTACCAATACCCGGAACGTCATTTTGATTGAGAACCAGGTCTGAAGCAAAATCAACTCTACTCAATTTTGCTCCGGTACTGAGACGGAGTGATTTACTCAGCTTCCAGGTCAAATCTGATTTAAGGGCGGTCTGTCGGTCATAACTGGCATTGCTAAAAACGGGTGTTAGGTCGGCATTTCTCTGAAGAAAATCATATTCCACATTCACCTGACTCAGGCTTGTGGTAAAAAAACCAGAACTCATTAAATGTCTGTAATTGATACCGGCGACGAACTGCTGCTGGTCACTTCCCAATATCTGGCTATTTGAGTTGCGCTGTTCTTTGGTATCATTAAACCACTTCACATTATTCAGAGCTGCAATACCCAGGAAGGTAATCTGATCAGTCTGATTTAAATCGAAGGTGGCTTTTGTTAAAAAATCCCAGTATTCTGGTACGAAACCAAAACCTGCAGCTTTAAACAAAAAATCAAGATAGCTACGTCGTGCTGAGAAAAGAAAATTACCATTTTGGGGTAAGGCACCTTCCAGGTTGAATCCAAACTGGCTGGCTGAGATGGTTGTTTTTGAAGCGAGTTGGTCGCTGAGACCTTCACGAAGTGAGATGTCCAGGACAGAGCTGAGACGATCACCATATTTGGCAGTAAAGCCACCTGTGGAGAATGATGTTTCATCAACAAAATCCAGATTTACATAACTCTGCGGACCTCCACTGGCACCCTGAGTTCCAAAGTGATTGATGTTAGGTACTTCAATATTGTCAATAATATAGAGGTTTTCACTGGGGGCTCCACCACGAACAATGAGGTCATTCCGACCACCATCAGCCTGGGCAACACCAGGAAGAATAGAGATCGCACGAACGACATCTTCAAATCCACCAGGAAGTCTTCTAATCTCTTCACTTGATTGGACCTGAGTGCTGGAGGGTGTATCGGGGCTTTTTGTGAAATATTCTGCAACTACAACTGTGGCTTCCAGCTCGAGAATGGTTTCCTGTAATTCAATATTGATAACAGCGGGTCTATTTGATTTTACCACGACATCACTCATGATACGTGATTTATAACCGATGTAATCCACTCTCAAACGATATGTACCAACGGATACGGACTGGATATAAAAATTGCCATCAATATCTGTTGCTGATCCGCGGTTCGCGTCTTCTACAATGACATTTGCTCCAATAATAGGCTGTTGAGTCATTTCATCAATCACCTTACCCTGTATGGAACTGCTCCCCTGGCCAAAGAGGGTTGTAGCGCTTAATATGATGATACTGAACAGTAGGTTTTTCATGGTAAATCTCCGATAATCAAGGTCAAATCTGTCATTTTTATTCTGCATACATGACGAATATAGACATGATTTATCCGAACGCAACAAAAAAGAGCGTTATGCGCGTTTTGTTTTAACAACCACAAACGGGAACGCCCTGTTGCAGTTGTTTTCACGCCTTTTTGCTACTGCATGGATTGCGCGTTTTGTCTGTGTATCATAGATTATTGAAGAGAAGTGTACTTAATGGAGCTGCTTAAGCGCTTGTAGGCGCTTCAACTTTATAGATAAACACCAGTAGTCCAGCCGCAACCAAACTCAGACTAAGGGTATAGAGTGGAATGGTTCCGAATGATTCAACGATAAGACCGGCGACTGAAATGTATACAACGATAAAAGGTGCTACTGCTGTATCCAGAGCAGCGTAATACAGTTTTCGGTCTCCCAGTTCTCCAGCAAACTCATAAACAAAGACCATAAAGGAAGACTGACCAGCCCCAAACCCCATGCCCACAAAGAGGAAGGCGAGGTAGGCCATCCATGGCTCTGTAGCCAGGATCGCTGTGAGACCTGCCAGGAAATGACCAATAAAGAATCCGCTGATGGCCATCTTGCGACCAAAGATGTCGCCAATATATCCAAACACAATGTTGAAGATGGCCTGGCCCACAACCAGAAAGAAGGTGAAGGTACCCGCTGAACTCAGAGGCAAATCAAACCTGTTTTGTAAATCAACACCATAAAAAGCCAGGGGCATCATGGTCGCTGCTGCCAAGGCTCGGCTGAAAATATAATTACGGAAATTCCTGTCCTGAGTGTAGATCGTTTTTAAGCGTGTCCACCAGTGATCAACGAGTTCTTTCTTTGCTAACGGAGGATGAATAACCCTCATGAAGATGAAAAAGATATTCCCCACGAGTATGGCCAGGGTCATAATAAGAAAGGCCACGCCAAAATTGCTGGGGAAGCTTAAGGATTCTAGGGAAAGGACTTCTTTCAGAACGTACCCTCCCACCATCCCAAGTATGGCATTCACTGTAAAGGTGATCCCGAAAAATCTTCCTCGACGACCTGCCACTGTCACAGAAGCTAAAAAATCAGCCCAAACGGGAACCAGAAACCCCACCCCCAATGACCAGATAACCCACAGTATCAAATAAACCATGATTCCGGTCTGGCCAACAAACTCAAAATAGTAGAACGCCAGACCTATCAGAAATGCAATAGGAGCCATGGCAAAATGTAAACCCACATTGAGCTCTTTAATTCGCGTTGAACCACGAAAAAGATTAGCTGAGAGCAACTGGGGAAGGGCAACGAGTAAGATAAACCCTCCCGGTATCAAGCCAATGATGAAGGCAGAAGCGCCCATTTGGGCAAGAAACATGGGAATGACTGAATTCATATTGTGAAAAGCCATAGCAAAGCCCCACAAACCCTCACCGCTTGCATTGAGAACCGTATTGCGTGTATGAATCTGTTGTGGGTTGGTACTCCTCATGCCTGGAATATAATCGGCACGGCGAATCAAATAATATTTTGATTTGATGCTCTGCAATGAAAGATTGGGACACGAAGCAAAAAAAGGAAAGATATGTCCATCTTCATAGATTCAACAGATCTGACACATGTTAAAAAAGCGCTTGAGCAAGGATGGGTTAAGGGTATTACGACCAACCCGCTGCTTCTGGCTCAATCTAGTCTGGAAACCTCCGCATTGCTCAAGGCACTCAAGCAGCTGAGTGATGGACCCATTTTTTACCAACTAACATCAAACTCCTTTGACTCATCTATTACAGAAGCCCATCAAGCCCTGGATATCCTTGAAAAACAGTTGGTGGTTAAATTGCCACCCACCGATCTGGGCTTTCGATTGTGTGCAGAGTTGTCATCCCGAATGGTCTGCTGTCCCACAGCTATCTACGCACCCGCTCAAGCCCTGGTTGCCCGTGAGGCTGGCGCTCAGTATCTGGCTGTTTATGTTAATCGCGCGACTCGCCTCATGGGTGATGGAATCAAATTGATTGAGGATATTGCTGTGATTTTAGAGGGTAGCTCAACCCGGCTTCTCGCTGCCAGTCTGAAATCATCAGAAGAAACCAGCCAGGCATTTGCCGCTGGAGCAGATGATTTGACGCTGCCCTATCAAACCCTCCTGGAAATGACAAAGCATCCTCTGAGCGAGGAGGCCATTAAGCAGTTCCAAAGTAAGGGTACCGGTATAGTCGGATAGGTTCTTAGCCGGTAGTGGCAGGGTCGGATTGCAATCCGACCTTACATCTGATAGTTCGCCACAAATCCTTACCTAAACCAGGCCTAATAGGATAGAACGATACTTGCTCTCTGCATCATCAGAGCGGCTCACAAGAAGAATGGGCACACGGGCTCCAACAATGACTCCTCCAATTTTGCAACCCCCCAAAACGGAGAGCCCTTTCACAAGATGATTGGCTGCTGTCGTATTGGGCATAAGGAAGACATCGATCTCCCCCGATATTTCAGAATCCAGACCTTTTTTCATGGCTGCCTTTTTGGAGAGAGCGACGTCTGGTGCAATGGGTCCTTCGATAGAAACCCTTTTTGATAAGTTCTTAACCACATTCTGAGCGACAACCGTCTCAGGAATTTTATCACTCACATTCTCCACGAGAGTCATCATTCCAAAACGCGGGTCATCAATACCAAGTTGCTTCAAGTATTGAGTGTTATTTACTATCATTTGTTCAAAAACATGCTCATCGAGATGAAGATTTATACCGCCGTCACTAATGAAGAGAAGCTTGTGATAATAGGGAGATTCGATGACAGCAATATGGTTCAGCAGTTCACCCTGACGTAAACCTGTCTCCTTATCTAGGATGGCCCTTAACAATTCACCTGTCTGAATCCTGCCCTTCATCAACAGATCAGCCCGGCCAGCATGAATGTGCTTGATTGCATCATCAGCTGGATTTTGACTATCTACGATTTCAAAAGCTGCTACATCCGGTGGAATAAGTGATTCAATTTTTCGGGCATCCCCAAATAGTATGAATTGAGCAAGACCTTCTTCCTGGGCGCGTGTGGCTACTTGAATGAGTACTGGATCTTCAGCAGCAACAACAGCAACCCGCTTAGGTGTGGCGTCTTTGACTAATTGATGAAGTTCTTGGAAACTGGATATCATATTTCGTTGCGTGTGTTGTGTATGAGCCGAAGATCTCAACAAGCTCAATTATCGGCCAAATCTGAACATTGAGCTTGTCGAAATATCTGATTCTATAAATTATTCTCCCAGAAAGGAGCGAATACCAAATTTTATGAGCAGTTGCTGAGTATCGATATCGTTGACATCAGTACCTTTTTCGAAATTGTACTCTGCCTCAACTGTGAGACCCACATTTTTTGCGAGATTTAATAAGAGACCAGCACTGGCAACCAGACCGAGCTCAGATTCATCCCTGAAAATTTCATCATCATTATAGAGAGTTTTATTCACGAGGTAGTTTGCACCCCCTTTGATAAAGGGGGTTAGTTCGCTATTTTTTCCACCGAAAAAGAAATATACCCTTGGTCCAAGTGACAGGGTGACATTTTCAAGAACATTGGGATCGTCCTCATCACCGCTTTCATCCATTTCCTTTCCATAGCCCAGATCAATTCCAGCTGCAAACTGGGGAAACAAAAATAAAGCGATATCAGAATTGATGCCCCATACTGAGGATCTCAAGTCCTCACTCAGATCCGTTTGATAAGATCCTGTTCCTGAGATCATAATAGTTCCAGAGCCCCGGGATGTTGAATAGCTTGATTGAGCAAACGCTGCGGTGGCGAATGTCAAAACAGTGAGTGTCATAAAGATTTTTTTCATATTTTTCTCCTTCATTAACCAGTACTAATTAAAATCCACAAAAAGTAGCCTGTCTTCAATGTTTATATGTGATGGTGATCATTTTTTATCTGAGTTGTGATTTCAAACACAATTAGTCCCAATTCTCACTTCTGAACTTGTTTATGCGCACATCCGTTCTGGTGAGCAAGCCTTCCTTGAGCATGGGCTCGATTTGATCAACAAAACTGTCAATTTTTGGAATCCTTCCAACAAACTCCAGCAGAAGAGGTAAATTATCGGACATGCGGAGGATTTTCATTGAATGAATCTCACCATGTGCGCCAAAACCTTCTCTACCCCGAATGACAGTGCCGCCAGATAATCCATTCTCCAGAGCTATTTCCAGAAGGAGCTCATATAAAGCGCGACCCTCATATTTATCATCCTCTCCAATAAATATGCACAACTTTTGTCCGGTATAATCTTCATTCATGATGTTCCCTGCAAACTCTAAAAAGGTTCAAAAAACTTCACAACAATTTGCACGAATGATACGAATCTAAAACAATAAATCAAATTACTTCATTGGTTTCTTTAGATTTTTTGTAGAACAAGGGAATTGTATATCAAAGATTGTTTTTTGTGTTTAATCACTTTTTAAATAGCTCTGAAAAATAATTTTTCATATCTTCTTCTTTGTTATCCTTATCCTGAATCTTCTGGTCTTTACTGGCACTTTCACCCTGTTCATCCCCCGATGAATCAACCGGCTCTTTATCCGAAGTTGTTTTACCCACAGAATCTATATCTGTGTCAACCATACTGGCCCCGCCGACCTCTTTAAGCATATCGTCAAAAGTGCTTTCAAATTTCTCGTTACGCTCATCAAATAACTTGTCAATATCTTCTTCTGTCTTCGGTTCTGCAGATTCAGTTCCATTAGATTTATCCTCCACGGTTCCGTGTGAGTCATCCATTTCGAACTTGTCCGCACTACTTTCTTCAGCCTGCGTTTCACTCATATCTGTCAATTGGTATACTGGATCGTCTTCATTAGGTCCTTCATCAGGTCCTTCATCAATAAATGAATCTCTTTCAGCATCAGGAGCATCATTCACAGCATTTTCTTGGATATGATTGTCATCCATCGAAGTATCTGGTTCGTCCTCATCTCCCTCCGCTCCAACAAATGAATCCCCTGCAACGGGGGGATCAGGAACCTCTTTTACTTCATCTTCACGAATGCTCTCTGGGTCTGTATCCAAAGATTCAAAGGCAGGGCTGGAATTGTCGTCGTCATCCTCAAATGAAGGAATCTCGATATGAGGTTCAGCGGTATCAACCTCGTCTTCCTCTGTCGTCTGATCCTGATCCAGTTCAAGAAATTCAGATTCACTTTTTTTATCTTTATCCACCTTAAATTCCTGGCCTGGTGGGTGTGAGTCGGGGATGTCTGCCCCTTCAACATCTTCATCAAATATTTGTGATTGATCCTCGTTTTCCTGGTCTTGAAAATCGGTAGTGTCTTCATCGGTTGAGTTGAATTTGGTGATCCGGACATCTGTTCTGGTAAAAAGCCCATCTTTTATCATCGGTTGAATACGTTCGATATATCTATCAATTCTATTCGTCATGCCCTGAAATTCCAAAACCACAGGTAAGTTTTCAGAGGACCTAAGGATCTTTAGCCTGGTGGATTCATCCTGAGCTCCAAAAAAACCTTTATCCCCTATGGTGACAGTGCCACCTGACAAACGGCTATTGAAGGCAATCTCTAAAAGCAGTTCATAAAGAACGATGCCTTCATACTTATCGTTTTTACTGATAAAAATACAGAGCTTCTCGCCTGGGTAATCTTCATGCATATTTGAATTCCATTTTCATCACCACAACTTAGCGATACTAACCCCAGCCCACACGGCAATAAGTGTCCCAACAATATTGGCAAGAATATTCAAACCAGCAAACATCCACTCTCCATTTCGCATGAGATTGAGTGTCTCTAAAGAGAAGGTTGAATAGGTGGTAAACGCACCTAGCACACCAACTAGGAGAAACAATCTCATCTCCTGATTTACAATCATCTTTTCCAGAAAAAGCGTGGCAAAGAGTCCCAGAACAAAACTACCCAACAGGTTAACAGATAAGGTCCCCAGGGGGAATCTGTCGCTCAATTTCTGAGCCAGACCACTGATCCAATAACGTCCGACAGCACCCAAAAATCCACCCAGGCCAATAGCAATAATTTTACTCATATCCATCATTTTATTGCTCCACTTCATGGGGCAGTGGAATCAAGTAGACTTCCTCACAGACCACGGGTTTCATACTTTTAAAATATAACCATCCCGCGCTGAAGAGCACCACCGAGACAATAATCCAGGTAAGCCCCAGGTCACCCAGTGTGGATGCTTCTTCATCCAACCCCAAAAACAGACCGGAAAATGCTGAAAGATTAAACAGGGCATGGGTTAGCATGGGAATCAGAATATTGCCTGTCTTCGCCATAAGCCAGGCCAACAAAACACCCAAGGCGAGGAGCTCTAACATCGCTGGCAAATAAAACAGGTAGCCCACATGGAAGAGGGCAAAAATGACGGTGGGAATCACCATAGATGGTATGAGTGATCCAAAATGATAAAACAAGCTTTGCTGAAGCAGTCCCCTGAAAAGGAATTCTTCAACAATCGGGGCAACCAGGATTGCTGCAGAAATCAGCACAATATTGGCAAGAATACCCCCATCAAAGAGTGTTTCGTCCAAAGCCCGTAAAAAGTCTGGTACAGGGAAATATGGTAAAATAAGGACCTCAAATACAGAAACCAGACCAATGATTCCACCAATAAATAATACCGACATGGCCACAGTCACTGGAGACACCTTATGGAAGGGAAGCACATCAAAAAAGCCAAGCTTACGCTGGTTTAATATGAACAGGGGTGGAACCAGAATAGCGATTTCACTAAAGAGCATGACGAGTCGATCAAGGAGTTCATTGTTCTCAATTCCGGAAATCATACTCTGGAGGCTCAGGCCAACAAATAAACCTAGAAACATACTTGCAGCCACCATGAGGTAGGCTTCTCGCGTACTAAAAATATGGAATGAAAATCGTTTCAATCAACGCCATCTTTTCTAAGAGTTATTTGCTTCTAGAAACAAAAACGGGGCGAAAATAAAAGTTGAGATTACAACCATCACTTTCACCCCATGAGAATTGTCAGTGAGTCAGGTTATTCTTTAATAACCCAGACTTTAACTTCAGCTTTGATATCTGTGGCAACCTTGATGGGAACATTATAGATACCCAGTGCTTTGAGGGGTTCCTCAAGCAGGATGTCACGTTTGTCAATCTCATAGCCTTTTGCGGCCAGGAGTTCAGCAATATCAGCAGCTGTAACGGCACCAAAAACCTTATCTTCCTCACCAACCTTCACAGAGGTTTCGAGGGAGATGTTTCCGAGCTTGGCAGCCAGTTGCTCAGCCTGTGCAGTTGCACGGGCGTTGCGGTTATCCTTCAATTTTTTCTCTTCTTCGAAAACACGAGAAAAACTACGGGTTGCTGGATAAGCAAGCTTCTGAGGAATTAGATAATTCCTGGCATAACCATCTTTTACATTGACGGTTTTGCCAGCCTGCCCTAGAGATTCAATATCTTCACGTAAAATAATTTTCATGATCAGATCCTTTCTCTTAGGCGTTCTTTACGTCATTGGTATATGGCAGTAAAGCAATATTCCGGGCACGTTTGATAGCTGTTACCAGTGATCTTTGATGCAGGGAGCAAGTACCTGTAATACGACGTGGTAAAATTTTTCCCTGCTCTGTCACAAAGCGACGTAGCATGGAGGGGTTTTTGTAATCAATTTCCATTTTCTTATTTTCACAGAATTTGCAAATCTTTTTTCTATAGGTGAACATTTTCATATAGAATTCTCTCTTTCTCTAATCCGGCCGATTACTCTGCGTCAGCAGGCTTTTCAGCTTCTTCTTCAGGTTTTTCGTCTGCGGATTCTTCAACTGCAGGTTCAGCTTCAGCTACGGCAGGCTCTTCAGCCACAATTGCTTCTTCAACAACAACTTCAGTTGCTTCCTCTGTGACTTCAACCGGTGTCTCTTTAACCACTTCGGCTACTTCAGCTTTTTCTTCAGCTGCTTCAACAACAACTTCAGCGCCATCTTCAGATGCTACTGCTGCTGGTGCTTCAGCTGGTTTTTCTTCATAGCGTCTTGGTCTGTGACCATCTCTGGAATCTCTAGAATCTCTACCTCCAGGACGTCTTCCACGGTCAGCCTCGAAAGCCTGTGGAACAGTCAGTGTTTCAAAATCAGGAAACTCATCGAGACGAATAGTCATATAATGAAGCACGCCTGATTCGATTTCAAATTCACGAGCAAGCTCAGAGATATCTGGGTTTTCGCCTTGAAAATGCATTAAAACATAATTTCCATAGCGTTCTTTATCGATAGCGTAAGCCAGCTTGCGTTTGCCCCAATGTTGGGTATTTGCAAGCTCACCGCCTACATTCTTCAGGACTTCTTCCACTCTTGCAACAACGGCGGAGATTCCTTCACTATCAAAGTTGATATTTACAATATAAAGGCACTCATACTTTTTCAAGAGCGAACCTCCTTATAGACCTATGGTTGCAATCAGTGGTGCAATCACCAGTGATACAACCGACATTAATTTTATCAAAATATTCAGTGATGGTCCTGAGGTATCCTTGAAAGGATCACCCACGGTATCACCAACGACGGCAGCCTTGTGAACATCGGAACCTTTTCCATACTTAATTCCGTTTATCTCTACTCCGTCTTCTACCATTTTTTTAGCATTGTCCCAGGCGCCACCAGCATTTGACTGGAAGATGGCCATAAGAACACCTGTTACCGTCACACCGGCAAGTAAACCACCCAGAGCTTCAGCACCAAATATGTAACCCACAACTACTGGTGTTAGAATAGCCAGTAAACCGGGAAGCATCATTTCTTTGATAGCAGCTTCAGTGGAAATCGTAACACATTTACCATACTCAGCTTTACCATCAGCAGCATCAAAGACCTTCTTGTCTTCTACAGACATTTCCTCATCTTCTTCATACTTTTTCATCACAACCAACGCTGCAGCAAGCTCAGGGATGGTTTTAAACTGACGACGGACTTCTTCAATCATAGCCATGGCGGCACGACCAACAGCTCCCATTGCCATTGATGAAAAGACAAAGGGTAGCATACCACCAACAAACAAACCTGCCATAACCGTGGGATCTGTAATACTGATACTCATTGAGCCGCCACCACGAATAACTTCTACTGTGGTGCGAAAAGCAGCAAAAAGAGCCAGTGCTGTTAAAGCAGCTGATCCAATTGCAAAACCTTTTCCTACAGCTGCAGTGGTGTTACCCACAGCATCCAGCTTGTCAGTACGCTTACGAACCTCAGGTGGCATTTGAGCCATTTCAGCAATACCACCGGCATTATCAGAGATAGGACCATAGGCATCAATTGCCAGCTGCATTCCAGTGTTGGCTAACATTCCCAGGGCAGCCATGGCAATACCATAGAGACCTGCAAATTCAAAAGCTGCCATAATACTGGCTGCGATAATCAGTACAGGAACAGCGGTTGACTGCATACCTACACCCAGACCAGCGATCAAGTTGGTTGCTGCGCCTGTCTGTGATTGGTTTACGATGGAGTTCACAGGTCCTGAATTGGTTCCGGTATAGTGTTCTGTAATAAAACCAATACCCAGACCGGCAGCCAGACCAATGGTACTGGCCCAGAACACGCCATAACTGGTATATTCAACACCACCCAGCGTGAATGTGGCCGGTAGCATCATGGTAATCATGAAAAACATGACTACAACCATGATACCCGATGAACCAAACTCACCAATATTGAGACCCCTCTGAGGGTCTCCACCTTCTTTTACAGAAACCATAAAGGTACCTGTAATAGAAACGAGGATTCCTGCTGCTGCAATGAGCAAAGGCAAGAATACGAATTCAGGTGCTAGAGCGCCACTCACCATAATGGTGGCTCCCAAAACCATTGAACCCACAATTGATCCTACATAGGATTCGAAAAGATCAGCACCCATACCAGCAACATCACCAACGTTGTCACCCACATTATCAGCAATAGTGGCAGGATTCAGAGGATGATCCTCAGGAATACCGGCTTCAACCTTGCCAACAAGATCAGCACCAACATCAGCAGCTTTGGTATAAATACCGCCACCGACACGGGCAAACAATGCAATGGAGCTGGCTCCCAGTGAAAAACCGGAAAGCACAGACATCACCATGCTCATATCTGTAAATATTTCTCTATAGACCAGGAATAGACCACCCAGACCAATCACGCCTAACCCTACAACGCTCAGACCCATGACGGATCCACCAGCAAAGGCAACGCCCAGAGCTTTAGCCAGACCTGTACGGGCTGCTTGAGATGTGCGATAATTGGCTTTGGTAGCAACGCGCATACCCAGAAAGCCAGCCAGGCCAGACGCCAGGGCACCCACAACAAATGATGCGGCTACGAGGGGACTTTTCCCTTCCCCACTATTGGCTACACCCAATAGAATGGCTACTGCCACAATAAAGATTGCCAGTACACGATATTCAGCTTTCAGGAAGGCCATGGCACCATCAGCAATGTGCTTGCCGATAAGTTTCATCTTATCTGAACCTTCATCCTGTTTATTGACCCAGCCTGTTTTCCAAAACGCAAACGCCAAGGCAACAAATCCCGAGATGGGGACCCAGATCATCATTTCACTCATATTAATTTTCCTCCTTTAAATCCTCAGCCTGAGCTTTACGGGGATTGATATTGAAACGATTCATCGTGTTATCAATATCATCTTTCAACCAATACTCGAGAGCATCAGCCGCTTTACCCAACTGCTCAGGGAGAACAGTCAAATCATTTTTGGAATAATTCTCTAATACAAAATCTTCAGAAAGTCGACGACCCTGATCTCCACCAATGCCCATGCGAATGCGTGGGAAAGTTGTGTCGCTCAGGTGTTGGATGACCGATTGCATACCTCTGTGAGTTCCAGCACCACCCTGCTTACGCAGACGCATTTCTGGAAAGAGAATGTCAAGATCATCAAAAACAATCATACAGTCTTCTGTGGCAATTTTGAAATAATCGACCAAATGACGTACGGCCTGGCCACTGTTATTCATATAAGTGGTTGGCTTCATCAGGATTGCATCCCGTTGTGCGCTTTTAGCAAAGACATAACTGCCCTTGCCTGGTTTAAAGCTGACCTGCCAACGTTGGGCAAGTTCATCAATGACCATGAAACCGGCGTTGTGTCGGGTCTTTGCATACCGATCACCCGGATTTCCAAGACCAATGATTGCTCGTAGCACAATACGTCTCTTTGATATCGATTATTTTTCGTCACTACCTGTATCAGATTCTTTTTTCTCACCGTCTTCTGATTCTGATCCTTCTTCATCCTCGAATTCCAGATCATCTTCATCAACTTCAACAACAACTTCTTCCATTTTCTGTGGTAGAACGACAGAAATGATTGTGATGTCTTCAGCAATGAGAACTTCATAGTCATCACTCTGGATATCACTGGCGTGGATACCGTCACCGATGTTCAATTCAGATACATCGACTTCAATGGAATCAGGTACATCCTCACCTTTACAGCGAACCACAACCTCATGGATAGGCTGCTGGAGAACACCACCTTCTTGTACACCAAGTGCCAGTCCATTAGCGATCACGGATACGGGAATTTCGATGATGTCACGAAGACGTACACCGAAGAAATCCATATGCAGGATTTTGTCTGTTACTGGATGCCATTGGACATCTTTCACCATGGCTCGGCGTTGCTCGCCGTCAATAGTGATGTTAAAAATTTGTTCTCCTGAATGCATAGCTTCGCGCAGATGTGTTTCGGTCATAACATAGGACTGAGCTTCTTCACCACCTGAATAGAAATTCACGGGGACATAGCCATTCCTGCGGAGTGCTTTTGCAGCTTTCCGACCAAATTCACTTCTCTGCTCAATCTGCAATTCGAAACGTTCTTTTTTCTTTGCTTGAGCCATTTTTACTTCCTTTATCTCTTTATACTAAATATCAAATAAAACACTGATTGATTCTTCGTTATGAATCCGCTGAATCGCTTCCCCGAAAACGGGAGCCACGCTAATGGACATCAATTTATCGATGCGCTTTTTAGCGCCGATATTGATGGTGTCCGTTACCAGGATGTGATCAATAGGTACCTTGCTTAGGCGCTTAATGGCAGGACCCGAAAGCACACCATGGGTGACAGCGGCATTTACTGAAAGGGCTCCCATCGCTCGCGCTTTTTTTGCTGCTGCGACCATGGTACCAGCTGTATCGACCATATCATCCATGATTAACACATTCTTTGCTCCAACCTTACCAATCAAGTGCATAACTTCAGCCTTATTGTGTTCAGGTCGACGTTTGTCAATAATTGCTAAACTCGCGTCCAGTAGCTTTGCATAAGATCGTGACATGGGGACAGAACCAATATCTGGTGCCAATACGACCATATTTTCAAGACCAAGATCCTTAATCGCCCCGACCAAGACTTTCTTGGAGTAGAGGTGATCGAAGGGAATGTTGAAATATCCCTGGATCTGGCTACTGTGAAGATCCATTGAGACCACACGGTCAGCTCCAGCAGTTTGAATAAGATCAGCAAACAATTTGGCGCTGATGGGGACGCGGGGTTGATCTTTACGATCCTGTCTCGCATACCCGTAGTATGGAATGACGGCCGTGACACGTCGAGCTGAAGCTCTTTTAGCTGCATCCAACATCAACAACAATTCAATCATATTCGTATCTGGTGGATTGGTGCTTTGGATAATAAAGACATCTTCGCCACGAATATTCTCATCGAAGCGAATCCATAGCTCACCATCACTAAATGGCTTGATTGTCATTTTCCCTAACTCAATGTTCAGATACTTGGCGATAGCTTTGCCAAACTCTGGGTTGGCTCTACCACAAAAAAACTTGGGATTCATTCGCTCTACTTCCGTTTGTTGGTTGGCGTTTTGGGTAAGTGCCTATTCAAGTCGTCCCAGCTCTGACTTTTGTCAGGGCCCAGGTACATGTTGACTTGAAATAGAAAGTGTTCCGGGAGGAGGATTCGAACCCCCATGACCAGCTCCAAAAGCTGGTGTCCTACCTTTGAACGATCCCGGAAGGCAATATTTAGATGACGGGGAGGGTGATCTGGGTATGGTAACGGTTTATAAAAAACGATTGAGCAACTTTTGCTTGTTCAAGGTTGTCAAAGATGCCATACACAGTCGAGCCACTACCCGACAAACTGGCAAAATATGCTCCTTGATTAAGGAGTTCGCTTTTTAGCGTGCCAATTTCTGGATGTATATGAAAAACTACAGATTCAAATTCGTTATCAAAAAACCGTACCAGTGTTGCCTTTTCTAAAAGGCGGCCAAAAGTAAACGGAGCCTTAGGGGGTGTCAATGGTATTTTTAGTGCTTCAAATGCCTGTTTTGTAGAGACATGAATGGGCGGAATAATGAGTAGTATAAACCCTTCGAAGCCCAACTTCAGTTTCTCAAGTTTCTCACCAACACCTTGACCGTGCTGTAAGCCGCCTTCAATAAAGAAAGGTACATCAGCTCCCAACTCCAAAGCCAGCTCAAGCAAATGCTCAGTTGACAGTGGAAAACCAGCAATCTGATTTAAGCCTTTGAGCACAGCCACACCATCGGCACTCCCCCCGCCAAGCCCAGATCCAGGTGGCACTTTTTTCTCAAGGGTAATCTTTACTGGAAGTGCTTTCCCAGTGGCTTCTCTGAAGAGTTGCTTCGCATGAAGACAGATATTATTGCCACCATCATCAAAGCTAAGGCCCTCCATACTGAAACTGAATTTTTCTGCTGGTTCGAAATGGAGGATGTCACCCCAATCCAACTCCTGAAATACTGTATCCAGGTCATGATAGCCATCTGGTCTTTTACGGATAATGCGTAACTTTAAATTTACCTTGGTGTGAGCAGAAATATCGAATGGTTTAAAGGGCTTCATTTCTCAATCAATTTAGACCAGAACTGTGGATGCTCAAAGTGTTGCCAGTTTGAATTTGTGATGAGCATTTGCACAACAATCGATTTTCACACTACTTGCCACAAAGCATGTATACTTTTATACTCAACGGTTTGACTTGTTATCAGATCGAACAGGACAAACATAAACATTTACATGCGGGAAATTCACATGTCACTTTTTAGAATCAGTTTCATCTAGAGCTGGGACTCTCAAGCGGCATAAGCAAGCATCATCTCAAAGGCAGCATCTTTATTTCTAAGCTGGAGAACTATATCTTTGCCCGAGTAGACTCCAGTGTTAATCGAGTCTTTCTCCCTTGTAATGAACCAAAGGTATCCAAGGTCTTCCAGAATTTGGATCAGGCCCAGCAACTGGGGTTTGAACTCACAGCAGATGGTGTCATCATACCAGCACTCCACTATGAGTTTGCCATCGCCTATACTTGAGGTGAAAATCTGGACAATGATACACCTCTCCCAGAAATGCCACCCCTTGAAACCGTATTGAATTTGAGGTACAGCTTTAAAGCACTACCCCTGTGGGTTCAGACAGAGGGACGCTGGGTCAGTGATCAGGATCGTGTGTCTGTGGAAAAGGGTGAAACGGCCACAAAAGGGTTTCAGGTTTATAACATCAAATCCGGGTTCTCAATGGAGAATGGATTGTCGCTCAGGGTTTCAACAATATATTTGACACGGCTTACCATGAACACCTCAGTCGCAATTTTATTAAAAACACAGCAGATAGTGGCCTACCGCTTTATGAACCTGGCAGGAATATTATTCTGGTTGTTGCTTATAAACTTTGAAAGGGTGAAACCAAAGCAGTTCCGTTTTTGCTTCAACTCAAGGGCAATATTTTTTAAAGTGTTCTTAAATATTCGAGGATTGCCCGAGCGTCATCTTCAGTCACGTTCTGAAAAGTCATAGGCACAAAGTACTCAGCCAACATGGCTTTCACTTCAGGATGTTTCTTGACCATTTCATCCGGGTTCAGAATCATATTCAGAATGAATGCAGGTGAGCGTTTATTTGTCACACCAGCAAGAGGTGGTCCTACCAGACGCTCACTCACTTTATGACAGGCCACACATTTTACTGTAAAAACATCAAGTCCTTTTTGGACCAGAGCATCATTCTGCGGACCGAGGGTGAACGAAACAATGGGGCCAATCCCATGTTTAATCTGATCTTGAGTGAGGCCTTCCGGGCTCAATTTTGGTACGTTTGCTTCCCTGGCAGTTTCGCTATCACCACCACAACTCATTAGTATCAAGGCCAAAATCAGGATTATTCCTGTCTTTTTTATCATTCTTTTCTCCTATTCATATCACGCAAGAATGTGTGAGATTATTTGTCATATTTTCGGTCAAAAAAAGAGTCTAGTATTCTTTTGTTTGCCTCATATTGCTTATTTGTATCGTCAATGTGTATCTTTTCCTTCAGAGAGATTCTCTTTGACGATGGCATAACGATGAATGAGAAAAGCACTTACAATTGCCACAATCACAATGGATACAGCAGTATTATAGCGTTTGAGATAGACTCCGATCTGCTCCCAATTTTCACCAATTGTGCTACCCAGCCAAATTAAGGTGCCATTCCATAACAAGCTGGAAATGGTTGAGAGAATGATAACTTTCCAGATATTGAGTTTTCCGATCCCTGAAAAGAGCCCAACCACACTTCTCAGTCCTGCCAGAAAGCGGTTGATAAGCACAACGCCGTAACCCCATTTTTCAAACAAGAGTTCAACCCGCTGTAAGCTTTTTGGTGAAAACCAGGTCTGTTGTTTGGAGTACATAAATCCCCGTCCATACTTGTATCCCGCCAAATAGAGAGTGAGAAAACCCAGGACACTGCCCATGAGGGTTGTGACCAAGGCCATGGAAAAGGAAAGTTCACCTCGACCAACAAGGTAAGCACCAAAAATCAGGATGGTATCACCAGGAACAGGGGGGAAAATGTTTTCTATATAAGAGGCTAAAAAAACAGTAAGGAAAACCAGCCAGGCTGGCGATTGTTCGATAAAGCATAAGAGGGGTTCCAACATGTTAGAACAACTGGGTTATCGTTTTGAAAGGAAACAAACAGCCTGGGCAGCTACCGCATCTCCACTTCCAGTCATACCCATACCTTCTGTTGTTGTCGCTTTTACAGATACAAGATCAATGGGAATTTCCAGGGCATCTGCCAGGTGTTGGCGCATCTCTGGTAAAAACCCCATGACTTTGGGTCGCTGAAGTATAAGGGTCGCATCAAGATTTGAAACCCCATAGCCCCGTTCCCGAATCAGGGAATTCACATGCTTCAAAAGATCGATGGAATAAACTCCTTCAAATTCAGGGGATGTATCTGGAAAATGTTGACCGATATCCCCCAAGGCTAGCGCACCAAGAACAGCGTCTGCAATCGCGTGGGTTAGAGCGTCTCCATCAGAATGTCCCAATGTACCTTTTTCGAAAGGAATTTTAACGCCGCCCAAAACCAAATCCCGACCTTCCACCAGACGATGGACATCATAGCCTGTACCTACTCTGAGGTTAGGGGTTAGGGGTTGGGTGTTAGACGTTTCACTCATACTATTTTACAATGCTCTCGCAAAGTGCGCAGAGACGCAAAGTTATTTAACCGCTCTTTTCGAGAATATTCGTGTCGACATAATTATACTTTTACGAAATGAACATGGCATCGCCATAACTGAAAAAGCGATACTTCTCTTCGACTGCAATGTTATAGGCCTTGAGAATTTTCTCCTTGGATGAAAAGGCTGAAACCAGCATGAGAAGCGTAGATTTAGGTTGGTGAAAATTGGTGATAATGCCATCAACCACCCTGAAAATATAGGGGGGATAAATGAACTTATTTGTCCAGCCATCACCTGGTTCCAACTCACGAGGATACATCACGGCTGATTCAAGAGCCCGTACGACCGTGGTCCCCACACCGATGATCCGCCGACCTTCTTCTTTAGCTTTTTTTATTGCGGTAACCGTTTCTTCAGGGACATTAAAATATTCAGCATCCATCTGATGCTTCGTGATGTCTTCAACATTTACCGGCCTGAAGGTTCCCAGTCCAACATGGAGGGTCACGTATTGAATTTCCACCCCTTTGGCCTTGGCCTTTTTCAAAAGTGCTTCAGTAAAATGCAATCCAGCAGTAGGAGCTGCCACAGCACCACGATGCTTGGCATAGACAGTTTGATAACGATCTTTGTCATCATCATTGGCTTCACGAACGATATAGGGAGGCAATGGCCATTTACCGACTTCATCAAGAATGGAATAGAAATCACCACCATTTTTATCAAAACGCACGACACGTCCACCCGAGACCGTATTGTCTACCACATCGCAGGTGATTTTGTCTTCGATAACCAGCTTGTTACCAACTCTAACCTTGCGGGCAGGTTTCACCAGCGTTTCCCATAAATTGTTTCCCAATTCACGAAGCAAAAACAATTCGATTTCTGTGTCGGTTTTATCCTTGCGGGCATAGAGTCTTGATGGAAAAACTTTAGTATTATTGAGAACGAGAACATCTCCTGATTTTAGAGAATCTACCACATTCGAAAATTTGCTATGCTCCACTTCACCGGATTGGGCATCCATAACAAGCAATCTGGATCCATCACGTTTGGCGGTTGGATGTTGGGCAATTAACTCATTTGGTAATTCATAATCAAAATCAGATAAGGTCAGGGCTTTTGCGCGATCAAACAGCATATATCATTCTTTCTTTCTTTGGAACATGTTGGTTTGGGATAACTCGGCTTTTAAAACAAAGCCTAAATGTCTATAAGCTTGAGGAGTTGCCTGTCTGCCACGGGCAGTTCGAACCAGAAACCCCTCCATAATCAAGAATGGTTCATAAACTTCTTCCAGGGTATTGGCTTCTTCACCAACTACTACTGAAAGCGAGCTTAGTCCAACAGGACCACCGTCAAATTTTTCTATAAGTGCCTTGAGTATGCGTTTATCCATATCATCGAGACCATACTCATCGACGTTTAACATGCCGAGGGCATCATCAGCTACTTGTTTGGTAATGGAGCCATTGCCTTTAACCTGGGCAAAATCTCGGGTCCTTCTAAGCAGGCGATTGGCAATACGAGGTGTGCCCCTGCTGCGACGGGCCAGCTCTAAGGCACCATCATCATCAATGGGAACATTTAAAATATTGGCTGAGCGTTTTACAATTAGTTGAAGCTGCTCTGGTTCATAAAAATCCATGCGGAGTACCACACCAAAACGAGCACGCATAGGGGGCGTTAAAAGACCAGCACGTGTGGTGGCACCAACCAGAGTGAATGGTTCAAGATTCAGCTGAACACTCCGAGCACTCGGCCCTTGATCAATCATGATGTCAATGCGATAGTCTTCCATGGCTGAATAGAGATATTCTTCAACTACAGGGTTCAAGCGATGCACTTCATCAATAAAAAAGACATCCCGCTCCTCGAGATTGGTGAGTAAGCCGGCCAAATCAGCAGCTTTAACAAGCACAGGTCCAGAGGTAATTTTAATACTCACGCCTAATTCTTTGGCGACCAGCATTGCCAGAGTGGTTTTACCCAGTCCCGGAGGTCCAAATAGAAGGACGTGATCCAAAGCTTCATTACGCTGTTTGGCAGCCTCAATAAAGATTTTTAGTTGAGCAACTGTATCCTCCTGACCGACGAAATCTTCCAGACTTTGTGGTCGCAGAGCACGGTCAAACTCCTGTTCTTCGGTCAATAGTTGGGGTTGTGTTAAATCACTCATCTTATCAATCTTTACTTGCCTCTCTTTGAATTTTGGTCTCTGGAACTTCTATTCAAAATGTGCCGGCAAATATAGTCGGTGGGGGTGCCTGTTTCCAAGTGAAGCCTTGGAGGGGCTATTCGCACACTATTCGGATATGTCCTTCCTGGAGACAATATTATTTCGCCAACATGTCTTTGAGGTAATATCCTGTATAGGATTGCTTAACCCTGGCGACTTCCTCAGGAGTTCCGGAGGCCAGGAGTTCTCCACCTCCATCACCACCCTCAGGTCCGAGATCGATCACGTGGTCAGCAGACTTAATCACATCAAGATTATGCTCAATGACCAGGACGGTATTGCCCTTGTCAACCAGGCGATTCAGAACCGTCAATAGCATGCTTACGTCGGCAAAGTGGAGGCCAGTTGTGGGTTCATCCAGAATATAAAAAGTACGGCCCGTACCCACCTTGCTTAGCTCACTGGCAAGTTTCACCCTCTGGGCTTCGCCGCCGGATAGCGTAGTGGCCTGTTGTCCCAGCTTGATGTATCCAAGACCCACTTCGACGAGCGTTTTAAGTTTTCTCTTGAGAGCTGGTATGGCTTTAAAGAAGCCGAAGGCTTCCTCCACTGACATATCCAGTACTTCAGAAATGTTTTTTTTCTTGTACTGAATCTGTAATGTTTCTCTGTTGTAACGTTTTCCCTTACAGTCTTCGCACTGGACATAAACATCGGGTAAGAAGTGCATCTCAATTTTGCGGATACCATCACCCCGACAACTTTCGCAGCGTCCACCCTTCACATTAAACGAGAATCGACCTGGCTTATAGCCACGCAACTTCGCTTCAGGAAGCTGGGAGAAGAGATCCCTGATAAATGTGAAAGAGCCTGTATAGGTAGCGGGGTTGGATCTGGGGGTCCTGCCAATGGCGGATTGATCAATATTAATGACCTTGTCGATATATGCCAAACCTTCTACACGATCATACGGTAGCGTGGTAATCTTCGTATTGTATATGGACCGTGCCATGGCTGGATAAAGAGTTTGATTAATGAGGGATGACTTACCTGATCCAGATACCCCAGTCACACAGATGAATTTCCCCAGGGGGAAATCAATGTTAAGTTTTTGAAGATTATTCCCACGAGCTCCAACCAGACTGATTTTACTGTTTCTTCCTTCTCGTCTTTGCATGGGAACCGGGATAGATAATTCACCCGTTAAGTATTTTGCAGTGAGGGAGTTTTTGTTTTTCAAGAACGTTTTTGGTGGGCCTATGGCCACAATCTCGCCACCATGTTCACCTGCACCAGGACCCATATCTACCAATATATCTGCCTCTTCCATGGTTTCCTGATCATGTTCAATAACAATAACCGTATTGCCCAAATCTCTAAGATGTTTTAAGGTTTCAATTAGACGTCGATTATCACGCTGATGCAGACCAATTGATGGTTCATCCAAAATATAAAGCACGCCGACCAGTTGCGAGCCTATTTGGGTTGCCAAGCGAATTCGCTGCGCCTCGCCACCAGATAAAGTTCCAGCGGTGCGGAATAAGTTTAAATAATCCAATCCAACATTAACTAGAAAACTTAATCTTTCTTTAACTTCTTTTAAGATTTGTTTTCCAATCTGCTCTTCTGTTTTAGAGAGTTTTAATTCATTGAAAAACACAAGCAGTTCTTTAATTGGTAAATAGCTCAGATCTGTGATACTCTTTTTCCCGAGGAGGATATGATTTGCTTCAATACGAAGACGAGAACCGCCACATGTTTCACAGGGTAAAGAACTCATGTAGCCCTCAATCCATTTCCTTACGCCTGGTGATGTAGTCTGTTTATATCTGCGTTCCAGATTGGGGATAACCCCTTCAAAACCGCCTTCGTACTCACCTTTCCACCGATCTGATTCATAGGCCATTTTGATTTTCTTGTCCCCGGTACCCCTTATAATGGCCTCCTTTGCCTCATCACTGATACTGCTCCAGGGTTGAGTGAACTTGAAATTGTAATGTGAAGCCAAGCTTTTAAGGATAGCAGCGTACCAGTTTCCGCGGGGCTGCTCACCAAGCGGTGCTATGGCGCCCTGTAATAGGGACTTCCTTTTATCAGGCACGATGAGTTTAATATCTATACTTGTTTGCATACCTAGTCCATCACAACTGGGGCAAGCGCCATATGGGCCATTAAAGGAAAACAAACGAGGTTCAAGCTCAGGATAACTTATCTCGCAATAAGGACAAGCGTAGTGCTCAGAGAATACATGTTCTTCTTCACCTACAACATCAATAATGACCATGCCTGTTCCATGTTTTAAGGCCAACTCAACGGACTCTGTCAACCTATCTTTAAACTCTTCATTGATAACAAGACGATCTATGACAATTTCAATTTTATGTTTTTTGTTTTTATCAAGATTTATTGATCGACCAACTTCTTGAATCTTTCCATCTACACGTACCCTTACAAACCCCTCTCTCTTTATTTCCTTAAATATTTCTTTAAACTCACCCTTGCGACTCTTAACAATGGGAGCTAGAATTTGTATGTGTGCATCGGCTTTTAGATTTAAGATGGAGTCAACTATCTGTTGAACCGTTTGCCGGGTAATTGGCCGGCCACAGTTATAGCATTCCGGTTTTGCTATTCTAGCAAAAAGCAAACGGAGGTAATCATGAATTTCTGTAACTGTCCCCACGGTGGACCTTGGATTTCTTCCAGCTGATTTTTGTTCAATCGAAATAGCAGGGGATAGGCCATCAATATAATCCACATCTGGTTTTTCCATTAACCCCAGAAATTGACGTGCATATGCAGAGAGAGATTCTACATAACGTCTCTGACCTTCGGCGTAGATGGTATCGAAAGCCAGGGAAGTTTTACCTGAGCCGGAAAGTCCAGTTATAACTATAAATTTATCTCGTGGGAGTTCGAGATTAACATTTTTCAGATTGTGCTCACGGGCACCATGTACAACTAATTTATCACTTCTCATAAAATCCTCAATTCAAACTTTTAAGATATTTGGAGGACTAGCCTGGTGGAAGCAGAATTTAGATTTTCCTGTATAAATATTGTAATTGATTCCACAAGTACAAGTTTGTTGGAATACCACAAAAATAATGCCTGTATGTGCACCACCTGCCTTTGCATCATACTGTACGCTTCAATATTCATTTACCTCCACTCATGACCTCTGCATAGGACCTAACATAGCCTTGGCTTAAGGGCTCTGATACTGTGTGATAGTTATCCACACTTATGACCTGCTTTCCAGGTTGCTCTCGATTCCGCAGAATTCTCTCTTTGCAAGCCACCATGCATACGTCAATTGCCTGTATTAATGGGTTTAGTAGGTTTTAATGTCAATTTTAGAAATTTATCTTCTTCATTTATCAAATTACTATTGTCGCAATTATGGCTCATATTGACCAGCTGGTCATAAGGCTATCTATTGTTCCCCGTCTGGCGTAAAAAGCTTTAACCTGTTTTATTGTCTGTATTTGCTGCTCCAAAACGCTACATTTTACCCGCCTTGCCGTATTGTGCACCACAAAATTATTGCTATTCACCTGGGCTTCCTAAGATCTATTATCGGTGAGAAATTCTAAATCAAATCAGCCTTTCTGGTCAATTTCACTCATTTTCGAATGATCTCTGCTCTTTAACAGCACTGAGCCCAGCTTTTTAACCAACCCTTACCCACAAACCGCTATTTCAACCTTATGAAAACACCATTATTAATTAAAACTCTCAGCTCGAAACCAAGAATACATAAAACTATTATATTCGATTTATTAACTATAATTCATAATATTGTTCTTTATCAATTAACCTCATAGTACCCCCATCACACCGTTCCTCTTTTCATGATTTCCTTTTATATTTCAATGTCTTAGTCGATAACCTATGCCGGTTAGCGTCCCTGTTTTCAACTCAACGAATATTTCCCACCTTCTCAACAACCCGTTTATATTGATCCGATTTTGAAAAACATCTTCATATAAGGATTCACTGCATGAATGCTCTGTCGCTCAACAATATTACAAAAACCTTCAATGATTTTACTGCTGTGGATCAGCTTTCACTGGAGGTCCCGGAAGGTAGCATCTATGGCTTTATAGGTCCTAATGGCTCTGGTAAGACAACTACAATACGTATGATCATGAATATTTTGCATCCAGACAATGGCGATATTCAAATTTTGGGTTTTCCTCGAGCATCCATTGATAATGACCTTGTTGGTTACCTTCCTGAAGAACGCGGATTATACAAAAAGATGAAAATCCGTGAGTTGCTTCAATTCTATGGTCAACTCAAAACAGGACATAGGGTTTCAGAGGACGTTGACTTTTGGTTGGAAAAACTTGATCTCTCTGAATGGGGCAATAAGAAGGTGGAAGCCTTAAGTAAGGGTATGAGTCAAAAGGTGCAGTTCATTGCAACCGTTGTTTCCCATCCCAAGCTTGTCATTCTTGATGAGCCCTTCAGTGGACTTGATCCAGTAAACACTGATGTTCTCCTCAAGGCTATGCTGGAACTTCAGAAGAATGGCGCTACCGTGATTTTTAGCACCCATGATATGGCTACAGCTGAGAAAGTTTGTGACTATGTGTTTATGATACACAAGGGTAAAAAAGTACTTGATGGTACCCTCCATGAAATCCAGGACAAATATGGAAGTGACACCCTCCGAATCCGATGTGACAACAAGCCTACTGGTCTTGATCGAATCACTGGCATTGACAAAGTCCATGATTTTGGTCAATCACAGGAATTGAGGATATCCCCCACATCCAATCCTCAGGATATTTTGAAAGAATTAATGAAAGATAATACATTGCTGAGTTTTGAACTGATGAAACCATCCCTCCACGATATTTTTGTTCGAATAGCCGGCGCTGAGGAGGTTGATCATGTATAAGATTCTACGCCTTGCTCTCAGAGAGTACTATGCTGCTGTTCGCACGAAGGGCTTCATCATTGGTTTGATCATGCTCCCTGTCTTTATGAGCGGAAGCATCATTGCCATGGCCCTCTTGAAAGACCATGTCGATATTCGAGAACGTCGCATTGTTGTGGTTGATGAATCGGGTCAGTTTAGTGAGATGCTTCAAGAAGCTGCCTCTATTCGCAATACCCAGCATATTTTTGACCCAGAGGATAGCACTCAAGTACAACCAGTATATAGTATTGAGTTTGTCGACGTGGACACAGCAAATATTATTGTACAACTTGGGGAACTATCTGACCGAGTTCGCGATGGTGAAATTCATGCTTTCCTTCACATTGGATCTTCAATAGTTCACCCCGCGGCAGATCCGAAGAATGCCTTTGTCAATTATCATGCTGAAAGTGCTGCCCTGGATGATATTCGCAACTGGCTAAGGGATCCTATAAACAATCATCTTCGTCGCCTGAGACTTGAGCAGGCCGGTATTGATGAATCAGAAATTCCCGACCTTTTTCACTGGTCCTGGGTTACCGCCAAGGGACTGCTTACCATAGATGAAGAAGGTAACTTTACCGATGCAGGTTCCAGCAATGAAGTCCATGAAATCGTCGTGCCCCTGGTCATGATGATGCTCATGTTTATGATGTCCATGATGGGTGCCACCCCTCAGCTCAGTGCCGTTATGGAAGAAAAAACCCAACGAATTGTTGAAGTCATTCTGGGTTCTATTACCCCTTTCCAGTTTATGCTGGGGAAAATCCTGGGAGGTCTGGCCGTGGCCTTAACCAGCACCCTGGTCTATCTGGGCGGTGGTATTGCCTTTATGCAATGGCGTGGGTTTGAAGCCTATATACCTTATGACATCCTACCCTGGTTTGTGGTAAACCTGGTTATCCTCTTGTTCATGCTGGGTGCACTCATGACCAGCCTGGGATCCGTTGCAAATGATGCCAAAGACGCTCAGTCCCTATCATTCCCCGCAATGTTTCCCATGATGATCCCCATGTTTATTATGATGCCTGTTTTAAAGGAGCCACTCTCCACATTTTCTACTGTGATGTCATTGATACCGCCATTTACACCGATGGTGATGACTTTGAGAATGGCCTCACCCGTTACCATTCCTGCCTGGCAACCCTGGGCTGGCCTCGCAGGGGTAATTATTTTTACACTGTTTGTTGTTTGGGGCGGAGCACGCATATTCCGCGCAGCCATTCTCATGCAGGGTGTGCCACTTAAGTTTTCAAATATTATGCGTTGGATGACCAAAGGATAAAGGAATCGATCATGGCTGAAAATAAAATTTTTACCTGGATGAAAAACCGCTCACCTTCTCGAAGCTATCACTTTCAACTGAGTCCAAAACTCACCGGAAAAATCCGACGGAAGGGACTGTGGAGTCCTGATGGTACTGGAGAAATGGGCGACCGAAAACTACGCTTTAGCTCCAACGGAAAAGCAAACATGAGCTTAAGTGTGATTGACGGTTCATCTCAGGAAGAACTCGGGAAGCTTCATTTTTACTGGAAAGATTTTCAGAAGAGCAAGCTGGAGCTAAAAAGCGGTAGCACTTACTATTTTCGTTCATTCAATTTACTGAGGGGTATCTGGAGTTGGGTTAAAAAAGACACTGCTAATGAGCAGTACATTTTTAAGGTAGACAACCCGCTTCATCGTTCGGGGACCATAGAAAGTCCAGCCAAAGATGTACCTGCATTGGAACGGGATATTTTGCTGCTATTGGGTCTACATCTCCAACACTATATCAACATCTGGTTGATCACGATTATTATCGTGATTGTCGGTGCTGTTTCAGGGAGTTAGACTTTGAGGACCTTAACCTTGCGAAGGTTCCCGTCTTCGTCCTGAAGACTTCGCCGTGACGAGTAAAACCTTCGCAAGGTTAATAAATTTACTTTGATCTGAGTTTTAAGCCCCAGTCTACAACATAGACGACAATCAGGTTTGTCAGTACGGAGAAGCCGATAAACCAAGTCCAAGCTAAACCAAAATGCTTCATTACAAAAACGATGGCCATCGAGGCTATCAATCCACTTATTAGACTGACCTGAGAGAATTCCCTGTCGATTTTTGTGAGCAGGAAAAGACCCAGCAATCCACCGTAAGTAAATGAGGCAATCTCCAGACCCATCACTACAATTGCCTTATCCGATTCATCAAATACCAAGGCAATACCGATCAGGACAATAGCCCAGCAAAAGCTGATAATACGAGATGTTTTGATGGAGACATTTTTACCCAACCAGTCCGTGGCTGTTGAAGATGCCAGCGAATTAATTGAAGAGCTCAGGGTGGACATGGCTGCAGACAGCACTCCAGCCAGCAACAACCCCTTGAGACCCACAGGAAGTTCGTTCACAATAAAAGTTGAAAATTCCCGGTCCTTTTCCAGTTCAACACCACCGAGATAAATGTATATGAGAGAACCTGCTAAGAGGAAAACAGTAAACTGAATAAGGACAAAAATTCCACTCCCTATCATGGCTTTCCTGGCACCTGCCAGATCACGTACCGACAACACTCTTTGCACCATCATATAGTCGGCCCCGTGGGAAGCGAAAGACAACAACATACCGCCAAACACAGCTGAAAGAAAGAGCCAGGGATTTGTAAATAAGTCCCATCCCCAGCGCACAATATCGAGTTTGCCCTGGTCATTCAATTGACCAAGCATATCCCCCAGGCCAGCCTCACTATGCATGAGGATATAAATGATGGCTATGAGACCACCACCGATATAAAGCACAAATTGAAAACTGTCGACCCAGACGACAGTACGAATACCACCCATGAGGGTATAAACAACTGTCACAGCGCCAATGACTAACACAGCAACAGGCAAGGACCAGCCAGTCACAACCTGTACAATAACTGCGGTGGCTAAAAAGCGAATTCCATCAGCCAGTATGCGGGTAACCAGAAAGACGCCCGAGGCCGTTTTCTGAATTTTTTTACCAAATCGGTTTCCCAGTACTTCATAGATTGAAGTAATGCCTCCCTTGAAATAGGCGGGTAGTAAAAAGATACTAACCAGAATACGCCCCAGGATGTAGCCCAGCGCCAGCTGCAAAAAGAACCAGTCATCCCGGTAGGCCAGACCAGGGATACTGATAAAGGTCAAAACCGACGTTTCAGTTGCTACGATAGAGAGCATGGCCGCCCACCAGGGCATATCCCGACCCGCTAAAAAGTAGTCTTCCGACGTTTTATTGAAGCGACTGTTATAAATACGTTAAGCTGAAATACCGGCTAGAAAAAGAATGATGATACTGAAATCGAGGGTGGAGAGCATGTTTGTCCTCAATTTGTCCTTTAATGCTGAAACTTAATTTGTCATCCCGAGCGGCCTGCGAGGGCGAAGCTCCAGAGGAGCGAAGACTCGAGTCGAGGGACAATGAACTGAAGTTGCTACATTTTGGTGGACAGTGCGAGAAGACTTACATTGTCAGTGGAGG